>JAVBMN010000014.1:0-94219 GCA_031552405.1 Bacteroidaceae bacterium | reverse complement strand
ACCATAAGAGTGAAGCTGCCTGAAAACGGGGAATTTTACACCAAGACACTATTTCTAACTGATAAGCAGCGGGCAATACAGCCGCTGATTGACAGACCGGATGGGGTGAAGTGAGTAGGGTGACGCATTGACGAAGTCAGGGCCTCTTTTTATAGCGCTATTTATTTGGTCAGGGGATACCTGCTCCCAGAAAAATTTTTTTTCGAATTTTACTGCATTTACTGCATAAATGATAGCTATTCTGTTTATAAACAGGTGTTTAATACTATGCAGTAAGGTATGCAGTAACTTGCTTTTTCGGAGTTTGCTGCATAGTGCTTCTCTCAACAGGGGTTTTTGCAGATGCAGTCGGCGGCGTCAACTGGCGAGTCGGCGCCCTCGACTCGCCGTTTGAGGGCGCCGACTCACTAGTTGAGCCCCTCGACTCAGAAATGGATGCGCAGGGAGTAAAGGGCTTTGGAAGAGTGCGGAACAGGGGCGTGATTATAGAAAAAATTCCGCATTTCTTCTTGGCAAATAGATAAAATTAGGCTAATTTTGCAGCCTTGAGTAGCAGTGTTGACTAAAGAAGCTTAACAATAATATTTAAATAATTTAAACTCAATCATTTATGTGGTTAATTAATTCTTCTGTAGGCAGGAAGTTGATCATGAGTCTCTCAGGTCTTTTCCTGATCCTCTTCGTAACCTTTCACATGGCGATGAACCTTGTGGCTGTCATCTCTGAAGATGGCTACAATGCAATCTGCGAGTTCCTCGGGGCAAACTGGTATGCATTGGCGGCTACGGCAGTATTGGCAGCAGGATTTGTGGTACACATCGTGTATGCATTCATCCTTACAATGCAGAACCGCCGTGCGCGTGGTCCTCAGGATTACGCAGTTGCGGAGAAACACAAGTCAGTAGAATGGGCTTCTCAGAACATGCTCGTTTTAGGACTGATTGTTATCCTTTTCCTTTTCCTTCACTTTGTTCAGTTCTGGGCAAAGATGCAGCTTCCTGAGATGCTTGGTGGGCACCCTGAGGATGCGATTGAACTGATCAAGGAAGTATTCAGCAATCCGATAATGGTAGTACTCTACCTGGTATGGTTTGTAGCTCTTTGGTTCCATCTTACTCATGGTTTCTGGAGCGCTCTGCAAACACTTGGATGGAACAACCAGATTTGGTTTAACCGTTGGAGAACCATTGGTTCTGTATGGGCTACTGTAGTATTGTGCGGTTTCGCTTTGGTAGCTATTGCATTTTATGTGAAATACGGAATCTGTTCCGGAGTTTGCTGCTAAGCGTGAGTACGTTTGATTCATTTAACAATCAGATCTAAGAAAATAACCATTATGACTAAGATAGATTCCAGAATTCCTGAAGGGCCATTGGCCGAAAAATGGAGTAACTATAAAGCGCACCAGAAACTGGTGAACCCCGCTAACAAACGCCGCCTCGATGTGATCGTGGTAGGTACCGGACTTGCCGGAGCTTCTGCGGCAGCTTCCCTCGGAGAGATGGGTTTCAGAGTATTGAACTTCTGTATCCAGGATTCTCCCCGTCGTGCACACTCTATTGCTGCACAGGGTGGTATCAATGCAGCTAAGAATTACCCGAATGACGGCGACTCAGTATACCGTCTGTTTTACGATACAATCAAGGGTGGCGACTACCGTGCCCGCGAGGCCAATGTATACCGCCTTGCCGAGGTAGCTAACAGCATCATCGACCAGTGCGTGGCGCAGGGAGTACCTTTTGCACGCGATTACGGCGGCACGCTGGACAACCGTTCTTTCGGTGGCGCACAGGTAAGCCGTACGTTCTACGCAAAGGGACAAACCGGACAGCAGCTCCTGCTGGGTGCATACTCTGCACTGAGCCGCCAGGTAAACAAGGGTACTGTAAAGTTGTACACCCGTTACGAGATGGTAAACCTTGTGATCGTAGACGGTCGCGCCCGTGGTATCATCGCCCGTAACCTGGTAACCGGTAAGTTGGAACGTTTTGCTGCCCATGCCGTGGTAATCGGTACCGGCGGATACGGTAATACCTACTTCCTTTCTACCAATGCAATGGGATGTAACTGCTCGGCAGCCATCGAATGCTACAAGAAGGGTGCTTATTTTGCAAACCCTGCTTACGTGCAGATTCACCCCACCTGTGTACCTGTACACGGCGATGTGCAGTCAAAACTGACACTCATGTCCGAGTCACTGCGTAACGACGGCCGTATCTGGGTGCCCAAGAAACTGGAAGATGCAAAAGCACTTCAGGAAGGAAAGATGAAGGGAGCGGACATTGCAGAAGAAGACCGCGACTATTACCTGGAACGTCGTTATCCGGCCTTCGGTAACCTCGTACCCCGTGACGTGGCTTCGCGTGCGGCGAAAGAGCGTTGCGACAAAGGCTTCGGTGTGAACAATACCGGCCTAGCCGTATTCCTTGACTTCTCCGAGTCTATCAACCGCCTGGGTGAGGACGTGGTACGTCAGCGTTACGGTAACCTGTTCGATATGTACGAAGAAATTACCGACGATAATCCCTACAAGACTCCGATGATGATTTATCCCGCTATTCACTACACCATGGGTGGTATCTGGGTAGACTACGAACTGATGACCTCTATCAACGGACTCTTCGCCATCGGTGAGGCCAACTTCTCCGATCACGGTGCCAACCGCCTCGGTGCATCCGCATTGATGCAGGGCTTGGCCGACGGATATTTCGTGCTTCCCTATACTATCCAGAACTACCTAGCTGACCAGATCACCGTACCCCGTTTCTCTACCGACCTGCCCCAATTCGTGGAAGCCGAGAAGGAAGTGAGCGACAAGATCCAGAAGCTGATGAATATTCAGGGTAAGAAAAGTGTGGACAGCCTCCACAAGGAACTCGGTCATATCATGTGGGAATACGTAGGTATGGGCCGTACCAAGGAAGGCTTGCAGAAAGCATTGGTGCTAATGAAGGAGCTGAAGAAAGAATTCTGGAGCAATGTCTTTATCCCCGGTTCCGGTGATGATATGAACATCGAGCTGGAAAAGGCACTTCGTCTCGACGATTTTATTGAAATGGGTTACCTCATGGCCTGTGACGCACTGAACCGCGAAGAATCCTGCGGTGGTCACTTCCGTGAAGAGCACCAGACTGAGGAAGGTGAAGCCAAGCGCGACGATGCCAACTTCTCCTACGTATCCTGCTGGAACTACAAAGGCGAAAATGCAGAGCCTGAGATGCTGAAAGAAGAGCTGAATTACCAGTTCGTGAAAGTTCAAACCCGTAACTACAAAGCTTAATTCGTAAAGACAATGGAAAAAATAATAAGTTTCACGCTGAAAGTATGGCGTCAGAGAGGCCCGAAAGAGAAAGGCGCTTTTGAAAGCTATCAGATGCAGGACATCTCCGGAGATACTTCTCTCCTGGAAATGCTTGACCTCCTCAATGAGCAATTGGTAAGCGCGGGAAAAGAACCCGTAGCCTTTGACCATGACTGCCGCGAAGGTATCTGTGGTATGTGCTCCCTGTATATCAACGGTCGCCCTCACGGCCCCGCTACAGGTGCTACTACCTGCCAGATGTACATGCGCCGTTTCAACGACGGTGATACCATCACCATCGAGCCTTGGCGTTCGGCCGGTTTCCCGGTGATCCGCGACCTTATGGTGGATCGTGCCGCCTTCGACAAGATCATGCAGGCAGGTGGTTACGTAAGCGTAAACACCGGTGCTCCCCAAGATGCAAATGCCATTCTGGTCTCGAAAGATATCGCCGACGAGGCCATGGACGCTGCCAGCTGTATCGGTTGTGGTGCCTGTGTAGCCGCTTGTAAGAATGCCTCTGCCATGCTCTTCGTATCCGCCAAAGTAAGCCAGCTGGCCCTGCTCCCGCAAGGAAAGGCCGAAGCCGCCCGCCGCGCCAAGGCTATGATCAGCAAGATGGACGAACTGGGCTTCGGTAACTGCACCAACACCCGCGCCTGCGAAGCTGAATGCCCCAAGAGCGTTAACATCAGCCACATCGCCCGCCTGAACCGCGAATTCATCGTGGCGAAGCTGAAAGACTAAGCCGCTACAAGCGAATATACCCAAAGAAGAACGGATGTAACCAGTCTTTGACAGGCGGTTACATCCGTTCTCTTTTTATTTAATAGGAGCCCCAAGTTATGCGCTCTCAAACGCTTTCCGATGTTTCATGATAGGCTTCATGTGCTCTTCTGCCCATTGCATAAGTGCGGTAATTAGGGGTACAAGGCTATTGCCCGATTCGGTTAGTTCGTATTCTACCCGTATAGGCACCTCCGGGAATACGGTTCTTTTTACCAATCCATCGGCCTCCAGCGTTTTGAGTGTCGCGGATAATACCTTGGTAGAGATGTCCGGTATCAGCTTTCCGAGTTGATTGAAACGAACCTGTGCATTCTCATTTAATACCAATACTACCAGCAATGCCCATTTATTACCCAGCCGGGCCACCACATTGCGTATGGGGCAGTTCTTGATGTCTGAACTTTTTTCTATTTCTTTTTCCATGTCAACTTGTTGTATCTCACCAAAAGTGAGGTTTAGGTAACCAAGTTACAACTTTGTAACGTCTTGTTTGTTATTTATTTATCGTATACCTTTGTACTGTATAAAAGAAAGTAAGGATACAATGCAAAGTTAATGTATTCTCTAAAAACAACAAGTATGAAACAAGTTGAAAAGATTGCAACTGCCACTAATTATAGTGCAGTGAGCGTAGGTAAGATGAGTGAACTGGGTGATTATGTGCTGGAGTTGGGTCCGGAGATTAAAATCCCTGGTAAAGTATTTGCAGGTTCAGACCTTCAGGCAACCGGTGGCGAGTTTTCCTTCCAACTGTTCCAGCCGGGAACTGAAACAGGTTTTCTGCATACACACAAGAACCATGAAGAGCTCTACTTTTTCCTCGGTGGCAAAGGAGAGTTTCAGGTGGACGGGCAGATATTCCCGGTAGCCGAGGGTTCCGTTGTCCGGGTGGCACCCGCAGGAAAACGTGCGGTACGCAACAATGGAAGCGAACCACTCGTTATGCTTTGCGTGCAATATCGAGGGGCTACCTTTACCGCAGAAGACGCTATGGACGGAATTATTCTGGATGAGCCGGTGAAATGGTAAGGGATCTACCCTTTTCACGGTTTTCACTTGACAGGAGACGGTTTCAATACAGATGAGATCGCCTCCTGTGTTTATAGTATCTTGAACTTTACCCCGAAGGCCAGGCTCAGGTAGTCCTTGGGCTTAAGATAGCTATTGTTCCAGGCGCTTGCGATGTAAAGGTCGCAGGAAGAGATCTGATAATAGAATGAGATCGACTGGTGCACGCTCTTATGTGGTGGTAGTTTGACAGTGAACTGTTGCCCCAAGAAGATGTGGAACCGCACTTTGGTAGAGAAGTTGTAATAATCGCTGGGGTATTTACCACCCGGTTCTTTTTCCCAGAAACGTCCGTCGATGATTGTATTCATAAAAAGGCCACAGGTGAGGGGTTGTACACTCCACTGTGATTGACCCAGGTTCAGGCTCCAGGGGATGTATTGTTCACGCAGGGTAAAGGTCAGCTTACCACGGCTGTCGCCATACTTGGGCACGTAGCCAAAGAGAATATCGGTTTCAAGTCTGCCTTTACAATAGTCCCACCCGCTTCCGAATGATACCACTCCGATAGATCCGGCATACTGCATCTTGGCGTATTGTGGCATCAACTTGCTCCACCTGTGGGTGTATCTCTCCACCCGCTTTTCGTAGTGGGAGGGCAGGCTGTCGGTCTCTTGCGCATATAGGTGCATAGAGCAGAAGAAACATAGCAGGAGGGAGATCTTCAGCCTCCGATTAGAAAGTAACCACTTCATGCCAATAGTTATCAGGGGTTATAGTAAATACCAGATACTCTCGTTTGTATACAGCCGGGCATCCGTAGTAAAAGATCCCATCTTCAAAGATCTCTCTTACCTTGTAATTATGCTCGTGCCCATGTACGCAGAACTGCAAATTGTTGAAGTTTCGGATATAGGCCTCAAAGGGCTTAGCCACATTGTTGTTAAACTGCTCACTGAAGGGAGGGGAATGCATGGCTACGACGGTGCGGCAATTGCGCGCTTTGGAGTCGTTACCCTCCTCTTCCATAAAGCTGAAATCAGGGATTGCGGTAGAATAATCATATTCCACGGCATTCGTATTCAGGCATACAAATTTGACATCGCTCGCCATGAAGGAGAAGTTTTCAGGTCCGAAGAGGCTTCGGTACATCTGGTACCCGTTGCCCAGCACATCATGGTTGCCAATAAGGGTGACGAAGGGAACTTTCAGTCCGCTTATAATGTCGTATATCCATTTGAACTCTTTGGTTATGCCAAAGTCGCTGATATCGCCTCCATGCAGCACGAAGTCGATACCCTCCTGGCGGTTGATGTGTTTCACCATATCCTGTGTGTCATTGTATTTGCGCTGTGTATCGCTGATCAGTGCAAAGCGGATCGTATCCTTTCCGGCACAACTCTTTTCGATGCGCTGGATATGCTTCCGATTGGTTTCGGAGATACCCTCTGTACGGCAGTCGTACGGATGATAATCAATCATGTCGCAGCCGGTACAAAGGAGCAGTAGAGGAGTGTAGAGCCATTGTTTCAGGTTCATAGCAGAGAGGGTTTAAATGAGTTGGATGGCAGTCTGAATCAGGCTACAAAGATACTGTCTTTGCAACCATTTGGAAAGGTGCAAACCTCGCTTTCATTGGTGTATGTGTTCTTTGTTATTCCTTCCGTCCTGCATTTAGATTGATATAACAGGGGGCTGTCGGGTTGCAGGAGATCGTCCCGTCCGGATTGTAGATCAGTTCTTGTGCATATACGGCCAATCCCTGTATCTCGCTATTAGCTGGCGTGTGACTGAAATAGAACATATAAGCCCGGTCGCCAGCCACTTGGATATCGGCGTGATTACCTCGGCTTCCTGCTACATATTGAGGATGTTTGGGGTCTTCTGCCACGAGGTATTCATCTTGCTTCTTCCAGTTGGTTGCATCATCGGAGCTAAATACGGAAAGACCTTTCCATTCATCTACGATGAGGTAATATTTGTCGTGCCAGTAAATGACATTTGCTCCTTCACCATGCAAACCACCCAACTTAACTTCTCCTTTATCTGTCCAGTTGTACAAGTCTTCACTGTCGGCGTACCAGATTTCATTATCGCGGCCTTCGTGTTTGTACCACATCCGCCATATTCCGTTCTTCAACCGGATAATTCCGGCATCAATCACTTTTCGGGAAGCGAGGTTCAGTACCGACTGCGTTTCCCAGTTAATGCCGTCTTTACTGGTCAGGTGAACGATATCACGTGGATGATCCCATGACTTAAAAACGCCCGGCACATAGGAGAGATACATGTGATATAGCCCTTCATGCTCCAAGATCTCCGGTGCCCAGTAAGTAGGTTCCGGATCGGGTTTATAATCGATATTACAGTCGCCAATATAGCTCCAGGTAGCTCCGCCATCCGTAGATTCTGCTATGCCAATGGGGCTGCCGTGAATACGCTCGATTGCACTAATATCACGGCGATTGACCCGTCGGCTGGTGTAGTACATATACCATTTTCCACTCTTTTTATTGTAACATACCACCGGATCGGATGAACCGTTGTATATGGGATCGATAAAAAGAGGAAAATCAGCTTGTTTGTACATTATTCCGGCGGATGCTCCTGATTGTGATTGCTCATACGCTCCGATATCCACCAAGCTATCATTCACCGGGTTGCCATAATAGTCTCGTTTGCTTGGTAAAGGGACGGGTAATCCGCTGTTTATGCATGGAGAACCTGCTTGAAGCTGGTAACCGTTGAGTGAGTAGAGGCCATTCCCTCCTGTACCCGGCGCCACAAACAACGGGTCGGCCACTACCTTCTTGGGATCATCCGGCAAACCGTTTTTCCACGGGCCATAATAACAATTGTTCAGGAACAAAGAGCCCGGGGCAAAGTTCGGTTTGGACACTTCGTCAAACGTTCTTCCGATTACCGGGCCGAAGGAGTAAACCGTGCGAAAACGCGCTTGCCCGCTTGCATAGAATATATTATTGTAGAAAAGGGCTCCTAACCTGTCAATTGCTTCCTTATTGCCGTTTTCTCCTCCATGGAAATCAATATCGGCCGTCCCATAGTCTGCATAAAAGACATTATTGTGGAACACATTTTCATCGGTCAGGTTGCTTTGAATCTGGATGAGATGTGATTTATCATTTTCACTGATATTATACCGTGTTATGTTTCCGGATGTATTGTTCATTACCAGCATAAATCCATGATTGTTTTTGCTGTAATTGTATTGCGCGATACAACGTGTACAATAGAAATCAAAATCATATGCATTGCCATCCCCGTTCTTTGGCTCCCTGCCGGTATCGTACACCTCATTGAACTGCATAATCGTTTCTTCTGTGTTTTGAATCCATATAGCAGCCGTATGAGGCCACCAATCGTCACCTCCTGGCAGATCCATATAGCCGGAACGCATACAGCTTCGTCGCACTTCGTTGTACTCAATTAATCCCCGGTAGGGACCATTCACAAAGATTCCATCTCCTCCCAGATTATCCATGTAATTC
The DNA here is from genome assembly GCA_031552405.1 of Bacteroidaceae bacterium. Taxonomy (GTDB): domain Bacteria; phylum Bacteroidota; class Bacteroidia; order Bacteroidales; family Bacteroidaceae; genus UBA1794. Next base: position 85,612 of record JAVBMN010000014.1, on the reverse strand, counting down.
TTGCGGACGACAATATGATGTTTTCCTCCCCAGACTACGATTCCGCATTTATCAAAACGTTCAATCCGGTTGTTTTCAACCAACACATTATCGAAAGTTGTTTTCACGAGGGCTCTGTCTTTTCTGCTTAATCCTTCTTCGTATTGGGATCTGACCAGGATAGCCGTACTGTAGTAGCCCACATATTCGCCACGTCCGCCTAGTTGCCCCCAGATATCATGGATGTAATTGTTCTTAATCACAATTCCTTCCATGTGCTGTCCGTCACCTTTAACGATTATAGCGATTCCTTGTCGGCCTACACCCAACTCTGCCGGGGCTCCGCTGGTAATTTCCATATTGTGGATCTCCCACCAGGATTGGTTGAACAGCCGAATGCCTGCGCCTTCTGCAGAGCCTATATTAATAACCGGTTTCCCTTTCTCGCCATAGCTGGAGAGGGTGATAGGCTTTCCTTTTTCGCCGGAACCTTTGGGCTGTAACTGTCCATACCACACCCCTCCTGATTCGAATAACACCCTGTCACCGGGCAGGAAAGTGGTTTGATTCACTTTCTCCAGACTCTTCCAGGCTGTTTTCAAAGAAAGCCCGGAAGCGTTATCATCTCCGTCGGGAGATATAAAATAGGATTTGGACTGTCCGTAAATGAAGGTAGCAGTCAGCAACAAGACTGTGATAAACAAACTTTTAATTCTCATGCTATTACATCTTTGATCCTACAAAATTAAAACATTTCTCCATTTATTCATATAAAATCACCTCAAAACACATAATCTCCTTTGCTGAAGTAGGAAAAGTGCTATATTTGGATAGTAATTCGCGTACCTCATACGTATATAGCCTAAAAAGGAACAAAATGAAGAAACATACGTTGTTAGTGGCAGCTGCTTTGTGGGTGGCTGCTTTGTGGGCCATTCCTGCTGAGGGGCAAACCATTGAAGTACCCTCCCGTCTGCCGCAGGAACACCCCCGTTACCTGACCAACCCCAAGGGAAAGGCAGAGCTAAAGAAGCTGTTGAAGGACGAAGCGTGGGCGCAGGAAGTCTATGAAAAGATCCGCAACCGTGTGGACGGATATGTGGAGAAAGGGCCTGAATGGCTAACCTCCCGCCTGATGATGTATTGGAAAAGTCATGCTACGGATGTGTATATCAAGGGTGAAACCTACGATCATGCAGAGGGCCATGCTCCCGCACCTACCGTATGTTATACCGGTACACGCGGCACGGCAGCTACCTATGGCAGGCCTAAGCTGGAAGATATTATTCCGTATATGGACGATACCAAGGGTGTGTATTTTCATAATAACACGAAAGAAGGCCGCCCTCTGGAGTGGGCGGAGATTGGGAAGACGGGCCGTAACATCGAGTCTGTAAACAATGAAATCATGGGTATTGCCCGCGATGCAGCCTTCCTGTGGTGGTACACTGGCGAGATGCGTTATGCAGATCTGGCCCGGAGTGTATTCGATACCTATATGACGGGCATCTATTACCGCAATGTACCTGTTGATCTCAACCACGGGCACCAGCAAACCCTTGTGGGCATGACGTCCTTTGAGGTGATTCACGAAGACATACTGAGCTCTTTGGTTCCCTTGTATGATTTCTTGTATGAAGACCTTAAAAAGCAGAAATCGGAGAAAATGTCTGTGTATACCGATGCCTTTCGTAAGTTCGCCGACAATATCATCGCTCACGGAGTTCCTCATAACAACTGGAACTTACTGCAGGCCCGTTATATCTTTGACATCGGCTGGGTGCTGGAAGATGACGCCCGTTATCCTGAAGGAAAAGGGCGCCAGTATTACATTGATTACATTCTGAACCGTTCTTCCATCCGCCAGTGGGCATTGCCCCGCTTGCTGGAGACAGGTGTAGACGCAGAGGCAGGTACCTGGTTTGAATGCCCCGGATATAGCAGTATGGTGGTGGGCGAGTTTGCCGATTTTATACAACTCTTTGACCGTACTCTCGGTACGGATATGCTGCCCCGTATGCCTTTGTTGCCCAAGGCGGCTGCTGCCACTCCTCAATACCTTTTTCCAAATGGTGTCATCGTAGGGTGGGGGGATACTCATCCTGGCCCGTTACGTACCGAATCATTCCAGCGCATGATCAGCAACGCCCGCCAGTATGGCAAGCGCGACCAGGAAGTGTACTTTACCTCCCTGCTCAAGTGTATTGATCCCCGCGCAGGGATTCCTACTGGCGAACGCCGCAATGTGCGTGCCGATGTGAGTTCTCTTTTCGGGCATAAGCCATTGGAATTAGACCCCTCTATCCCCGCAGGAAAGATTGAAGACTATGTAACTCCCTTGTTCCATGCTCCCAATGTGAGCTGGGTGGCACAGCGTAACGGTATGGATACACAGCACAGCCTGATGGCTTCGCTCAACGGCTCCCTCGGAAACCATGCCCACGCCAACGGTATCTCGCTCGAGTTATACGGTAAAGGCTTGCCTCTTGGTCCAGATGCGGGTATAGGTACCAGTGGGTACTCAGGGCTGGATTACAGCGAATGGTATGCCCAGTTCCCTTCGCACAATACGGTGTGTGTGGATGGTATCTCCAGCTATCCTATCATGATGAGTGCACACGGCTTCAAGGTGCGTTCCTGTTACCCTGCCTCGGAGGCGAAGTGGCAAGAGATAACTCCCGGTGTGAGTTATGCTGATGTGTACTTCCGTGAGCCGGAAAGCCAGGCCGATCAACAACGCATTACCGCCATTGTAACCAATGCCCCGACGGCCGGGTATTACATCGATATCTTCCGCAGCCGCAAGGTAGAGGGAGGTGATAAGATGCATGATTACTTCTATCACAACCTAGGGCAGAGCATGACTCTTACCGCCACCGATGGCAGTGACCTAAACCTGCAGCCTACTGAGGAACTGGCCTTTGCCGGCGGACACCTGTATGCCTATTCTTATATCTGGGATAAGAAGAGTGCTTTGACAGATCGCGACGTACGTGCCGTATTCATCATACAGAAGGAAGATGGAAACGATATCCAGATGACTATGTGGATGGAGGGTGCTCCCGAGCGTGAAGTATTTACCGCCCTTTCCCCTTTCTGCGAAGGCCTGAGCCGCACATCCGGCATGCCTTATGACATGAAGAAGCAGCCCACCCTTACCTTTGTAGCCCGCCAAAAGGGCGAAGCATGGAACCGCCCCTTTGTAGCAGTGTACGAACCCTCCTCAAAGAACGAACCTTCTATGATAGAATCCGTACGTTTCTTTAGCCCCGAAAGTGCCCCCACAGACTTTGCCGGCGTAGAAGTAAAAAGCAAGAATGGACGTACCGACTATGTATTCTCCTGTGGAGAACAACAGCAGAAAGTGGTATATCAAGGAATGGAGGCCGCTGCTTCTTACGCCCTTGTCAGCCAGCTTCCCGGAGGGGATGGCGTATATCTATTGGGAGGTGGTACACAACTGAATGCCCCGGGTGTAGCAATCCTCAGCCAACAACCCGTAGTAGCTACCGTGGAGAAGTGTGGTACACAATGGTTCTATACTTCAAATGGAGAGATCACTCTGACTGTTTCCGGAAAAATGTATCACCTGCCCGCCTCGAAGCGGATGTTGGTAAAGTAATAAGCAAGATGTAATAGGGAACTTTGTTGTTTATATAAAAAGGAGATCTGCTAAAGCGGATCTCCTTTTTTGTATGACTCATACAGGTAACTCGGATTCTCATAATACATGCTACAGTTGAAGTCTTCTATTTTTCGTGATAGCCAGGAATTGTATACTTCGGTCAGAGCGTCCATGGGTTCCTTGTGCAGATGGGTGCATATGTCAATGATGAGTCGCTTATATACCTTGCCGATATCCCAATGTGAAGGGATGGAATAATTACAGGATGAGATATTGTCAAACCACCCTTGCTCTATATTATATTTTTCAATCAGCTCATCACTGATCTTATCAATGTTTTCACTGTGATATACATCGGCCAACTCATAGATATGCTGTAGTCTGGCTTTCCCAATTGCATTGACTATTACATTCCGGTGGTTCTTCGTATTCCTTCCGATGTACTCTATCAGGCTACATACAAAGAAGAGATCGTTGTGCTCTCTTTTCTCACGACCTATCATCTTCTTACCTCCTCACTTCTGATAAATGTAATACAATTTAATGCCTGCGGGGTGCAGAAATTAATCTGGTGGGTGGGGTGTTTAAACTTGGCCAGTACCCAAAATTGTTCGCGCGTTAGAATACCATTGATGAAATCCGAGATATAATTATATACTTGATCGTTAGCCATTGCACCGATTACAATATCATACTTATGTGCTTCTCCTTTTCGGCAGCTTACAATGAAGTCGAGCCACTCTTCTGTCATTTCTTTAAAATGCAGAATATCCAGGTCGTTACCTAGCGCAAAATTATATATGGTAAGGACGGGTGTTTCGTAACGTTTCGCCCATCGTTCCGCCTGTTCCTGTAATTCAGTGCAGTAGAAACCTGTCCCAAAGTCTTTGGTGTGCTTCCCGCTTATTATTTTGGGATGTTCTACAGGGCAATATCCGCCATGATATATTTCCATATATAAAATATTAACTCCCTGCAAAAATAGAGATTTATTTGATAATAAAGACAAGTCTCCTGCTAAAAAGCCAAACTGGATTTGGTGTGTTGCTTATACGGGGAGTGCTTTTTTCTGGCTTTCCCTTGTGGAATGTCATAAAAACGTCATAGTTTCTTCATCAAACTCTAACTTGAGAGTCCGAACTTTGAGGCATTATTTAATTAATATCTCAATTGAATGAGTTGTGATTTTCAGAATTATTTAAAGGAAGAACTTAACGGTTTTCTTTTTGCCCAGTACCACAGATATCCCGCGGATGAGGTGCTGAAGATGGACCTCCATTGCCATGATTTGAATAGTGACGTACCCGATGAATTGATAGGGCGAATCCTGAATGTACCCGAGACATGGCTGCCCAGTAATAAACTGCTGGAAAAGCTGTCGCGGAATGAATGCGATACCTTTACCATTACCAACCATAATAATGCCCGTTCCTGCTATGCGTTGCAGGAGCAGGGGCATGACGTACTGACGGGAGCAGAGTTCAGCTGTTTGGTTCCCGACTTCGGCATCGGCATCCATGTGCTGGCCTACGGATTTACTCCGGAGCAGGAGGTGCGGTTGGAGAAGCTGCGTAAAAATGTATATTCGTTCCTTGAATATGCCCGTTTGCAGGACATTCCTACCATCTGGGCGCATCCGTTGTATCACTACGGGGGTGGAAAAACCCCTCCCATGACCTTCTATCGGAAGATGAAGCTGGTCTTTGAACGTTTTGAAGTGCTGAACGGACAGAGGGATACCTGGCAAAACCTGCTGGTCAGGGAGTGGCTGGAAAAAACCTCTAAGGCTGAAATAGATAAAGACGCGGAGGAGTTTGGTATCGATCCGCTTCAGTATTGTGCAGATCCTTACCGTAAAACCATGTCGGGAGGCTCTGACTGTCACATGGGAGTGTTTGCCGGGGCTACCGGTACCTACCTGTACGTGCCCGGTTTGAAGGAGCGCCTTCACACAGAATCCCGCTCACAGCTTGCGCTAGAAGCTATCCGGGAAGGGCGCATGGCGCCATACGGAACTTTTCAGAATGCGGAAAAGATGACCCTCGCCTTCCTGGATTATGCCTGTCAGATAGCCTTGAACTACAAAGATCCCGGTTTGCTCCGGTTGCTGCTGCACAAGGGAAACACCAATGAGAAACTCATCTCCCTGCTTGTCTCCAACTTCTTCAGCGAGGTACAGAGGCACAAGGTAACCACCTCATTTATACGAATCTTTCACGAGAGCATCATGGGCGAAAAGCCTCCCTTCCTGAAAAAGATGCTGATAAAGCCGGTGTATATGCCGGTCTTCAATGAAGCAGTGCGCATAGCAGATACCTGGAAGAAGGAGGGCAACGAGCTGGTGCAGGAATATTACGGCTCTATCCAGAGGATTCATACCCAGTTCTATACCATCTTGGGCAAGCGCTTGGAGAAGAAGTTGAAGAAGAACACTTTCTCTGAGATAGGTAACGGAGGATCTCTGAATGCCTGGATTGAGAAACTGGAACTACCCAGCGCGCTTCGCACCTACTGGGGTGATGAAGGAAAAGAGTCGAAGAGTACAAAAGGCATGAATCTGGCCGAATTTCTGGACGGGCTTTCTTTCCCGGCCTTTGGTGCCCTGTTTATTCAGGCGGCGCATTTTATCAGTGCAAAGACCCTGTTCGAATCGCGCCCTTCCCTAAAGCAATTCTCGCATGAGCTGGGGCGGCTTGAGCATCCGGAGCGTATTCTCTGGCTGACGGATACATATGGCGAAAATAACGGGGTCTCCGTCTTCCTGCAGGAGGTGCATGCGGAGATACGAAAGAGGGACTTGCCCATAGATATTGTCACCTGCTCTTCCCACGCTCGTTCTGCAGAACATCTGATCGTATTACCCCCGAAGGGAGAGTTCTCTTTGCCCCTATACGGCGAGTACACGTTCAAAGTGCCCGATCTTGTGGAACTGCACAACCTGTTCCTCTCAGGAGGGTATGACCGTATCATCTGCTCTACGGAGGGAATCATGGGCATGTTTGGGCTCTACCTGAAGCATGCATATACCGTAGAGGCTAGCTTCTATATGCACACCGACTGGCTGATGTTTGCCCGGAAAGTCTTGCATATTGAAGGCGCCAACCTAAGCAGGGTACGACGCATTTTGCGTTTCTTTTACCAGTCGTTTGACCGCGTGCTGGTGCTCAATTCCGATCAGAAGAAATGGCTCTCGGGCATGCAGATGAACCTGTCGCCCGACCGTGTTTTCCAAACGGCTCATTGGGTGAATCCCCGCTTTGCTCCTACGTTTCCCATTAAGAAAAGGTATTTCGGGATCCCCGAAGATTGCCCCGTGTTGCTCTATGTAGGGAGAGTCAGCGAGGAGAAAGGAGTCATGGAGCTGACCTCCATTTATGCGCATGCCAGGCAGCATCACGAGAAAGTGAAGCTGGTGGTGGCCGGAACCGGCCCTGCATTGAAAAAGCTGCAATACGAGAACCCCGATGCTATTTACCTGAACTGGGTGGACCGTGACGAGTTGCCTGCTATCTATTCCTCTGCTGATCTGCTGGTACTTCCCTCGCGTTTCGATACGTTTTGCAATGCCGTATTGGAGGCTTTGAGTTGCGGGCTTCCGGTGGTGGCGTATGACACGAAAGGTCCCAAGGATATTATCCGTAACGGAGAGGACGGCTTTCTGGTGCAGTCTCTTCAGGAAATGCAGCACAGTGTTTCTGCCTATCTGGGCAACCAAGAGAAGGCGCACTTCAGGCGTGCCGCCACTGAGCGTGCAAGCATCTACCGCCCTGAAGCAATTCTGGATGCTCTTCTGAAAAATGTAGGTCTGCATGACACAAAGTGACACCCCCTTTTGTTGGTGGAAACACGGAATAGTGTACCATATTTACCCTCAGAGCTTTAAAGATTCCAATCATGACGGGATTGGCGATCTGCCCGGGATCATTGAAAAGCTCGACTATTTATCTGCCCTGGGCGTGGATGCTATCTGGTTGTCGCCGGTTTATTCCTCTCCAAAAATAGATGGAGGGTATGATATTGCCGACTACCGGAGCATTGACCCTGATTACGGGACGATGGATGATTTCCGGCAGCTGCTGGCAAAGGCACATGAGCGGAATATACGGGTGATAATGGATCTTGTGCTCAACCACACCTCCGACCAGCATCCTTGGTTTCGCGAGTCCCGCTCGTCTACTACGAACGCTAGGCGCAACTGGTACCTCTGGCAGCCTTCCCGTAAGGGGAAGAGGCCTACCAACTGGCGTACCAACTTCGGCAAGAAGGCCTGGCGGTATGATGACTTGACAGGCGAGTATTACTATCACTCCTTCTTTTGGGAGCAGCCCGACCTGAACTGGCGAAATCCGGAAGTAAAGAAGGAGATGTTCGACATCGTTGAGTTTTGGCTCCGGGAGGGGGTGGATGGATTCAGACTGGATGTCATCAATATGCTTTTTAAGGACCGGCATTGGCGCGATCATTCATTCTTTTCCGGGTTGGGCAGGAAGGTGTACAGTCGCGACCAGCCAGAGGTGTATGAACTGCTGAAGGAGTTTCGCATGTTGCTGGACCGTTATCCCGGTACGGCCAGCGTGGGTGAGATATATGCCCCGCCGCCGGGCGATCCTCTTTTGGCTGCCGGTTTTCAGGGAAATGGCTCGGACATGCTGCATCTTACTTTTGACTTCTCGCCGGTCTTTACCCGTTGGAGGGCTTCTGCCTATTCCAGAGTGATCCGGAAATGGTATCAGGCATTGCCGGAAGAGGGCTGGCCCTGTTTCTTCCTTTCCAATCACGATGTGGGGCGTAGCATCAAACGGCTCGGATTTACCTTCGCCAGTCGCTCGAAGGCAAAGCTGCACGCCGTCTTGTTGCTCACCCTCAGAGGCACACCGTTCATCTATTACGGCGAGGAGATAGGGATGGAAAATGCAAAGATCCCCCGACATAAGATCCGCGATCTGTATGGCAAGCTCTTCTACCCTTTCTACAAAGGCCGGGACGGGGCGCGTACCCCTATGCAATGGGATCATACCGGTTATGCCGGTTTTAGCACCGCATCTCCTTTTCTTCCGGTCAATGAGAATTATCCGCAGGTAAACGTACGTGCAGGATCCCGCAATAAGCATTCCGTATACAGGGTCTATACGCGGATGATCAAACTGAGGAAGCGCTACCCGGTGCTGCAATCGGGGGATATCTCAGAGCTGAGTACGTATGGAGGTATACTGGCGTATTCCCGTTTTCTGGATCGTGAAGAGCTCTTTGTGTATCTGAACTTTAGTTGGTGCAGGCAAAAGATTCGCCTGAGAGATCCCGCCGGGATGACCTTTCTGTTCTCTACGCACCGGAGGATCAACTCTGAGGTGGAAGAGGCTCTTGTGCTGGCCCCTTACGAGGGGGTGGTTCTGAGGAAAACATAAGACAATAAACGGCCCTAAAAACTCAGGCCTGAAGTTGCACAAACTCAGGCCTGAGTTTGGAGAAACCTAGGCCTGAGTTTGTGCAACTTCAGGCCTGAGTTTTTAGGGGTTTCTACCTGGCTGAAAGACAGTGTCTTGACGGTTTCTGTAACTCAGTTTACGGAGTATTCACATTCCTTTTCAAACAAACTCTGCAAAGGGAACGTTATATAAACAGATTTTACAGATCACTAAAAGGAAAAGAGTACAGAATGGAAATGAATGACATAGGCCTGATCGGCCTGGCTGTGATGGGTGAAAACCTGGCGCTGAACATGGAGAATAAAGGCTTCAAAGTAGCCGTATATAACCGTACGGCGCCAGGTGAAGAAGGTGTAGTACAGCACTTTATCGAGGGTCGCGGAAAGGGAAAGAACTTTACCGGGACCTTCTCGTTGCAGGAACTGGTGTCCTCGCTCCGTGCTCCGCGTAAAGTGATGATGATGGTCAAGGCGGGTAGCCCGGTGGATGAACTGATAGCGGGGCTGCTGCCCCTGCTTTCGCCGGGAGATGTGATTGTTGACGGAGGGAATTCCGACTTTCAGGATACCGTGCGACGGGTAAGGGAAGTGGAAGCCCACGGCGTGTTCTTCATCGGGACAGGTATCTCCGGGGGAGAAACAGGGGCGCTACACGGACCCTCCATCATGCCGGGAGGCTCCCCTCAGGCATGGCCTCTTGTGAAAGATATTCTACAAGCCATTGCGGCAAAGCTGGAAGATGGTACGCCCTGTTGCCAATGGATCGGCAGTGGTGGTGCCGGGCATTTTGTGAAGACGGTGCACAACGGTATTGAGTATGGTGATATGCAACTCATTGCCGAAGCCTACTCCCTGCTGAAGTGCGTCTACGCGCAGGATAACGATACCCTGGCCGATGTGTTTGAGGAATGGAATCGGGGCGAGCTGGATAGCTATCTGATAGAAATCACTGCGCAGATCCTTCGTTACAAGGAGGCCGACGGCAGTTTCCTGCTGGACAAGATACTGGATGTGGCGGGCCAGAAAGGTACCGGCCGGTGGAGCGCTCAGGCTGCGCTCGACGAGAATGATCCGCTAACCCTCATCACCGAGGCGGTGTATGCCCGCATGCTGTCTGCCTATAAGGAGGAACGCATACAGGCTTCGCAGGTGTATGGTGTTTCCCATACCCCTGCCGAAGTACGCCTTACCACGGATGAGATTCGCCAGGCGCTGTATGCTTCCAAGATCATCTCGTATGCACAAGGTTTTTCATTGCTTCGCCGCGCTTCGGAGCGTTATGGCTGGCAATTGGAATACGGCGCTATTGCCACTGTGTGGCGCAAAGGCTGCATCATCCGTTCCGCCTTCCTGGGTAAGATTACGGAAGCCTATCGGGTGAATCCCGCTTTGCAGAACCTGTTGTTCGACACCTTCTTCTCTGAGCGCATACAGGTGGCCCTGCCTGCTTGGCAGAGAGCCCTCTCGGAAGGGATACTGAACGGAATTCCCCTGCCCGCCATGAGTGCGGCGCTGAGTTATTTCGCCGGATTGCGCACCTTGCACTCATCGGCCAATCTGATACAAGCGCAGCGCGATTATTTTGGGGCGCATACGTATGAACGTACCGACCGGGAGCGTGGCTGTTTCTTCCATACCGACTGGACGGGAGAGGGCGGCGACACCGTTTCGGGTAGCTATAGTGTGTAAGAGAAAGGAGTATCAGAATGAAGAAAGCCGAGAATCAATTGCTTGTCATCTTTGGCGCGTCGGGCGACCTGACGGCCCGGAAACTGCTGCCTTCCCTCTTTGAGTTGTATATACACGGCCTGCTGCCGGAACATTTCTGTATACTTGGAGCCTCACGTACTCCCTATACCGATGAGGAGTTTCGTGACTACCAACGCCCACACCTGACGGATGCAGCGCAGGGAAAGGAGTACACTTCTGCACAGTTTGAAGACTTTCTTTCCTTGTTGCATTATCAGTCTTTTGACCCTATGAAGGCTGCGGAATATGCCGTATTGCAGGAACGGATCACTTCTCTCCGGGTGGCGCATCAGGTGCCGGACCGTATCGTCTATTACCTTTCCACTCCTCCGATGATGTACGAGGTCATTCCCCAAGGCTTGGCCGGAGCGGGTATGAACGTGTCTTCCGAACCTGATGGCTGGAGGCGCCTCGTGGTGGAGAAACCTTTTGGTACCAGTCTGGAATCTGCGCAGAAGCTCAGCGCCCACCTGCGTGGTCTCTTCAGGGAGGAAGACCTCTACCGCATTGATCATTACCTGGGTAAGGAAACGGTGCAAAATATACTGGTGCTCCGTTTCTCGAATGGCATCTTCGAGCCGCTTTGGAACCACCATTACATTGATTCCGTGGAGATCAGCACCTCCGAAACGCTGGGAGTGGAGAACCGCGGCAGGTACTACGATGAAGCGGGTGCCATGCGCGATATGGTACAGAATCACCTGATGCAGCTGATGGCCTTTATGGCCATGGAGGCTCCTCCCGTCTTTGAACCGGAATCCATACGCGATGAGATAGTAAAAGTGTTTCGCTCTTTGCGGTTTTATACTCCCGGCACGATTTGTCCGCAGGTGTTGCGCGCTCAGTATGAGGGGTATCGTAGTGAAAAGAATGTGTCGCCACAGTCTGTTACGGAAACGTATGTCGCCATGAAACTCTTCATCGATAACTGGCGTTGGAGCGGTGTACCGTTTTATCTTATTACCGGAAAGAAGATGAAAGAGAAGAAGTCGGAGATCGTGATACACTTCAAATCCACCCCGCACAAGCTCTTTGTGGGCCAGTGTTCGGGTGGGTCGTGCAACAGGCTGGTCATCCGTATACAGCCCGATGAGAGTGTGTCTCTTAAGTTTGGCCTCAAGAAACCCGGCGCCGGCTTTCGGGTGAAGCAGGTGGGGATGGACTTTCAATACAACTCCCTGGAAGGGGTGCGTCTTCCGGATGCCTACGAACGCCTGTTGCTTGATGTGATGTGTGGCGATTCTACCCTGTACACCCGCAGCGATGCACTCGAAGCCAGTTGGCGCTTCATTGATCCTATCCTTGCACACTGGCGTGAGAAGGGCGAAAAGGAGCTGTACTTTTACCCTCCCGGCAGCGAGGGGCCTGCCGAAAAGCTGGACTTGGGCCTACATGAGAAAACCTGTGTATGTAAAATAAAATAAGCGAAAGGAAACAGATGGAAATAAGAAGATTTGAAGATACCACACAAGCATTGCGCGCCATGACCTATCACCTTATGGAGCTTATGGAGCGAAAAAGCGGAGAACCCTTCAACCTTGCCCTCTCGGGTGGCGAAACGGCGAAGAAGATGTTCTCCTTCTGGGTAGAGGAGTATGCGGATGGTATTCGTTGGGACTTGCTTCGCTTCTTTTGGGTGGACGAGCGTTGTGTGCCTCCCACTGACCCGGAGAGCAACTATGGGCATGCAGAGCGTTTGTTGTTCAGCCCTTTGCAAATCTCCGGTGAACACGTGTTCCGCATCTGGGGCGAGAACGATCCGGTAGAAGAAGCCGAGCGTTACTCCCGCCTGGTGGGTGAGTGTGTGCCGGTTTCGAGCCATGGCATCTCCGCCTTCAACTGTGTGATACTGGGTGTGGGCAACGACTTGCATACCGCCTCCATATTTCCCGGCATGAAGGAGCTGCTGACAGAACCTTCCATGCCGCACTATTCCGTGTCCAGCCATCCGCAATCCGGGCAACAACGGGTTACGATGACCGGGTGTTTCCTGCTCTCGGATACCCCCGTTCTGGTGCCGGTAGTGGGAGAGGGGAAGGAGCAGGTTATCAGTAGCCTGCAGAGAAAACCCGAAATACCTGAGGCGGCTCCGGCAGCTTATATACTGTCCCTGCTTCCGCAGGCTACAGTCTATTCCAGTGTGTGAGCGGTAGAAGGCAACACCGGGTTGCTTCCTCTTTTTCTTCATGGGAGCAGGGGCTTACGAATAAAAAGCTCTATCTTTGCATCTTGAGCACTCCGGAGGCTGGCATGTGATTTGTCTTCTCTGGGCGTATCTAATATAAAAATTATCAATATAGACCATGAAGAGTCAAAACAGTAAAGCAAAAAGCCTTTTGCGGAAGATCTCTGCCGCAGTATTTTTATGTACACCCTTTCTTCTTTCGGCGCAGACTCTGCGCCTTCACTACGACCTGAAGCAGGATGCGGTAGGCGCCGTGACCGTGCAGGACGCTACCGGAGGCCGGAATAACGCTACTCTGAATAGCGGGGCAATCGTGGCTATGTACGACAATCAGAAGGTGATAAACCTGGGGGCCAATAACGGATATGCCGACATGGGAGCTGCTACGGGTGCTATTATCACCTCTCTCACTGATTTTACGATCCATGCCAAGGTATATATACCTGCAGGCACATCTATTAGCGGCAACGGTAACTTTGTGTGGACTTTCTCAAACGCGGAGAATATCAGTGCCAATGCGGACGGCTATATGTTTCTGAGCGCTAAGGATAGCCGCTACTCCATTACGTTGTCGAACTACAGTGCGGAGTCTACTCTCAAATCGGGCAGCTCAAGTGCCAATATGACCAAAGGAAAATGGTTGTACCTGACGGTTACCCAGGAGGGAAGTCTGGCTAAGTACTATCTGGATGGCGAACTGATGAATAGCGCCGAGATGGAACTTCTGCCCCAAGACCTAGGAAGTACTGCCTACAACTGGCTGGGCCGCTCCTGCTACAAAGGAGATACGTATCTGAAAGAGGCTAAAATAGCCGATTTCTGCATTTATGACGGTGCGTTGCGGCAGGACTCTATTATTGGTCTGTGTGACGATCTGAGAATACGCAATGAAGCGCTTTACCGACAACAAATAACGGATTGTATGACTGCATTGGAGATACCCGAAGAGGCTAGGGGGAATCTCAACCTGCCTGCCAGCGCCGGTGAGGGAGTGGCCATCTCCTGGAAATCCTCGGATGAAAGCGTGATAACCTCCGCTGGAAACGTAACGCGACCTGCGGCAGACGGAGCGGCTCTGTCTGTGACTCTCACCGCCAGCTTTAAGAAAGGCGCTGTGGTAATGCAGCAGTCGTATACAGTACGGGTAGCTCCCTATCTGAGTGATGCCGAGAGCGTGCAGCTGGATCTGGAAGCCATAGAGCTGACTATTCCTGATAATATGTACCAGTCTGTGGCATTGCCTTCTAATGCCTCGGAAGGTTCTTTGATAACCTGGACATCTTCTGAGCCTGAATTCCTAAGCAATAAAGGGAAGATCTTGAAACTTTCTCCCACAGGAGAAGGGAAGAAAGAGGTGACGCTTACCGCTACTGCCATAAAGGGAGAAGCAAAATCTACGCGCGAATTTGCGGTATATATAGCCGAGGATGAGGGGTATTCCTCCTACCTCTTTGCCTATTTTACGGGTAATTCTCAATCGCAAGAGCAGATTCGCCTTGCAATAAGCATGGATGGATACAGCTATACCCCGCTGAATAACGGCGAGCGCATCATTTATTCTGATTCTATCGCGCTGAAGAGGGCGGTACGCGATCCGCATATCCTTCGCGGTGAGGATGGGAAGACATTTTATATGGTAGTTACCGACATGAAGTCGTCCGAAGGATGGTCTTCTAATGACGGACTGGTACTTCTCAAGTCGAAAGACCTGATAAACTGGACACATAAAGCCATTGACTTCCCCGATACTTGGCCTGCCCGTTTCAACCGCCAGGCATTGACCCAGGTATGGGCGCCGCAAACCATCTATGATCCACAGGAAGGGAAATACATGGTGTATTACTCTATTGGTGAAAACAGCCAGCATTATAAGATATATTATTCGTATGCCAATGAAGACTTTACCGAGTTAACCCAGCCTCAGGTTCTGTACGATCATGGAGCCAATACGATTGATGCCGATATAGTGTACAAAGACGGACTGTATCACATGTTCTTCAAAACAGAAGGGCAAGGGAACGGTATTCAGAAAGCTACGGCCTCTGCCTTGCGTGGAACGTGGACACCCAACCGGAAGTATCTGCAACAAACCAGCGTAGCAGTGGAAGGTTCGGCCGTATTCAAGAAGATCAACTCGGATGAATGGATCTTGATGTACGACTGTTACGGCAGCGGATATTATGAATTCTGCAAATCCACCGACTTGGATAACTTCACGAAAGTGGCCCAAACCACTACGAGTGGTGGGTTCTCGCCCCGTCACGGTACCACAATCCCCATTACACAGGAAGAAGCAGAGCGACTCATGGCTAAATGGCCCACTGCAGGGATTTCCCCGAAGCCCCAAGGCACACGGAGCCCTCTTGTGTATACAGAACATATGGTAGTGAATGCCCCTTCAAGGACGCTTTACCTGCCTGTGGAACCTGGGACGGATCTAACGGCCTTTGATCCGCAGTTGTATGGTTTCCCAGGGACGAAGGTAACACCTGCCGGGGCGCAGAATTTTACGTCCGGCCCCGTATCATATACCTTTGAGATTGCCGATACCCGACTTGTGTACAGTGTGACTGCTGAAGTATATGGAGACTCCATTCCTTCCAGCCTCTATACCGAGCCGCTAGAAGAAGATATAGAACAAATATTGAAACAAATCCAGTATTACGACTTGAATGGTATTCTGTGTGGAACAGATCCAGAGCTATTGCCTGCTGGACTCTATATTCGTGAGAAACGCTATGAAAACGGGAAAGTGGAAAGTGATAAAATAGTTAAGTGGTAAATAAAGTTAAAAGAACGGTGAATATCCGAAATAGCATGGAGTATTAAGATTCCCGTTCGTATATTTGTGTGATTTTGGTAATGAAGTTGCTATCCTTAGTAAGATAGTCGTTTTATTATTCAAGATTTAATAATTTGGTTTAATTGGTTAATAGGAAAATGGCACTCTGCTGTGAAGCAGGGTGCCATTGCATTTTATATACTTGCCCCTATTGATTATCCGGTGAACCTGATTATCCGGTGAGCTGTTTGTTGTGTAAAAGGGTGTTGCGTGACCAGAAATCAACATTTAAGCAATTCATTTCAACATTCGTGCACCTTACGCTCTGCTCTTTCCCATACTTTTGCCATCGTAAAACCTAATACCGAAAGGAAATGGCAAGAGTAATCACTGACTTAGTAGAATTGGCTTTCGTTCAGCATGGAGCGTTAGTGCGCAACTATATAGCTTCCAAAATAGAAGAAGATGATGATGCGGACGACTTAGCACAGGATGTGTTTGTACGTATCCTGAAGTTTCGCGAAATGATTCGTGAGGAAAACCTTCTATCGTATCTTCTTTGTATATCTCATAACATCATTGTGGACTATCAGCGTCGTCGGCAAACGCGTTATAAGATAGAGAACAACCTGATGGCTTGCTATGATGCGGAGCCGCTTACCGAGTTTGAATCCCAGCTTCATGCCAATGAGATTGAAGAGCAGGAGATGCGTGTGGTAGGTACCATGCAGGAGGTACGTCGCAAAGTGTATGTGATGAGCAGGGTGGAGGATCGTTCTATTAAAGAGATCGCCCTTACGCTTGGTTTGGCCGACCGTCAGGTGGAACGGCATTTGTACGAGGGACGCCGCCAGGTGAGGAACTACGTACGTTGCTGTGTGTAGCCGCATTCTTGATAAAGATTTCCATTTTTTAGAAAGTTTTTTCGTAGGTTTGCAACAGTAAATCCCTCAACTTCCGAAATGAAGCGTTATTACTCTGTTCTTGCATTGCTGTTGTGTGCTGTCATGGCGACGGCCAATGAGAAGCTGTTTCGTCTTTTTGACGTAGAGAACGGGTTGCCGGAGAGTCAGGTGCGTTGCCTTTCCCAACTTCCGGATGGCCGGATTTTTGTGCTGACGGAGGGGATGGCAAATGTGTACGACGGCTCCGAGTTCAGAACCTTTCATTTTAAACCCAGCGAAACGGGTGCTGTAGACTACTCTGACTTTTGTGAAAGTTATGTAAGCAATGACGGAAAACTGTGGATACGTCGCCTCAATACCTACTTGATCCTTGATCTCATCCATGAGAAGTTCATAGAAACCCCGGATTCATACATCGTAAAAACCTTTGGCATCCATGAGAAGTTACGTAATTTCTTTATTGACAGTTTCGGAGCATATTGGTTCTTTACACGTAGCTACAAGTTGTATCGCTATGACTCACAGCATAAGAAATTACTTTTAGTCCCGTATCATTTCTCAGAGAAATCAAAGGCTCTTCAGGTGTTTCAGTCTGAGAATCAAACGTATGTGCTTGTTGACGATGGCAAGGTGTTGCGTTGCGACAGCCATAGCCTGAATGTGCTGGATGAGGATGATTCTCTGAAACCCTATTTCCGAAGCCAACCGGGACTGTCAAGAGCCTGTAGTTACAAAGGCAACTTCTACTTGATCTGTAGCAATGAACACAACCAAAGCATATTCTTACAAAAGAAAAAGAAGACCCGTAACTGGGAAGTTCTTTATACCAGCAATCATATTTTCACCTCCCTTACTCCTCTTCCCGATGGGCAAATCCTGGTAGGAGGCGAGGAGGGCGTGTTGTATTTTAACCAAGACGGAAGCCTTGTGCAACGACAGTCTGAGTTCCAGACCGAAGAGGGGCGAATCATTAGAGGCAAGGTGGTAGATGTATTGTCGGACAAGCAGGGTGGAATCTGGTTGGCCAGCAATGCGTATGGTTTGTTGTATCACAACCCTTATCGCATCCGCTTTAACAGCATCCCGAATGTGCAGGAGCTGGCGCCAGGCTGGAAGGGCGCCAATGTGACGTCGTTATTGCCTTACAATGACAACGAGATGCTGGTAGGTACTACTAATGGCGTTTTCGTATATCACAGGATAAACCGGTCGATACGTGTGCTTTCTTCCGATTTGTCGGGCCTGTTTGTGCTTTCTTTGACGCGTGGAACGGACGGCTTGATATGGATTGGTACTATTGATTCCGGCTGTTATCGCTTGCAGGAAGATAAGATACGTAATTATCGTGTTTGGGCTAGCGGAAGTACCAATCCGGTGGAGAGCAATATCCGCGGAGTATACGACTTTCCCGGCAAAGGCTGCTGGCTTCTTGGACGCTTCTCGGGTGCCGGCCGTTTTGATGCGGAAACCGGGAACTTTTATCCCCTGATGAAGGATCATCCGGAGCTGAAAGCTATTGGTATGGTGACGCATGTCATTCCGTGGGAAGAGCAATCTTTATTGTTTGCATCGCAGTCCGGACTGTTTACCTACAACGTAGCCACAGGGAAAGTCAGCTTTCCAACCAAAGGCACTTCCGATGATATGTTCAATCATAGCAACCGAAAGTATAATTGCGTGATGCAGGATAGTCGGGGCTGGGTGTGGTTCGGCACTCAGGACGGACTGAACCTGTACATACCCGAGGCCCGGAAGAATCACTCCTTCTACATGGAGGATGGGCTGGTTAACAACAGTATCCGTTCGGTAATAGAAGACAAAGAAGGATACATCTGGGTGGCTACTTCGAATGGATTGTCTCGTTTCGTGTTGTCGACAAACGCACAGAAACCGGTGCGTTATATTCAGAATTTTGATTCCCGGAGCGGACTTTTGCGTGGGGAGTACCAGGAACGTGCTTCTTGTCTTTTCCCCGATGGCACATTGTATCTGGGAGGCCTGAATGGAATCAGCGAGCTGCTGGCCAGCCAGATGAAAGGGAAACATGAGGAGTTGAAACCTTTATTTTCGTCATTAAAGGTGCAGGGCAAGGAAGTGCAGGTGGGTGATGCGGAGAATCCAATATTGACACAATCACTGTTTGCTACCTCCCGCATAGAGCTTTCACATCGGCAGAATACATTGTCGCTCGATTTCTCTTCGCTTAATTTTGCCAATCCCGAGCAGACTCACTATCGCTATCGTCTGGAGGGGAGCGGTAATCCCGAATGGACCGAAGTTAAGTCGGTCAATGGTAAGGGTACGGTGCATTTTACTTCTTTACCGTCCGGGCGTTACCACTTGGTGGTGTACGCAGCGGGGGGCGATTATCAGTGGGGTGATAAACCGGCCACACTGGATATCATCATTCATCCGCCGTTTTATCTGAGTGCCTGGAGTATTACTGGGTATATTTTGGTGTTGTTTATCCTGGTGGTGTACTTATGGCTGTCTACAGTGCGTAGAAAGGAGCGTCAGATGGAAGTGAGGCAGGAAAAGGAAAGGTTGCGCCAGGAAGAAGGCTTGAACCAGATGAAGTATCGCTTTATTACCAATATGAGTCACGAGCTGCGTACCCCGCTTACCCTTATTGTGACTCCGTTGGAGCATCTGATGCATACTTTGACGGATGAGACCATTAAAAGCCAGTTGAAGGTAATTGCCCAGGGAGCTGCCGAACTGAGGGGTATGATCAACCAGTTGCTCGACTTCCGCCGTATCGAGATGAAGGGTGAGAAGTTGAATCCTACCTACAATGATGTAAGCGATTATCTGCAAACCGTGCATTCTTTCTTCCTGCAGCTGGCTCATGACCGGGGAATGGTATTCAACCTGAATCGCCAGCAACTGGCTTTGATGATGTGGTATGACAAGGAAAAGTTACAAAAGATACTATATAACCTGTTGAGTAACGCCTTTAAGTTTACTCCTGCCGGTGGGGTTATTGATCTTCGTCAAACCGTAGATACCATGCCGGAGGACTCTTCTGTAGAGGCTCTTCGGATTGAAATTTGCGATACGGGATGCGGAATTCCCGCCGAAGACCTCCCGCATATCTTTGAGCGTTTCTATCAGGGAGATAATCAAGGCAATACCACCGGTAGTGGAGTGGGCCTGCACCTCACCATGGAATATGTCAGGATGCATGGTGGAGTTATTGAGGTGGAAAGCCAGCCCGGTAAGGGCAGTTGTTTCATTGTGTGGATTCCTATGAAGAATTACGGGGAAGAGTTTCTTGATACCGATTCTCCGGAAGAGTTGCTTGACACGACAGATACTGCTGTGGAGGATCTGGCTCAAAGCGAGAGCTTGCCGGAGCAGCCTCTTTCAGAAGAGGACGGGCAGGTACAAACAGAGGAACACCGCCTTACTATATTGCTTGTGGATGACAATGATTCTTTGTTGCAGTTTATTGCAGGCCTTTTGGCGCAGGAATACCGCGTAATCACAGCTGCCGATGGCTTGAAAGGGCATGAACAGGCCTTAAATGCATTGCCCGATATGATTATCTCCGATGTGATGATGCCTGGAATTGACGGCTTTGAGTTGTGTCGCCGCCTGAGGAATGACATTCGCACCTCCCACATCCCTGTTATCCTGCTTACCGCAAAGGGAAGTGATGAGGATCAGATCAGCGGTTACAAATCGGGTGCGGATGCCTATATTGCCAAGCCTTTTAATTACGAAATTCTCCAATTGCGCGTTCGCCGCATCTTTGGCCTTTTGGATAAACGCCGAAAAGATTTCCGCGACTCGGTGGAGGTGGAACCGGAAAAGATCACCATCAGCAAGCTCGATGAAGAGCTTATCGCCCGCGCCATGGAGCTGGTCATGAAAAACTTGGATAACTCAGAGTACACCGTGGAGCAGTTCTCTCGTGACATGAATATGGATCGTACTGGGTTGTATCGTAAGTTGCTTTCTGTCGTAGGACTTACCCCTGTGGCATTTATCCGTTCCGTACGAATGAAGGAGGCTGCCAAGCTGCTGAAAGAAGGTAGCGGTACGATCTCTGAAGTAGCGTATCGTGTAGGCTATAGCACCCCTCGTTATTTCAGTAAACACTTCGTGCAGGAGTTTGGAGTGCATCCCTCTGACTATTTGAAAAGCGTATAAAACGCTTTTCAACAAATGAACCTCGCTTTTCAACATTTGTACCCCTTCTTGCCTTTCGTATCCCTCTATCTTTGTAGCATAAAATAATAAACCAACTATTTATTCACTTTAAAAAGCAATTATCATGAAAAAGAAGACTCTATTTTCTTTATTGGGACTTGCACTGTGTTCCATGGTTACTATGGCGCAGACCTATAAATTGCATGACATGACCCAGGAGGAATTTGCTGCGGGAGGAAATGAACATTTCAGCTTCTCGGAGTATCGCCTTGCCTCGGGTACGTATTCACCTTTTACTCTTTGTACTGACAGCGGACGTGTGAACTATGTGGACGTATATGGTCCTGAACGTTTCCAGGAACAGCCTTTGGGAGAGTATACCACGAATACTACTCCGGCTAATAATAAGTACTGGTATGAACCCTTGACAGCTAGCTGGATAAATGCAGAAGGTCATATACCTGTGAATGCCGGTAGTGGCGATAAATCCAGAAAAGGGGTACTAAGCTTTATGTATGTGGCCCGTGTAAGTGATACGGCTTTTGAAACCTATCCAACCTTGCTTGGTACAGCTTCCATTGGCTTTAAAGCTCCTGCCGAAGGTTACTATAAAGTGACTACCTCTGTAATGCGTGAGGATGTACGTGATTTACCTATTCCTCCAAGGTATCTGACTGCTAAGTTTCGTTTCCGTCAGAATGGAGAAACATTTGTAGATGCTTCCAATACGATGGGAGTGGATTACAATTTTGGTGATCTTACTGATCCTGAAAATACAGACAATGTGGTAAAGTATGCATATACTGATAATAATTTGTTGAATGGAAATCCGTTAGCTTTTGATTTCTATAAAACAGTAGTGACTCCGCGTACATACTATGTGCATCTGAAAGTCGGTGATATGATCACTGCTGAGGCTGATGTATCTCACCAATTCGGAGCACCTAACTTCTTGGACTCTACTAATTATTGGGTACGTGATGCATGGGGACGTACCCGTTGGACCCAGTTTGAAGTAGAAGTGAGCACGCAGGAAGTAGCCGAGGCTAGTACAGAGTATGTGGATCCTTATCTTACAGGTCCTTACATTGATCTTTTCTATGATCTGGTAACTGAATGTGCTGATTTCTTGGGCACTATGGAAGCTGGTGTTAATATCGGCCAGTATGATCAAAGTGTAATTGATGAATTCCAGGCTAAAATGGAAATGTATGTGACTGTATCTGATAACCCCAATCTTCTGGTAGCTACTGCAAAGGCATATTACGAGAAACTTCTTGTTGATTTCGAAGTAATAAAAGGCAAAGCATATAAGATTGATTACAGTCAGCCAGAGAACCGTTGGTTATTCCAGGTTCCTACAGGAAGTACATTATATGCTGATTTTGAGAAGCAGTTCCTGCCCAAAGACAATGTGGATAAAGCCGCAAATTCTCCTTGGGATTTCAAAACCTATACCGTATCTACCGGTATCTATAATGCATGGACAAACTTTGGCACTGGTTCTACCAGAGCTGGAGCAGTGAATTCGTTTTACAATGGTGCGAATGACTACCTGTTTATTGTTAAGAGCGGGGCGATACATCCCACTGTGGCAATATCGCCTGTTATAACCTTTAAAGCTGCTGAAGATGGTCTCTATCATGCTTCTACCTCTATCCAACGCGATAAGGGAAATAAGAATAATAATTTTATGTATACCCGCTACCGTTATATAAAGGGTGGTATTGAAGACGGAGTAAGCAGTGTAGATAAAGAAGACTTTATGTTTGCTGATGCATATGGTAACCCAAGTAATAATACACCTTTGAACCGCGATTTCTATGTAAGCTTGAAAGCAGGCGACGTAATTACCTTTGAAGAAGATTGCTATACCGCAAATAGTAACGGTAGTGGTGGATCTACCTGGGAAAAACTGATGGTGATGAAAGTGCCTACAGCAGATGTAGACTCTGTAATCAATGCCAATGAAGAAAGCTACTTCGACCCGTATTCATTTGCTACCGACTTCGTGGCTATTGACTCTGTAATCAATATGTCTGAAACTTTCCTTGCTGATGTTCAGGCTGCCGGTAAGGTATCAGATACCCCTGAAGTAGGTCAGTATCCTGAAGCTGCTGTGTGGGATCTTGAAGATGTAATCAGCGGAGCTAAGGATGTACGTGCTAATGACTCCTCTACTCAAGTAGAAGTGAATGCGGAAGTGAAGAAGGTTTCCAATGCTTTTGCTACATTCCTTGCCTCACTGGAAGTTCGCGTGGAAAATAATGAAACCTTTACGTCTGGTGCATACTATATTGAAAAGGATGGATTATACCTTACTGTAGATAGTTTCTGGACTACTGGTACTGCAAGTGTTAGAATGTATGCCCACTTTGAACCGATGATTGACAATACAATAAAGAACAATCAGGTATTTAATGTACAGTTCAATGAGGAATATACAGAACCTTTCCGCTATACAATTACTTCTTGTGTGAAGAATGAAACTTGGGAAGATGACGGTGCTTATCACATCACAGAAAAGGGCGAGATTCGTCTGGGTGGTACTGTAGAAGCGCAGAGCAATACAAATGATAACCACACATGGAGAAACCACTCTTTGATTTATAACGGTGATAAATGGTGCATCTTTAATGTGAAGAACAACTGGAGTATCGTATTTACAGATAATCTCAGTGCCTTCCCCACTATGCCTAAGACTAAGGAGTACCTTTATGATTTCATTGCTTTCGGTACCCCGGGTGTGGATGTGAATGAAGTAAATGGTGACAATGTGCTGGGTCAGATCATAGCAACTGTAAACAATGGCGTAATAGAACTGTATTCTACTCAGGCTACCTCTGCAGTAGTGTACGATGCCTCCAACCGCGTAGTAGCTAAAGTAAACTTAGGTGCTTACTCTGTAAACCTTAACCTGCCTTCCGGCTTCTACATTGTAGAGGGTGCAAATGGTGCAGTGACAAAGGTAATAGTTCCGTAAGAATTCGGAATAGCCAAATATGTAGATCGGTAGTGGGGACTAGTCCTCACTACCGATTTTTTTTTCGTTACCATTACATACATATATATTGAAACATCATTTTTGTTCCTTTTACATGCTTTTTGTGTATGATCCGTAATTCGTATATAACAAACCGTAAAAAGTTTTGTTTCTATGATCTTTATTCTGCCTACTTTTGTTCTGTAAGAAGAAATTCAATCATAAATAAGTAGAAATATGAAAACCGTACGACTGAACAATGGCATTGAAATGCCGGTTTTAGGATTTGGCGTGTATCAGATTACTGATGTTGCCTTGTGTGAACAATGTGTATATGATGCGATTGAGGCAGGTTACCGACTGATTGATACGGCCGCCATGTATCAAAATGAAGAAGCGGTGGGCAGAGCCATACAGCGTAGTGGGGTGGCGCGCGAAGAGCTTTTCATTACTACCAAACTGTGGGTTCAGGATGCCGGGTATGAGCCTGCGAAAAAGGCATTCCATGCATCGCTGGAGCGTTTGGGGCTTGAGTACCTGGACCTCTACCTGATTCATCAGCCTTACGGGGATGTGTATGGGGCATGGCGGGCCATGGAGGAGTTATACAAAGCGGGTAAAATTCGCGCCATCGGTATCAGTAACTTTCAGCCCGACCGGGTGATGGACTTTATCTGTCATCAGGAGATTGCTCCGGCGGTGAATCAGATAGAGCTTCACCCCTTCTGTCAACAGACTGAAACTACCCGCTTTCTTTCTGCCAATGGGGTACAGACTGAGTCATGGGGACCTTTCGCCGAAGGTCGTAACCATCTCTTCGAGAATGAAAAGTTGGTAACACTGGCCGGGAAATATGGGAAATCGGTGGCACAGGTTGTACTTCGGTGGATCATTCAACGGGATGTGGTGGTGATTCCCAAGTCGGTGCGTAAAGAGCGTATCGTGGAAAACCTGAATGTGTTCGACTTTGAGCTTTCCCCCGAGGATATGGCCCTGATTGCCACCCTTGATACAGGGAAAAGTCTGTTCTTTGACCATCGTGACCCAGAAATGGTGAATAGGCTGAGTAATGCCACATTTTAAAAGATAAAGAACAAGATGAAAACAAGACAATTAGGAAGCCTGAAGTCCTCGAAAATTGGTGCGCACGAGTTCTGTAATTCGTGCGCACCAATCTTTTAACTGGAGCGCACCAGATAGTTGCTTCGTGCGCACGAAATCTGGTGCGCTGAGTTTCAAAAAGCCAGGCCTGAGTTTCTCAAAGAACAGGCCTGGCTTTTTAAAACGCAGGCCTGAGATTCACGATGCGAAACTTGTGCTTCCACGTTCCACTTTTCCCCTCATTTTGAAGCGTCCCTCCACAAAAACAGCTCTTGTGGAACGTTCGATAAACAACGTTCCACCTCTGAAAGTCTTTGCTACAAGGCGTTTCAGAAGATCAGTGGAACGTGGAAGGAGATTGTATTAATGCACCAAGCGGGTGCCTGCCTTTTAGGACGGGCACCCGCTTGAGTGATAGGTGGGATGGTGTTATTCGGACAGCAGCCTTATCTCGCAGATGCGTGCAGTGCGGGAGTCGGGGGCGGCTTCGAAGCGGATCTCCAGTTGTTTCTCCTTGCCCAGATCCTGGGGGATGGCACAGGTGTAGGTGGCGAAATCATCCTTGGCATCCTTGGGAATGGCCACCTCGGCAATCTTCTTACCGCCTGCGAGGATGATAAAGCTGCGGCCTGCGGATTCCTTGGCGCAGTAGGTGAACAAGAGGCGGGTGGCGTTCTTTTCCTTGCTCTTCATCTGGTAGCTGAACCAGTTGCGGCTTTCACGCCAGTGTATGTTCTGCGTAATACCTGTCCGGGAGCCTTCCGACTGGATGAAATGGTCGGACTCGGGCTGCTGTTCGCCGCAGATGATATAGTCGTTTGTTATGGCTTCCAAGGCAGCGCGCTCGCGTTCGCGGGCAGCGAGTTGCTCCTGCTTCTCCTGATACTCGGCGGGAGAGATAAGTGACCAGTAGATCATGTAGCGCGATTCATGCAGGCGATAGAAGGGGATCAGTTCCATCGTTTCGTACTTTTCCGGTTTCAGACCACTGAGGGTGAAGGTGAGCGGTTTGCCGGGAACGGGTGCTACGGCGGTGAGAATTTCCTCCGGGGTACCTACGATGACGGGCATTTCCTGCAGGGGGATCTGACGGCCGTTAGCCACGTGTCCGCCGCGGCTGTCGTCAGCAAAAAGACCGATGAGGTCTTCCGTACCGGTACGGGCAGCCAGCACGATGGGGCCATATTGGATGGAGTAAGAGGCCGACTGGTCGGGCAGTTGGTTCAGCATCAGGTGCATAGGCATTTCCATGCGTACTTTATCTCCTTTCTTCCACTCACGGTTCAGGGCGATGTAGCTGCCGGGACGGCCGGTTACGGTTTGCAGCTGGCCGTTGATGGTTACCTTTATCTCCCCGTTCTTTACCCACTCCGGATAGCGGAGGTACAGGGTGAAGGCGCTTTGTTTATGCGGGTTTACAGTCAGCTCGGTAGAGGGGCTCTCGGGGAAGGTGTTTTCCTGGATCAGCTCCAGCTTGCCTTCCTTCCATTGCAAGCGTGAGGGGATGAAGAGGTTTACATATACATCTTTTCTGCTGTGGGCGTAGATCATTTCTCCGTATTTGGCATGGTTCTCAATGCCGGATCCCACACAACACCAGAAGCTGGTTTGCGGCTGCGAGTACACGCGGTAGTGCCCGGAACGCATGGGGGTGAAGTACACGAAACCACCCTGCACCGGGTCAATGGTGGAGAGAATGTGGTTGTACAGCGCCCGTTCGTAGAATTCCATGTAGCTCTCGTCACCACTCACCTGATACAGCATCTTTGTGAGGCGCAGCATATTGTAGGTGTTGCAGGTTTCGGGACCTTGCGTACCCTCTATCATGCGGGTAAAGTTGTCGGCCGGATGAAAATGCTCAAAGGCGCTGTTACCGCCAATGCTTACGGAGCGGTTCTTCACTACGGTTTCCCAGAAATAGGCAGAGGCGCGGTACCAGTCTTGGTTGCCTTCCACCTCGGCCACGCGTTCAAAGCCTATTACTTTCGGGATCTGGGTATTGGCGTGCATACCGTTCAGTACGTCTTTCTGTTCCAACAGCGGGTTGAGGATTACCTGGTGGGAGAACTGGCGGGCCAGTTCCAAATACTTCTTATTGCCGGTAATGGCGGCTACGTCGGCAAAGACCTCGTTCAGTCCGCCGTGTTCGCTGCGCAGCATGTCCTGGATCTGGGCCTCGCTGAGGTTGCTCACCAGACGAATGGCCCAGTCGGTCAGCTTAATGAGCATATCGCGGGCTTCTTTGCTTCCGGCCTGCAGGTAGGCATCGCGCAGTCCGGCGTAGATCTTATGGATGTTATACAGGGGTACCCATTTCTTGTTCAGGTCGAAGCCTCCGGCTTGTATCTTTCCGGCGGCTATGTCTTGCCACATGGCTTTTCCTTCGGGCACACCGCACAGGTATCCGTCACCTGCGGCATCCTGGCACTTTTTCAGTTCGGACAGCACATAATCCAGGCGTTCCTTGATCTGGTGGTTGCCGGTGGCGGCGTACATGAGTGAGAGGGCGGAGAGGTAGTGCCCGCCGATGTGTCCGTCCAGCCCGGTACTTTCCCAGTTGGGGTAGTTGGGAGCTTTCGGCTTGAGTCCGGCTTCTTTGAGGTAGGGGGCCAGCAGGCGATCCGCGCTGAGGCCTAAGAGATACTGGACGTCCAGGTCTTCCGCATGTTTGAAGGGGCTGTCCAGCAGGCGTACTTCATGGAGTGGAAAAGAACTGATTTTGGTGGGCAACTGCGCTGAAGCATTGCCGGTAAAAAGTTGTGTTCCGGCACATAGAATGGCGAGAACACCCACTTGTAACTTTCTCATATTAGGATGTTTTTCTGGTTTCGAGCGCAAAGATACCGAATCTTTCCCGGTTTTTCAGTTTATTTAAAGACATTTGTATTGGGTCTGTCTCCCATTATATACCGGAGCTTGCCTCCGTTTTTTAGTTTATTCCATTCGATAAATGGCTCTTTAAGAGGCTTGTTATTAAATGTAGCAGATTGAATGTAGCAATTTTCTTTGGATGCGTTCACTGCTTCTATAATAAGCTTTTTTCCGGAATGGTAGTTCTTGTCAAGTGTTATTTCCACTTTATCGAAACGGGGGCTTCCCAAGGTGAATGACGGGTTAACGCTGCATCCGCCATCCATTTGAAAGAGTCCTATACTGCTTAAAATATACCACGAACTCATTTGACCTTGATCTTCATCGCCGGGATAGGCATCCCGGGGGCCTGTTCCGTAATATTGCTCTTGTAGGGCACGCACCCATTTTTGGGTATGCCAAGGTTCGTGGGTATAGTTAAACAGGTAGGCCGCCTGCATGTTTGTTTCGTTTCCATGATTGATAGGGTAGGCATTCATATTGTCTCCCAAGGCATTGA
Organism: Bacteroidaceae bacterium; assembly: GCA_031552405.1. Classification (GTDB taxonomy): domain Bacteria; phylum Bacteroidota; class Bacteroidia; order Bacteroidales; family Bacteroidaceae; genus UBA1794. The sequence goes on along the minus strand of JAVBMN010000014.1, from coordinate 57,353 downwards.
AGTGTACCTTTTGGGATCCTTCAAATCCTTCGTTGAGTCTGTCTATGAAAGTGCGCTCTCCCAACAAGTCAATGAGTCCTTTTACATTATGCGGTACATACCAGGTAAATTGCCATGCGCTTCCTTCGCAGAATCCCGGGGCATGGTAGGGGTCTGTGTGTTGAATCCATTCTCCGTTCGGATGCCGGGGACGAACATAGCTGGTGGAAGGGTCGAATATATTTCTCCAGTTGTCAGAGCGTTTTTTGAAGGTCTGGTAATCGTCAGGTTTGTTCAGAGCCTTGAAATATTGGGAGGCGCAATAATCCTGATAGGCGTATTCCATTGTGTTTGATACGTATGATTGATAATGCGGAGAGTCCGCGTTCCAGAGGTCGTTGTATAAAGGCACATATCCTTTGGTTATATAATCGGGGTAACTTTCATTTCCCACCTGGCCTCCCCCGGGATAGTTTATCATTGTGGCAGTTTGCTGGTGTATCAGAGCTTCATACATAAGCTGGGTGTCGAAATCGCGTATCCCGTGTTGGTAGCCGGATACGATTAAAGGAAGCGCCGGATTGCCGATCATTACTCTGAAATATCTCATTCCGGGGTTGCCGTTGGGAAGCCATCCGCCGCGACGGTAGAATTGTTCGTAGGTATATATCCAGTTGGACATGTACTCGGGATAAAGAAGGTTGTAGAATGGGCCCAATGTCCAGTGTGTTCCCCAGGCCGAGTCACCTCCGTAGACCTTCTTTCCCGGTTTTTGTATTTGCGCCTTCTCTCCGTTCATGTCTATCCACTCTCCATTCACGTCGTTCCAGATCGTGCGAGGGCTTATAGAACGGTACAGGTTGGTATAGAACTTCTCTTTTTGTGTGTACTCGTCTGTTGTAATCTCTATCCTTTGAAATAGTTCATTCCATACATTTTTCTGGTTTTCAACCACTTTGTTGAAATCCCATTGAAACGGGTTTTCTATCTCTTCCTGTAAGTTGAGGCGGGCATTTTCTGTGCTTACCAGAGAAATTCCGGTTCGTACCATCACCTGTTCTTCTTTCTCCAGATTGAAGTTCAGGAAGATTCCGGCATCGCCCACTTCGTTTTTCTCACGACTGATGGTCCAGGGGTTACCCGCTACATTTATGTTTTTCTCAAGCCGGCTGATGTGAGGGTATATGGCATCTTGTATCCAGCCGTTCATGGAGGCGAATGGCTTGTCAAACTGGATTACAAAATGTAGCTTGTATTTCTGTATTCCATGATATCCGGTGGAGTGACACTCATGCAGGGTCCATCCTTCTATTTCAGTATCTGATACCTTCTTCACATCAAGGTCCAGTAATGTCCACGGGTATTCAGCGGGAATGAAAAAGTCGATCAAAACACGGGCTTGTCTGGGGTCATTGAACGTATAGCGTTGCAAAGACGCCCGGGTAGTTGCAGTCAGTTCTGCCCGGATGTCATAGTCTGTAAGGTGTACGGAGTAATATCCTATTTCTGCTTTTTCTGTCTTCTTATCGATCCGGGAGCGATAACCAGTTTCCGGGAATTGCTCGGTTCCCGGTTGTGTTTTAAGGTCGCCATTTGTGGGCATCATCAAAAGCCCTGCCATGGTCCATTCATGGATGTGGCTGAATCCCATGATATTCTCCACGTTGTATTCATATCCCGCTTTCCAGTGCAGGTCCTCGTTATCCGGCATGAGTTTTACCATCCCAAAAGGCATCCAGGGACCGGGGCCTATCATCCAGCGCGATCCGCTTGAGCCGGCAAACTGATTTACATAATCAATTGTCCTACGCAGGTTATGAGGGGCTCTTACGAACTTTTGTTCTACTACAGTTTCTCCCCTTGAATGGATTTTTACTTGTATCTCATCTCCGTTTTTGAGGTTGGCTGTGGGGATTTCATAGATCGTTTTGCCTTTTCCAATCCGCTTATGGATAATGTCTTTGTTCACTTGAATTGTGACAGGGTTATCAGTACGCGAAATGAATTCGACCCAAAGGGGTTGTGTCCGTCCTTTTTGATGTTCAAGTTCATAGTCTGCCATCTTTAAGGATGTGACAGCTACGTCTGCTATCTTTGAAAGCTTTGTTGTTTCAGGGCCTTTTAAGGATATGGCATCAAAGGTGACGGATTTTCCATTGAATAGTTGTATGGCTATTTCATTGATTCCTTCTTTCAGTGTATGGGGTGATACATTGAATGTAAGCTTACGAGTGTCTGGTAACAGAGGCTGGTCATGGCTTATCTGGTTTACCTCTAACCTGAGAAATGCCTTTGAATGATATTCCACTTCTGTCAGGCAGACGTCTATTGTATAGTCAGCCTCCGGGTTTACCTGATCGAGTCTTATCAGGATGGGCAATTGTATTCTGCATTGTCCGGCCCAGTACGTTCCTCCCGCCCAGTCGACAGTGGGACCGGGTAGTATATATGGAAAATCCGAGGCTTGGTCTGTCGCGGCATAAAAGTAGCTCCCGGCATCTCCATAGCCAGCCGCAATAAATGTGCCCTTCCCGTTGGGGTGTAACGCAAACTCAGCCGACGATTCGTCATTCTGGCCTAATTGCCAGATGATGTGTTGCTGTGAAAATGTATGTGTGGCCAACAATCCACAGAAAAGGGCAGACAATATAAAACGTTTCATGGGAGTTTAGGTTTAAATCATTTCGCGGATAAAGATACCGATTCTTTCCTTTTTTAGAAGGGAGGAGAGAAAGAAAATATGCATATAACATCCCGAAAGAAGGCCGTCTTAATAGACAAGGGCTGGTTATCATATTGTTATAAATAAAACGAGGATGCAAAACATCCCCGTTTTTTTGAGCGTCAGAATGCCTGACATCCTGACGAACGTTCTTTATTTACTGCATTACTTTACCTTGATGTCTTTGATGAAATCGTTGGTTATAAAACTTTTTATGTCTTTCATCTTCTGGCCGTTGATCATCACATTTTCGAAGGTGATGCGTTGGGTCATTCGCTTGGCGTCATATCCTTGGATGAGCGAGGGGTTTTCACCGTATCCGTTGTAGGTGATGTTACGGAAGGTAATATCTTCTATGCCGTTACCCGGGGCTTTGTTGTATTTCTCGTTGAAGTAGGTGGTGAGGTGGAACAGGCGTCCTTCCTGTATGCTTTCCACACGGATGTCTTCAAAGAGGAGTTTACGTACAGTATTCTTGTCGCCGCAGGAGATGGAGATGCAACCTTGGTAACAGGGGTCGTCTTCGTCTTGTTCCAGGATGTCGATATTGCGAAATGTGAGGTTTTCAACGAGTTCGCCACTTTCGCTTTCGTCGTCACCGTGGCCGCCTATGTTGATGGGGTGAGCTACATCGGCCCAGAGTACGGCATTTTCCACTGTGAAATTGCGGGTATCTCCCCAGTAATTCCAGCGGTGGTTGTAGAAGGCGAGGCAGTCGTCGGAGTTACGCAGGAACACATTATTGATTGTTACATCAGTGCATGACATGAGGTCAATACCGTCACTCCAACCCTTGCAGCTGAAGGCTTTGAGGTTCTTGATGGTGAGTTCGGAGCTGGCACCTCCGTATACGGTGTAATGATCGGGGTTCAGCACGGTGATCCCGTCAATGGTTATGTTCTTGCTGTCTCTGATTTCTACTCCGCGTTGAGGGTGATCCAGGATTCCGCGGCCTATGACGCGCACGTTCTCTACACAGTTCAGTGTGAGTTTGGCCTTTACCACAGCACCGGGCGCGAGGTATACGGTGGTATTGCTGGGCACGTGGATCTCCAGTCCGGGAAGGTCGTTGGGACGATGTATGCCGGGGCCGAAGTACATCACATTTTTATCGCCCCGCTTGGGTACTTCTGTCTCCAGAGGGTTGGCAAAGAGGTGCAGGTTGTGCAGACGGTCGCCATTAAACTCTACCGACAGATACTTGGGCTGTTCCAGCGTAAAGGTGATAGTGTTTCCCTGCTGGATGTGCTTGATATTGTGTACCAGTGGGCGGATTTGTACGTCTTGTATGGTACCATTGTTCTTTTTTACCATGACTTCTACGGGCGAGCCCATGTCAAACTGTACCATGGAAGCTTTCTGTACATTATCCATATCCACCTCTGCAGTGTATTCGTACAAATCCTTCCAGTCGCCTCCCTTTTCACGTACGCGTACGGTATAGTCATCGTTATGAGGAATACCCGGGGTAAGGCTTTCCGGGTACACTTTGAGCTGTGCCCAGCACGGAAGACAAACTGCGGCACACAATAATATACTTAATCTTTTTCTGAGCATCATGGCTGTAAACTTATTGTTTTATTCTATATACGAGTAACCGCATGCACTCACCGCGGAAACAGGAACTTTTTTCAAATCAGTGGAGTACTCTCTTAATGTAGAGAGAAAACAAAAAGGGAAATGCCTCACGGCATCTCCCTTTCTTACTCATGAAAAACCTAAATTACTTCTTTTGTTTAGATGTACTATATACGTCTAAACAGATTGATTTACATTGTGCACTCCTCGTTTTTGTTCTATATTATAGTTTGTTAACAGGGAGCGCCTGTTGATTACTCCATATCTACCACAGCTTTCCCTTCATTCAGGCGTTCTAGGCGTAGCAGGGCTTCGTAGTAATAATAGTCGGCATAGATGATAGAGGCGTCGACCTCTGATTTGTTGGGCCAGTGTCCCGTAGAATGCAGTAGGAACGAAGGATTCAAAGCTCCGCTTTGATAGCGTTCTGTGCTTAGCTCGCGAAGCATTTTGATAGCCTGATTGCGGTAGTACTCCCCTTTTTCTGCGGGCACAAGTGTACTGAGTTCCAGTAGTGCCGAGGCTACTACACAGGCAGCCGAAGCATCACGTGGAGCGTCAGGGATGCCCGGAGCGGAGAAATCCCAATAGGGAATACGATCCTCGGGCAGACGATTCAGATATACATCGGTTACTTTCTGCGCAAAGTCCAGGAATACAGGATCGTGTGTTTCGCGGTAGGTGATCGTAAATCCATAGATGGCCCAAGCCTGTCCGCGTGCCCACATAGTGCTGTCTGCATAGCCTTGGTGGGTAACGCCTTTGATCAGGTTTCCTGTAATGGTATCATACACAGCCACGTGGTATGAGGTATAATCCGGGCGAAAATGATTCTTCATAGTAGTAGTGGCATGGGCCACTGCTACGTCGTACAGATACTTGTCACCTCCGTTTTTGGCGGCCCAGAACAACATTTCCAGGTTGATCATATTATCCATAATGGTGTTGTGCGGCCAGTTACGCGGTTCTACCTCACGCGGCCACGACAGAATGGTGCCTACCTTGGGGTTAAACAGAGTGGCCAGCGTATCGGCTGTATCAAGTATCACTTTTTTGTAGGCTTCATTATGGGTAAGGCGGTAGCCATTGCCATAGCTGCAAAATACGAGGAAGCCCAAGTCGTGGTCAAAGGCGGGGATCTTCGACAGGAATTCCAGCGAGGCAGTGTATTTCTCGGCCTCTGCCTTGATAGCTTCATCTCCGGTATTTTCGTAATCATACCACAGCACACCCGGCCAGAATCCTGCTGTCCACTCTTCTTTGGCGGCACGACGCAGGTTCCATTTTGTTTCGCCCTGCAATACATTGCGAGGCATGAGCTGGTAATTGATTGCGGAGTCACCTTTCAGTTCCTTCAGTGTGCGCTCTGTTTGGGAGGCGCAGTACTGTAATGCTCCGTCTACAAAGGAGGTGTCTTCCTTCTTAGTGCTTTCGCAACTGCATAGCAATACAAGTGCGGAGGTATATAGAATGGATCGTATCATAACTGGTAACTCTTTTATTTAGCCACTTTTATGCCAAAGGCACAATAGGTGAGATACAATACACAAATGAGAATCACGAATACGCCACCTGTATAATTACCCTGCATGGCATCGGTAGCAGCTCCAATGGCGGGAGTCACTGCACCACCTCCGGCTACGGCTGTGATCATAAGGCCGGAAATGAGGTTGGCCTTGTCGGGACGTGCCTGTACGGCCATGGAATAGATGATGGGGAAGATGCAGGAAGCCAGGAATCCGATGGCACCAATCATCACAAGGTTTAATGTGACATCCGTGGGGAAGAAAGCCAATGTCAGCACAGCGGCGATACAGAGCAGAATGTTGACGCGGAAATAGGTCATATCGGCAATACGTGTCATGAGGAACATACCGATAAAGGCGCCTGCCGTACGACAAATGAAATAGACCTGCGGAGCCATACCGGCTTCTTCTTTTGTCCAGTCGAAACGGGTAAGCATCAACTTGGAACTGATAAAGTTAGTGGCTACATCCACGCCTACCACAAAGAAGATTCCAAAGAAGAGCAGCAGGATTTTCTTATCCTGTAGCAGCGTAAAGGTTTCACCTATATTGTTGTGAGTAGATTCTTTCTTTTCCTGCGGAATAGGGGTTGCCATGAGCCATAGGGCCGACAGCAGCGTGATGGCTCCCAGGATGGGGAAGCAATAGTACCATTTCTGCTCATCACCCCCGCCAAACTGGTGGATGGCAAAGGATACGATGATAGGACCGGCAAAGGAGGATACAGCCTTCACTACCTGTCCGGCGGTCAGGGTGGAGGTAAGCATCTTCTGATTGGTTATTACATTGTTGAGTAGTGGGTTAAGGGATACTTGCAGGATGGCATTGCCAATACCCAATAGGGCATAGGCTATCATTACTGTTACCTGATCGTACGCAATGAGGGGTAGGATCATACCCACAAAGGTAACGGTCATGGATATCTGAACGGTGTTTTTACGTCCGATGCGGTTCATCAGCATACCGGTAGGTACGCCCAAGAAGAGGAACCATACAAATACCATGGAAGGTACAAATCCGGTGAGTGTGTCACTCCACCCGAAGGCTGTTTGTACATAGTCGGAAGAGATACCTACAATGTCGCAGAATCCCATGACAAAGAACCCGAAGAGTACGGGCAATGCTTTGAATACTGAATTTTCTTGTTTCATATTGAATGTTTTTAATGATTTACAGGGACATGAAAGGGTTATTTCGTGATGCGGAACCAGTCGGCATCCATCCATCCCTCCCCGCTTTTGGCATGGGGCTGTATGGCAAAGAGGCCTATCTTGGCGCCGATCCACTTGCCGGCACGGGCCTTGAAAGGCTCTCCAACTGTCGTAAACTTCTTTCCGTCAAGACTGTAAGAGAAGGTGCAAATTCCTTCTTTGGCTACCTGTACACGGAAATAGATGTCTTTCACATAGGAGGATACATTGCCGCCGGCTACAATCTGGTCGGCTTTCAAGTCTGCAATTTCCCGGATAGTTTCCGGGTTGAGTTGTTCGGCGTCTTTGCATATACCTTGTTCCAAAAGGAAGCTTTCTCCTTTGCGGCGCAGTGTCAGGTAGGCATAATCCCATCCCATGACAAGGATTCCCATCTGTTCATCCTGTCCTTTGGAGGAGATGCGCAGCTTGGTGGTGGCGGTAAACTCTTCGGCCATAAACTTCTGCAGGTATAGGTTGGGAGTTGTCCACAGGTTGGGACCGTTGTGATAGTGTACGTACAGACGCATGAATCCGTAGGGGCTGGTAAATCCGTACACATCTTTGTAGTTGGCATGCCACTCCCACTGGTTTCCGGGGAGCAGGGTGTTGAATTCATCAGTATCCGCAGGGGTTTGGATAGGATATTGAATACCTGTTTTAGGCTTCTTCCAAGTGGCAACAGGGTCACCGCAGCCGTCTCCGTCACGGTCATCGCCTATGATAGGCCATCCGTCTTTCCATTTCATGGGATTCAGGTGTACGACACGGCCGTATGCGGCCTTATCCTGGAAATTAATAAACCAAGACTCGCCTGCCGGAGTTTCTACCCATCCGCCCTGATGTGGGCCGTTGATGTGGCTCTTTCCCTGTGCCATGACAATGCGCGATTCGTATGGACCGTAGATATGTTTGCTGCGGGCGGCCACCTGCCATCCGGTTACTACTCCTCCGGCAGGGAACAGGATGTAATAGTAACCGTCTCTCTTATAGAGCTTTGGCCCTTCGCAGGTGTGGTTTTTTCCATCATTCCCATCAAATACCAGAACAGGCTTCCCCTTCATGGCGGTACCATCTGCGGTCATTTCCTGAATGACAAGGAGGCTGTTGATGGCAGCTCGGCTTCCAGCATATGCATGAGCCAGGTACACCTTGCCGTTTTCGTCCCATAGGGGGGAGGGGTCTATGAATCCTTTTCCGGCTTTTACCAGTATCGGCTTACTCCATTCGCCACGCGGATCGGAGGTTTTTATCATGTAGATTCCAAAGTCGGGATCACCCCAGTAAATGAAGAATTCTCCTTTATGATAACGTATACACGGTGCCCATACGCCTTTTCCATGTTGTGGCAGGTCAAAGAACTCTGTGGGTTCCAGTACCGGAAGTGCATAATTTACGATTTCCCAGTTTACCAGGTCTTTGGAATGCAGGATGGGTAGTCCCGGCGTACAGTTGAAACTAGATGCAGTCATCCAGAAATCATCTCCCGAAGCGCACACGTCCGGATCGGAATAATCAGCATGAATCACCGGATTGGTGTATGTGCCATCACCACGGTCGGACACCCAGGCAGCTGAAACAAACGGCTGAGCCGCAATAGTATTTCCCGCCAATAGGAGGGCGGAAAGTACAAATGCTCGGACTATTGTCATACGTATGTATTACTTTTTCAATTACTTTTCAAATATACGAATGAAATCTACAAAACACCTGCTTACCCGGTGTTTTTTAGCTACTATTTAAGATAGAAAGGCCCATTGCATCTTTAGGATGAGTGCAATGGGCCTTTTTAGTATATTCTGCTTATTTCTTAATGGGGGCGAGGCGAATGGCTGCTCCATCGCTCGCGGAGAGGGTGAAGTGAAGGGTCTCTCCGGCTTTTACCTTCTGTTTGCCACATTTAACCTGGGTGGCAGTGGAGACGGACTCTCCGCCATGGGTGTAGGTGAAAGCTTCGTAAGAAATTCCTTTTTGCAGGAAGGACAAAGGAATGTCTATCTTTCCACCTTCGTTGTTACCAAGTGCAGCTACAAACCATTCATCTCCCTGTCGACGGGCAATGACGATGTGCTCGCCGGGTGTGCCGCTCAATATTTTTGTTTCATCAAAGGTTACTGGAAGGGTTTCAAACCAGCTGATCTCCGGCTCTCCTTTGTAATAGGAGGGACTATCGTACCAGAAGAGGGTGAGCAGGGGACTGTAATATACCAATGCGGCCGCCAACTGGTGGGCGTGAGTGACCTTGCTGCGGCTTTCCAGTCGCTTGTCGTAGTAGCAGATGGTATAATCCGCCGCTCCGCTTAGCATGCGGGTGAATGGCAGTACTGTGTTGTGGGTGGCATCCGGAAACTCTTCATTTCCACGGATTCCCTCCTGGGTGAGCAAGTTAGGGTAGGTGCGACTTAGACCTGAAGGGCGGTATTCGTCATGGATATTCACCATGAGGTGGTTATCGGCAGCCAGTTTTACTGTTTCGTACAGCCAGGTTGACCAGCGGTGGCTCTTGAACTCGGCAAAGCCGAATTTTACTCCCGCTACGCCCCATTGGCGGAGCACCGGGAATAATTCACGTGCCTGGCGTTCAAGGGCATGGTGGTTTACGTATAGCCATACTCCCACACCTTTCTCTTTTCCGTGTTGTATCACGTGGGGCATGTCAATGGGGGCTACCACTTTTGTGGCGTCACTGCGATAGTCAAAGGAGGGGCCGTACCACTTCCAGTCGAATAGGATGTATTGCATGCCGTGTGCAGCGCAGAAGTCAATACAAGCAATGGCATTTTCGGTGGTAAGAGTAGTCTCGCGCATGATCTTCCCGGGTTTTACCCACTGGCTGGCATCGGTAATAGCGCAAGGGGGATTGAGGTTGAACATCAAATCGTTCTGCTCCAACAACATACCGGGACTTTCGCCTGTCAGAATTACCTTCCAGGGGGAGGCAAATGGGGTGACAAGGTCTACCATGGAATACATCATCGAGCTTAGCGTCTCAGAATCTTCATTTTCCTTTCCCAGCAGGGTGAGGCACCAATTCTCCGTTTCGGCATCTGTGATGGCAAGCCATTTCCCGTTGGGCAGTTGAGCGGTCAGCGGGCGTTCGTATCCCCGGCCGGTTTCCATTTGGGGTAGCGTCAGCTCCTCGTAGGGGGCTTGTGCCCATTTTGCACACCACAGTTTGCTACCTTTGGGCAGGCGGTACTGGGTGAGGTCTTTTACTACTTTGTGGAAAACTGCATCCGGGTGCATCGGGAACGTAAAGCGGAAGGCTACCCCTTCGTCATAGGCCCGTACTTCTACATTCATGCGGTAGGAGGAATGGTCGGGCTTGCTGAAATATAAGGTGGCTCCTTGATAGTTATCGCGGATGGAGCTGCGCTCTCCGTACAGGGGAGTCCATACGCTGTCTTTTTTCTGGTACGACACGGAGTCCATCCGAAGATTATCCATCCAAGAGGATGTTTTGTCTACTTTGGATGAATAGGCCAAGGCGTTTTCCCACGCTTCGTTGTCCAATTCCAGCCCCATCCGACTTTCATGAATCAGCACTTCTCCCTTGCGGGATAGTTCATACATCAAGGTTTGTTGTGCCTTGTCATTCGTTTTTTGTCGAATGGATATACTGTGTGTTCCGGTAGGGGAAGTAAGATGGATAAGACTTTTAGAAGTATGATCCTGTGCATACATACTGCTTACAGCACATAATACACCTAAAAATAAAGCGTTGGATGTCTTTGTAATCTTCATAACTCAATGAATTTGGAATGCGAATATACATTGTTTTACTGTATATATACGTTCCAAACACGAGTTTCACTTACTAAAGTTGAATATGCCGGAGTATTTCTTCAGTAGCTCCGGAGCTGTTTTGTACAAAACTGCCTGCGTTGACTCCGGATGTGTGCAGATATTCGGTGTCGTTGAGGAAACGATCCATGAGACCACGGAATTCATCGTAGTTATTGATCGAGAACCCTCCTTCGGCCTTGATCAGATCTTTGGCTTCCAGGAATTTCTGGTACTTGGGGCCAAAGATAACCGGGATGCCGTATACGGCTGCCTCCAGCAGATTGTGGATACCTACTCCAAAACCTCCTCCGATGTAGGCTATTTCTCCATACCGGTAGATGGAGGAAAGTAATCCGTATGAGTCAATGATGAGGCAGTCAATAGCATCCAACTTTTCCTCTTTGATGCGACTATAGCGCATATAAGGACGTTTTAGCTTATCGATGATTTCTACCAAGTGGTTCTCATCCACTACGTGAGGGGCAATGATGAGTTTCATCTCGTGGTGAGTATTGAAATACTCTATGATAATATCCTCATCCGGCTGCCAGGAACTTCCGGCTACAAGGGCGGGGCGGTTTCCTTTAAAACGTTCTATGAGAGGGATTTCCCTCGCAGCTTCTTTGATTTCGAGTACGCGGTCAAAACGGGTATCACCCACTACTGTTACATTGGTTACATTCAGTTTGGCCAGGAAACGCTTGGATGTTTCGTTTTGAACAAAGAGGTGTGTAAAGTCTTTTAGCACGTTGCGATACACCCCTCCATACCATTTAAAGAAGATCTGGTCTCTACGAAAGATGCTCGAGATACTATACACCGGAATTCCTTGGTTGTGTAATTCATCCAGATAGTTTTTCCAGAACTCGTACTTGATGAAAAAGGCCATCTTAGGTTGTACCCGCTGTACAAACCAGTGTGCCCTGAAGGGGGTGTCCATCGGAAGGTAGCATACAATATCTGCCCCTTGATAGTTTTTGCGTACTTCGTATCCGGAAGGTGAGAAGAAAGTGAGTATGATCTTATACTGTGGATGGCGTTGGCGGATGCGTTCAATAAGCGGGCGCCCTTGCTCGAATTCTCCCAAAGATGCAGCGTGAAACCAGATGTAAGGAGCTTCCGGTTCCAACTGTTGGTGCAGGATACGTGACACTACCCATGAGCCTTTTACCATCTTGCGGGGTTTCCGACTGAAAGGAAAAAGCAGATAAAGCGCAATGTGGTACAGGTATATACCCAGATTATATAAGATCATGTTCCTCTTAGCGTAAAGTGTGGATGGCTTTCTCCATGCGGGAAAGGGTTTCTTCTTTGCCTAATACGTCGGTAATCTCAAACATATGAGGGCCAATGCCTTGCCCTACCAAAGTAAGACGGAAGGCATTCATGATGACTCCTGTATTGTATCCTTTATCTTCTATCCATTGCATCACAACGCGTTCCTGATTCTCCATGGAGAAGTCCTCGATGGCGCGGATTACCTCCATGAGTTCCTGCATCTGGGCGGGCGATTCTTCTTTCCACCGCTTCTTTACAGTTTTCTCATCGTATTCTGTGGGGGCTACGAAGAAGAAACGGCAAAGGGGAAGTAGTTCTTTTACAAAATTGACACGCCCTTTCATGAGTCCTGTTACACGGGTTACACGTGGGAGAGGCTCGTGGATGCCTTCTTCTTCCAGATGGGGCATAAATAGTTGTGCCACTTCCTCATCGCTCTTCCTCAGGATGTATTCGTGGTTGAACCAGATTCCTTTCTGATAATCAAAGCGGGCACCGGATTTGCTGCAACGCTTCAGGTTGAACAGTGTTACCAGCTCATCTAGTGTCATAAGCTCCTGGTCGTTACCGGGATTCCAACCCAGTAGAGCTAAGAAATTGATGACAGCCTCGGGCAGGTATCCGCTTTCACGGTAGCCTGAGGAGATCTCGCCGGTTTTGGGGTCATGCCATTCCAGAGGGAATACGGGGAATCCCAGGCGGTCGCCGTCTCTTTTGCTTAATTTTCCCTTTCCATCGGGCTTCAAAAGAAGGGGCAGGTGGGCAAACTCGGGCATGGTATCCGTCCACCCAAAGGCTTGGTATAGTAATACATGAAGAGGGGCGGAGGGAAGCCATTCCTCACCGCGGATTACGTGGGTTATCTCCATCAGGTGGTCATCCACGATGTTTGCAAGGTGGTAGGTGGGCAGTTCGTCTACCGATTTATAAAGCACCTTGTCGTCTAGTATGGAAGAGTTTACTTTTACATCTCCGCGAATCAAGTCGTCTACATGGATGTCTTTACCCGGTTCTATCTTGAACCGAATTACATATTTCTCGCCGGCATTGATACGGCGTTCTACTTCTTCGGCGGAAAGGGTGAGGGAGTTAACCATCTCCATGCGCGTATGTGCGTCATACTGAAAATTGGCAGTCTCGTTTCGTTTGGCCTCCAACTCTTCCGGTGTGTCAAAGGCGATATATGCTTTGCCTTCATCCAGAAGCTGGCGGGCATATTTCTTATAGATCTCTCTGCGCTCGCTTTGCCGGTAGGGGCCTTTATCACCTCCATAGCTTACTCCTTCGTCGAAATTTATACCGAGCCATTTGAATGACTCGATGATGTATTCTTCGGCACCGGATACAAAACGTTGGGAATCGGTATCCTCTATCCGGAATATAAAGTCTCCGTTGTGCTGACGGGCAAACAGGTAATTGTATAATGCTGTACGTACACCGCCGATGTGCAGTGCGCCGGTAGGGCTGGGGGCAAAGCGTACCCGAACTCTTCTTTCGGTCATACTGGAAGATGATTTGTTACTAAGCTTTGTATTAAATGTATATCGAAACAGGCGCAAAGTTACGCTATTTTTTTCAGAAGTCCCTCTTTTTTCGTATTTTTCGCCCAAAATAGCGAGGACGTATGAAGGGAATGAATTCATTGGCGGAATTTTTTAGCCGGAAGTGGGTGGTGAGACCGCTGATTTTGATCAGTGCTGTGGTGATGATCGTGTGGTTTATGCCTCGCGAGGGTAAGTTTAACTATCAGTTTGAGATAGGGAAACCTTGGAAGTATGGCTTGCTGACTGCTCCGTATGATTTTCCTATTTATAAGGATGAAGCTGTGGTAAAGCATGAAAGGGACAGTCTGATAGAACAATACCGCCCCTATCTTGCGGTGGATGAAACCGTTTCGCCCCGTATGCTGACGCAGTTTCGTGCGGATTGCCGGGGGCGTCTCAGGGATCGGCTTCCGGAGCCTTGGCGGCCGCACTTGGAACGTATGTTGTCTGTTATTTATCAGGCAGGGGTGCTTGACTCGGAGGTGTATGAGAAGATGGATTCCCATCGAGTGGAGGAGGTGATGTTTATGCGGGAGAAAATGGCTACGCCGGTATCCCTGCGTTCTGTGTATACTCTTAAAAGTGCATACCATTTATTGCTTCATCAGGATACCGCCAATTATCCGGTGGATGTTTTGCAGCAGTGCGACCTGAATAGTTATCTTCAGCCTAACCTGACTTACGATTCTGTGAAGTCGGCGGATGCCCGCCAGGAATTGTTGGCTTCGGTGTCTTTTGCCATAGGTATGGTGCAGTCGGGGCAAAAAATAATAGATCGAGGCGAGATCGTAGATCGGGATACATATACCATCCTTGATTCTTTCAGGCAGTCTTCACTGAAACGGACAGGTGATGATAACAGCCAGTTTATCATACTGGCAGGGCAGGTTCTTTTTGTAGTGTTACTTTTAGGTGGCTTTGTAGCATACCTTATTATATATAGGACGGAATATATCCAGCGAAAAAATGTGATGCTGCTTATCTTTACGGCTATCGTGGCTTACTCGGTGGGCACATTTCTGTTGGTGGGCCTGCAATTAATTAATGTGTATATAGTGCCGTTTGCTATGTTGCCTATTGTGTTACACGTATTGTTGGATTCACGTACGGCTTTGTTGGCTCATATTACAACGGTGTTGATATGCTCCATTGGTTTGCATTATCCACATGAGTTTATCTTGTTGCAAATCTTTGGGGGGATGGTAGCGATTTATTCACTTAGAGAGCTGTCGCAGCGTTCCCAACTTTACAGGGTGGCGATGGCTGTAGTATTGGCTTATTCATTGTTGAACCTGGGGCTGGAACTGATGCATCGGAATCAGATCTCGGCCATTAACCTGAATATGTATCTTAATTTTGCCATTAACGGGGTACTGCTATTATTTACCTACCCTCTTCTTTTTGTAATGGAAAGGTTGTTCCGCGTGGTTTCGAATGTAACCTTAGTGGAGCTTTCCAACACAAATAGCAAGTTGCTCCGTCGCTTGTCTGAAGAGGCTCCCGGGACTTTCCAGCACACCATACAAGTGAGTAACCTTGCTGCTGCGGCCGCCGAAAGGATTGGCGCAAATGCTCAGCTGGTGCGTACCGGAGCTTTGTATCATGATATCGGTAAGATTGATAACCCGATCTTCTTTACAGAAAATCAGGGCGGAGTAAATCCACATAAGCAATTGAGTTATGAACAAAGCGCTAAGGTGGTAATAAATCATGTCTCAAACGGTTTGAAGATAGCGGAAAAGTACAATCTTCCACAAGTCATTAAGGATTTTATACTTACGCACCATGGGAAAGGGGCAGCGAAGTATTTCTTGATCTCATGGCTTAATGAAAATCCAGGAAAAGATGCGGATTTACAACAGTTTGCTTATCCAGGACCTAATCCGTTTACCAAAGAAACGGCCGTGATGATGATGGCCGATGGCGTAGAGGCCGCTTCACGTAGTTTGACGGAGTATTCTGATGAGTCTATAGCCGATTTGGTAGATAAAATTATTGACGGGCAATTGGCGGACGGTTTCTTTAAGGAATGCCCCATAACTTTCAAGGATATTGCGATGGTGAAGGCTGTGTTTCGTGAAAAATTGAAAAGCGTACACCATCCAAGGGTTAGCTATCCGGAGGCTAAACAATAGGGTAGGGATGCTTGCGTCTGGGGTGTGCCGGATACTGTGATTGTCTGGTAGTATCTTTTGTATTTATCCTTTTTCGCTCTTACCTTTCACCTTTCTCGTAACAGGCTGTTATATAGGTGTTTATGGGTGAATGCAACCCTTCACGGTGGGGTTGTAAGTATCTGAAAAACAATTGATTGTGTGTGAATAGTAGTCCTTCACCTCTATTCACGGTGTTGCGTTGTTTGCCGGAGAGTTGGGGATTTCAACGCTTTCAAGTGGGGGCATGCATTTCTGTTTGGTTACTGTGAAGGATGCCCTTCACAGGGTTCATACCTACCCTTCACTCGCAAATTCTTTGGTGCTAAGGGTTGCAGGCGGTGTGAAGGGTGTGAAGGGGTGTCAAGAGAGTCTTGTGGAAGGAGGGGTTTTTGGAGTGATTTGGATGCATTTTTCGCATTCGCAAAATGCACGCCTGAGATGTTTCGGTAGCAGGCCTGAGATTTTAAAACGCAGGCCTGCCGTTGGCCGACTGCAGCGCTTCAGTCGGGGAACTGATGCCCACCAGTTACTTGCTTTGTGCGCATTAGTTGTGGGACGTTGTGCATGGAGGGGTAAAAACCTTTCTGTGTTTTACCTTTTTTTTAAGATTGTGTTTTTAACATGAGAAAGGAAATAAAAGTGTTAAAAGGTCGTTTTTCGGACAAGCTAGACTGTTTTTTTATATAACTCCTGTTGGAAAGGATGAGGCGTGAGGGTTACCGGAATATAAAATCAAGGTTTTGAAGAGAGTGTAAAAGTTGTTCCGGTTTTGCAGTGAAAGGTATAGATAAGAGATCGGAAATGGTGTTTTTAACATCTCATTTCCCCTTTGTTTAAGGGTGTTTTGCACAGAAATATGTTATACAACAAGTTTTCGCGGGTTTTTCTAAAAAAGCGCTTTTAAATTTGGTGCATCTTGTTTTTTTTATCTTATCTTTGCAACAATGTATAGTGGGTTACGGAAAATTTGCATTTGCTGCAGTTCTTTGTAACAGAAAAGAAACTTAAAACTAATTATTAATCATAACTAAAAAACGAATGAAAACAAGATTGTGCAGTTTATGTTCTGGCTTGGCTTTCGGTTTCTTCCTTATGTTGGGGACAGGGATGATTTTCAGCTCCTGTCAAGACGATTTATTGGAGGATTCTTATCCGAAGTGGCTGGGGTCAAGCGTTTATGGAGAGCTTGAAAACCGGAAAGACTTTACTTACACGTTGAAGTTGATTGATGACCTTGAGTATGCCGAGGTGTTGAAAAAAACGGGTAGTAAAACTGTTTTTGTAGCGGATGATGCCGCATGGAATCGCTTTTTCAATGGGGGTGATAATCCTTGGGGGGTGAGTAGCTATGCTGATTTGTCACATGCTCAGAAGAGGTGGATTTTTGACAATTCAATGATCAATGCGGCCTATCTGGCGGAAAGACTTTCTTCCGGAACAAAGGCAGAAGCTTCGGATGATCCGAATCGTGGCGTGGTCATGCGTAGGTATAACACAACCTATACTTTTGACACAATTGCAGTGTATGCAGGAAGTAAGAGGGATGAATTGCCAAATGGCGACTATTGGACTCAGATAAAGGCTCAGGATAGTGTGTTCTTTTCAATTCCATCTTCTGACCCGGCTCCCATGGTGCATTTTGTTACCGACTTCCGCACTAATAGACAAATTACCGATGACGATATGTCATTCATGTTTGGGAATGACTTTGATCCGCAATATGAAATATATTTGTGGAATGTGCCCGTAGTCACTCAGGATGTAACTTGTCAGAATGGATATATTCATGTGTTGAGAGATCTCTTGGTACCTCCCTCCAATATGTCAGGAGAGTTAGCTAACAATCAAGAACTTAGGAAGGTTACCAAAACTTTTAATCGCTTGATGGATCGCTATACCATGCCTACTGATAATTATATGTCTAATCATAAGGAGAATGGTCATCAGGTACTTCGTAAAGGTTATTTTGCACAGAATGGTGCTTATGCATTGAAAAATGACTCTTCAGATACTCCACAACCTCAGCTGCTCTATGATCCGGCTTGGCAATGTGGCGCATATGCAACCGGAGAAGGATGGGGGCAGAATATGAGTACTATATTTGTTCCTACCGATCAGGCTTTGGAAGACTGGTGGAATAGCTCTACCGGTCGATTGGTGATGCACGGCTTTAATGCTTGGGAAGATGTGCCAAAGGATTTGTTGGCTCGATTGATCAATAATCACATGAAAACTTCATTCTTAGGATCTCTTCCTTCTATATTTAATAAGGTGTTGAATGATGGAAACCGTGAACAAGGTATCGTAAAAGACGATATAGCAAAAGATGAACAAGGTAATAGGCTGATCTTTCCCGCTAATAATGGTATGATTTATGTAGTGAATAAGGTGTATACTCCTGACTCCTACATCTCTGTTATGGCACCTTGCTTGAATATCGAGAACCTGCGGGTTATGGGTTGGGCCGTTACTAACACTGATAAAACTACTTATATCCCCGATGGATATGGTACTTATCTGAACTCTATGGAGAGTACTTTCTCGTTTGTAGTGCCAACGGATGATGCTTTGTTGGATTATTGGGATCCTTTCACTGTTGCTGCGGATGGTAGCTATCAACGTATCTCTTTTAGATATAATGAATCAAGCAAAACAGTAGTTGCTACAGTAGCCAAAGTGGAGACAAATGGCAATGTAGGTACTAGTTCCACTGTAAACGCTACAAAAGTAAAGACCTTATTGAAGGACATCTTGAATAACTGTATTGTGATAATGGATAAGAAGGACTGGAGTAAGGGTGGCTACTACCAAACTAAAGGTGGTGCTTATCTGAATATTTCTGCATTTACTAATGGCGGAACTGTTCTGTCTGGCGGTAATGAAGAAAAAGCAGAAACTCCGGAAGTCGTTACTTTCTATAATCAGTCTGACAAGATTCTGAACGGTGAACCCGGTAGTGGAGGTAATGGTGTTACAATGGCTGTAAATAAGGCTATTCAACCCACGAAGAAACCTGTGATTGATATTCTTAATTCAATTTCAAATCCGGAACTCTCGGAATTTGCTGCACTGGTAGCGGGTTCGGATGTTTTGATTGATGAAGAGTATTCTAATAGACAGGATACATTGAAGCTGTATCAGGCACTGGTTCTTCCTAAGAAGGCAGGTACTCAAACGGTGATTTCTAATACAGAATGTATCAGTTTCCTTAGCAATTATAACTATACATTGTATGCGCCGAATAATGATGCAATGGCAAAGGCTTACAGCGAAGGACTTCCTTCATGGGAAGATCTTGCACAGATGGAACAACCCGAAGAAATTCCGTCCGATGCAACAGCTGAAGTAAAAGCAAGACTTCAGGCTAAGAGAGATAGCATCTTAAATGTACGAAAAGTATATGCCAAGAAAATATTGAACTTTATTCGTTATCACTTCCAGGATAATTCAATCTTTACAGATGGTACAGAGGGTTATTACAAAACGCAGTCGTTTAATTACGCCGAAAGTGTATTCTATGAATTGTATGCCAATCCAACAGCTGCGGGTGGATTTGAAATAGCCTCCAGAAATGGTACGTCCAAAGCAAAAGTTCTTCCGAATGTGTTGAAGAATGCGATGGCGAGAGAGTATCAATTTGATGGTGTACCCTCGAGTGCTACAGGAATCAACAGCTCTGCTTATGTAGTGGTGCATGCAATAGATGCTCCCTTGTTCTTCTCTGAAAAAGGAGATGACGGGATAAGAGCTCAATTTAAATAAGAATTATTAAGATAGTTATATTATGAAAGAACGATTTAAATATGTATTGTTTCTTGCAATCTTGTGTTGCACGCAGTTCGTATTGGCGCAATCCGCTGATGTGGTAGTGCGTGGTACCGTTTCTTCGCCGGCTGAAGGACCGCTGATGCAAGTAAACGTAGTAGAGATCGATAATAATGACCGTATTATCACGGCTACTGTAACCGATATGAATGGTGAGTTCTCTTTGAAAGTGAAAAGTACAAAGAATATGATCCGCTTTGCATACATCGGCTATGAAACTGTAAAGAAGCCTATTGGAGAACAACGGGTTTTCAATATAGACTTGGTGGAAGAAAACGTACTGAAAGAAGTGATTATTTCGGGACGTAAAACTACAAGTACTGGTGCTCTGGAAATCCCCGAACGTGAAATGTCTATGGCGGTGCAGAAAATTAGTACCAAGGAATTTGAAGGGCTTTCTGTAGCTTCTATTGATGACGCTCTGCAAGGACGTATCGCTGGTTTGGATATCGTAGGTATGTCGGGTGACTTAGGTGGAGGTATGAACATGCGTCTGCGTGGTGTGTCTACTATTACCGGTAACTCACAGCCTTTGATCGTTGTAGATGGTATCATCTTCGAAACCAATGTAACCTCTGACTTTGACTTTGCTACTGCAACTCAGGATCAATATGCTGAGCTTTTGCAGATCAGTCCTGACGATATTGAAACGATTACCGTACTTAAGGACGCGGCTGCTACCGCTGTCTGGGGTGCGAAAGGTTCAAATGGTGTATTGCAATTTACTACCAAGAAGGGTGTACGTGGAGTCACTAAAGTGAATTATACTTATCGTTATTCTGGTGCTTGGCAGCCCGAAGGCTATAAACTTTTGAATGGTGATGATTACACCATGTTTATGAAAGAAGCGTATTTTAACCCAAAGGATAATCCTAATGCTGCGAATCTGGGTGAGTTGAGCTATACGCCCAGCTACATTTATTATGATGAATTTAATGATAATACAGACTGGGTAAAAGAAGTATCTCAGTATGGACAAACTCATGACCATTATCTGACCATAACCGGTGGTGGTGAAAAAGCTCGCTTCCGTGTGTCGGGAGGTTACTATACTCAGACTGGTATTGTGATTGAACAGGAATATGATCGTTATAGCACCCGTGTGAATTTGGATTATAATGTGTCTAAACGTATTAAGTTCTTCTCTGAATTTGCATTTACATATTCCAATAATAAAAGGAATTATGACGGTTTGATGGATATTGCTCTTAGAAAGATGCCAAACCTCTCTATTTATTGGGAAGATGCCAAAGGAAATGATACGGATGTATTCTTTGCCTATCCAAATAAGGATCAGGATGCTAATGTACATGATATTGGTGACCAGGATGGTATGGTGAACCCTATAGCTTCTGCTATGTTGGCTAAGAAAAACGACCAAAACTATCGTATCTTACCTACATTCCGTATACAGTACGACTTACTGGATCCCGACAAAACGATGCTGCGTTATAAGGGATATATCTCATTTGATATCAGTAATAACAGCGAAGACAAGTTCTATCCTAAGATTCTTTCTGCAGGAAAGTGGAACGATCAAAAGATTGAGGCTGTTTATAATGAAAGTAAAGCGATGGGTATTTCTACTGAAAATGCCATTCAGTATACCTCTAACTTTGCCAATAAAGACCATGTGTTAACTGCACAGATTGCTTTGCAGGTACGTTGGGGTAATAACTCCGGACAGACAATCGGTACAAATCGTCTTCCTAATGGTATGCAGTCTGCTTCTGCAGGAACTTACCTGAGCGACTTGCAATCGGGTCCCGGCGAATGGCGTAATATGGCTATTGTAGGAGTAGCTCACTACTCATATCAGTCTAAATATTCGTTCGACTTTGTATTGCGTCGTGAAGGTTCTACCCGATTTGGTCGCGATAACAAGTTTGGTAACTTCCCCGGTCTTTCTGCCCGTTGGAACGTGACTGACGAACCTTTCATGCAGTGGTCCAGAAAATGGTTAACCATGTTCTCATTACGCCCATCTTGGGGTGTGAGTGGTAACATGCCTTCTGCTGACTACCTGTATTTTAGTAAGTACGGCGAAACTAACGGGTATATTGGTACTCCTGGTTTGGCGCCTTCAAATATTCGTTTGACTAATCTGAAGTGGGAAAAGAGTGCTCAATGGAACTTTGGTACCGACATAGAATTGTTTGACGGTATGATAGCAGCTGACTTTAACTATTATCACAAGACTACAACCGACCTGATTAACCCGAACTTCCGTATTCCTACTTCTTCTGGTTTTGATTCTTATCCTCAGAAGAACTCAGGAGAGGTAGTTAATAAAGGATGGGAAGTAAACTTCAATGCATATAAGTTTGTGCATATAGGTGATTTCTCTATGGACTTTACTTTCAATATAGCTAATAATATCAACAACTTCAATGAACTTGAGCCTTCTGTATTGAAAGAGTATAATCCTGACTATAATTATGAAAACTTTACTTATCTGCCCCGTTTGCAGTTAGGTAACTCGTTCGGATCTATTTATGGTTTCCGTTATAAAGGCGTCTACCAGTATGACTACAACTCAACCAGAAACCCGGATCAGGTAAACCATACCAACGAACCGGTAGCACGTGATGCAAGTGGAAATGTAATCTATGATGAAACGGGCAAAGCCAAGCAGATGGTGTATCACTTCGGTGATGCCAACCAATGGAAGTTCCGTGGTGGTGATGCTATCTATGAAGATATCAATCACGATGGTAACATTGACGCACTGGATATTGTATACTTGGGTAACTCAAACCCTGACTTTAATGGTGGTATGGGATTGAAATTCAGATACAAGAGATTGACATTGAACGTATTTAGCAACTTCCGTTCTGGAAATAAAGTAGTAAATATGGCCCGTATGAATCTTGAGAGCATGCGTAAATCTGATAACCAGTGTGCTTCTATCAACTGGCGTTGGCGTAAAGAAGGTGACGTGACAGATATGCCGCGTGCACTTTATGACGCAGGATATAATTCTTTGGGTAGTGACCGTTATGTAGAGGATGGCTCTTTCTGGCGTATCAAATACATTACCCTGAATTACGGTATTGATCCGAAATTGCTGAAGAAGTATTACTTGAATCAGTTGAGTTTCTATTTCACAATGAATAATATCTATTGTTTCACGAATTATTCAGGTGTGGATCCTGAGGTAGGATATGGAGCCAGAGGTGTATCTACGGATAATGCAAAGACTCCTCGTTCCGTTTCTTTCACAGCTGGTATTAGTATTGGTTTCTAAATAAATGATACAACAATGAAGAAATTAATTAAAAATATAGTATTGTTACCCTTCCTGGTACTGGGAATGAGTTCCTGTACGGATTGGTTGGAGATGAAGCCGAAAACTTCTATCGTATTGGAAGATATGTGGAAGGATCAAACTGACGTAGAGGCAGTGCTTGCATCTTGTTATAACAGAATGTTGCAGAATGATTTTATGCTGCGTGTAATGGCTTTCGGAGAGCTACGCTCGGATAATATATTGCAAAATGAATCTCCAAGTGGAAAAGGAAAAGATACCCGCGAGATGTATAAGAGCGTGAGCCTCTCCAGTATTGTGGAAAAGGATAATATCACTTCTTGGGCACCTTTCTATTCTGTAATCAAACTTTGCAATTTTGTGATTACATATGCTCCGGGTGTATGTGATGTAGACCCTGACTATTTGGACTCAGAAATGAGAGCTCACGTGGCTCAGGCCAGAGCTTTGCGCGCTTTGTGCTATTTCTATCTGGTTCGCACATACAAGGAATTTCCTTATGTAGATAAACCTGTATTGGACGACACTGAGAATCTGATGGTTTCTGCAGTGCCGGCAGATGATGTTCTTAAATATATTATTGCTGACTTGGAATATGCTGAGAAATACGCTCAGACGCTTTATTCTTCAGAAATTGAAACCAGGTGCCGTATTACTCGTAACGCTGCAAAAGCAATGTTGGCAGATGTATACTTGTGGAAGGCTTCTGGCCAGGAATATCCCCATGATTCAATCTCTTATGATATTGCAATTAAATATTGTGATGCGATATTCCAGGATACAATGAAAACCCAGTCGTCTATGGATCAGACGAAGAATTTGATGCTTGCTACTGGATATTCGAATATTTTTGTTTCTCCTGTGAGTACCTATGAGAACTTGTTTGTTTTGTATTCAAATAGAAATACGATGTGGGAGCAAACAAAGGAAGATGACTTGGTGCAAATAAACTTGTTATATGGTTCACCTGGTTCTTCGGGTACGCGTGGCGATTGGGTGACTACATATAAAGTATTCCCCAATGACAAGTACACAAAGGCAGCAGGATATACTTCGAAAGATTTTGTGTATCATATACAACAAAATACAGAGTATACTGCATCTACTAATGACGCGCGTTTCTTGAATAACATGTCTGGGCTTTCGATTATTACTACAAGTGGGTATCCTATTCAGAAGTATGAGGGAATATACGCGAGTTTAAGCAACTATCCGTCATGGATTTTCTACCGTTTGGCTGAAGTGTACCTGATGAAGGCAGAGGCGATAGTAGAAAGAATGAATGCTCGCTTTGATTTTAATGAGGATGGACAACTCATATATCTGAATACGGCTGAATCGGATGTGTATATTGCTGAAATGAGAAAAGCCCACCAGTTAGTAGGTCGTATTTACAAACGATCCAATAGGACTAATACAACATCGCCTACTTTTACTCCTGCTACAGAATCGGAGTTGGTATATGCTGAACGTCGTCGTGAGTTAGTTTTTGAAGGTAAGCGTTGGTTTGACTTGTTTAGAATGGCGCGTCGCGATAATAAGCGTACCCCTGAGACCCCCACAAAGGGAGTGATTGACCATGTGAAAACAAAGATGGAAGAAGGTGCCGACCTGCTTGGATCACGTTTATCATCTATGGATGCCATGTACTGGCCGATCTATAAAGATGAACTCGAACGTAACTCCAGCCTGGTGCAAAACCCATACTATGTGTCTGAAACAGATAACTATCAAAAGTAATACAGCGTGTTATGAGTAAGATAATTAAAAATATAAATAAAAGCTATAGTAAGTTTGCTCTTTTGTTGCTTGTTGTGGTAGCAGCTGCAATGTCATCATGTAAAAATGATGATATTGCAAGCGAAAGCTATTATACATTTACGGGAGAAACCGTGGGGCAGTTCTTGAATAACCGTCCGGATGTCTATAGTGAGTTTAGGAAAGTATTGCAGCGTTGTAGACTGAAGTCTGATGGCTCTACCATGGAAGCGCTGATGAATGCCTATGGCAACTTTACTTGTTTTGCCCCGAATAATGAGGCTATGACAAAGTACTTGGAAAAGTATGGTTGGGCATCGGTTGAAGATATGTCTGACTCTGCAATATCTGTACTTGGCAGAATGCATGTTATTAACTCTGTTCTGAATACGGTATACGAAAGCAAGAATTTTGTAGCTAAGTTGCCCGACCAGAATATGTATAGCAAGACTATCTATTTGAAGAATCACAGTACAAGTTATATGGTAAATGAAATGTCTGTGATTGTTGAAAAAGACCTTCTCGTTCATAATGGTGTAGTTCATCAAATAGACTCTGTACTTGAACCTTCAGACCTTAAGTTGGATGGATTTTTGGAAAAGTTCACGGAATATTCCTTGTTTAGAGAGGCTGTCAGTCTGACTAATATAGGAACTCGCCTGAATACCGAACCTGAAGATCGTAATTTTGTTCCAGCTACCGGTTTTACGGATATCAATGGTGGAACAAGTGCTATTACTCCACAAAATCGTTTCTTCTATTATACCTGTTTTATTGAAACCGACGAGGTGTTTGAGAATGCAGGTATCAGAAGTCTGAAGGATATGCAGGACTCGGCGAAGGTGTGGTTCCAGAGAACTTACGCAGATAATCAAGTGGCTTTGAATGCCGGATTGACTGAGAAGTGGGAAGATTCCTTGAATTATTTCAATCGTTTTGTGGCATACCATTTTGTAAATAAGAAGATTGACAAGATGGACTTCTATCGCTATGACCCGAAAACGGTGATGACTGGATATATGAAGTTTTATGAGTTCTCAGAAACGGTGGCGCCTAACCAGATGTTATATATGGCTGCCGGTCAAAATTCATTTACACCTGCGATGGATGGAGTTCTTGATTATGCAACAGCCTGTCAGTTAAATCCATCTGCAGATCAACAGCCTTTAGCCGGTTCCGATGAACGTCTCGGCTGGTCACGACCTGTACGAAATGGGGTGTTATTGTCTGAGAACCCATCGCGTGAATCATCTAATGGATTGTTTCATGAGATTAAAGATGTGTTGAAATTCAACCGTCCGGATTTTAAGAAGATTCGTTTCCGCTTGGATTATGCAGAACTTTTTCCTGAAATGATGAGTAACGCTATTCGTGCAAAATACACTAATGGACAACAGATATATATGTCTAACGGATATCTTTCCAATGTGTGGTTTCGTACAGAGGGAACTCGTCTTTATTACCTGAATCCTCAGCATAGTAGTACTGGCGGATGGGATAACTATCAGGGCGATGAGATGATGGCAATGGGTAACTTTGACTTTGATATTAGGCTACCTTCTGTGCCGGCAGGGCAATATGAAGTACGATTTGGATATACTAGAAATGATGCTCGTGGATGTGCGCAAATTTATATGGGAACTTCGCGCGATAAACTTTTGCCTTGTGGTATCCCTATTGATTTAACAAAATTATCTTCGAATTATGGCTGGGTAGCTGATACTGGTACTGCAGAAGACTACGATTCAGATAAGGTGCTTCATGCAAATGGATGGTTAAAAGGTCCTAATTCCACTAAAGCGCAAAATGGTAATAGCTCAGCTTCTATACGAACAATAGCTGGGGCTCTACGTTGTGTGGTAGGCGTGGTTAATCTGAACCAGGACGGACCGATCTATCTGCGGTTTAGAAATGCTACGACAAATGAGTCGGCGCAGTTTATGATGGACTATATTGAGATTTGTCCGGCTTCTATCTATGATAATCCGAATATATCCGAGCCAAGAGACTAATGCATATAGCTATTTAGTAATACAGAAAACAATAAAGTTATGAAAATACAAGTGAAAAAATTAATGTTGGGTGCACTGGTTGTAGCAGGAAGCGTTGGTATGTTCTCCTGTAATGACGACTGGGACGACCATTATTCTGCGATTTCCCCTTCGCAGGCCGGCCCAACTCTTTGGGAGGCTTTGCAGGCACCAGAGTATAGTGCGTTTAAAGATATTCTGCGAGAAAAAGGGTATGAAGCACTCTTATCGGGTAAGGATTCTCGTATCTATACCGTTTTTGCTCCTACCAATGATGCTATGAGTGGTTTCGTCATGGAAGATTCTCTATTAGAAGGTGAATTTATCCAAAACCATATATCTTATTTCTATCAGAATGTAAGCACTGTGTCAGATACTACTGTAACTATGCTTAATAAGAAAGTTATGCGTTTAAAATCTGATGTGTTTGGTGATAGATTGAATCCGAATATCCAGATGGAGGCTACGAACTTTGCATGTAAGAATGGATTGTTGCAGACTCTTCCACAGGTTGTTCCTTATAAATCGAACATCTGGGAAATTATTGATAAGCAGGGTGGAAAGTTGAAAGACTATTTATTCTCTTACAACAGCACTATTCTGAATAAGGCCCAAAGTACAGTTGGTTATGTGGATACACTGGGGCAAACAATCTATTTGGATTCCGTAACACGCCTGTATAATCCGTATTGGGGGTTAGTTGGAGAACTGAATCATGAAGATAGTACCTATGTTTCCTTAATTTTTGATGATCAGGCATGGGATGAGGGATACACTAAGATTGAGAAGAATTTTAAATATTATCCGGAACTTCAATATAAGAACTTTAGATACTATGATGGTACAAATGCAGAAGCAACGATTGACTCATTGGCACGTAGGAAGCAATTCCTGATTCATGATTATCTGGTTGCAGGTATGACTTTTACTCCGCAGGTTCTTTCGTATGTAGATCCGAATTCTGATTTCTACCGGAGTGTGGGTTATTATCAAGTTCCCAAAAAGGATGTTAATGAATGGCTAACTCCAGCAAATTCTACGCCCATAGATGCGAGTAATGGTAAAGCGTATCTCACCAGTAAATATCTGTATGAGGCTGCTGATGTGTGGCAGGATACCATTACTACCGAATGTGAGGATTCTTATCGTTTACTTAGCACCACAAGTGCCAGTATGATTGTTACTACTCCCAGACTTGTAACGGATACGCTTCGATATTCTCCGTTGAGCACAGATTATGAGAAGTACAAAGATAAGAGATACAAAGTTTCTCAGAACCAGTATCAGTCATATGGTGGTACTTATATTTACGTGAAGAATGCTACTGCTCAGGTTGCCGGTGCTACTTTTGGTATTGCCAATACACTGTCTGGTGATTATGATGTGTGGGTGACATTTATTCCTTCCAAAGAGGTGGATGGTGTGCTTGTTAGACAAAATCTGGTAAAGGGTACATTATATTATACGACTGTAGAAAATGGTGTTCTAGTGCAAAATGCCCCGAAAATTGAAGAATTTGAAGTGGACTCTGCATATGTAACCCGTGTGAAGGTTGGGGAGATTCGTAATCTGGCTCCGTGTTATGCCGGTTTCCTGCTTGATGATGAAAATGTGTATAAGCAGGAAAATGAAGCGGCCGCCAAGGTGGACCTCTACAAAGAGAAATACGGTGTGAAAATACAATTGGGTTGTGCTGCCGGTATTCGTGATGAAAAATACGATCATAGCCTTTACATCGATTGTATAGAGTTGGTACCTCGTCGTGATAATTAATAATAAGGACTATTATGAATAGAATAAATAAATTCATTAGAGATATGCATATCCTGAAAAGCGGATTGTGTGTGCTGCTGTTAGCTGGAGCGGTGGGCTTATCTGCCCAAGAGGCCACAGCAACTGCTGAGGTAGAGAAGAAAACAACTGTAACGGAAGAGCTTCTTTCTGTGACAGGCCGGGTAATGGATGCCGCTACCCGTAAACCGATAGTGGGTGCTCGTATTCAGATGTTGGAACGGGCCAGATATTCGGCAATGACTGATGAGAATGGACTTTTTACCATAAAGCTCCCTACTCTTGCGGCTACAGTAGAAGTGTCGGCTACGGACTATGCTTTGCGCGAAATTCCTTTGCGTAATGAGAATGCAATTGATGTGGTATTGTATGCATCTACATTTACGGATTTGTTTGCAAAGAAAGATTTATTGCAAGGTACTCGACGTAATTCTTCTATTATAAGCCCTGTGCTTCAGACGAATGAAATGGGAAAAGATGGAGCTGTATCTATTGAATCCGAGATAACATCTCAGTTTGGTGGTGATATACGTGCGATTACCCACTCAGGGGTTCCCGGTAATGGAGCATCTGTGTTTATTCGTGGTATTAACTCGTTGAACCTGATGACTCAGCCCCTTATTATAGTAGATGGTGCTACTTTTGACAATCAGGCTAGTCGCTACTCTATTATGCAAGGCTTCTTTTACAATCCACTGACTAATTTTGATGTGAATGACATTGAAAGTATCACAGTATTGAAAGATGGTGCGGCATTGTATGGAAGTAGAGGAGCCAATGGGGTGATTCTTATTTCTACTAAGCGTGGTCATAGCCAGGCTACTCGTATTGAATTGAATGCTTTCGTGGGTGTTAGTGAACGTCCCAAGATGCCCGAAATGATGAACTCTTCACAGTTTCGTCAATATGCCAGTGAGCTTGTACGTGGCGAGGAATATTCAGACTATTCGAAAATTGCATGGTTGAGCAATGATCCGACTCGTAGTTATTATAAGAAATATCATAATGAAACGGATTGGCAAGATGAGGTGTTCCAGACTCCTGTTATTCAAGGCTATAATGTGGTTGTAAATGGTGGTGACGAATCTGCATTGTATAATCTTTCGGTAGGTTATGCCAGTGCTCCGTCTACTATTAAAAATAGTAGTTTTAGCCGTCTGAATGCTCGTTTTAACTCAGATATTCAGTTGTACTCCAAATTGGCTATGGCAGTAGATATTTCCTACTCTCAGGTAGATCGTGAATCTCCGGAAGATGGACTTCCTGAAGATTATTCATTAGATCCGGTGATTTCTCCTACTATGTTGGCTTTGATTAAGTCGCCATTTTTAGCCCCTATGCAATATACTACAGCTGGTACTGTATCGCCTAAATATAGTTTGTCTGATAATTTTGGAATTTCCAATCCTTCTGCTTTGGTAGATGACGAGAAGGGTGCTATTTCGAAGAATGAGAATAACCACATGAATGTAGCTGTAACTCCAAAATGGACTATTGCAAAAGATCTGGTATTGAGTTCTTTGTTTAGCTATACACTTGATAAAGTAGTAGCTGCTTATTTCCGTCCAGGTAATGGAACACCCTACTTCGACAGAGGAACTGAGTATTATGCTAAAAATACAGTAAAGTCTTTGTCTTCCAAACAGCTTGCAGTATTTAGTGATACTCGTTTGACTTGGAAGAAGGCTGTCGCGCAGCATAATTTCGATATGCTAGCCGGCTATCGTTATACTTCGGATCAATATAAGATGGACTGGGCAAGTGCGGATAATACAGCCAATGACCGTATTACTACTATTAGTGCCAAGATGCATAACAAGACTGCCAGTGGTGTGGACGATCAGATTAAAACAGCTGCAGTGTATGCCAATGTGGATTATAACTTCCTGAGCAAGTATTTCCTCTCGGGTTCGTTGACTTTTGATACTTCTTCCAAGTTTGGTAGCAATGTAGATGGTGCTGTCCATATTGGTGATCACTCCTGGGGACTTTTCCCCTCTATTCAGGGAGCATGGATCATTTCTTCTGAGCCGTTTATGAAGAATGCTGATTTCATCAATCTGTGGAAACTGCGTGCGGGTTATAGCATTACGGGTAACGACCAGTTGCTTGACAATTTGAATGTAACTTATTTCTCTCCGACTCAGTTCTATAACAACTTGCCTGCTTTGTTGCTGGCACAAATTGGTAATGAAACATTGGGTTGGGAAACCAGTCGTAAGTTTAATGTAGGTATGGATATGTCATTGTTCAATGATGTATTCTCATTCTCGGTAGATGTATATAAGAACAAGATCTCCGACTTGATTACCCAAACTCAGTTGCCTGAATTGAGTGGTGAGGACTACTATTGGACCAATAACGGTGCGATGGAGAATAAGGGCTTTGAAGCTTCTGTTCGTGTAAAGGCATTAAATCTTCGTAACTTTAAGTGGGAACTTGGCGCAAGCATTTCTCATTACAAGAACAAAGTGACTGCTTTGAGCGATGGAAAAGACGTAATCAATAAGTATTATGGTGCAGAGATTCTGACTAGCGTAGGCTCTACAGCCGGTCTCTTCTATGGCTATAAGACTGATGGTGTATACGCAAGCGCAGAAGATGTGAAAGTGTATGGTGAAGGTGATGCACAACATCGTTTGGGTATCATGGATAAATATGGTAAGATCCACGAATTTGCCGGTGGTGATGTGAGATTTGTAGACCAGAATAACGATGGCTTCATTGATGAGAAGGACAAAACTGTAATTGGTGACCCTAATCCTGATTTCATTGGCTCATTCAACTCTCATATGAAGTGGAAGAATCTTACGTTTGATGCATTATTTACCTTCTCAAAGGGCAATGATGTGTACAACTATCTGCGTTCTCAGTTAGAGTCCGGATCTACTTATTACAACCAGACTCTTGCCATGACCAATGCCTGGAATCATGAAGGGCAGATTACCAATATGCCTCGTATTGCATACGGTGACCCAATGGGTAATGCGCGTTTCTCTGACCGCTGGATTGAGGATGGCTCTTATCTTCGTTTGAAGACCGTGTCATTGTCGTATGAAATTCCTCTTAATCTGAGCTTCCTGCAGGGTATCACTGTATGGGCCTCTGCTCACAACCTGTTTACTGTGACTAAGTACCTGGGATCTGATCCAGAGTTCTCAAACAGCAACTTTGTACTTTATCAGGGTGTAGACGCAGGACTTCTTCCGCAGAGTCGCAGCTATTATTTAGGAGTGAAGATTAATCTCTAATATTAAAATGCAGAAACAAATGAAAAAGTCAATAATTATAGGATTATTAGCTGGGGTGACAGCAATGGGCTTCACTTCTTGTTTGGATACGGAAAGTGATCGCTTTGTGCCGGTAGGGGAACTTACTATGCAGGACTCTGTGTATCACATGTTGGGTGTACTTAATAATATGAAACTGTTTGGTCCTCGTTACATTCTGTTGGGTGAGTTGCGTGCCGACTTGATGACGTCTACTGAATATGCTACAACAGATCTGAAAGAACTCAGCTCATTGAATGTTACTGATGCGAATGAATATACCAGTCAGAAGGAATATTATGAGATCATTAACCAGTGTAATTACATCATTCAGTACGGAAGTAAGGCACTTCCCAAAGAAGTTGCTGTAGCTACTACATTGCGTGCTTGGACGTATTTGCAGCTTGTGTTGAATTATGGTAAAGCTCGTTACTATACTAATTTCATTGGATCGGATGCTGAGGCGTATGCAGAGTATCCCGAGTATGGTATTGATGAACTTGCTGAAGCCATGATACCTCAATTGGAATCGGTAAAGAGTATGCCATTGCCGGCTTATGGATCAATAGGTGGTACCAATCTTCGTTCTCAAATGATGGATGCCCGGTTTATGTTGGGAGAATTCTGTCTTTGGAAAGGCGAGTATGAACGTGCGGCAGAAATCTATTATAGCTTGATAAAGGATGGGCAACCAGGGCTTAGTTCGCCTACACCTTATCTGTCTACTCGACCTTTGCTTGCCGGGGGAGGATCATCGTGGAATAATTCTCAATCTAACAAGTACCTCTCTCCAGTAGGCAATAGTGCCCGTTCAATGTGGGGGCGTTTTCAGTATGATATAGAAACTCCCGCATATATAAACTATCCTAATGCGGACTCTACCCATGTACGTAGTAATATCGATACCCTGTGCGGTTATCCCAGCTATGAAACTGAAGACATAGCTATTAATGCTTCCTCTGTGGCGCGTAGCCTGTGGAAAAATACAGAGTATGCTTATACTCCGAATGAATCGGATTATTATGATGTAAACTATTTCCTGAGATATGTAAATCCTGTATCTGTAGATTATGGAAGAAAAGGTGACCTTCGTGAGAGAGGATCATTTGGACGTAATCTTGAGCTTATGGGAATTTCCGGTTCAACTTATTACTATTCAGTTGAAGGGGATAGTGCAATCCTTAAATATACAGGAAGTTCTTTGCACCGAAAGGATGTTACTTTGTATCGTGTAGCTACTCTGTATCTGCGTTATGCTGAGGCTGTGAATCGTGCCGGAAAGCCTAACCTTGCAATGATTGCTTTAAAGTATGGTCTTAACTCGGACAATATCACATTGTATATGCCTTCATCAGAAAAGCCGCCTTTAAGATCTGTGTATGATCAGGATGGAAATCCAATAGAGGGTGCTGGTGCATATCGTGTATATTCTTACAATCAAAGAACAAAGCAATATATAGGCGTATATCGCGAGCTTATACCTATGTATACAGCGACAGTGGATGCCTATAACGGAGTAGTACCTTACGATATATATTCAGATGGAACTCCAAGTGATACTCTACTCTATTGTTTTAATGATTCAGTACTGCCTTATTATAATTTTAGCAATAATGCATATCTTGATAATGCAGGTCTTCATGGACGTGGTGCCGGTTGTGCGGCAGCAGATATCACCTTCAAGATGCCTAAAGATGTACATCCAGGCGATGTAACGAAGCAGATTGAGTATATGGAAGATATTCTTTGTAACGAGTATGCATTGGAAACCGCTTTCGAAGGAAACCGCTTCCACGATCTGATGCGCTTCTCTCGTTATCAGAATACTCCTAAATTCCTTGCAGACCGTGTAAGCAAGAAGCCGGGTATTGATCCTGGAAAGCTGGCTAATCTGGCAACTCCTGGAGCTGGAGGTTGGGATAGTGAATCATGGTATATTCCTATCAAGAAGAGAAAATAGCATTGTGTTGATTTTATAAAAGAGGAGGGTTTCTGTTAAAGGAAAACCCTCCTCTTTCGTTATATAGATCTGTAAATATCAGAGTATTCGGATAGTTTTTGCAGAAAGAGGGCGTGGGTATCTCTTTTCTTTCTTATTTTTGTATCCGAATTAACTAACCTAGCCTGCATCTTCATGTGTTATCTGTGATGAATGATGCAGGGTAAACCCTGAAAAGCATTGATCATGAAATGGACTCAGATTCTTTTATCCATCGGTATTGCTGCCGGTGTGGCCGATAATGCACTGGCCCAGGAGCGGCTTTATCCACAGGAATTTCCACTGGAAAA
Source organism: Bacteroidaceae bacterium (assembly GCA_031552405.1). GTDB lineage: Bacteria > Bacteroidota > Bacteroidia > Bacteroidales > Bacteroidaceae > UBA1794. The sequence goes on along the minus strand of JAVBMN010000014.1, from coordinate 23,364 downwards.
GGTAACTCTTCTTGAAGGCCCCTTTGCGCATGCTATGGAGCTGAACGTGCAGGTGTTGTTGCAGTATGATGTAGACCGCTTGTTGCAACCTTACCAAAAACAGGCCGGTATTACGCAAACCGGTACAGCATTCTCCAATTGGGCGGGGCTCGACGGACATGTGGGTGGTCACTACCTCTCGGCCCTTGCCATTCACTATGCCGCTGAGCGGGATGTGATACTTAAAGCCCAACTCAAAGAGCGCATGGACTACATGCTGGCGCAGCTGAAGAAATGTCAGGATGCCCAGACCGGAAAGATGGCTGGATACTTGGGCGGATTGCCCGATAGTAAGAATATCTGGACCAACTTCTCCACCGCTAATTTTACCGCCTATAACAGCGCCTGGGTGGCGTGGTACAATATTCACAAGATCTACTCCGGCCTTCGGGATACCTGGTTGTATACGGGCAGCGAGGCGGCGTATGATATGTTTCTGAAGCTGTGCGACTGGGGTATCAACATCACCTCCGCCCTTAGCGATGCACAGATGGAGTCGATGCTGGGCATTGAGCACGGAGGTATGAATGAGGTATATGCCGATGCATACCAGATGACGGGTGAGGCGAAATATCTCACTGCGGCCAAGCGTTTCTCACATAAGTGGCTGTTGGACCCGATGAATGCGAAGAACAGTTCCTTCCTGGACAACAAGCACGCCAATACCCAGGTGCCGAAGGTGATCGGTTTCCAGCGCGTATATCAGCAGGATCGAAAAATGAGTACGTATGACAATGCATCCCTTTTCTTCTGGGATGATGTGGTGAACAAACGTTCGCTGGCATTGGGGGGTAACAGCCGGAGTGAGCATTTCATCTCTGCCTCGGCCTGCCAGGAGTATGTCACATCCCGGGAGGGGCCGGAGTCGTGCAATACCTATAATATGATGAAGCTCTCGGAAGACCTCTTCTTTGACCAGCCCTTGGCCAAGTATGCCGACTTCTACGAGCGGGCTTTGTATAACCACATCCTTTCCACGCAGCATCCGGAGCATGGGGGATATGTATACTTCACTTCTGCGCGTCCACAGCATTACCGCGTATATTCGGCCGTGAACCAGGCCATGTGGTGCTGTGTGGGTAGTGGCATGGAGAATCATGGTAAGTATGCCCAGTTTATTTATACTCATCGCAACGATTCGTTGTATGCCAACTTGTTCATTCCTTCTTCGTTGGAGTGGGAGGCAAAGGGCATTACCCTGACGCAAACCACCCGTTTCCCGTATCAGGAATCTACCACCTTTACGGTGGCAGCGACTGCTCCGGCGGCTTTTAAACTCTTTGTACGTCATCCGTCATGGGTGTCGAAGGAGGATTTTAAGGTGAAGATTAACGGTACGGAATATGCACAGAGCAGTGCCGCTTCCTCTTATCTGGTACTGGATCGCACCTGGGCAGATGGGGATGTGGTAGAGGTTTCGCTCCCCATGAAGAGCAGTTATGTGCAGATGCCCAACGTGTCCTCTTACATTGCCTTGATGCATGGCCCCATCCTGCTGGGTGCTGCTACGGATAATAAGAAACTCGATGGACTTGTGGGTGGCGAAGGACGTATGGACCAGGTAGCCGCCGGCGAGTTGTATGCATTGAATAAGGCACCCATCCTGGTGGGCGATCGTTCGAAACTTATCGACTCCTTGGAGCTGGTAAACCCCGACTCGCTCATCTTCCGCCTGAAGGGAGCCTATAACAAGGACGCCTTCAATAAATTAACCATCCGCCCCTTCTATACTATTCACGATGCCCGGTACATGATGTACTGGATGCAACTCACCGAGAAGGAATATCAGGTGATTGGTGAAGAACTGGCGCTTGAAGAAGAAGCCCTCCTGGCACAGGATCGCCGGGTGGTAGATGCCGTAAATCCCGGCGAGCAGCAGCCCGAATCCGACCACTTCATGGACTCCAAAAACTCCTACACCGGAACCTATGAGAATGAGATGTACCGCGATGCCCGCAACGGAGGCTGGTTCAGCTACCGCATGCTGACAAGGGGGCGTAGCGACCTCTCCCTCCAGGTGCGTTACTGGGGAAAAGAAACCGGAAGCCGCACCTTCGACATCCAAATCGACGGGAAGACCATTGCTACCGAAAACATCAACGGGAAGTGGAGCGTATCCGATTTTATGAACGTGGAATACCCCATCTCCGCCAGCCTGCTTGAAGGCAAGGATACGGTAACCGTAAAGTTTGCCGCCAAGCCCGGTCATACCGCCGGAGGAGCCTACGCCGTGCGCCTGTTGAAGCCGCTGGAAGCTATCATAGAGGACTCCATTCATTTGGATTCCGTACGCATGAATAATTCGGTTCACGAAACGCTTCACAGCCTTGTTACCTTCAGCTCTACCGTAGGTGTGTACCAGGGACTCGACTGGCGCGATGCCAACAGTGGGGGATATTTTGGGTATACCCTCAAGTCGGGCGGCTTGGGCGGCCTGTATCTGCGCGTACGTTACTGGGGCAATGAAACCGGTTCGCGAAGCTTCCACATCATCGTGGAGGGCGATACCATTGCGGCCGAAAATGTGAGTGGCAAGTGGAAAACCAATAACTTCCGCTATGTGGAATATGCCATCCCCGACGACCTCGTTCGTGGTAAGAGTTTCATAACCGTACGTTTTGATGCGCTTGCGGGTAATGCCGCCGGCGGGGTGTATGGCCTTTGGCTGCTGCGTGAACCGGTCAACGACAGTCTGACGGGCGATGAAGAGATCCCCTTACAGCCGGAACCCGAGTTCGGTTACCAAGAAGGACACATCCGCGTGGTAGCCCCGGAGGGCGAGCTTGAAGCGCGTGTCATGGTCTTTTCCATGAACGGCACGCTGCTGTATGCCGGTGAGATGCACGATGGGCAGCTCTCCATAGCTACCGGTTCACTTCTCCCCGCTACCTACCTGGTGTGTTACAGCAGTAACGCTACTTGTGTGGCTAGGAAAGTGGCTGTATATTAGATAGTTACATTGCGGGTGTTTCAGGCCTGCACTTCTCTGAACGCAGGCCTGAAATTCACAAAACGCAGGCCTGAGATGCTTCCACCTCAGGCCTGCGTTTTGTGTAAACTGGTGGGCACCAGCTGAAGAACTGGTGCCCACCGGTTTGCAAACTCGTGCCCACCAATTTTTCATCTGATGCGCACCAGTTATTTCACTACCCTCCACGTTCCACTAAAACCCGGAAACCCTTTGTGGAAGCGGCTTTCAGAATGTGGTGGAAGGTGGAGGGTTACACGGTGGATGAGAAATAGATTTCCAAAAAGAGATGGGTATCCCTGAATAAATACGTATATTAGCGCCGTTTTACTATAACAATACCCTGCAAGATGAAAGAGAATGAAGTTTTAGATGCGATTCGTCACCGTCGTAGCGTACGCACATATACCACTGACCCGATACGTGAAGAGGAGTTATCCCTCATCCTTGAAGCTGCCACTTATGCCCCCTCGGGGATGAATAAGTATACCTATCATCTCACGGCTGTGACGAATCCGGAAAAGCTCCGCGAGCTGAATCTGCGCATTCGTCAGGCTTTCCTTAATAGCAATGATGAGCGGCTTCGGCTACGCGGACTTGACGAGGATTATGTGTGTTACTATTATGCTCCGGCATTGATTATTGTCAGCAACGATCCCGCTGATTATTGGGCGGGGCAAGACTGTGCCTGTGCTTTGCAGAACATCTTTCTGGCGGCTCACTCACTCCACATCGGGTCGTGCTGGATTAACCAGTTGAGCCACACGGTATGCGATGATCCCGGTGTGCGCGAGTTGCTCACGGAATGGGGTGTCCCTGAGAATCACAGGGTATTCGGTTGCGCCTCCTTGGGGTATCCTATAGGCGAGGAGCGCGAACCGCCGATGCGAAAACCCGGGCTGGTTAGCCGGGTTCAATAACCTGCTACAGACGAGAAATCAAAAAAAACAGAGCGTGCTGTATTATTCCAAAAATGGAAGATACGGCACGCTCCTTATTTATGTGGTGGCTAGTCCTGCAGGGCTTGTTCGATATCCGCCAGCAGGTCTTCAATATGTTCTGTGCCTATAGACAGGCGTACGGTGCCCGGCTTGATACCCTGCTCGGCCTGCTCGGCTTCGCTGAGCTGCGAGTGCGTGGTGGTGGCCGGGTGTATCACGAGCGATTTTACATCGGCTACGTTGGCCAGCAGTGAGAAGATTTCCAACTTGTCGATAAAGGTTTGCGCCTCTTTTACGCCTCCTTTTATCTCGAAAGTGAAGATGGAGCTTCCGCCCCGCGGGAAGTACTTTTGGTAAATCCCGTGATCGGGGTGTTCCGGCAGTGAGGGGTGGTTTACTTTCTCCACACGTGGGTGTTTCTTGAGGAAATACACTACCTTAAGGGCATTCTCCACGTGGCGTTCCACGCGTAGCGACAGTGTTTCGAGTCCCTGCAGCAGGATGAAGGCGTTGAAAGGGCTGAGGGTAGCACCCGTATCACGCAGCAGGATAGCGCGGATACGGATAATGTATGCAGCCGCACCGGCGGCATCTGTAAAGCGTATGCCGTGGTAGCTGGGGTCCGGCTCGGTGAGTTGCGGAAATTTGCCGGAGGCTTTCCAGTCGAACTTACCCGAGTCTACAATGACTCCTCCCAGTGAGGTGCCATGTCCGCCGATGAATTTGGTGGCGGAGTGTACTACAATGTCTGCCCCGTGTTCAATGGGACGTATCAGATATGGAGTGCCGAATGTGTTGTCGATAATAAGGGGGATTCCGTGTGCATGCGCAATGGCCGAAACGGCTTCGATGTCAATGATGTTCGAGTTGGGGTTACCCAGGGTTTCGATGAAGAGGGCTTTGGTATTTTCGCGGATGGCCAGCTCAAAATTATTCAGGTTGGAAGGATCCACAAAAGTGGTGCTTACCCCATAGTCGGCCAGTGTATGCGCCAGCAGGTTATACGTTCCTCCGTAGATGCTCTGCGCGGAAACGATGTGGTCGCCCGCCCGGGTAATATTTTGGAGGGCATATGTAATAGCTGCTGCCCCTGATGCCACGGCCAGTGCAGCGATGCCGCCTTCGAGGGCAGCGATGCGCTCCTCAAATACGCCCTGCGTGGGGTTGGTCAGTCGGCCGTATATATTTCCGGGGTCTTGCAGAGCAAAGCGTGCGGCCGCATGTGCCGAATTGTTAAATACATACGAGGTAGTTTGATAGATGGGCACTGCGCGAGCGCCGGTTACGGGATCGGGTTGTTCCTGTCCTGCATGAAGCTGCAGGGTTTCGAAGTGTAGTTTCTTGTTGGTACTCATACTCAATAATTTTTATATTAGTTCTTTTTTGATGTAATTGATGATGCAAAGGTACGGGCTTTTGAGGAGGTGTTACTCCCCTTCACAGGGTATATTCCTACCACAAACAGGGTAGAGAGGGGGGTAAATCTTTGTATGGAATGACTTTTTGAGGTTCCGTCCGGTGTCAACACAAGGCTGTGGACATTCGGTATCCGGCGGCTGTGGCCAGTAATCCCACAGCCAGGCTTCCTATGGAATAGGTCATGAATGCCAGATAGTTGCCACTGCGAAGCATCAGCAGCATCTCATTGGAAAAGGCTGAGAATGTGGTGAATCCCCCACAGAATCCGGCAGTAAACAGGAGCAGCAGTTCCGGAGAAAGTGCGTTTGTGCGGTTCATCCCATACAAGAAACCAATGAGCGCACATCCGGTTATATTAACCGCCAGTGTCCCCCAAGGAAAGAGGACTGCAGTTTCGGCCTTGCACACCGCCTGGCTGAACAGCCCCGTAAGGCGTGTATCCACCCACCGTGCACACAGGTAACGCAGCACACTGCCGATGCCTCCGCCTATAAATATGTAAAGGATTGCTTTCATTCGTTTTTGCTGTCAGTCCGTTTTGGGATGCAAAACTATATAAAAAAACGCGGATAAGTTTCAGGTAACCTGGAAACCTGCCTTTTAAGTAGGAAACTTTAACAGCAAACCTCTCTTGATACAAGATCTGTTTTGCAGTAGTCCTTGCGGGGCGTTCCGGAAAAAAGGCGTATCTTTGCCGGCGTTATGAGATATACCGTTTTTGCACCCGGAGGTCCGTTGCAGGGCACCGTTCAATTGCCAGCTTCCAAGAGCATCAGTAACCGGGCACTCATCCTTCAGGCTCTCTCGGGAGGGGGGATGGAGGCGGTTCGCAACCTGTCGAATTGTGACGATACGGCTGTGATGGTGCGTGCCTTTCGTGACTGCCCCGAGGTGGTAGACATTATGGCCGCTGGGACCGCCATGCGTTTTCTCACGGCATACCTTTCTGTGACTCCTGGAGAACGGGTGATTACCGGTACTTCGCGGATGCGCCAGCGCCCCATTAGTGTGCTGGTGGATGCGCTTCGCCGTTTGGGCGCGGATATTGAGTACGTGGAACAGGAGGGTTTTCCGCCCTTGTGCATTCGTGGTCGGTCGCTGCAAGGCAGAACTATCGAGCTGCCGGGCAATGTGAGTTCGCAGTACATCTCAGCCCTTTTGATGATTGCCCCCGTGTTGGAAGGCGGTCTTAGGCTTACCCTTACCGGAGAGGTTATATCGCGTCCCTACATAGAACTTACGTTGCAGCTCATGCGCGAGTTTGGCGCTGTGATAGAGTGGGAGAGCCCTTTCGTACTTCGTGTGCCTCCTGTAGCGTATCGCTCTGTGTCGTATACCGTGGAAAATGACTGGAGTGCTGCTTCCTACTGGTATCAGATGTTGGCCTTGAACCCCGCAGGCGGGGAACTGTTTCTGCCGGCTCTGTATCAGGACAGCTTTCAGGGCGACAGCCGCGTAGCCACCCTCTTTGAGCAGCTCGGAATCCGTACCGAATACACCGCCGAAGGCATTCGCCTGATTCGCCTCGGAGAACCAGTTTCCCGTATGGAGTATGACTTTATCAATCAGCCCGATCTGGCACAAACCTTTGTAGTAACCTGTGCGCTAAAAGGTATTCCCTTTCGCTTTACCGGGCTGCAAACCCTCAAAATAAAGGAGACCGACCGCATCGCCGCCCTCCGCGCCGAGATGAAAAAGTTGGGCTGTCTCATCCAGGAAGAGAACGATTCTGTACTCTACTGGGAAGGTGAACGTTGCGAACCTTCCCCTCTCGAAGCCATCGCTACCTATAAGGATCACCGCATGGCTATGGCCTTTGCCCCGGCAGCTCTCTTGTTACCCTCGGTGTTGATAGATGATCCCGGTGTGGTCAGTAAATCCTATCCTTCTTATTGGGAAGAGCTGCGTCGCACCGGTTTTCGCATAGAGGAAGAATAAGTTTAATATGCATTCTTTGCATCGTATAAGAAGACGCCTTACCAAACTGGTAAGGCGTCTTCTTTCTCATATGAAGGGTGAGGCTTATTCTTCTACTATTTCCTGCATCTCGGCTTTCCGGTCTTCATAGAAGTGGGCCATGGCTGTCAGAATGTAGGGGTATACCCAAAGAAGTCCGAATCCTAATGAAAGAACTCCTAGTATAATCCAGCCAAGAAAACGAAGATGAAGACAGAATAGCTTCCATTTATATCCATCCATCATTTGCATGCTGCGCTCGATAGCTTCATTAGCACCTATCTGTGGATCATCATTGATAATGAAAAATGTCATAGAATAGGCATAGCTCTTTATGAGGCCGGGGATAATCAGTAACAATGTCCACAATATGGTGAAGATGAGTGTTAGCAGATATGTACACAACGCCCTTCCATACTGATTGAACCCGCTGAAGAGGTCGCTTATGAAGATGCGTTTACCTTGGGCTATCCCCAAGAAACAATAGGCAAGTCCTACAGCCAGAGGAGCAAAAAACAGTATGCTAAGTAAATTGAGCCATATACCATATTGCGGATTTGTTTCTTCTATAAGTGAGACAGCAATGGCAATAACAAAATAAAGGGCTGTTATGGAGACGCCTTTCCCCCATTTACCACTGAGGGATTGGCGTGCCATTCCCATAAACTCTATATTTTCTTTCATAATTATCTGTTGATTTTGTAATAAAAAGCCTCCCACCAAGCTTTGTAAGCTCCGGTGGAAGGCTGTGATTTTAAGATGTGGTTTATTCTTCTTCTTTTTGGCTTGCTTCGAACTCTTTGATGAGCTTATCCTGCACATCGGTAGGTACCAGCTCATAGTTGCTGAACTTCATAATGAACGAAGCGCGTCCACCGGTAATGGAGCTTAGCGAAGTGGAGTAGGAGGACATTTCCTTCAAGGGTACTTTAGCTACCAGCTTTTCGTAGCCCTTTTCGCTGTTCATGCCCATGATGATGGCGCGGCGGCCTTGCAAGTCGCCCATCACATCTCCCAGTCTGTCACTCGGCACGAATACTTCTACGTCATAGATGGGTTCCAGGATCTTGGGTCCGGCTTCCTTGAAGGCCTGACTAAAGGCGTTACGTCCGGCCAGCATGAACGAGAGCTCGTTGGAGTCTACCGGGTGCATCTTTCCGTCGTACACAATCACACGTACATCGCGGGCATATGATCCCGTAAGAGGACCTTGTTCCAGTTTCGCCATAATACCTTTGAGGATCGCGGGCATGAAGCGGGTGTCAATGGATCCGCCTACTATACTGCTGATAAATACTAATTTTCCACCCCAGGGAAGTGGGTGCTCTTCCTGGGCTTTTACGCTGATCTTAAACTCTTGTCCGCCAAACTTGTAGGTTTCGGGCACAGGCATACCTTCTTTGTAAGGCTCTACGATGAGGTGTACTTCCCCAAACTGTCCGGCGCCTCCGGATTGTTTCTTATGGCGGTAATCGGAGCGGGCTGCTTTGGTGATGGTTTCGCGATAGGGGATGCGAGGTTCGCCAAATACGATATTCAGCTTCTCATTGTTCGCCAATCGCCATTTTAGTGTACGTAAGTGGAACTCACCCTGTCCGTGTACCAAGGTTTGGCGCAGCTCCTTGGACTGTTCGATTACCCAAGTGGGGTCCTCTTCGTGCATACGAGTGAGCAGCACCATCAGTTTCTCGGTATCGGCCTCATTCTCTGGTTTGATGGAGCGGGTGTATTTGGAGTTGGGGTATTTTATAAAGTCGAAACGGTGGTTGGCATCTTTTCCATTCAGCGTGTTACCGGTTTTTACGTCTTTTAGTTTCAGCACTGCGCCTATATCACCGGCTTGCAGCTCTTCTACTTTGACGCGATTGGATCCTGCTACGGCAAAGATTTGTGAGATACGTTCTTTTGATCCGCGGTCGGCATTGGTCAGGTCGTCACCTTCGCGTACTTTACCACTCATCACTTTGAAGTAAGAAACGGCACCAATATGTGGTTCTACTCCTGTTTTGAAAAAGTACAGTGAAGTGGGGGCATTGGCGTCGGGGCTTACTTCTTTACCTTCGGTGTCGGTTGCTTTCGGCATATCGGATACGTAAGGTACTACATTACCTAAGAACTCCATCAAGCGGCGTACACCCATGTCTTTTCCGGCACATACACAGAATACGGGGAACATTCCGCGGGATGCAAGTCCTTTGCGAATACCCATACGCATTTCATCTTCGGTAAGGCTTTCTTTTTCGAAGAAGAGTTCCATGAGGCTTTCTTCATTCTCGGCAGCAGCCTCTACCAGTGCTTTGTGCATCTCAGTGGCTTTATCCAGCTGGTCAGCGGGGATGTCTTCAATGATGGGAGCGCCTCCTTCGGGGCCCCACGAGTATTTCTTCATCAATAGTACGTCGATCACCGCATTAAATCCCGGACCTGTGGAGATGGGATATTGGATAGGTACTATTTTTGATCCGTAAGCATCTTTTAGCTGATTGAGGACATCGTCAAAGTCGCACTTTTCGTTATCCAACTGATTTACCAGGAAGATTACCGGTTTATCAAGCTTTTCCGTGTAACGGAAGTGATTCTGCGTGCCTACCTCCAGGCCGTATTGGCCATTGATAAGGATGATGGAGGTGTCTGTTACGTTGAGTGCGGTTACTGCACTTCCTACGAAGTCGTCACTGCCAGGACAATCTATAATATTGAGTTTCTTGTTATTCCATTCTGTGTGAATGACTGTGGAGAATACGGAGTATCCATATTCCTGTTCTACCGGGAAATAATCACTCACCGTATTCTTCTGAGCGATGCTTCCGCGGCGTTTTATAACTCCACTCTCGTAGAGCATCGCTTCCACGAGGGTGGTTTTCCCGGATCCCGAACTGCCTAAAAGGGCAATGTTTTTGATTTCGTTTGTCTGATATACTTTCATGATATTGTAGTTTTAAAAATTTAAACTGGCGCAAAATAGACATTCTGTTTTGGAAATGCAAGTTTTTATTCTTTTTTGTTAATATGTTATGGAACAGATATTGTCGTATCTTGTTGAATGAGTTATCTTTGCAGCAGGAAATGGCAGGTGTCCTGCTGCTTCATATTGTTAAGAGATGGCTGGATTATACCTACATATTCCCTTTTGCAGGCAGCGTTGCATCTATTGCGACTTTTACTCCACTACGCGAGAATCCGAGTGTGGAAAGTATGTGGATGTACTTTGTAAAGAGATGCTTCAAAGGCAGTCTTATCTGGAAGGCATGCGGATAGATACTGTATATATCGGCGGGGGAACTCCGTCGTTGCTGGAAGAGGCGCATGTCAGTCAACTCTCGGCCACTTGGAATTCCTGTTTTGAAGTGGCAGCTGATGCAGAAATAACCTTAGAGGCTAATCCGGATGATATCTCGCCGGAGTATGTGCAAATGCTTCGTCGGTATTCTGTGAATCGTATCAGCCTTGGAGTGCAGAGCTTTCATGAAGACACCCTTCGTCTTTTAAATCGCCGGCATACAGCCCGGCAAACCATGAAAGCGGTAGCTGCATGCAGGGATGCCGGAATTCACAATATCAGTCTGGATCTTATTTATGGTCTTCCCGGAGAAACGGTGGAGCAATGGGAACTGAATATAGAACAAGCCTTGCAGCTCAGACCTGAGCATTTGTCGGCTTATCTGTTGACCTACGAGGAAGGCACCCGTCTTTATGCCATGCGTGAGAGTGGAAAGATACGCGAAATGAATGAGGAAGATGCCCTTCGTTGTTATTCCATTCTGACAAAGCGCCTTAAGGAAGCGGGGTATGAACATTATGAAATATCTAACTTCGCATTGCCGGGTTACCGGTCTAAGCACAATAGCAGTTATTGGAAGGGAATCAGCTATTTGGGCTGTGGGCCTTCTGCTCATTCGTACAACGGATATAGTCGGGAGTGGAATACTTCTTCTTTAACATATTATATTAATAGTGTTAAAGAGGGTACGCCTTTCCGAGAGAAAGAAGAGCTCGATTTACGTACCCGCTATAATGACTATATAATAACCCGACTTCGCACCCGGGAAGGTATGGACCTTGAGGAATTATCCACTTCTTTCGGGGATGAATGGGTGGAGTATGTGCGAAATAATATAACCCCTTGGTTGGATAAAGGCACAGTGAAACAGCAAGGCTATTTGCTTTCCCTGAGTGAGGAAGGGGTATTCCTGTCGGATGCAGTAATGAGTGACTTGTTGTATGTAGATTAAAAGGTAAAGGAAGCCCCGTTGTAGTTTCCTGTTACAAACAGCTTTCCCCGCAATTTTCTTCTTGCAACTCGCACTCCAGCGTAATGTGCGAGATGCCTTTCCGGGAGAGGGCTTTACGGATATCGTGCTTGATTCTTTGCAGCTGATTAAGATCGTTTACCACAATGTGTGCAGTCAAGGCGTTCTCAGTGGTGCTAAGCGCCCAAATGTGCAGGTGATGCGTGCTGGAAACTCCGGGAATGGAACGGATTTCTTGAATAATCTCCTCGGGGTGTATCTGGGTGGGAACACCGTCCAGGGAAAGCCGGATGCTGTCATGCAACAGGCTCCAGGTAGAGAATAGAATGATTCCTGCCACGATCAACCCGATGACGGGGTCAATAATATACCATCCGGTATGACTGATTATGATTCCTGAAACAACAACTCCAATGGAAACCAAAGCGTCTGCCGCCATGTGTAGATAGGCGCCTTTTACATTCAAGTCACTGTTTTTACGTTTTAGGAAAAGTAAGGCGGTAACTCCGTTTATTACAACTCCCACTCCGGCTACCCAGGCGATGACATCACCTTGAAGGGGTTGCGGGTGGCTAATCTTCTCGATGCTTTCGGCAATAATAAACCCTACGGCAATAAGCAGGATTACTGCATTCAGCAGAGAGATGAGTATGGTGCTCTTCTTATAACCATAAGTGTATCGGGTGGTTGATTTGAAATGGGCCAGCCTGAATGCGATGAGTGACAATACCAGTGTGGCTACGTCACTTAAATTGTGCCCGGCATCCGAAATGAGGCCGATGGAGTTATAAAAGTATCCGGCAAGAAATTCGAGGATTACAAATCCGGAATTCAACGCAATTCCCCAAATAAACAACTTGTTCAGAGAAGTAACCTCCTGCGAATGGTGTGAATGCGAATGGCCCATACATTTACTTTTTAGAATGCAAATTTAGATATAAATACCCGAATAAGGTCTTTTGTATGGCATTTTTGTATTTCCTTTTGATTTATTGAAATGGAAGGTGTATTGAAAAAGGTAAATATGAATGGTAAGAATAGAGGAAAGTTCTGAAATGTAAATTCTACTTTTTTCAATATGTAGTACGGAAACATAGTAAAAGAAAAGAGAAGGATGAAAGATGAAAAGCCAAAAGAATGTTATAGAAACAGGTGAAAATCTGCGATTTTATTTAAAAACAATTCAAACAAGTGTAAAAATGACAATCGTGCATATATTTTTCATATTTATATTTGGATACTTCGGTAAAATAAAGCATCTTTGCAAAGTGTGACGAGAATTTGCAAAGATTTTAAAACCCTATAACTCCTAATAGCAGCACAATGAGTGAAAATGAAGTAAAGAAACTCCCTTATAACTTAAGGGAGAAGAAGAACAAGCAAGCTGCTTACCGGTCGTTAATACGGCCTGAGCTTGCAGATGATTTGTATGACAAGATATTAAATATCGTAGTCGTGCAAAAGAAGTACAAGGATCCTACTTATTCAGCTAAACAGCTGGCTAAGGATTTGCAGACGAATACTCGTTATTTGTCAGCAGTGGTTAACTCACGATTCGGACAGAATTATTCTTGTCTGTTGAATGAATACCGAATCAAGGATGCTCTACACCTAATGGTGGATAAACGTTACGCTGAAAAAACGATGGAAGAGATCAGCGCGATGGTGGGCTTTGCCAATCGGCAGTCTTTTTATGCCGCATTTTTCAAGAATGTAGGCGAGACTCCGAATAACTATCGCAAAAAGAATCTCCAAGGACCAAAGAAGTGAAGCGAAACGGAACACTAATCTTGCAAAAGGGAATATTCCTCCTTAAAAAGGAATGTTCCTTTTTCTTTTTAATATGCTTTGTTATGTCATTGAGTGTAAATAATATATCCGAAGTGAAGGGGCAGGGAACAACCACAGGGTTTACGTATAATGTAGAACAGTTTGCCGATCTGCAGATATTGCGTTATGAGGTGAAAGGCTTTGAACAGTTGTCGTTGAGGCAGAAAGCGTTGATTTATTGTCTTCAGGAAGCGGCTCTTCAGGGAAGAGATATTCTGTTCGACCAAAATGGGAAGTATAATCTCCGCATACGCAGAGCGCTGGAAACGGTGTATACCTGTTATACCGGTGATCGTACGGATGAAGAGTTTTGCGCATTAGAGGTGTATCTCAAAAGAATATGGTTCTCCAATGGCATTCATCATCATTATGGTTGCAACAAGTTTGTTCCCAGTTTTACTCCTGAGTATCTGAGCCGAGTGCTTGAAAGTATACCTCTGGAGAGTTTCTCTGATATTCAGACGCCGGAAGCGTTAGATGCCTGGAAGCAGGAAATCTTTCCTGTGATCTTTGATTCTCAGCTATATGCCAAACGCGTGAATCAGGCAGATGGGGCTGATTTAATTACCACCTCCGCCTGCAATTATTACCAAGGGCTAACCCAAAAAGAGGCTGAAGACTTCTATAATGCGAAGAAAGATTCTACGGACGATACGCCGGTCTCGTATGGCTTGAACAGCCGTCTGGTAAAGGAGGATGGTGTGATCTCGGAAAAAACATGGAAGATGGGAGGTCTTTATTCTCCTGCTATCGAGAAGGTGGTTTATTGGTTACGGAAAGCGCAGGATATGGCTGAAACTTCGGTTCAGGAGGAAGTCATAAAACTCCTGATCCGTTTCTATGAAACCGGCGATCTGAAAACGTTTGATGCGTATAGTATTGCCTGGGTGAAGGATACGGACTCTCAGGTGGATTTTGTAAATGGGTTTATCGAAACGTATGGTGATCCGCTTGGTTTAAAAGCCAGTTGGGAATCTATTGTGAACTTCAAGGATGTAGAAGCTACACGTCGCACGGAGATTATCAGCGGCAATGCGCAATGGTTCGAGGATCACTCTCCTGTAGAGACGCGGTTTAAGAAGGAGACAGTGAAGGGTGTTTCGGCAAAAGTTATCACCGCAGCTATATTGGCCGGAGATTTATATCCGGCTTCGGCTATAGGGATTAATCTTCCTAATGCCAACTGGATTCGTGCCCATCACGGCTCCAAATCCGTGACAATCGGTAATCTGACAGAAGCATATAGCAATGCGGCCAAGGGGAATGGTTTCCTTGAGGAGTTTGCAAACAGCGCCCAGGAAATAGCTGCTATCTATCAATACGGTCATCTTACAGATGATCTTCATACAGACTTGCATGAATGTCTGGGGCATGGTTCAGGCAAGTTGCTCCCTGGTGTAGACCCCGACGCATTGAAGGCTTATGGAGCTACTATTGAAGAAGCGCGCGCCGATCTTTTTGGACTGTATTATCTGGGTGACGAGAAATTGGTGGAGTTAGGACTTGTACCTAATAGTGAAGTGTATAAGACTCAGTACTACAGCTATATGATGAATGGTCTTATGACCCAGCTGGTGCGCATTGAACCGGGTCATCTTGTTGAAGAATCGCATATGCGCAATCGCCAGCTTATCGCCCGGTGGGTGTTGGAGAAAGGCGCTTCTGATAATGTGGTAGAGATCGTGCATCGCGAAGGAAAGGCTTATGTGCAGGTGAATGATTATCCTGCTTTGCGTCGTCTTTTTGGAGAGTTGCTGGCTGAGATACAGCGTATTCGTTCTACGGGCGATTATGAAGCTGCCCGTTTGCTGGTTGAGAAGTATGCCATTTCGGTAGATCCCATATTGCATGCAGAAGTATTGGAACGTTACCGTATGCTGAACCTCTCTCCGTATAAAGGGTTTCTGAACCCGGTATATACTCTTGAGTGCGCGGAAGATGGCGAATTTACGGGTGTGAAGGTTGATTACTCTGAAGGGTATGCGGAACAGATGTTGCGCTATAGCAAGGATTATTCCCATCTGCCTTCCCGGAATGATTAAATAGAGTTGAATGGAAACCATTGATACAATACGTGAAATTAAGCGTGATCTACGCTTGATGATGAACGGTACCACTTCTGCCGCCATGCGTGAACGTGGATTGGTATACAAGCTGAATTTCGGTGTGGAACTGCCTCGCATTAAGGAAATAGCGGCTAAATATATTCCCGATCATCAACTGGCTTGTGCTTTGTGGAAAGAAGAAATTCGCGAGTGTAAGATTCTGGCAGCCTTGTTGCAGCCCATAGATAGCTTTATTCCTGAGCTGGCCGATTTGTGGGCGGAAGAAATTCGTACCATTGAAATGGCTGAACTGACGGTCATGAACCTCTTTGTCAAACTCCCTTATGCCCCGGCCAAGGCTTTCCAGTGGATAGCTGACGAGAGGGAATATGTGCAAACATGCGGTTTTTTGCTGGCGGCCCGTTTGTTGGGGCGTGGTCTGGAGCTGCATGAACGTGCAGTTGATGAGTTTCTGGACCAGGTGCAGGCAGCTCTCGAAGGCGAGTCGTATTTCCCTCGCAAAGCTGCCCGATTGGCCGTCGAGAAGTTTGCGGATCAAAGCGAGGAGAATGCGAAAAAAAGCACTTTTCTCCTTGAAAAATAATAAATAAGGAGTATCTTTGTTCGCTGTTAGAGTTTGAGTAAACCGGAACTGCCCTAAAAACAGGTGTCGCGGCATACGCAAACTTTTTATTGTGTAAAGATGGATAAGAAAGACTTGAAGGAATCCGTGCGGCAGATATTGACCGAATATCTGGAGAGTCACGGGCACCGTAAAACACCTGAGCGTTTTGCCGTGTTGGATGCAATCTATTCCATAAAGGGGCATTTTGGCATTGATGAGCTGTATCATCAGATGACGGATCAGGAGCGTTTCCGAGTGAGTCGCGCCACGCTTTACAATACCATAATCCTGCTTATCGATGCGAAGCTGGTAATCAAACACCAGTTTGGAAATACTTCGCAGTACGAGAAATCATACAATATGGAGACGCATCACCATCTGATATGTACAGAATGCGGAAAGGTATCTGAGGTACATGAGGAACGGTTGCAGAAACTGATTGGAGAAACGCGCTTCCCTAAGTTTCAGATGTCTCACTATTCCTTATATATATATGGGATATGCAACAAGTGTGCGCAGATCAAGCGAAAAATAATGAATAAACATATCAAATAGAAAGCTGACTATGAAAGTTGACGTTTTATTAGGACTGCAATGGGGTGATGAGGGTAAAGGAAAAGTTGTGGATGTATTGACTCCCAACTATGATGTGATTGCCCGCTTCCAAGGTGGCCCGAATGCAGGACATACTTTGGAGTTCGAAGGACAGAAATATGTACTTCGTTCTATTCCTTCCGGTATCTTCCAGGGGGACAAAATCAATATTATAGGTAATGGAGTCGTGCTGGATCCGGCGCTCTTTAAGGCCGAAGCCGAAGCGCTTGCCGCATCCGGGCATGACCTGAAGGAGCGACTGCATATATCCAAGAAGGCTCATCTGATTCTGCCTACACACCGTATGCTGGATGCTGCGTATGAGGCTCAGAAGGGAGATGCCAAGGTGGGTACTACCGGCAAAGGTATAGGTCCTACTTATACAGATAAGATTAGTCGCGTAGGAGTGCGGGTAGGTGATATCCTGCATAATTTTGAAGCGGTATACGGAGCAGCTAAAGCCCGTCATGAGACTATCCTGAAAAGTTTGAATTATGAGTACGATATAACAGAGCTTGAGCAACAATGGATGGAAGGTGTAGAATACCTCAAGCAGTTTACTCTTGTAGACAGCGAACATGAGGTGAATAATATCCTGCGTAGCGGTAAGAGCATTCTTTGCGAAGGTGCCCAAGGTACAATGCTTGACATTGACTTCGGATCATACCCCTTTGTAACGTCCAGTAATACGGTTTGTGCCGGAGCCTGTACAGGTTTGGGTATTGGTCCTAACCGCATTGGCGATGTGTATGGTATCTTTAAGGCTTACTGTACTCGTGTAGGTGCAGGTCCTTTCCCTACAGAATTGTTTGATGCTACGGGACAGAGTATGCGCGACTTGGGTTGCGAGTATGGTTCCGTGACCGGGCGTCCGCGTCGTTGCGGCTGGATTGACCTTGTGGCTCTGAAGTATTCCACTATGTTGAATGGGGTAACTCAGCTCATCATGATGAAGAGTGATGTGATGGATGCCTTTGGTGCTATTAAAGCTTGTGTAGCTTATAAGAAGGATGGGGTAGAAATAGACTATTTCCCTTACGATATCAATGATGGTATAGAACCGGTGTATGTGGAACTTCCCGGTTGGAATGAAGATATGACCAAGATGACTAGTGAAGATGAATTCCCAGAAGAGTTCAATGCGTACCTGTCTTTCTTGGAAGAGCAGCTTGAATTGCCTATTAAGATCGTTTCGGTAGGCCCGGATCGTGCTCAAACGATTATACGTTATACCGAGTCGTGCTAAACGCTCGTTGTTTTTATTTCTTAATTCATTAACCTGACTCACATCTTACAAAGGGGATACTCCGGCCGGAGTATCCCCTTTATTTTAATAGGCTACAGACAAAAAGCGCCTGTGTGGCAGTGTGCTCCAAAAGCGTGAACTAATAATAAATAAAACTGGATAGTGTTTCATTGTTTGGCGTGTTTCTTTAGAATTCAGTATCTTGCAAAGCCCATCACATCATACTAATATATTGAATATCATGAAACTAGTAATTATTTCAAATCGACTTCCGCTGAAGATCGTTGAGGAGAACGATGAGTATCAAGTAGTTCCAAGCCCTGGTGGAGTGTCTACCGGACTTGATTCCTTGAAGATAGACATGGAAAAGTGTTGGGTGGGATGGCCTGGTATGCATCTGGAGGATGGCTCTGTAAAGGATAAGATTACCGCTCAAATGAAAGCAAACAGTTTCTATCCGGTGTACCTGGCTCCTGAACAGATACAGAACTATTATGAAGGTTATAGCAACAATGTACTATGGCCGCTGTGTCATTACTTTCCCACCTACATAAATTACGAGAACAAATATCCGGAAACATACAGGGAAGTAAATACCTTGTTTTGTAAAGCAGCTTTGGAGATTATAAAGCCTGGTGATTTGGTGTGGGTGCAGGATTATCATCTGATGCTTCTTCCTAGAATGATTCGCGAAGAGATGCCGGATGTGAGTATTGGGTATTTTCATCATATTCCTTTTCCTTCCTATGAATTGTTTCGGGTTCTTCCTGAACGCGGTGAGTTGCTAAGCGGACTGCTGGGGGCTGATCTTATAGGTTTCCATACGCATAGTTATATGCGTCATTTTATCAGTACGGTATACCGGGTGCTAAAACTGGATTGTGTACTGGACGAGATTTATCCGGATCGGCGTGTAGTACGTGTGAATGCTTTTCCAATGGGTATTCATTACGAGAAGTATCACAATGCTTTGCTGGATGCCTCAATCCGTCACAAGGCAAAGAAGCTGAAAGCGAGTTTTGGAGATAGCAAGCTGATCCTTTCGGTGGATCGGCTGGATTATTCAAAGGGCATCCAGATCAGACTTCGTGCGTTTGATGAGTTCCTGAGATACAGTCCTCAGTATCGTGGTAAAGTATCGCTGGTCATGGTGGTGGCCCCTTCGCGTGACAATGTCGCTAAGTATGCCGAACTGAAAAATGAGATCGATAAAGCCGTAGGAGGTATCAATGGGAAGTACTCCACCGTGGACTGGCGCCCGGTGTATTATTTTCATCGATCACTGGCATTTGAGGAATTGGTCCAGTTCTATCATATAGCAGATATAGCTATGATTACCCCTCTGCGTGATGGGATGAATCTTGTAGCCAAAGAATACCTAGCCACCAAGCGCAAGAATCCCGGCGTACTGATTCTGAGTGAGATGGCTGGTGCTGCAGATGAACTTTCAGATGCAATCGTGGTGAATCCTACCGACATTCAGGAAATAGAGGGAGCCATCCGTACCGCATTGGAGATGCCCTTGAAGGAGCAGAAGAGATCTTTGGCCGATATGCAGGCTCTGATATCCGGCTATACCGTACGACAGTGGGCGTATGATTTTGTGAAGGAGTTGTCGGCCGTTCGGAGGAAGAACCGGGCGTTGGAACAGAAAATGGTAGAGAAAAAGAACTTTGACTTGATCCGGAACGCTTATTTGGAAGCTACTTCCCGACTAATTATGCTGGATTACGATGGTACATTGGTGCCATTTCATAAAGATCCGAAAGGAGCAGTGCCCCCGATGCGTCTACTTGCCCTGCTGACTATGCTGGCTACCGACCCGAAGAATAAACTGGTCATTTGCAGCGGGCGAGATCGCCGTACGCTGGAGCAGTGGCTCGGCGAATTGCCCCTCGGTATCTCTGCCGAGCATGGCGCTTCGTACAAGGAGCAAGGAGTGTGGTACCACCGCCTCCATCGTACGCAATGGGATAATGAGATAATGGATGTGGTAACGCAGATCCAGAAGAGGACTCCCCATTCGAAGCTCGAAATAAAGAATACCGCTTTGGTATGGCACTATCGGAATGTAGATCCCTGGCTGGCCGATTTGAGGATTACACAACTCATCAATGCACTTATTAATCCTTGTTTCCGTCACCGGATGCACATCATGCGTGGAAACAAGATTATAGAAATCAAGCCGGTGGATATCAGTAAGGGGGCTGAGGCAAAGCGCCTGCTACAGAAAGAATCGTATGATTTTGTAATGGCGGTGGGAGATGATACTACGGATGAGGAGATGTTTCTTGCATTACCCCCTGAGGCTATTACAGTCAAAGTGGGTAAGAACTCGGACGCCGCTCGTTATAATATCGCTACCCAGCAGCAAACATTGGTGTTTTTGGCTCGTCTGGCAAGTTCGCAGAAGCAGTAAAAGTAGATGATTATGGAAAATTTGGACTATGGTGTCATTGGCAACTGTAAAACAGCGGCTTTGATTTCAAAAGAAGGAAGTATCGACTGGCTTTGTTTTCCGGTTTTTGATTCCCCCTCCGTCTTCTCAAAGATATTGGATAGAGAGAAGGGGGGGAGCTTCTCTATTGAGGTAGGGCTTTCATACGCCATCTCGCAACATTACCTGGAAGGCACCAATATACTATGTACCCGTTTCGTTTCGCCTGAGGGGACTTTTGAGGTGCGCGATTTTATGCCTCGTTACCGCACCTATGGTATGGAACACTACATGCCTTCTGAGGTGTATCGCTATTTTCGGAGGATTAAGGGGACTCCCCGTTTTCGTGTACATTATAATCCGGTTCCGGATTACGCTCGTTCGCAGGTGATTCATCGTAAGTTTACAGAGTTTATACGTACTTTTTCCTTGGACAACGGTGATGATAATATGTACCTCTATACCAGTTTGTGCTTTGATGATATTCTCGAGAGTCGTGAAGTGACACTGTTCAAGGATGAGTTCATGCTCCTTTCCTACGATCAGAAAGTGATTCCCATTGATGTGAAACGGGTGTATCTGGAGTACCAGCGTACCAAGGTGTATTGGCTGAACTGGGACAATCGTTCACCAAAGTTTACTACTTATAATGAGGAGATATCCCGAAGCCTGCTTGCTTTAAAGCTTATGTCCTACCAGTCGGGTGCGGTCCTTGCCGCCCTGACCACCAGCATCCCCGAAACTATTGGCGAAGTGCGCAATTGGGATTACCGTTTCTGCTGGATACGTGATGCCTCCATGTGTATCGAAACACTCCAAAAGATGGGGCATCAAACCACCTCCCGCCGTTTCATGGCTTTTATTAAGAGTATTTTGAAGTCCAAACTGGATTCTTTTCAGATTATGTATAAGATTGATGGAAGTCGTAATCTGGAAGAACAAGAGTTGCCCCACCTGGCAGGGTACGCCGGCTCGCGTCCGGTTCGTATCGGCAATGCGGCGTATCAGCAGGAACAGAATGACTCGCTGGGTTATCTGATGGAGGTTATCTACAACTATTACTGCTTCTTTCCGGGCACACTGGATGAAATAGAAGAGATGTGGGAGATCGTAAAAAAGATCGTCCGGAGCATCTATGCCGGGTGGCGTGATATGGACCAAAGTATCTGGGAGTTTCGAAATCGGAAGGGACATTTTGTATTCTCGAAGGTTATGTGCTGGGTAGCTTTGGACCGGGCTATTGCCATTGCTGTCCTTCTCGGGCAGCCCGATTATGAAACAGCTTGGAAGAAAGAGGCTGACGCCATCCGGGCAGACATTCTGCAGTATGGGTGGAATGAGGAGTTGCAGAGCTTTACTCAAACCTATGATAACTGCGACATGGACTCCTCGCTGCTATTGATGGAACACTATGGTTTCCTCTCTGCTTCGGATGAGAAGTACATTAAAACCGTGCAACGCATCAAATCCGAATTGTATCACAACGGTCTGATGTATCGATATAAGAACAATGATGATTTTGGCCTTCCATCCTCTGCATTTACCATTTGTACCTTCTGGCTCGTGCGTGCATTATATATGATTGGCGAAAGGGAAGAGGCGCTGGCTATTTTTGAGCGGTTGCTCACTTATTCCAATCATCTGCATTTGTTCAGCGAAGACCTTGACTTTAACACAAAACGCCAGTTGGGTAATTTTCCCCAGGCTTACTCTCACCTGGCGCTAATCAATACAGCATTGTTGTTCACAAAAGAAAAGAATATATCAAAGTTTATTATGCCCTAAGAGTAGAATGTAAGAGCGGTTGTCTTGAGCGTGAAGTGATCACCCTCCACGTTCCACAGCTCTCCGAAACCCTTTATGGAAAAGGGCTTTGGAGTGGAGGCTTGCTTTTTTTGAGGGTCAATTATCTCGAAAAGGCTATTTCTGGAATACTTTAGTGGACGTAACCCATACGTCGTTCAACGGGCGGTCGTTCTTATCAGTTTCTACCAGCGACATTTTCTCTACGATGTCAAAGCCGTCTGTCACTTCGCCGAAGATGGTTACCGAACCATCGAGGTGGGGCACACCACCAATCGTTTTGTAGATTTCACGATGAGCGGCAGGTATCACATATGCGCCCAAGACTTCCAATGTATCTGTCACCATCGCAGAAGCCAGGGTATGCAATTGGGCTTCGTTCACACTATCGGCGAGGACGGGTTGTTCTTCTTTCAGTTGTTTTCGAAATTTATGATAGAACCAGTTACGACGTATTTCATTGATGCGTATTTCTTTTAGTGCCAGTTCCTCATCGTTCAACACCTTACCCTGTACAAAACAGAACTGGGTACCAGCTGAAGCGCGTTCGGGGTTATCGGCATCTGATTCTTTAGCATCAATCAAGGCGCCTTTCTTGTTGAAGTGATTAGGCATGATTTCGGCAGGCACAGTAAATCCTCCATCTCCATCGCCATACAATATACCCGGGATATGATCTTTGCTGGTAGGATCTCCGCCTTGTACCACAAACTCCTTAATGATGCGATGGAACAGAAGGCCTTCATAGGCATTTGTCTGGCAAAGCTTCACAAAGTTGTCGCGATGCAGTGGCGTGTCGTCGTATAACATTATGGTCACATCGCCCATGGTTGTACTGATTGTTACATACATTGGTTTATTAGGGCCAAGTGATTGGGCAGTGCAACTCAATGCGAACAAACAGATCAAAGGAAATAGAAATAGCTTTTTCATAATGATAAGTGGTATTAATGATGAATAATAATGAAAAATCAGTTTCGGAAGCCAATTGCACTCAAAAGGGAAAAAAGTTGTGTGGCGGTTTACACTATGGTTTACACCAAGTTCATTTTAGGTGGTTTTAGCCCAATTTTCGGATCACCGTCATAATTTGAGGGGTTAAAATTATAATTTTATCTTTGTACTTGAAACAAAATAGGATTATTTTTATGCATCAAGATGGTTATCGTTTGCTGTTACCTTCTGGTCTTTTGGATTATTTTGAAATTACA
>JAVBMN010000064.1:0-7043 GCA_031552405.1 Bacteroidaceae bacterium | reverse complement strand
TGTAATTTCAAAATAATCCAAAAGACCAGAAGGTAACAGCAAACGATAACCATCTTGATGCATAAAAATAATCCTATTTTGTTTCAAGTACAAAGATAAAATTATAATTTTAACCCCTCAAATTATGACGGTGATCCGAAATATGTAGGATCACGGATCACCGTTAAAAAGTATATACCACACACATTTTCCAATGGCGACACCAGAAGGCAGCTCTTGGAAAATGTGGGTGGTATATACTTTCTTTTGAAAAGGGAGAGTGTAAAAAATCCAGTATCACCCACAAAGGGTTACTCTACATACAACACCAAGCCTTTAAGATATTCCCCTTCAGGATGATAGATATTCACAGGATGATCTGCAGGTTGGGTAAGTTGGTGCAGGATGCGTACATTGCGCCCCGACATAGCGGCAGCCGTAAAGACGGTCGTCCGGAATTGCTCACGTGTTACCACCTGCGAACAGGAAAAAGTGAAGAGTATACCTCCGGGGCGTATCTTCTCAAAAGCTTTTGCGTTAAGCTTGCGATAACCCTGAAGGGCGTTACGCAGCGCTTCGCGATGCTTGGCAAATGCAGGGGGATCCAAAATGATAAGATCGTATTGATCACCCATCTTATCCAGATACTTGAAGGCATCTTCGGCATAAGCAGCGTGGCGATCGTCACCAGGGAAGTTGAGTTCTACATTCTGATTGGTCAGTTCAATGGCTTTAGCAGAACTATCTACAGAGTGAACCACTTTGGCTCCTCCACGCATGGCATAGAAAGAAAATCCTCCAGTATAGCAAAACATATTCAGCACAGAGCGGTTGGCCGAATATTGTTCTAGAAGGCGGCGGTTCTCGCGCTGGTCTACAAAAAAGCCTGTCTTTTGTCCTTTCAGCCAATCTACGCGGAACTTCAGACCATTCTCCAATGCGATATTATCAGTTGTCTCGCCCAGCAGAAAACCGTTCTCTGCACCCAAATCAGCTTTAAAGGGTAATGTGGTTTCTGATTTATAGTAGATAGAATCAATACTTCCTCCTAATACAGAGGTCAGCGCCTGAGCCACTTCATGGCGGTAACAATGGAATCCTACGGAGTGAGCCTGCATAACAGCGGTACGTCCATATACATCCACCACCAGCCCAGGCAGAGAATCACCCTCACCATGTATTAAACGGTAGGTATTGTTCTGTGGATTCCGGGCAACACCAATGGTGCAACGCACCTGATATGCAGTACGAATTTTCTGTTCCCAGAAATTCTGATCAATCGCCTCATCCAAGAAAGAAAGCACACGCACGGCAATACTCCCAATCTGATAATGCCCCACACAGAGATACTCTTTTTTGAGTGTCAGGATTCGTACGAGATCTCCCTCCTGGATTCCCTCATCCGCATGATGAATAGCTCCGGAGAATATCCACGGATGGAAGCGTTTCAGGGATTCTTCTTTCCCGTTTTTAATGTATATATTCTTATAGGTCATGACTCGATGGTATCTTTCTTCTCCTTATTTATAATAACTTCTTTCAACTCATACGCACCAGTATGGCACAATTCGCTTAGCAGCTCATAGATATTCAGGCAACACCATGCGTCTGTGGCCGCATAGAGCTGCTGAGCCTGAGTCAGCTCAACAGCCTCCCAGTTAGTCAGCCGCTGGCTTTTGGATATCTTTTGTCCGAAAAGGATAGCATATATCTTTTGCAGACTCTGGTCTGTTATCCCAAAATTAGTAGCGTATTTCTGCAAATCAATCCATTTTTCCGGTTTGAATTTAAAGATGCGTTGCAGGACCAGAATGTCATCATGCAATGAAACGCCTATCTTCTTCACCTCCGGGTTCTCCAGGAACCCGATTAAGGGCGTAAGATTTTCTATCTTGTTGAGGCGGAAGAGGAAGCATTCTTCCCGGGTAGAGATTTGAATGAGTGATACTTTGTTGCGCTTTCCCTTGCAGAAAGAAGGGCGGCTTTCACTGTCAAAACCTACATGGGGCTGTTGGGAAAGAAAGCGAATGGCACTCTCGGCTTCAGCGGTAGACTCAACCACATGGATGGTTCCCGGAAAGGCTGCCGGAGGCATCGTGGTGATCTCTTCCTTCTGAATAGCGCTACGAATTACCATTGTCCCTCCTCATCTTGCGCATAAATATCCTGGGGGTTGTCAAACTCTGAATCTTCTGTATACCCCTCTTCCGGCTTTCCGAATTTGGCTTCATGCAGTGCCCGAAGGGTGTTTACCAGATTCTGCCCCCAGTATTCCTGAAAGCGTTCACGACACAAGGCCAGTGAATCATGCATTGTATCACGCGAACCTTGCTTGAATACGAAAATAAAATCGCGCAGAGCCTGGTATATGTCGCACAAATCCTCAGAAACCGCACGTGTCAGCGGTGTTTCGCTATACACCATATCAGGAGTAAACACTTCAAGATACTCATCTTTATCTCCCATCACAGAGGCTAAGTGGGCACGCATTTGTTCGTATATATCCTCTGTTACATAATTTTCGGGTTCGTCGAGGCCTACGACTTCGCATTCCGGCAGTAATAATGCTTTGAGGTAAAGCAAGGGAAGGATTTTTACTGCTGTGTCTACAAATCGTACCCTTTCCATTCCGGAGGATCGTTCCAAAAAGCCACAATATTCAGCAGCTACAGTGACAAACTCCACGGAATTTCGTTCAAATATTATATCTTGATTCTCTTCCATATTGTATAAACGCGAATGCAAAGGTATGAAAAAAGAGTGTATCCCGGTTTATTATTCTCACACAAATTTGCTACTTTTGCGTCGTGATATATAAAATGATCTCAATGGCAAAAAAAAATATAGCATCCCCTAAACAGAAACAGCCTGTTAAAGAAAGCAAAGACTTAATGAAAGGCATAAAAGGTGATACGTTACAATTCCTGATTGGCTTCTTCCTTGTAATCTTTTCAGTGTATATGTTTCTGGCTTTTCTCTCCTTTCTGGTAACGGGCAGTGCGGACCAGAGCTTTTTGGAATCCGCCACATCCACAGAAAGCATAGCTGCACACAACGAAATTCGCAACTACGCCGGTTTGAGGGGTGCCCAGATTTCCAACTTCTTTATCAACGGATGTTTCGGTTATGCAGCAATATGTATCCCTGTATTCATGCTGGTATTAGGACTTAAGCTGCTTCACGTGGGAAAATTCCGCCTATGGAAGTGGTTTATAGCACTGGCCTGCGGTATGGTATGGGCCTCGGTATGTTTTGCATTCATCGGTCTTTCGCTGGATCATCATGCATTTATTTACCCTGGCGGTTTGCACGGGCATACGGTCAGCCAGTGGCTATATGCGCAGATTGGTTACCCCGGTACGGCTCTGCTGATGCTGGTTACATTGGTGGCTTACCTTGCATACCTCAGCAACCAGACGATAATCTGGATTCGGAAAGCATTCTCTGTAAAAAGAAAACAGAAGGAAAAAGCTTCCACCACAAATGGGGCCACACCTTCCGAACAGCCTGCTCCACAATCTGCGGAACGCCCGGAGGCAGCGCCTGCCAACTTTTCAGATCCTCAGGAACAAACGGTAGATTTTGATCTTACCTCAAAGAAGAAAGAGGAACCGCCCCTAAAGGAGGAGAAAAAACTGGAGCCGGACTTATTTGATATCGTAGTAAACGAAGAAGAAGACACCCCATTTGTGGGCGAACCTGAGCCGGGATTCACTGTGGAAGCTGCGGAGAAAGACGAAGAAGCAGACCCTTCCAAGCTGGAACGCTACAACCCCAAGTTAGACCTGGAGTACTACCGCTACCCCACCCTCGACCTGATGAAGCGTTACGACAATGACGAGCCTGCCATCAACATGGAAGAACAAACGGCCAACAAAGACCGTATTGTAGCCACCCTTCGCAGCTTCGGCATTGAGATCAGCAATATCAAAGCTACCGTAGGCCCTACCGTAACCCTCTACGAGATCACGCCGGAATCGGGTGTGCGCATCTCCAAGATACGTAACCTGGAAGATGACATAGCCCTGAGCCTCTCTGCACTGGGCATCCGTATCATCGCCCCCATCCCCGGAAAGGGTACTATCGGCATCGAGGTACCCAACTCCACACCCCGCATCGTGTCCATGCAAAGCATCCTGGCTTCACGCAAGTTTCAGGAATCCACCTTCGACCTTCCCATTGCCTTTGGCAAGACCATCACCAACGAGGTGCACATGGTAGACCTCTGCAAGATGCCTCACGTACTGGTAGCCGGTGCTACAGGACAGGGTAAGTCGGTAGGACTGAACGCCATCATTACCTCATTGTTATATAAGAAGCACCCGGCCGAACTGAAGTTTGTACTGGTAGACCCTAAAAAGGTAGAGTTCAGCATCTACTCCGCCATCGAAAAACATTTCCTTGCCAAACTGCCCGATGCCGAAGAAGCCATTATAACCGATGTAACCAAGGTAATACAAACCCTCAACTCAGTGTGTGTGGAGATGGACACCCGTTACGATTTATTGAAGAAAGCCCGCGTACGTAATATCAAAGAGTACAACGAAAAGTTCCTGAACCGCCAACTGAACCCCAACAACGGTCATAAGTTTATGCCCTATATCGTGGTAATCATTGATGAGTTTGGCGACCTGATTATGACCGCCGGCAAGGAGATAGAACTTCCCATTGCCCGCATTGCCCAGCTGGCCCGCGCCATAGGTATTCACATGATCATTGCCACCCAACGCCCCACTACCAACATTATCACCGGTACCATCAAGGCCAACTTCCCCGCCCGCGTGGCATTCCGTGTATCCAGTATGATGGACTCACGTACCATCCTTGACCGCCCTGGTGCCAACCAGCTCATCGGTAAGGGCGATATGCTCTTCTTGCAAGGTACCGACCCGGTGCGTGTACAGTGCGCCTTCGTAGATACTCCCGAGGTGGAACGCATCAATGACTCCATAGCCCAGCAGCAGAGTTATCCCACCGCCTTTATGCTGCCCGAATACAAATCCGACGAAGGAGAAGGCATGCCTGGCGAGGTGGATATGGGCAATCTTGACCCACTCTTCGAGGAAGCCGCCCGTCTGCTGGTTATTCATCAGCAAGGCTCTACCTCGCTCATCCAGCGTAAGTTCTCTATCGGATACAACCGTGCAGGCCGATTAATGGACCAACTGGAACGCGCCGGCATCGTAGGTCCCAGCGAGGGCAGCAAGGCCCGCCAGGTACTTTGTATAGATGACACGGATCTGGAGATGCGCCTGTCGAACCTGAATAATTAAGCACTTCCCTACAATATAATACTACAATACCCGTATTTAGAATACTAATTATAAAGCTTGAAAGCATGAAGAAACTGATTTTTATACTCTCCCTGCTCTTCGTTTCGGCCGGAGCCTGGGCACAGAAAGATGCGGAAGCAAAAAAAATATTGGATAAAGCATCCGCCGCCTTTGCCAAGGCCGGAGGTGTGGAAATAGGCTTCTCCGTAAAAGGCGGCCAAAACATGAGCGGTACGCTGAAAGTAAAAGGAAACAAGCTGGTGCTGAGCAGCGGAACCACCACTACCTGGTATGACGGAAAAACCCAATGGACCTATATGAAAGACACGGAAGAGGTAAACATCAGCAACCCTTCGCCCAAGCAGTTGCAGCAGATCAACCCCCAAGTGTGGCTCAACAGCTATAAGAAAGGCTTCAATTACAAATACAACGGTCTATCGGGCAAAACGTATAAGGTAACCCTCACCCCCGAAGCATCCAACCAGGGCGTAAAGAGCATCACGCTTATTGTAAATTCGGATACATATGCCCCCTCGCAGGTTATTATGACCACCCCTTCGGGCCAGTCCAGCACCATTGTGGTGAGCAGCTACCGCACAGGGCAGAACTATAATGAAAGCACTTTTCGCTTCAACCCCCTCCTCTACCCCAATGCAGAGGTAATAGATCTCAGATAAATAACGAATAAAAATGAAACAACTTACCACCTCGTGCCTGATTATCGGTTCCGGACCGGCAGGCTATACCGCCGCGATTTACGCCGGACGTGCCAACCTTACCACCCTGCTTTGCGAAGGCCTTGAAGCCGGCGGGCAGCTAACTACCACTACCGAAGTAGAGAATTTTCCCGGTTACCCGGAAGGCATCCAAGGCCCGGAGCTGATGGAAGACCTGCGAAAACAGGCACAACGCTTTGGCGCGGAGATCCTGTCGCGCACCATTACCCGCACTGATCTCAGTACCCGTCCCTATAAAGCATATACCGATGACGGTACGGAAATCATAGCCGACACCCTCATTATAGCTACTGGAGCCACCGCTAAGTACCTGGGCCTGCCGGATGAAAAGAAATACAACGGAGCCGGCGTAAGCGCCTGTGCCACCTGTGACGGGTTCTTCTACCGCAAAAAGGTGGTAGCCGTAGTAGGTGGAGGCGATACAGCCTGCGAAGAAGCGGTTTATCTGGCCGGGCTGGCCTCGAAGGTATACCTCATCGTGCGCAAGCCCTTCCTTCGCGCTTCTAAGATTATGCAGGATCGCGTACTGAACCACCCGAAGGTGGAAGTACTCTTTGAGCACGTTACCCAAGGCCTTTTTGGCGAAGGAAAAGTAGAAGGCGTGCGTCTTGTGAAACGACAAGGCGAAGCAGATGAGCAACAGGTAGAACTTGCCATCAATGGTTTCTTCCTGGCCATTGGTCACACCCCCAATACCGAGGTGGTAAAGCCCTGGGTAGAAACTGATGAACAAGGATATATCAAGACCGAAGGCATCCGCCCCCTCACCAACATACCCGGCGTATTTGCTGCAGGTGATGTGGCCGATCCCCTCTATCGCCAGGCCATCACGGCCGCTGCCAGCGGATGCCGTGCTGCCATAGAAGCAGAACGTTTCCTCTCCAATATGTGGCATTGAGCATGAAGGATACCCTTTGTACTGCACCCCAAAAGTTGGACATAAAAATTCTTTTTATGAGCCATCAAAAGAGTTATTGTTATTCGTTTTCCCTTAAGTGTAAAGTGGTTCGTCTTTACTCTCGTGGTTTTAGCTGTGTTGCTATTTCTTCTCTTA
>JAVBMN010000011.1:0-180274 GCA_031552405.1 Bacteroidaceae bacterium | reverse complement strand
AGGCGTTTCTTAACCTTGCCGCATCCCGCCTTCGATACTAATTATCCCGAAGGAGAAAGCTATATCGGCACCGCGTAGTGGTGCAGCTCTGGGTAGCCGGGGTGTGCTTGCACCCCCGGGTAGATAAAGGTTGCCCCCATTCCGAGCCACCTATAGTGGCTGCTTCTGGGTTATGGATGCGCTGCAGAGTAGCAATGAAATGGTTGGACCCCCTTAGATAAAGTACAACCGAAGAGCAGCCGCTATAGGCGGCTCTTGTGGAAGCTACATCTTTACACCGGGGGTGCAAGCACACCCCGGCTACCCAGAGCTGCACCACTACGCGGTGCCGATATAGCTTTCTCCTTCGGGATAATTAGTATCGAAGGCGGGATGCGGCAAGGTTAAGAAACGCCTGAAATATCGAATAGCAAAGGGTTTGAATGAGATTACCTGCACCAAAGGGGCTGTCTATGTTGTATTCTCAATAATGGATTCAGCAGGAAAAGCCGTTGAGCCCAGATAATCGGTTTTCCATCACTATTTCTTCAAAATCATAATGACAGGATTATTCTCCACATCCTGATGCATCATCTTATCTTTCTCAGATGGGCTGATTTTACTTGCTTGTATGCCATTTAACTCGTCTTCGGAGAAGGTTTGGTATACAACACAATACAATTCGTCTTTCGTAGAAGCAACCACTTCTATATTTTCAATCGTTTGTATATTCAAGATGTCAAAGATGATATTCTCAGAATCATACGCTACATTCTCCTTCTTATCATACAGTATAAATTTAGATGAAGCACTTATCTGTCCCGGTTCTTTACTAGTATTAGTCATTAGGTTGATAACTATCCAGTGGTCATTTTCCTGAATGGAAGTGACTGTCTTTATCTTATTCTCTTTGAAAAGACTTGTATAATCTTCAATATACTCTTCATGGGGCTTCTCTTTCTGCCCGTACTTCCTACTCAATTCTCTTTTGGATTTCTCATGTTCCTCCCCAAGATCCACGTAATAGGCAGCTTTACTATTGTTCACAGAATATATTGAGTCGCTCTGAGTATAGAAAAGAATATTTCCTTCGTACACACTTAGCGGATGGAAACCCGTATCATAAAATGGTTCCTTAAACCGGTCTGATTTCGACAAGATATTGAATGTTCTTGAGTCCAAATAAAGCAGATTATACCCAACCGGAGGTAATGAGGCATCGTTGTAAGCTAAACAGACAGTATCATTTATGGGAATAATCTGCCTTGAATAATAGGTATCTCTTGTCCTCTTTTCGGACACAAATTTACCATTCAAGTCAAATAAAGGATAATGACCACGTTCTGAAACCAACACCACAAGCCCATTCTCCTTATCAATAAAGAAGTCTCCCAGATACGTATATTCCCCCGGCCCCTGACCGATGTGATCTATCTTAAACAAGAAATTGCCCTTGCTGTCAAAACATAAGATGTTTGCGTGAGAGTGCATCCTGTTCAGAATATAGATTCTATCCTGAAACAATTCAACTCTTTGTATTTTCAACCCTATTAATCCGGCTGTAGAACTTTCCAATGCTACAAACCTCAAATCGTTAAACAGTTCAGAGGCCTTAGCTGGTTTGCTTGAAGGTTCTATCGTCATTACGCCTTCGTTTTTCTCGGAAGATTCCTTGCATGAAATCAACAGCACTGCTGAAAGGAGCAGATAGATACAATATTTCACAGGTTTATACATCATGAGGCGTTCATTACCGGACTATTTTTTCACAGGTTTTAGGTTCAACACATTCTGATCAAACCACCATTCATCTATCATTCCGTTTTTGTCTATTACAATGGTATAGGGTATGCCGGAAAATTTATAGAGTTGGTGAAGATTACTCTGGCCTGAGGCGCCGGCTATCACAAACTGTTCCCAAGGCATGTTTTGGTTTTTCATTTCCCGACGCCAATCCAGATCATCACTATCAATAGATATGCTGATCATGTTCAATGTACTCCGGCCATGCTCATTCCAGACCTCCTTCAATCGTGGAATCAACTGTTTACAAGGGCCACACCAGGAAGCCCAGATCTCCACCAGCAGATAATCAGACTTGCCTACAAACTGCGACAAGGACACAGAATCTCCATTCACGGAGCAAAACTTGAAATCTTTATAAGGTTGCGGTTCTTTGATGGTTCTTATTATGCGTCTAATATTAAAAGTACTATCGTATGCTCTGGTAAAATCATCCTTCTCCGGATATTTCAATTTGAGTTCTTCTACAATCCTGTCATGTTCCTCTGATTCCTTGATAGACTTCATACTACTTAGCACTTCAGGATCTCGCTTCATTTCCTCATCCCCTATATTATATAAAGTACGATAATCCACGTTTTTCCAACAGTACCAAGCATAGATCGAAAGCGCCGTTTGGTAAGATCTCAATCCGATCGCATTCGAAAGGTTTTGCTCTGTTATCTCCACATACTCCTGATACTTCAGTCTGCTAATACTATCTGCTATCTGATGAGAACGCGCATTCCGCAAAGCAGAATACGATACTACCAAACCCGGAAGGCTATCAAATAGTCTTCGTTTCTCCGCCTCCTTTCTTACAATGGATGTATAGAGATCATTCAGTTTCGTACCCGACACTAAAGAACCTGTATCATTCATGGCTACCTGAATCTTCCCGCTCTCCAACAAAACTTCGCATGAAAGAACCTTTTCCGGATAATCTCCGCAAACCAACACTGCAAAGTCTTTTACAGAAGCAGGCCCCCGAAAGCGGAAAGCTCCCTTCTTGACCAATGTAGAATCAATAGACACCACTAACGTATCACCCGAGTATTGGAGCAGATACACATATTGACCGTTTTTCTCCAAAGAGATAGTTCCCTTAATCGAATAAGTATCATTCTTCGCGGCATGCACCTGAGGCGAAATCATGGAGCCACAAAATAGCAAAAACAAAATAAGGTGCTTCATTGTTTTCTCTCTTTTAGCATTATAAGTATCTTTTCCTGTTTTACCGGATCGCCCAAGCTGTCTTTAAAGTTGATTATATAGAGTCCCTCTTGTGCCTTTACTCCATACTTCAGAACACGCTGCCTTGAATTGCCAGCACCTCTTTTCATAAACACTTGGAGATAATACGATTTACAAAGGTAATCCAAGTCTTGCACGGAGAAGGCTCGATCTTCACCATAATACAGCACGGGATATTTCTGCGGTTGCTGCCCCTCGCTCCGCATAACCGGCAGAAAGAGCAACACACATACAGTTAAAAGAAACGTTCTCATTGGCATCAAATCAGATTTTACAGTTATCACCTACTTATAATACAAGTAACGAATATTAGTTCTTGATATTGCATTTTTTACTTTACAGTCCCTTTTATCTTGGAGAGGTGCTATGCAAGGAAAGGTGGGTCAGCGGATTTTGGATCAGCGGATTTTCCGCTGACCCAGATAAACCTCTATCCGGACCAAGGATGGTTTAAAAAGTTTCGCCCTTCTCCTCGTGCTTCAATGCACGAGGAGAAGGGCGAAACTTTTTATTAATACGCTATCAGATCAGCGGGCGGCTTTCAGACCACGGATCACGGCGGAGGTAAAGCCGGCATGTTCCATTTCGTTAAGGCCTTTGATGGTGATGCCACCGGGGGTGGTTACCTTATCTATTTCCTGTTCAGGATTGGTACCGTTCGCCATAAGCAGTTCTACGGCTCCCTTTACGGTTTGAAGAACGATCTCTTCGGCCTGACCGGGATAGAAGCCCATCTCTACGCCGCCTTCCATGGCAGCACGAATGTAGCGCATGGCGAAAGCGATACCGCATGAAGCCAGCGAAGTACCGGCTGCCATAAGGCGCTCTTCGATAACCATGGCATTGCCTAATTCCTTGAATAGGCCGGATACCAGAGCTACCTGTTCTTCAGAAGCTCCAGTGGAGCAGATGAAGGTCATACTATTGAGTACATCCACAGCGGTATTCGGGATCAGACGGAATACAGGAGGAACTTCCTTGTCCTCATTCTCCAACCACGCACAAAGCTGCTGCGTAGTAACTCCGGCAGCGATGGAAACAACTACCTGACGGCTATAATCCAGCGTTGACTTCAGCTCTGAGATTACAGTTTCTATCAACCAAGGCTTTAAAGCCAGCATCACAATATCCGCACCGCTCACTGCTTTCAGATTATCGGTAGAAAGCCGTATGTCCGGATTCTGTGCGTGCAGGGCATCAAGAGTAGCCTGTGAGCGATCAGTACAAGTAATGTCGGAAGCCCTCACTTTCGTACCCTTTGCAAGTCCTCTTGCGATGGCGCCACCCATATTTCCGGCGCCTATAATTGTTATTTTCATTGTATCTCCTTTTTGTTTATAGGGTTTGTTACAATACTTTCTTCAAACGGGCAAGGAAGTCATTAGCCTCATCCATATTCAGGGTAAGAGGAG
The DNA here is from genome assembly GCA_031552405.1 of Bacteroidaceae bacterium. Classification (GTDB taxonomy): domain Bacteria; phylum Bacteroidota; class Bacteroidia; order Bacteroidales; family Bacteroidaceae; genus UBA1794. The sequence goes on along the minus strand of JAVBMN010000011.1, from coordinate 175,847 downwards.
GAAGCAAACGAATGACATGCGTACCGGTGACACCGGTAAAGACGTGCTGGTCATAGATCAGGCGCTGACGGATCTCCTTCACGGGCTGGTCAAATTCCATACCAATCATCAACCCCTTTCCACGTACTTCCTTGATGCCGGGAAACTTGCTGAGTTCTTCCTGCAGATACGCACCCACACGGGCGGCATTCTCCACAAGATTCTCTTTTTCCATCACTTCAATCACCGCCAAAGCTGCCGCACAAGCCAGGTGGTTACCACCAAAGGTAGTACCCAGCATACCATATACAGGCTTGAATAGCGGACTGATAAGCAGGCCACCCATGGGAAATCCATTGGCAATACCCTTCGCTACAGTAATGAGATCAGGACGGATACCTGCATACTGGTGAGCAAAGAACTTACCGCTACGGCCGTAGCCCGACTGGATCTCATCCAATACAAGCACCGTGTTATACTCGGTACATAAGGCACGCAACTCCTGCATGTATTCCGTTGTAGGTAATACAATTCCGCCTACCCCCTGAATACCTTCAATGATGAGTGCACACACATCCCCCTTGGACAGTTCGGCACGGGCAGCTTCCACATCATTCATGGGCAGATACGTCACATGCCCGTTGTCATTGATAGGGGCTATGATGCTGGGGTTGTGAGTCACCTCCACCGCCAGTGAAGTACGACCGTGGAAGGCCTTCGACACGGAAAGCACACGTTTACGTCCATTGTGGAAAGAAGCCAGCTTCAGGGCATTTTCATTGGCCTCGGCTCCGGAGTTGATCAGGAACAGGGAATAATCCTCGTATCCCGATATCTTCCCCATACGAACAGCCAGTTCTTCCTGAAGCTTGTTGATCACAGAGTTGGAATAAAAGCCCAACTTGGCAAGCTGATCGCTCACCTTGTCCACATAGTGTGGGTGGGAATGACCGATGGAGATCACGGCATGACCGCCATAGAGGTCCAGGTATTCAGTACCCTTATCGTCCCACACGTGGCAACCTTTGCCTTTTACGATGTTTACATCGAAGAGAGGATATACGTCGAATAGGTTCATTTCTTTTTAGGAATTAAAGAAGTTAAGGAGTCGTTGCTCCAACAATTAAAATGCACTCGGTTTCAGCTGCAAGCCCACGCTCTCTTCGAGGTTGAAGAGCAGGTTCATATTGTGCACGGCCGTACCGCTGGCTCCTTTCAGGAGGTTATCGATACAGGTCACAATGAGCAGCTTGTCCCGATGGCGTTCCAGGTGGATGAGGCACTTGTTGGTGTTCACCACCTGCTTCAGGTCGATATTCTTCCGTACGAGGTGTACGAAGGCATCTTTTATGTAGTACTCTTCATAGATCCGGTAGAGTTCTTCAATATCCACCTTGTTCTTCACTACGATGGTGGTGAAGATACCGCGGGCAAAATCGCCACGGTACGGGATAAAGTCGATCTCCGAATTGAAGCTGTTCTGTAACTGTTTGAGCGACTGTTTGATCTCAGGCACATGCTGATGATCGAACGGTTTATAAATGCTCATATTGTTGTTGCGCCAGCTGAAGTGGCTGGTGGAAGAAGGCTTCACGCCTGCTCCCGTGCTACCGGTGATGGCATTTACTGTAATGTCATCATTGAGCATCAGATGCTTCGCCAAAGGAAGCAATCCAAGCTGGATACCAGTAGCGAAACAGCCGGGGTTGGCCACATACTTTGACTTGCAGGTGGCACGGCGGTTCAACTCGGGTAGGCCGTAGATAAACTCGTGATCCTCCGCCTGGAGACGGTAGTCCATGGAGAGGTCGATCACCTTCAGGTTTTCGGGCAACTGGTGACATTCCATAAACTTCTTTGTATCACCGTGGGCGGTACAGAAGAAAAGAAGGTCGATCTTATCCAGCGGCATTTCATCCGTAAAGCGGAAATACGTTTCACCGTAAAGGCCTTCGTGCACATCGGCAATCAGGTTGCCGGCATTACTGCTGCTGTGTATAAATACGATCTCCACTTCGGGATGGTTCAGCAACAGACGGAGCAGTTCCCCGGCTGTGTATCCGGCGCCGCCGATAATTCCTATCTTTATCATTTTCCGTTCTTCTTTTGGTTGGTATAATATACGCGCAGGGGGGTAGACAGTACCTTTGTGAAACCCTTCACATCATCGGCTGTCCAGCCTTTCTGCACCTCACCGTATTCACCGAAATCGGTCTTCACCAGGTCGTACGTAGACTCTACTCCCACCATTGTGTACGACAGCGGACGAAGCTTGATAATCACCGTACCGTTTACATTACGCTGCGAACTTTCCAGCATGGCTTCAATATCGCGCATCACGGGCTCCAGGTACTGACTTTCATGCAGGAACATACCATACCAGGTAGCTACCTGTTCTTTCCAGTACTGCTGCCATTTTGTGAGGGTGTGCTTTTCCAGAAACTTGTGTGCACCAATGATAAGCATAGGACCGGCAGCCTCAAACGCTACGCGGCCTTTGATACCGATGATGGTATCACCCACGTGCATATCACGGCCGATACCGAAACGGTTACCTATTTCCTCTACCTTATTAATAGCCTTTACCTTGTCGGCAAACACTTCACCGTTCACGGCATAAAGCTCGCCTTCTTTAAATTCCAGCTTCAGTGTTTCTTCCTCCGTAGCGGTGACAGGTTTCAGGTAAGCGCTCTCGGGCAGACCTTGCTCTGAATGCAGTGTTTCCTTTCCGCCAATGGAAGTACCCCACAGGCCTTCGTTGTAGGAATATTCCATTTTGGTGAAGTCGGCCTCATACCCATGCTCCTTCAGGTAATTGATCTCGTACTCACGAGTCAGCACCATGTCGCGGGTAGGGGTAATAATTTCGATACCGGGAGCCAGTACATGGAAGGTCAGGTCGAAACGTACCTGGTCATTTCCAGCCCCGGTACTACCATGAGCAATAGCATCGGCACCTACCTCACGGGCATAATCAGCCAGGGCAAGAGCCTGGAAGATACGCTCAGAACTTACAGAGATAGGGTATGTACCGTTACGTAGTACATTACCGAACACCATGTACTTGATGCTCTTGTTGTAATAATCCTGGGTTACATCCAGTGTTACATGCTTTACAGAGCCCAATTTGTACGCTCTCTCCTCAATCGTCTTGAGCTGTTCTTCACTAAAACCGCCGGTATTGGCAATGGCGGTATACACTTCGTATCCTTTTTCCTGGGACAGGTACATGGCGCAGAAGGAGGTATCCAAACCACCGCTAAAGGCCAAAACAACTTTCTGTTTCATATTGTATGAATATTATTTCTTAATTTTCTCCGTTTTCTTTCTCTTTGTCCGCTTCTCCTTTCAGAGGCTCATCGCCCAGATGATCCTCGGGATGCTGAGCAGGATCGTACAGCATGGCGGTGCAGATGCAGCGGGTCTTGTTGTTGCGCAATAACACATCGTAGTTCACGCAGGTCTTGCAACCATTCCAGAAGGCCTCGTCATCCGTCAGCTCCGAGAAGGTAGTGGGCACATACCCCAATGCGGTATTGATCTTCATCACCGCAAGGCCGGATGTGAGGCCAAACAGCTTGGCATGCGGATACTTACGTCGGGAATACTCAAAGGCGAAGCGCTTGATGCTTCCGGCCAGGCCCTGCCCCTGGTACTCGGGAGCCACTATAAGACCGGAATTGGCCACAAAAGACTTGTTACTCCAGGTCTCGATGTAACAAAACCCGGCAAACTTCTCCCCATCCATGGCTATAATGGCTTTTCCTTCCAACATTTTCTGCTTCACATAATCGGGCGAGCGACGGGCAATACCCGTCCCGCGGTTTTTGGCAGCTATCTCGATGGTATCCAGTATAATCTCGGCGTACGACAGGTGGTTCTCGTTGGCCACCATGATCTTTATATTATTATCCATCACTATTGATTAGTGTTTTTGAATTCTACACATCTTCATTACTCTTCCATTTCAGGAATCACTCCTGAGAGGGCCTGGCGCAGAGCATGACGCGAGCAGCCCTCACGAAGCACCAGCACAATGGTATCATCGCCGGCTACCGTACCCAGCACATCCGAAAACTCGCGGTTATCAATGTCATATGCCAAGCTGCTGGCATATCCCGGTCGCGTCTTTATGACCGCCATATTACCCGAGAATTCCATCGATTTAAACCCTGCCATTTTCATCATATCCTGTAAGGAATGAACCTCTGTAGAGCGCTTATACATTGTATCATTAGGTAACACATACACATAATTCCCGTTCATGCTTGCAGCCTTTGCCACTTTCAACTGCTTCAAATCGCGTGAAAGTGTAGCCTGAGTCAGCACAAATCCCCCTTCGCGAAGCTCCTTAAGAAGCTCCTCCTGACTACCTATCTCTTTGCTGGAGATAATCATCTTAATAACGTCTAAACGGCTATTTTTTGTTGTTGCCATGCATAATTATTCTAAAAAAGCCCACAAAAATACTGAATAATACTGATAAACTCACAAAATGATGAATATTTTTGCAGGAAACAGCCTAATTATCCTTATTTGTCATCTCCCCTATTACCAGTAAGCCAATTTCAAGCCCATATACCAGCGCTTTCCGTCTGAAAAGATAAAAATAAGGAAGAAAAATACATATGCCTTTCTTTTTTTACTACTTTTGCAATCGTATTAAAACCAGCTTGTTGCTGTACCTCTACAAATAGATTTGCCTTTTTAGATAGTTTCGCATAATTACTATGCGTCGAAATAATAACGAATAGCAATATGAAACAATATTTCTTGCTACTCCTGATGCTGCCCGTACTATGGTCGTGCGGTAAAGAAAAGCCGACAAAAGCAGAGATTGCGGATTACGTCACTTCGAATCCGTTGGTCTTTACGCGATCGTATATAGTAAGCCGGAACATTATACAAGACTATAGGGACCTGGATGGAAAGCCCAGCAAGGCCATTTTCCCCATTCAGGCATCTGTCAGCGCCAGCATCAACCTGTCAAAGATACGGGGAATCAGCATTGATGAAGAAAAAAACATGGCTACCATACTATTGCCTGCACCCATCATCCGTATTAAACTATCGGATGCAGAAATCAATAATGCCCTCTATTGTACCAATGTGAATCGAAGCACTTTCTTTCAAACCGAAGTACAAGATTTCCTGCCACAGGCTGAAGAGCTGGTAAAAGAAAGCCTCCTGAAGAGCGACATCCCCACCCAGATACAACAAGATGCCGCCTTCGCCTTGGCCGCCATGATGCTGCAGCCGAAATTCAAGAACATGGATTATCAGATTGAAGTAGTGAAATACAACAAAGAAGAACTCCTGAACCTTATAGTCCAATAGCCAGTATGAAGAAAAAGAAAAGTAAGATAGCAAAAATGCCCAAGCGGAACCTCCCTCCCAAAACACCGTTCTCTGTGCGTTGGCGAGAGTTCAAATTAGACCTCAGGGAGTTCCTCATCACCAACTTCTTGATGGTCATAAAAGTGGGTACAGCCATTCTGTTCTGCGTGATGGCCCTACTGATGCTTACCGGAAAGCTGTCTACAAACGTCAGTAAGAAGAACAGTCCGAAGAATCCCACCGGAGTCCTTGGCTACTTTAGCGCCCCCCCGCTGGTAAAAGACCTGCGCAACAGAGAGTTCATCCAGGCGCTTGGTGTAGAGCGCGAGATCGTAGTCAGCCAATTCAAGCTGCAAGAGGGAAAATCAGTGCCTATCTCCATCCACATCCAATACCCCTGTTCGCTGACGGTAGGTCTCAATCTGGATAAGAAAAAAGGCGAATGGCTGCAATTCAGCGGTGACACCGTAGTACTATACATGCCAGCGTTGGAGATTCTCACCCCGAAAAACCAATATGCAGACAACGGAAATAAACGCATCCTGCTTAAAACCGGCGAATGGTCGGAAAAGGAATTCAACGAGCTACACGAACGCGCCGCCTGCATGATGATACGCCAAAGCATAGCACTGGACAGTTGTTTTGACGCTGCCGAAGCAAATGCCCGCAAACAGCTTATCAGCATCATTCGTTCATACGGTTACAAATACGGGGTTGTACACTTCGCAAAGAGCAACCGGAAGCCCCCCGTTTTTGCCAAATATCCCGCAGGAGCAATTCCCAACGATTACAACTTCTACACTGCCGCCGATGGCGAGAGGATGATCTTCTACAAAAACGGTTCCATCATCTACTACGAAGCAAACTTGCCCTTTGAGCGGCTATACAACCTCGCCGAGTTCTGTGCCACCTCCTTCCCCCTCCCCGTGGAAATAAGCCTGCGCAACAAAGGCAAAGGATATACTCTGTATTTATCTAACCCCAATGCCGATGTTAATACGTCTGAAACAAGAGATTATATCAATTACGTAAAATTCTCTGATGACCTGAAAGCTAGTCTGAAGAAAATGATGTCCACCATCTCCAAGAGGCTCTTCGACGGCGTGCCCTGCAACATCATAGAAACCGACAAAAACAACGAGGAAATACTGGATTATTCAAAACTATAGCACCGTGAAGGGCAAGCTTCACCGTATTTTAAGCGCATTTACACCCTGCCAGACACAGGCCTGAAGTTGGAGAAACTCAGGCCTGAGATTTAAAAATTCAGGCCTACGGTTAAGGAACCGCAGGCCCGTAGTTTAAGGCGTTGTACACGCGATGGCTCGCGTGTCGAATTACTCTGAAGATATTCTGAACCAGTCAATTTCTACATGTCCGCCATCGTTCCTCGTTACTGCACGGGTGCAGAATGTGCCGATTTTGGCGCCAATCCATTGGCCTTCGCACGCTTTGAAGCTTTTACCGAAGGTGATAAATTTGTTATTGTCTGTGCTATAGCTGAAGGTACAGATGCCGTCCTTCAGTTTCATTCGCAGGTACACAGTAGCGGTCTTTAGTTCCATGGATTGATTCTTTACCTCTGTTTGGCCTCTGTCGGCTCTGATACATTCTGCCTGCGAAAGTTCAAATATGCCTTTTCCTTTATTCTCGAATGAGAGTAGGGCATAGTCGCGTCCCATCACGAGCAAACCTGTACGCTCTCCTGCAAGTCCCGGGTCAGGGAGGAAGGTGAGTTTCATAGTAGCGGTCATTTCAGGGGCGGGAATCTTTTGTAATAACAAGTTTGGCACATTCCAAAGGCTGACATAATCTTCGGGGACAGGAACCGAATAAAGATTCAGACAACCTTTTTCCTGATTGGTGAAATACCACCATGACACTTGGTTTGCATGCCATTGCCATTGCAAACCAAGTGTGTTAGAGTTGAATTCATCGCTCTCCTGAGGGGTTTGTACCGGATATTTCTTTCCTACATTTGGTTTTCGGTAAGTCAGTACAGGGTCACCGCAACCATCGCCGTCCTTATCTTCGCCAATGACGGGCCAGTCGTTTTTCCACGTTACCGGCTGTAAGTGGGCGATACGGCCCAAAGCACCTACGTCCTGAAAATGAATAAACCAGTCTTCTCCGGTTGGGGTATCCACCCAGCCTCCCTGGTGGGGGCCGTTGACGGTTGTTTTGCCTTGTGCCATTACTACTTTTCGCTCATAGGGGCCAAACACATTTTTTGAACGCATAGCCAGCTGCCAGCCGGTGGAAACACCACCCGCGGGGGCTAAGATGTAATAATATCCGTTTCGCTTGTAGAACTTCGGGCCCTCAATAGTAGGGTCTAAGTGATGCCCGTCATAGATTATTTTGGATTCGGCCACAGCTTTCTTGCCATCAGGAGTCAGGCGAGTGACAGCAAGGAGGCTTTTTATACCCGCCCGACTTCCGGCATAGGCGTGGGCTAAATACACCTGTCCGTTCTCATCGAACAGCGGACAGGCATCAATCAGCCCCTTCCCTTCTTTCACCAGCACCAAGGGTTCCCATTCCCCTGCGGGATCTTTTGTTTTGGTCATGAAAACACCCAAGTCAGGATCACCGTAATAAATATAGAACTCATTGTTGTGATAGCGAATAGAAGGAGCCCACACGCTTCCGCCGTGGTTCACTTTTCCGGCCTTGGCTGAGGCATAATCTGGCATCCGGTCAATGGCGTGTCCGATGAGGGCCCAATTAACCAGGTCTTTTGAGTGGAGTATCGGCAAACCCGGAATGCAGTTGAAACTGGAAGCCGTCATGTAATAGTCATCTCCCACACGGCAAACGTCCGGGTCGGAATAATCGGAATACAATATCGGGTTTTTGTAGGTCCCGTTTCCTAAGTCTGCAACCCACACTTTTGACACGTAATCTTCTGCCTGCAGGTTGAGTGCAATTAGCAAAGAAAGGAGCATGCAACTACACCCTTTAAAGACGAATTTGAGACTCATGCTGCTTGTTTCACTCTTATTCATGGTACGTCCTTTCTACTTTTACTTCTTGCTTTTGGAAGCTTCCTGTTGGATATTTGAGGTTGCCCAAGAGCCTAATACATTCTCAATCGTATAAATAGCGACTTCTTCTTTTGTGGGTTTCTTTACCCAATCCACACGTTTTGAGAGGTCGGCACCCATACCCGTATTGTTATATTCCATATAGCGGGCTGTTTTCTCGTTTTCGGGATTACGCCAGTTGCTCCAACCTAAAGGATCGATACCTTCGGGCAGCAGGCTATTCATGAATAAAACCATGGCATAGGCACGCCACGGACGCCCCAGTGTAACCCGCGGAATTCCTTCTGCGATGGTAACCACACAGTTATTGAAGATATAGCCGAACTGCACCTCTTCGGGAGTACTGGCCGCAGTGATGTAGGATTTCCTTTTGCAATGAAGTATGCAGTTCTCGAACCACGCGGTAGCAGGCCCAAAGATGAAATCAGTAGTGCCGTCAATGTAGCAATTCTCAAAATAGAGCTTACAGTTCTCACCTCCAGTGAAGATGGTGTCCTGATTACCCAATATGCGGCAGTTCCGGAAAATAAGCCGGTTGCCGTCTGTATGCAGGGCTACCGCCTGCCCCATCTCTCCCGACGAGTTTTCAATGGTAAGATCCTCAAAGACAATATCGTTCCCTTTCACCAGGAAGGTATAGGTACGAAATGTACCCAAGTCGTTCTTACTGGCATAATCATCGTAACTGATGACAGTCCGCTCACGGTTTTCTCCAATGAACTTTACATTGTTGACAGTGGCGGGAAGCTCCAGCTTCTCCTTATAGAAACCTTCGCGAATAAAGACGGTAGTTGTTTTCTCGGGGGAGGATGAGGGCAGGTTATTAATGGCTTCTCCCACAGTACGGTAATCGCCTTTTCCATTACAATCCACCACGATATCATACTGTTTCTTGTTTTCAGCAAAGGCAGTGAGCTGTGTCATAAAGAACAGCATGACAAGAAATTGAGTTTTCATATTTTGAATTTTATTTGTTCAACGGTTTCTAAATCAGTTCACGGTCTTACTCTTTTCAAGATTCTCAGGTAATTTGATATTGCTGTTACGACTTCCTGTGATTTCCACAATAGGCTTTAAGCTTTCGGGGGCGGAGAAGTCGTCAATCTTCATGTTCTTCACATTATTCAGAATCAATGCAGCTCCCTCACTTGGGGTGATCCTTACATTCTTCAGGTTGATATGATCCGCTTCGGAGAGTTCGGCACCTAGTCTTGAGGTGATAACGGCATTCTCCACATTGATATTCGTGATGTTCATCTCCGGCAAACCATTAAAGAACATGGCCTTGTTCGAGTTTCGCGAAACGATATCACTGATATAGATATTCCGGAAAATAGGCGTCGTTTCATCCACAGCCGGGATATCATCCGTCTTTTTGGTGAAATAGTAAAGGTCGAACAGCAAAGGTTCGTGTATAATATTGAACATATTTATCTTACTGATATAGATATTTTCTACTACTCCACCGCGTCCGCGTGCACTCTTAAAGCGCAGCCCTACGTCTGTTCCCATGAACTGACAATTTGAAACAGAGATATTTTTCACTCCGCCGGACATTTCGCTGCCCACTACAAACCCGCCGTGTCCTTGGAACACCCGGCAATTATCCACAATCACATTCTGGGTAGGGATCCCCCTTTTCCGGCCTTCCTCATCTTTGCCTGATTTCAGACAGATGGCATCATCACCCACATCCAAGGTGGTATTTACCACAAGCACATTCTTGCACGACTCGATGTCTAAGCCATCTCCATTTTGAGAATACGGCGGATTACGCACAAAGACACCGTCGACAATCAGATTCTCGCACATCAGGGGATGGATGTTCCAGCTGGGTGAGTTCTCGAACAACACACCTTCCAACAGAATATTCTTGCACTCAATCAGGCTAACCATCACAGGGCGTGTAAACTCCGCTTTCTCAGAAGGTACCCAATAGCCGTCACCTTTTAAGACTCCGCCTGAGCGAACCACTGATTTCCACTGCCCGTCTGTTACTTTGTTTCTTTTCAGAGGTCGCCAGTTTTCACCGGATCCATTGATAGCACCTTTGCCTGTTATGGCTATATTTTCCACCTTCCGCGCCGAGATGGGCGACTGTGCCCGGGTGCTCTTCCGTCCTTCAAAGAAAGTTTCTATAATAGGATAAGCTTCACGATCTGCAGTAAAAAGTACCAGTGCTCCGTGCTCCAGATGAAGATTGATATTGGACTTCAGCACAATGGGACCCGTGTACCACACCCCCGACGGTACTACAAGTGTCCCGCCTCCCTTTGCCGACAAAGCATTTATTGCTTCAGCAAATGCCTTGGTATTGAGTGTTACTCCATCCGAAACACCCCCATATTGCGTAATAGTTACGCTGTGATCCGGAAACACCGGCCTTTTCACTCTTTCCATCTTGAACGGTAGGCTTTTGTAGAGATACTCATACTGATACTCTTTCTTCTGGGCACAACTCGTGTGTATCATCGCAAATAATGCGATGATGATTGCAAGATATTTTTTCTGGCTATACATGGCTTGATCTATTAATAGGTTACTTTAATTCTTAATCTTGTAAATGCCAAATGATTGTCCTTCCGCCTGTATGGTAAGTACATTGGCATCCATCTTGGCTGTTGTGTTTTGCGGAACAATCACAGAAGGCTGCTCAAGTGTATTTACCGCCTGGAGATTGGCACTCTGCATCTTCACGCAATCGCCCATTGTATATACGGTCCCCTTCTTCGCTCCTTTCAGACTGATTTGTATATCCTTAGCGTCCTTATTACGATTGAGCACTTTTAGGATAAAGCATTTCTCATTTGCATCATACACAGCCGAGGCGTATAAGCCCTCTTGGCCTGCCACTGGTTTTTGATTCCAGGTAAGTGACATAACGTGAGTTCCGGCGTGAGTTCCATACATTTGTTGCACATAATAATTCGGCGTTTTCACACACGACAGGTTATCAAACCAAATCATATCCGGCTTCCATTGCCAGGCATCTACATGCGCAAAGAGCGGAGCATAGGTACACATGTGTACAATATCGGCATTACGTTCCAGTCCGGTCATAAAAGCGGCTTCCGACAATGCCGAGAGGTAATTGTTTTCCTTTCCGTCTTCCCGGTCATGACATGCATACTCGCCGGCAAATACGGCCGGAGCCTTGCGGTTGTAGCTATCATAACGCGAGGCATTCTCCAGGAACCATTGAGGGGGTCTGTAATAATGCTCATCCACCAAGTCTACCTTTAGGCGTTTCATCTCGTCCCATAAGGAGTTAAATCGTTCACCCTCAGGGCCAGGTCCGGAGTTCCCGATGATCTTTATATTCGGGTATTTTGCACGGATTGCCTTTACAAACACTTCAAGGCGTTCAGGGTATTCCTTTCCCCACTGTTCATTGCCTATACCAATAAATTTAAGGTTGAAAGGTGCAGGGTGCCCCATTTCGGTTCTGACCTTTCCCCAAGTGGATGAAGAAGGACCGTTGGCAAACTCTATCAAATCCAGCGCATCTTGTACATAGGGCGCTAATTCTGCCACAGGCACGTGCGCATGCTCTTCCGTGTTTTCAAACTGGCAGGCAAGGCCCACGCTTACCACAGGCAAAGGCTCTGCTCCGATATCTTCTGACAAAAGGAAGAGTTCATAAAAACCCATACCATACGTTTGATAATAATCAAAATCATGACGTTTGGAAGTGTAATTCCAGCGATTCTGGTTTAATGCGCGGTTCTCTACCGGGCCTACACTCTTCTTCCAGTCGTACCGGGTTTCAAGATCCGTTCCTTCCACTATACATCCACCCGGAAAGCGGAAGACACCCGGGTTAAGGTCATAAAGGGCTTGTGCCAAATCTTTTCGTAAGCCATTCTTGCGGCCTTTCCAGGTATCAGTGGGGAACAGAGAAACATGATCTATACAAACGCTTCCCTGTCCTGCAAAGAAGATACGCAGGCGCCCTTGAGGCTCAGTGATTTGTGATTTTATAGTAATCTCATATAATTTCCAGCTGTCGGAGTCAATGAGCAATTCCCCTTTCCCTATCGGATCGTTGTGAGAACCTATAAATTCTATTCGAAGTTTCTGTTCAGCGCCCGGCTTCTCTCTCTTTGCCCATACTGAGAACCGGTAGGTTTCATCCTTTTTGAATCCGATTCCGCGGAATCCTTCATTCTCTATTGCGGTAACCCTGTTTTTATGATCGGGCGGTGCCAGCTGCAAATACGCAGGATTATTCGGAAAGGGCGGATTGTCCGTCCGTATACGTACATTTCCGGCGGTACGCCAGCCCATCAGGTTTTGGGGAAAATCGAAAGAACGATTCTTTACTAATTCGGCATAGAGACCTCCGTCTGCACCGAAATTGATGTCTTCGAAAAAGATTCCGTACATGGTGGATTGTATAGCGGCCCCCATTTTCTTTGTGTCCAATTCTAATTCGGCCGGGGTATTTTGCTGAGCATACATGCACTGTATACAGGCAGCTAAGATGATTGCAAGGAAATGCTTCATGGCTTATATTATATAAGTTTTAAATGACAAATTATTTATTCACGCCTTCACTGGTCATAATGACACGCTTCATCGTTCCGTCAGGGTTGTAGTACAACCGGTCGATACAGACTGAGCGATTGACACTACCACCTCCTTTCAGGGCTCCGTTGTGATAGATGAAATACCATTCTCCGTTGTATTCTACAATGGCTTGATGATTGGTAATGCAGTTTCCGGGAATCTCATTCAGAATACCTTTGTATTCCCAGGGACCTTCAATATGATCCGCCATGGCATACGCAATCTTTTCGGGGAATTCAGCCGCATAAGTCAAGTAGTATTTCCCTTTGTAGGTATGAATCCATGGGGCTTCAGTGAATTCGAAGTTGTCAAACTTAATTTGTTTGATCTCACCTTCCGTCTCTATCATATTATCCTTGAGTTTGACATAATAGCATATGCGGTTTCCCCAGAACAACCAGGCCGTCCCGTCTTTATCAATAAATACAGCCGGATCAATACAGCTGGCGCCGTGTTTTGAGGCAAAACAATCTTCTCTTGTGAGAAGCGGTTTACCAAGTGCATCCTTATAAGGTCCCTGAGGCCTGTCTGCCACCGCCACGCCTATACCTGTAGAATGGGTACTTACGTAAAAGTAGAACTTTCCATTCTTCTCTACCACATGCGAAGCCCATGCATTTTTAGAGCTCCAGCTAAAATCACTCTCCCTGAGAGGAATAGGGTATTCGGTAAATGTAACCATATCGGTGGTGGAAAACACGCACCAATTGGAGAGTGCATACTTGGTATATCCATCGGCGGCAGCATCTTGCCCTGCGAAAATCCACAGCGTATCATTTACCACCAGCGCGGCGGGATCGGCAGTATATTTATGTTTTATAACCGGGTTTCCGGTAGAACGAAATGTAAAAGTACTATCTGATTGGGCCGACACTAAGTGATGTGCCAGTACAGTCAAAATGAATATTGCAAATCTCTTCATGATTTATATGTTGAATAAGTTTATTTTAATAATAATCCGGTTAAAATGAAAGCAGCCACGCCTTTAGAGTCGTTTCGTGTGATCCCTTCGGAGATGTAGTAATTGAAAGAACCGTCACGATCTCCGCCCAGGCCGGCACCTCCGCATGTTTGCTCAAGGTTGACCAATCCCTTGTCGTCCACATTGATCAATCGGGCCACGATGCCTTGATATGTTTTTTTTGATTCGTCCAGATAGTTGGACGGCAGATACCCTTTTAATGCACCTTTGGCAAACGTATAGGCAAACATGCCTGAACCGGAGGCTTCAAGGTAATTCCCTTTGCGGTTTCCTGCATCAGTTACCTGATACCACAGGTTGCCTTCCGGATCACGCACTTTCAATAGAGCTTTCGACACCTGATTGAGGATGCGGATAAGCTCCGGACGGCCGGAATGATCAGCCGGGAGATAGTCGAGCACGTCCACGATTGCCATTGTATACCATCCCATGGCTCTGCTCCAGAAGCTGGGAGATTGCCCGGTTACGGGGTTGCTCCAGCTTTGTTCCCGGCTCTCGTCCCAACCGTGATACAGCAATCCGGTTTTGGGATCCAGTGTGTGGTTGTACACCAGTGTAAGCTGGTGTACGGCTTCGTCAAACCATGACGGCTCATTAAATTCAGCTGCGTATTGTGCCATGAAGGGTGATGCCATGAAAAGACCGTCCAGCCACATTTGGTGGGGATAAATCTTCTTGTGCCAATACCCGCCGTCACTTGTGCGCGGTTGCGTTTTCAGTTGCAGGATGTGATTTTGCAGGGTGGTCTTGTATTTGCCGTCACCTGTTTTATGCCACACTGTGAATAAGTTGACTGCCGGACGTATGCGGTCCAGGTTGTATTCCTCAAGTGTATAGTAACGGGCTGTACCGTCAGGGTTCACGTAATAATCCATATATGTTTTCATATATTGGAAGTATTTATCATCGCCCGTTTTCTGGCTCAATTCAGCGATGGAACCGGCCATCCATGCAATATCGTATTGCCATTTGTTGGGCGACCGGGTTGATTTGATGAGCGAATCGTGACGTGCCATCACCGACTCGGCCATCCGTACCGACCATTCGAAGGGAGTGTAATTCACCTTGGTTACCGCCTCGGTTTTGGGCGAAGCGTTGCGGGTACTTGGGCCCGTTTGGGCAAGGATGTTGCCTGTGGCAGCTATAAGGAAGAAGGCAAAGAGGAATTCTTTCATTATTTCTCTGTATTAAGTGTGATCGCAGCATCCGGTAATCCCTCTGCTGAAACGGTTACAGTTATTTCTCCGGCTTTTTCACCTGAAGGTTGCACAATAGCCATTGCTATTCCGCGGAAAGTCTTCGGGGTCAGTGAACGGAAACTTTCCATGTCATCCGGGGCTGCGTTTCCGGAAGCAATCACAGAGCCTGTGCCTGTATATTGGATCTTTACCTTTGCATCGCTGCCGGGGACAAGTATTCCGTCTGCATCTACCAATTCTATTTTTACATACGACAAGTCATTTTTATCCGCTTTTATGCGGGTTCTGTCCGCAGTTAACCGGATTGAAGCCGCTTTTTTTGCGGTTTTAAACAGGACGGATGAAGTTTCTTTGTTTTTTGTTACGTTCACTGCTTTCAGTTGGCCCGGTTCATAAGGCACCTCGAAGGTGGCTGTATAATCCTCTTTACCCGTTTCTTTTTCTCCGATGAGTTTCCCGTTCAGGTATAATCTCACTTTGGGTGAACGGCTGTACACATTGATCCGCATGGGTTGTCCTTCCAGACCTTCCCAGTTCCAGTTTAACAGTTCATCTGTCCAGCCCCAGCCGTTTACGACTTCCTTTTTACCCGGAGTTACGGGACGGCGGACGGCCATTGAGATTTCACGTTCTCTCCACACAATGTCACGGTAATAGGATTGGGGCTTTTTGTCACCGCAGAAATCAATATCGCCACACCAGGCATTGTACCAGGGCCATCCCATGAATTGCGGATTACGTTCACCCTGGCCCAGTTCCAATGCATGCCCCAAACCGGCTTCTCCGATATAATCAATGCCTGTCCACACAAAATCGCCAATGATATAGGGGTGCTTTTCTACCAAATTCCAGTTCATAGCGGCTTCCTTCGGATAGGTTTCACTTCCGTACATAACACGCTTGGGATAGGCTGTGTGATCACTTTCATACTTCTGCCACATATAGTTATACCCTGCTACGTCTACATTATTGAAAGCCCTGTAAGAGTCTTTATCCCATGAGAAATGGCGATTGTCCCAGAAGTCATTTGCCCCTACTGTAGTAAGGCGTGAACTGTCATATTTCTTAATAGTGGCTACCAGGCGCTTTGCAATCTCCTGTCCCTGAGGATCATCGGCGCGTTGTCTGATCTCGTTTCCAATGCTCCACATTATAATAGAAGGGTGGTTCCTGTCACGACGAACGGACGCTGCGAGGTCTTTGTCGCTCCATTCATCAAAGAAACGATGATAATCGTTCCAGCGTTTCTGTCTTTGCCATTGGTCGAATGTTTCATGAATGACGAGCAATCCCAGCCTGTCACACGCATTCAGGAAATGTTCGGAGACCTGGTTGTGTGCACAACGTACGGCGTTAAATCCGTTGGCCTTCAGCAGTTCTACTTTTCGCTCTTCGGCACGGTCAATAGCAACGGCTCCCAGCAAACCATTGTCGTGATGAATACATCCGCCCTTCAGCTTTAATGGCTTCCCATTCAATAGGAATCCTTTCTCTGCAGATACTGAAATGGTACGTATTCCAAAAGGTATTGAGAGTTTGCCTTGCTCTTTTCCGTCTGCAACGAATGAGATCTCGGCAGTGTACAATACAGGTCTCTCCACTGACCATAACTCCGGATTCTTAATTGTAACCGTATTCTTGAAGGGGGCCTTTTGCGAAACGGTCATATCCTCAGAAGTAGAAAGCACCTCTTTACCCGCTGGAGAAAGTATCCTGATATGCAACTTTCCGGATGTGCTTTGCTTCTCCTTATTGTAGATTATTGATGATATTCTGACCAGAGCGTCTTTGCCGCTCAGCTCGGAAGCATTGACAAATGTATGCCACTCTTGCAAATGAAGTTTCTCAGTCTTCATCAGCCATACATGGCGGTAAATACCCGATCCTGAATACCAACGGCTGTTTTCTCCTACATTCAGTACGCGTACGGCAATTGTATTCGGAGTTCCGGCGGGATGGCAATATTTGGTGATATCAATCTTGTAGGAGGTATAGCCATACGGGTTGAAATACGCTTTTTCCCCATTGACCCATATTTCCGATTGATTATAGACACCCTCGAAGTACAGCGCAAAGAGCTTATCTTTATCTGCTTCCGAGATGGTGAACTCTTTCCGGTACCAACCTTCACCCCCAAGCGTTTGTCCAAGGTCGGCACCGCCTGCACCACTTTCATTCAGTTTAGAGAAAGGACCTAAAGTAATACCTTCTTTTTGTATGGGTGCAGGCTCTACGCTCCAATCGTGAGGCAGATCAACGGTTCGCCACTTACGGTCGTTAAAACCGGGTTGTTCCGCGTTGGCCACACTTCCGCGATAGAACTTCCAACCCGTATCGAAATTAGTTTTACGCTCGGCGGCCACACATACTTGTACCAAAAATGTACATAGTATGCACAAACATCCCCATTTTCCAAAATTCTTCATTTTTCTGTTCTTCTGTTTTTGACGTTACAAATATATTCATTAACCAGCTAAAAACGTTAGCATTATTTATTCAAATCTGTGTGTTTTTTATTTAATCTGCTTAAGAAGCTCAAAACAGACTGATAAAATAAAAAGGAAATTCAAAACAGCTTCTTAATATCTACCGGATAAGTTCTTTTTCTCTGTTTACGATGTAAATTTGTCCTTCCTGAGGATTAGATGCAGGTCTTCCTTGCAGATCATAAATAGATTCTACTTCCTTATCAATGCTTGGGGCAAGAATGCCTACCGGATCTGTGAGGGGCAAGTGATCTGCAGGTACATTATCTAAAACAAGATAGGCGGTATTTGCCTTGATTCTGACGTTGCCGTTTTGTTTGGAGAATGTCCCCGTCGCGGCATTGTATGTGAAAAGATTCCCGCTGGAGATGTCTTGATGTACCAAGCTACCTGACAACAGGTTTTTTTCCGGTGTAATAGAACCCGCTTTTGGCGCATAAGCGAATTGAAATACTGTTTCTTCGTTTACCTCTGCCTTCAATAGTACAGGTGTACAGGCCGGTATTGTTTCTCCTGAGGAATATGCCTTACTCAATTTGACAGCGCCATTCTCCACACTCTCTACTATATAGGCTGCTACGCCGTCCGGTACAACCAGTGCATCGGCAGCACACAAAGTAGTATATTGACTGGCGGGAATGGTAACCGGTTCAGAAGTCAAAGCTGCCAAGGTAGGACCACACATGGTATAGATTGAGGTATATGTATTTATTGTTGCTTCAGTCATAGGAAGCGGTTGAGGGTCCTGGGCGGGATTCGCGATCTCGAACAATGTCCCGTTGGCCGGATTCAAATTACCCGCCGTACCTGCTGAACCCGCAGGGAACACACCACCGCTCATTCCTACAAAGCCATAATCGGGCAAAATATTGAACGTCGTATTGATTGCAAATACTTTTCCGGTGTCTCGCCAGGGGCGTCCCAGGGAGAAGGCCTTGTTGGCCGACTTTGCGCTACCCAGAAAATCGGATATGCTGCAATCGCGTAAATACACCTGCCCCATCGGGGCAGACATTACGCCACCTTCCCGGAACTGTATATCACACCGCAAGAAATAATCTACTGTTTTGTCGCCTCCGCTGCAAATGAAGTCAACGGTTCCCACAATGGTACACTCGTAGAACAGATGTTTGCAACCGGCATCCTTATTGCTGCCGCCGCAATACGTATCCTGTCCGCCGATGAGTTTTACCCTGTCGAAGAATATATTATCACCAGAGGTGCCTGCTGCCAGACTCACTCCCCGCAACCCTACCAGTTTATCTCCATCTGAAGCAGCAAGGGTTAGAGTACGCACAGTGATATTGTCACCCGTCAGGTTCATAATGGAACTGGTAATCCCTCCAAAGAGGCCGATAATACGCGCATCCTGGCTCTCACCCACAAGCGTTACCCCTGAGGCTGAAATAGTAAATCCGTTCAGATAGCCTCCCTCTACCACACCGAAATCATAAGTACCGTTAGGTAGGTAAATCGTTTTGTAGGCAGCCGTTCCCTTATTGATCATATCCGCTACCGTCTTCAATCCGAATGAGGTGCTGATTTCGTATCGTTTCTCGGTGTTGTTCACAGAATAGCCGATCTCGCTTTCATACGGAATCCGAACTTCGTAAGTGCCTCCCTCGTACTCAAATGAGTGCACATAATAGTGGCTGATGGTATTGAGCGAGCCTGTTGCGGTTGGAGCATTCGAGGGGTTCTTCATGGCAAAAGCGATGCCGGGAAAAGCATATCCGGAGGGCTGGGGAAGATATCCCAGGTTTTTCAGCGTGCATATACCATCGGTAAAATCCTTCAGAGCAAGTTCTGTCTCGCCTACAAAGACAGCTCTTAGATCAGCTTTCCCCGAACCTTCGTTATTGATGGTAATGGAAGTACAGAAGCACACATCCTCATAGGTGAATGTAAGCGTATTAGCCCCTCCTGCGTAATAAAACCGGTTAGACATCCCCCCGTTTACCGCAGTGACTTTGCAATTTGGCACAATACTTCCGATAGCAGGGTTGTCTGCCGAGGCAGTCACCCGGGCAAGTTCGGGATTGTTGTACGCACTGCCGCCCAGCTCAACAATTGCGTCACCTGTAACTTTCACCTTTAGCGTGCTTCCCGAAGCGTAATTAAAGCGCCAGCCGTGGTGGCTGTGGTATCCGGAAGTATTCTGAACAATATTGCTTAGCGTGGGATCTTCTTCCGAAGTAATCGGGTTGACACTCAGATCGTATCGATACACCACATCTGCCACGCTGCGGCGGATTACCTCTATTTCATAATAGATCGTCTCAAGGCCGTCAAGAGAGGAGCGCAAGTAGTAATAAGATGTACTTCCCACTGCTTCAGGGATGACTAGGGAAGAGGGAATTGTATTGCTCCAGTCGCCCAGCTCTGCCGGGTCTTTTACGGGTGAAGTTTGCGGAGCCGAGAGGGCCAGTGTGACATTCTTTCCGTCTTCTTTGGTGTAGTGTAGAGTGGCCGTGGTCTCAGCCGACGTGCCTTCTACCGAGTAACTCACCTTGTAACCGGATAAGTGGGCAGTCCCGCCTATCGTAAGCGAAGCAAGTCCTGCCTGCTCGCGAATCCGCATTAGACCGACTTTATAGAATACATGGGTTTCCCCGGACATATCGATCCGGAATGATTCCATGATTGGGCTTTGTCTTGAAACCTCATCAAGAGTAAGGATGATACAGTTATCCTTGGTACGATTTACATCATTCACCGCTTCACCCAAATCCGAAAAGACGTAGGGAGATTCCGCATCGTTAAAGGTAGCAACTGCTGCCCCGTCTACCTCAATCTTACGAACCACTGTTTTTCCTCCGTAGCGGCTCCAGCCGTACACAGCAAGTTCGATAGCTTTGTAGCCTTCAGGCAGTGTGAATTTCCCTCCCGACTTAAACGCTCTTGAGTTATTGACACCCGTTATTTCTTGGATTGCCACTCGGTAGGCATCGCTGCCGAATGCAGCTGCATCTGCCGTAATAGTATAGCTTGCTTCGGCCGGGGTCGAAGTTTCCGCATTGTAGGTTGCCCCTACAAAAACCCATACGGGTTTGGTTTCCTGAGCCGTAATGCTTGTGAAAAACGGGACCACAAGCAGGCTGCATAAGGCATATAATGATTTGAAGTTCATGACAAAGTGATTTTTTGTTAGTGGGTATATGTTCCGCCCAGGTTTTGTTCATACACAATATGTTGCACCAGATTGTGGAAATACACTTCCAGATTGGAGTAGCGCTTCAAAGGATCCAGGTTGTAAAGTCCGGCATCTTCGGGATTATTTTTATCCAGACCGTACGCATCTTCCCATATATCAGGAATTCCATCTCCATCCGTATCAGCAAGCGCGGGCAGTGACTTCAGAGCGGGATAGGCTGCTTTTACTCCTCCCGCATTTGCAATGCCGTCTATCAGACCTGGTATGCCGGTGCGTTCGCCGATGTAGGTGTAGCTTCCTTCGCGTACTTCTCTTACTACACGTTTGTCTACTGTGTCACGGCGTAAGCTTGCGCCTGCATAGGTGAGAACACGTTCGTATCCCACATCGGCGGTATGGGTGATGGTCCGTTGGACTTCAAATTCTTTGTCGGCCAGGTAATCCTTTTTAGCCTGATATGGAGGAGTCTCATCTACATGGAGTCCTTCCAGATTATTCAGGTCTGAGGCTTTGGCCATAGCAATGGGTCTTTCGCTGAGGTAAGGGCTGGAGTAGTCAAAGCGATTGCCTTTGATCCACAGGAGCGGATAGGTATCAAGTGGCTCGTCATAACCTGCCAGGACGATGCGTCCGGCTATTTGATACTTTCTGTTCGTGGCAGGTCCCGGTTTGTATACATTGTTCACGAAGTTATACTTCCCGGCTGCTGCACCGTAGCAACCTAAGTTGGGGCCCCAGTTATAGTACACATTGTTACGCAGGTCGATAAGTGCATCGAGGCTGCCCACGAGCCGCGGGGTGCGACTGTCATGCTGGGCCATCAGCACATGATGGAATGAAGCATTTTTGCCACCCCAAAGTCCTCCGTAACCATGGGCGCCCTTCTGATGAACGGATTGGTTCAGACTTTCGCTCGACAGTGACCATTGGAAGGTAAAGTCGTTTGCTCCATAGAATGAGGTGTTCTCATCCACGCCATAGCTGGCACTTATGTGGTCAATGATTCCTCCGTGCAAATCTCTGCCTGTAAGTGCATCCACTTCGCCGAATTTATCACCGGCACGCACCCGCAGGAAACGGATAACAAAGTTTTCCAGCCCGTCATTCAGGGCAAAACCACAGTTCTTTATGGTGACACCATCTCCGGGAGCAGTCTGTCCGATCAGACTCACGTCGCCCGAGCCGATACCCAATCCTCTCACCAGCTCAATGTTTCCGGATATATCAAATACAATGATCCGTTTCTCGTTTCGCTTTTCAACGGCATACCTCAAGGTTCCGGGTATGGGTGTGGCTCCCGCTGCATAATCGTCCAGGCGGGTTACATGGTATACTTTTCCGCCACGTCCGCCCGTAGTGAAGCGGCCGCCGCCCTCAGCGCCGGGGAAGGCCAGTACGTCTGCGCTCGTATCATCACCGATACGCGGGTTGGGAGTACCGTATTGAAACAGCTCTACTTTTTCCTGTAGATTCGCGCTATTTATGGTCACTGCGGTGGCTCTTGGGAAATCGGACGCATCATTATCGGCCAGTTTCAGTACAATAGTGTCTTTACTGGAAGCTTTCTCATCCCAGGTTACCCAGCTATCTCCACAGCTAACCTTGTAACGAGCGGGGTACCGGCCTAACTTGATGGGGATGCGGACGGTCTGGTTTTTAAAGGGGACAATGAATTCATCTTGCTTCAGCGTTAACACGGGTTCTATATCGTTGGTAACCACCCTCCATCCGGCAAGATCCGCCGGGCCACCGTCCTTCGTGACGTTTACTTCCAGCAGGTTCCCGTCTTCTTCTTTGATAATCAGGTAGCGTCCCCAGATCACGTCATTCTTCGCGCTGGCGCCTGCCAGGTCAAAGTAATACACGTAATACACCCGGCACGGATATTCCCATTCAATTACTTCTCCAGCATCGGTGGTAAGACTCATGCCCGTTTTCTGGGCTTCTCCTTTGGCATATACTACATAGGGGCGTGTTTCTTTGTCCATACGCTCCAATACGATATCGTCTGCTTTGTCTTGTGTGATCGACGCAGATAACGTCGGAAGGAAAGCAAACGCAGCAATTATTAGTACAAATATATTTCTCATGGCGTTTATTTTTTAATCATTTTGTATGTCATCTTCGTATCACTGTGAACGTTCACCAGGTATGAGCCTGAACTCAGGAATGAGACATTCAACTGAGCGGTATCCTTACCGGAAACAGATCCGCTAAAGAGAAGGGCTCCTTTTAAATCATATATCTCAACACGGGCAAGCTCCCCGCTGTAGGTCAGAGTCACCAGCTCGTCCACAGGATTCGGATGGAGCGATCGGATGGGGTTCTCCTTTATGGTTTCCAAGTCGGTCGACAGGTCTATACTCGTCCATGCGCTTAAATCGCCCGGGCCACGATCGTTGTGTGTGATGACCTCCGCCAGGTTTCCTCCCTCTTCCTTTACAAACAGATAACGCTGTGTGGAAGGTTCGCTCATACCTACATTCTCGTTTAAATAATAGACCCAACAGGCGTATTTGGCTTTGATTGTTTCTTCCTGCAATGTAGTAAGGGAAAAGCCCTCCCCGTTCGGTGCATTTGCATGGACATACAATGCACAAAGGTCAGGACTCCCCGCCGCATTCTTTACGTAGTGGGTTGCTATTTCGTCCGCCTGCGTCCGCGTAATTCTCTGGGCGGATAGGGATGTACCCCAAGCGATTAAAATCAGCATTGAAATAATACTCTTTTTCATGGTTTCTCTATTTATTCTTATTTATATCGTATTCCCCTCCGCCGCATCCGCATTCAGCGTGCTGACAGATGTGGCAAAAATACGCATAGACGCTGTCTATACTGGTGTATTATTTATTCTGAGTTGTATATCTTTTGTTCGTGGGTGACAAATCGGTCATTTCCGTGCTTTTACGATTACACTTCACAACCCTCCACGTTCCACCAACCTCTGAAAGCCTTTGTGGGAAGCGGTTTCGGAGTGGAGGCCTGTTTTGCGAAGTGCTTCCACAAGAAGCTTTGAAGGAGACGATCAGACGTACAAAAATGACAGGCCTGCGTTCCGACAATCCCAGGCCTGTCTTTTAAAATCTCAGGCCTGAGATTGTTGGAACGCAGGCCTGGTTTTATGCAGCTCGTGCGCACGAGTTAAAAATCCGGTGCGCACCAATTATTGAACTGATGTGCATGAGTTTTTAGGGGTCAGCGGATTTTCTCGGTAGAAGTCTTCCCATTTAGCTCTGTGGCCGTCTTCCCTCTTAGGTACAGTTCAGGCTTAGGCATGGCGCTCTTGCAGAGCTTAGGCGGTTATTTTTCTTCTTGCTGGTTTTGAAGGTACTCTGTGGGGGAGCATCCCATTTGCTCTTTGAATACCTTGCTTAAATACTGAGGGGTACTGAATCCGCTGCGATAGGCCACCTCGGCAATCGTAAATTGCCTGGTGTCCAGCAGCTGGACGGCGCGTTTGATCCGTATCTTTTTCACAAAATCGATAGGTGACAGGCCGATGATGGCCTTTATCTTTCGGTAAAAGACGGGACGGCTCATGTGCAGACTTTCTGCTATTGTTTCGATCTTGAAATCCGTATCATCAATATTGTCTTCGATGCTTTGAACTACTTTTGTGATGAACTCATCGTCATAATTGGTCACTTTGGGCATTGAGGGCTCCCATTTGTCGGAGGGCTGTATCTGTATTCTGACTTCTCCGCCTTTCGACATGTAATACTCACGGAGCAGCTCACGCTGCTTAATCAACGAAGCAATCTTGGTTTTCAGGTAATTGGAGCTGAAAGGTTTCGTGATGTAATCGTCGGCACCGTATTCCATGCCTTTTATCTGGTCGTCGATGGACGATTTTGCCGTAAGCAGAATCACGGGGATGTGGGACACTTCGTGGTTTTTCTTCACAGCGTTCAGATACTCCACACCATCCATTTCGGGCATCATCACATCGCTGACCACAATACTCGGAAACTCCTTCAGGGTTTTCTCCAGACCTTCTTTCCCGTTGGCGGCTTCGAATACTTTGTACTCCTTACTCAGAATGCTTTTTATGAAATGACGCAACTCTTCATTGTCTTCAATCACAAGGATACTGGTTTCTTTGTGCTCTTGCCCAGCTGCTTCGGCCTCCGCGTGCTCTTCGGCTTTACTGCTGTCGCTCAATATGAGCTCCACATTCGGATCGCCTTCAAAAACGTCATACTCAATAGGAAGTCTTACGGAGAAGGTACTCCCTGCACCTTTTGCACTCTCCACATCCACGCTTCCGTGCAACAGGTGTACCAGCTCCTTTACCAGGGAAAGGCCGATGCCCGATGAGATGTTGGGATTTGCATCATTGTCGGTTTCAAAACGCTTAAACAGCCGCTCTGCCTTGTGGATATCGAACCCTGTTCCTTCATCCTTTACCTGGATGAGTAATTTGTTCTTTTCAAACCGGGAAGTCAGCACCACGCTACGCCCGTTTGGGGTGTATTTGAATGCGTTCGACAAGAGGTTGAAGATTATTTTCTCCACCTTGTCGGTATCCGTATATATCTCGCAGAGCTCTTCTTTGTTATCCAGCGTGTAGGTGATCTGCTTTTGATGGGCAATGGTAGAAAAGTTATGAAAGACCTTTTCTATAAGCACCGAAATATTGACCTGCTCCAGATGTACTTTCATTTTGTTGTTCTGTATCTTTCTGAAATCCAGAATCTGATTGATAAGCCTCAACATCCGTTCGGTATTTTGCCGGGCGGTGTGCATCAGTTCTTTTCCGTTTTCAGACAAGGGCTCATGGTCGAGCACTTCTTCAATAGGATTGGATATCAGTGTCAAAGGTGTACGCAGCTCGTGCGAGATATCAGTAAAGAATTTGAGTTTTAGGCGCGTCAGCTCCTGTTCAAAGTCAACCTGCTTGCGCAACCTGGAAATATAGGAGATGATCAGAATAATGAGCAGGACGAATAACAAAGCCCCGCCTGCGTAAATGATCCATGCAAATCCTGTTTCCCAGAATGTAGGAGTCACGTAAATGGGCAATGACACAATATTATCCATCCAGACGCCATCGCTGTTGGTAGATTTTATCTGAAACACATGATCTCCGGCGGGCAGGTCGATGAAACTTGCCGAACGGTTCTTCTCAATATAGATCCAATCGTTTGTATTACCTTTCAGACGGTATGCGTACAATATGGAGGCTGGATTGGAATAATCCAATGCCGCAAAGGAAATACTTACATTGCGTTCATCCCGTGCCAGTACGAGCCCCTCTTTATCCAGCAGTTTCTTACGTATGGTTTTGTTCTTGCCCTGCTGTATGCTAATACCGGTAAATACAATGGGCGGAACAAATGTACTGTGCTGAATCCGGTCTGTCAGTATACGCAAAGCCCCATTGGTAGTGCCGAAGAGCAGGTTGCCGCCAGTATCTACAAGGGGAGTGGCCTCACTCATCACAAGCGGGATGTGGAGGTTTTCCTTGTTGAAATAGTCGAAATGTCCGGTGGCAGGATTGAGCCTGCTGAAGGCATTAACGGACACTACCCAGATATATCCTTTTTTGTCTTCGATGACCGACAGCGAAAGGTCGGACGTCAGTCCACTGGTTTTATTGATGTTCTTGAAACGTATCTTATCAGAAAGCAATTCGGAGGAATCGAATGTAATATCTATTCCGCCGCTGAAGGTGGATACATAGATATTCTTATTCCTATCCTGGAAGATGTGCCGTACATCACTATTGCTCAGGCAATCGGAACGGTCGGAGGTGCAGGAGTTATAGAAAAAGGTTATCTCTTCGGGCGAGTTGAACTGGCCTGAGAAGGTAATCAACCCATTGCTTGTGCCGGCCATTATGATTCCGTTTTTCGACTGGTATACATACCGCACCAGGCCACACTGTCCAACCGGATAGTTTTTCAGCTTGTTACCTGCATGTATAAATTGTATTTTCCCGTGGGCAGCGGTTTCCGCAAGATTCAGCCCGCCACCGTAACAACCTATCCAGATGCGGTTTTTAGAATCCTGCAAGATGGAATAAATCGATTTTGAACTGATGCTGTATGGATCCTGAGACGGTTCATACAAGGTCACATTGTACCTTTCCTTACTTACCGGCCTCAACACAAAAAGTCCCTTATCGCGTGACCCCAGCCATATATTGCCGCTATCGTCCTGGTGGATGCAGTACACATTGGCCCCAAAGGAAGCGTCGCTGCTCTGTACTATTTTACCATCGCTATTCAAATTGCCGATGTAGTTGTATTCCTTATCGTACAATTCTATCTTCCCATTCTTGATTCCCATCCAAAGACGCTTGTCCTTGTCCTGAAAGACGCTTCTCACCTCTTCATCGGGCGAGTTGCCAACTTGCTCGTAGGCCTTGGAGCGGAAGGAGATCTGGTCGAAACCATCGCGCGTACAAACCCATAAATTGTGCTGGGTATCCTTCAAATAGTCACGTCCACCCACTGCATAATAGCTCAATTTGCCCGACGAATCGTAGTAGTAAGCAGTTTCCAGTTGATTCTCATCCCGGTTGTATGTGCACAAGATACCTTCCTCAAGCAACATCCATATCTCTCCGTACCCATCTTCATGAAAGAAGGAGGTAGAGTTTGGTATCAGTCGCAACTTGGAGAAATCAGGATAATCCAACACGATACGCTTGTTCTTCTTTATATCGTAACAGACTATTTTCTTGCCCGAGGCAAATGCCCATATCCGCCCTTTACTGTCGTAGAAGGTGTTTCCAGAGGCTGAAAATTCTTCTCCTGAGGGTGATGGGAGAAGTACGGTTGTCTGATTCTTCACATTGTAAATGGCAATAAGGCCGGGCGTGACAATGGCAATCTGATCTTCGTCAAGCTTCTTCAAATGGTTGATGCGGTTGAACTTACGAGGCAAATTCAAGGACACGAATTCTCCGTTTGGGGTATAGGTGGCTAAGTACCCGTTTCTCGAGGCAAGGCAGATAGTACCGCCCGCTTCGGTTATAAAGTGGAAGGTCCGGTTGCTGCGTATCTTCTTTTTTCCTTCTGTCAGCACCCCTTTGTCGGTCAGCACCCACTCATTGCCATTGCTGTCCAGGAAGATCTCATGAACAGAACCGCCCAGATAGGGGTGAGTGGCGTGTCCGAAGAAGCGGATCCCCTCCGGATTCCGGTAGTTACGATCATCAATGCGGTAGAGGTCCTGGCTCTCGGTTATTGCCCATGTGATTCCGTTTCTGAGGCTTTTCACCAGACTTATCAGTGGCTGTTGCTTTTCTGCAAAGACATTTTCGAAGGCTTCGTTCTGAGGATCGAAAAGAAACAGCTGCTGACCATACGTCTGCACCCAGAAATTACCTTCCGCATTGAGGCTTAATCCCTCTATGCGATTGTTGTTCAACTTCACCTTATCCTTCGGGTATGATTTAAAATTGCGAAACACATACCCATCAAATTTGTCAATCCCATTCCATGTATTGAGCCAGATATAGCCACTACTATCCTGGACAATATTCTTACTCATTGTATAGGCAAGCCCCTCGTTCATGCTGTAATGCTTGACGGAGAACATTCCTTGCGGCATCATCTTGCCTGCCACAAAGAATAGTAAAAGGAGGACAAATTGTTTTCTCATGAAATCAGCTTCGTCAGGTTACGTGCAAAAATAGAAATAAAAATCAGCTTTTGAGCCAAGTTGCATTAGCGAACAGGATCTAAGAAGCTGTTTTGAATATAGCTCAAAGAAGCGCCAATCCTAATTGTACATTAAAACGACACAAAGATAGGCGCAAGTACCCTTTAACCCGATACTCTATTTATTCTAAATTGTATATTTTTTGTTCTTACGGCTTCTTTATAAGGCCCGCCGGATATCAATAAGGGTACAAATCATGGCATAGATGAATTATATACCCTTTATTGAGGCTCAACGGATTTTAAGTGGGTCAGCATTGCTTTTGCATAGCAAAACAACCTTTCGTGGAAGCACTTCGCAGAACAGGCCTCCACTCCAAAACCACCTTCCACAAGGGCTTTCAGAGGTTCGTGGAACGTGGAGGGTTGTGCAGTTCATCTCATTTATAGGGTTTTTGTGAGAAAATAAAAGGCCGATCTATCACAGACCGGCCTCTCTTGAAAGAGTTACTAAACTACTTACTATCTAAAACTACTATTTTATCATGATTTTAATGGTTTGGGTACCTATATTCACCAGATACACACCCGCTTCAAGTTGCTTGTCTGACGGAACGCTGACACCGTCTATGGTAGTGACTGTGAACTCATCCGTACCTACTACCCTGATCAGGCCGTTCTCCTGGTATACAACCGGGAGGTCTTTATCCTCTTGCGTTTCTTCCACACCTACTGCACTATAGGAGAAACAAGTCAGTCCGAAATTATCCATGGCAACCCAATTGGCTATTGTCGAGCGAATCTTGATACCAAAGGTCAGGGTTTCATCTGTTACTTTTATCCCGGCAAGCTCGAACAGTTGCGAATGAGGCTCATTGTCTACCGTCTGGTTTTCATAAGGAGCTTCTTGTCCGATCATCGGAGTGGCAAGTTCTATCGAATCATTATTAGCAAACAACCAAACTCCTGTTACGGGTGTTTTCAGGGTGATAGAGTCTTTCTTGGTAAGGCCATCTTCCTCATAGATGAAGATCTTTCCTTGCTGGCAGGCGGTAGCTATTACAGAGAGCTTGTATTCCCCATTCGGCAGAAGCATAGTCTGAGAAATGGTCTTATTTGTCAGTTTCCCGCCACGGCCCGTCCAGGTTTCCACGGCATTGTTAGTATACCAGTCGTCTCTGACCGGCATCGCTGTTGTCAAACCAAAACCGTCATTGGTCCAGCCTGTACTCCATACACTTTCTTCGAAACCGGGATTCGTGAGCCATATCGTCACATCCACCCCGTCGACCCCGATTGTTTCGGGAAGCACAGCCCTCATCATTGCATCCTCAATGGCGCGTTTCACTTGGGCAAATTGGATGAGGTCGCTGGTGAATTTGTTCAACTGTCCTGCTACAGCTTCATTCAGTTTAGCCAAGGCAGCCGGATCGTAGCCGGGATCACTATTCAATCCCTCTGCTTTTTCCAACAAAGGTATCATCACCGACAGCGTTTGATCAAGTATACCAGTCAAGCCATGCAGCACAGCATGCGAAGTGGTATCTACCCTGCACAGGTCGTCTATACTGATCAGAAGATCAGAAGAGAAATCCTGGATGCTCTGGGAGTAAATCCCGTTCTCATTTTCTTCAATAGCTGCGATATTTGCATAGGCCCCGTCTTTGAATACTTCAAATTCCCGAATCGCTCCCTCCGCAGCAACAATCACGCTATTTAATGTTTCAAGATCCGCCTGAGTCACCGCATTGCCGGAGTCTCTCACCTTCTCGGCCTCTTTAATACCTTCATTGAGTGTGTTTTTATCGGCAGGCAGGATTTTAGATAATTTGAGCGTTTTTGCCACATCGATCTGTCTTTGCAGCGCTTCTTCATTACCTCCCGAAGGCATTCCATAATAGGTGAGCTTGCAGCCGGTAAAGCAGAACCAGCCGCTGGAGCTGTTTGCATTGCTTGTGGAAGCAAAACCTACTCGTAATTTTCCATCGGAGCCCACAAGTACCTTACCCGTTTCAAGAGGGCCTTCCCATACGGAGTTATTGGTGAACGTGCCTTTGTCGGGGTTCATATCGGCTGCAAATGTATAGGTTGCATTGGGAGATACCGCCTTTCCGCCTACTGCCATAATATAGGCGTGCTGGTCGGTCATTTCGGGGCCACTGTTGGTCTGGAAGCACTCAAACTTATAGAATCCGGCAGGCAGGTTTTTCAGCTCCTGATATACGTTCATACTGGTAAAGTTTTCACTATAATTATTCCAGCAGTTCCTGCCGTTTACCATGTTCAGGCGGAAGTCACCTGATACGGCTACATTGTTAATTGTCCAGCCTTCGGAAGATGCATCTGTCAACAGAGCGGCATTTCCACCGTTCTTGGTAAAATCAGGGGTTTTCATGGCCCAGCTGCAATCAAGACCGTTTGCGGGAACTGCCTGAGAGAAACGGTACACCAATATAGCCGACTGCAACTCGATGATGGCTTTGTGCAAATCCGCCGGATATACGAGATTACCCTCTTCGGTAGTCGCATCAGATTCAGTCAATGAGACCGCTTTGTTGATAGAGGCCGTAAAGTTTTCGACACCAGGATAGTTTGCCTTTTCAAGTGTAATGGCTAAGTCTAACTCGGTAAATAAGGAGTCCATTACGCTTGCGGCAGCCCCTACTCTGGTTTCCAGAGTCCTGAAAGCTGTGAGCAGCTCTTCCAACTCGCTCTCGTCCTCATTGCCGGAGAACCCCTCTTTGAGTACACGTAATTCTTCTATCTCGTTTAAGATACCACTCGGGATTTGGCCTGCAGCTGAATAATCGTTGAATTTCTTGTCGATCTGCTCGATTAAGTTCCAAGGACCGGTAATGAGAGTCAATTGAAAATTATCAAAAACCGTCCAGTTTTTACCCAAAAGAGCACCTGCATTTTTAATACCAATCACAAGGGTACCGTTTTTCACCTCAACGCCCGTCACTTTCGCGCTGTAACGTCCTGTTGCCAAGCCCTGAGAGGCTCCTTCCAGATTGTTCACATACCCGTTAGTCAATGCGCCGCCTCCGGATACGGTAATTCCTGTCTGGCTATAAAGCGAAGGCAGGGGAGTTTTTAGGGTGTCCTCACCAATACTTGCGTACAACATTGAGGTAATCACTTCTGTTCCTGCTGCATATGCAGCCCCTCCATCATTGCCCCCGACTCTGTAGAAACCTTCTACTCGTACCTCGTAAAACCCCTCAGGAAGCCCGGTCACTTCCTGGTACAGATTGAATGC
This sequence comes from Bacteroidaceae bacterium, assembly GCA_031552405.1. Classification (GTDB taxonomy): domain Bacteria; phylum Bacteroidota; class Bacteroidia; order Bacteroidales; family Bacteroidaceae; genus UBA1794. Next base: position 144,222 of record JAVBMN010000011.1, on the reverse strand, counting down.
TGTATTGTACACCTCCACTACATTGAAGTTTGCTGCATACTTAGAATCTATAGTCCAGCCTTCCAGCGTATTAAGGTCAAACTTCGGATTCGTAATCTGGCTGGTATAATCTATACCCACAGCCGAGCCATCCGCCCTGACAGGCGCCGAAGAGAATACGCAAATCCCTATAACGAGCACCCTAAATAATAAATTAAAGTTCTTCATAAATCTGTAAATTTTAAAGTAAATAATTGCTTTTATGGTGTCAAAGGTAGCGGCAAGCCCACAGGAACAGTTGCAATATTTATTCAAATCTGCACATTTTTTGGTCCTGGCTGAAAAATAGCTAAATATGATCAGCAGGCAATCACCCCGAGCGGGATAAGAAACATATGTAGCAATTGGCAAATCATGATTACTTTTCTTAATTTTGCATCCTACACTACATGATAACAGTCACGTAAGGTAATAATGTGTATCACCAAACAAGAAAAGACAATGAATATGTACAGAAACTTATTGGCTTTGATTTGCTTCTTGGCTGCAATAAGCATGAAAAGCCAGCAAACAGAGATACCTAACAAGTATCAAGTAGGAGAATACAACGTCTATATATTGACGGAGAATGCGGGAAAGGGGAATACCTCGATACTGATTAACGCCCCTGATGAAGTTATTAGGAAATACATTCCCGACGGGACATTCCCCAATGCGACACGTGCAGTCCTGGTAGAAAAGAAGGGAGAGGTATGGCTTATGGATACCGGCTTTGGGAGGAATATATTTGGACAGATGACCACCCTCGGACTATCTCCCGAGAAAGTGAACCATGTATTATTGACCCACATGCATGGCGATCATATAGGAGGCATGCTACGTGACGACAAACCCATGTTTGCAAATGCAGATGTAACTCTATCGGAGAAAGAAAGTTGGTATTGGACTAGCGAAGAAGAAAAGATGAAAATACCGGAGGGACGCAGAGGAAGTTTCCTGTCGGCCCAGAATGTTCTCCGGAAATACGGCAACAAAGTAAACCTTCAGAAACCCCATAGTATTGAAGAAGAGCTACCGGATGGCATGCACATGCTGGAAGCCTATGGCCATACACCCGGGCATGTCATGTTTCTCATAAAAGAGGGAGAGAAAGAATTACTGATATGGGGAGATCTCACGCATGCGCTGGCAGTACAGATGCCTCATCCCGAGATATCTGTCACATACGATGTGGATCCTGACTTGGCTCGCGAAAGTCGCATAAAGGTACTGAAATATGTAACAAAGAATCAGATTCCTGTTGCCGGAATGCATGTGCCTTTCTCCGGAATCGGCAGTGTAAAAAAAGAGAAGGAAGCTGAAGGCTATGTCTTCTCTCCTTTCTGATATGCATCTGCGACTACAATACTATTAAAGTAAGAAAGCTGAGAGCTGGCATATTATGTATTAGGGCGTGTCATGTGGCACGCCCTAATACATAAACAATTCACATAAAGCCCCTCCTACCGCCTCAGGGTTTCTAAGAATTCGATCTCTACAATCCGTAATTCACTCTTGGGATCTTCAGGATCAATTGCTTTAAAGAGATCGAGTTCATTGCCCACAATGGCAGTAAGTTCTGTGATTTGTCCGAAGGCATCTGCTCCGGTTTCTACTCCCTTCAGGCGAATAGTAATGTGATCGGTAAGCAAGGGGGTTACCGGAAGATGCACATAACCCAGAGATTTTTCGGTTGCACCACGCCAGATCACGCTGTCGCCAGCCAGTATTTCCAAAGAATAGCTGCGCATACGCCATCCGGTGAGTTTTATGCACACCTCATCCACTTCGGCAAGACGCTCCAGCTGATAGGTAATCCAGGCAGTGGACGAACGCCCGTCATTGCGCCATTCGCTGAGTTCATTGTCATCAAAGCTGAACACAGCTTCCTCTTCGTTGCATCCTGCCGTAGCAGAACGAATGGGAACAGTCAACTTTCGGTCTTCATAAGAGGGTGTTTCGGGTGTCTCGCCACGAGAAAGACGTCCGGACAATTTCTCCGAAGGGAAGAAAGTACTCAACCCCTTCGCTCCGTCCACCGGAACAGAAGAAAAAGACAATGTAGCGCCCTTTAATCCTTCCGCGCTGGCATTCAAAGAAATAGATCCCGGTGTTTCAAGAGAACGAATGAGAACACGATTCACGCCACATTCTACCGGCAGAGAGGTAGACAGGATGTAATTATCCGGTCCCTGAGCTATTCCGCCGCGCCATTCAGCAGGGCCCTGCAAATCAAAACGTATCAGATCATTGGCCAAGGGGCAACGCATTCCCTGCGCATCCACTACTTCAATTTCTACCAAAGCCATATCAGCACCATCGGCATGCAATCCGCCGGGAGCGGTCATCAGGCTCATACGGATGTGGTGAGGCGCACCTGCTGTAACCAGAGTATCGCTGCTCACAAGCGTTCCCTGGGCATCATAACTCACTGCACGAAGTGTGCCGGGACGGAAAGGAATGCTATCAAAAGTAAACAGAAAATCGTATTCACGGCGGGGAGAACACAAAGGAATGTCATCCAGGAATAATTCCACCCGCTCGCTATTGGACACTACATACACCGGTTTAATAGTGCCCGGCTCATAATTCCAATGCCCTATAATATAGGTGTGAGGGCGCTCGCAGTCTACCCATCCGTCCCACATCACCTGGTTGGCAAAGAAGGCATCTTTGGGAATGCGCATGGCATCCGTCACTCCGCTGCGGCGGTAGTTTTCCTCGCCGCGATAGTGGGTATTGGTATCCGAGAAGATGATCTTTACTCCACCTGAGCTGACACGCTGACCACACCCGGGACGTTCCACCCAATAATCAAACCAACGGCGGATACCCTCTACAGCCAGCATATCCTGGTTGTGATTGTAAGCACTGGCATCTGCATTGCGGTACAGGGGGCCCGCACCTTCCTTGTGGAAGGGATAGCTATATTCGTCCCAGTATTTCCTCAGTCCCTCATCACGCGAGTATTCCATGGCCCACATCGGATGGTGGGCACTTTTGTTGATATACAGCATTTCGCCTCCGTACTCCGCATCGCGAATGTCCAGCATCTCGCGCGAACCGATGGCACGGCCTCCAAAAGGGTCATACTGGTCGCGAATGACTTTCATATCCAGCATGTGTTCTCTTGTTATAGATTCATTACCGCATTCATAGAATATAATACTTGGATTGTTGCGGTTGTAGATGATGGCGTCACGCATCAGATCCATACGCTGTTCCCACTGGCGCCCCTCACAGTCTTTCTCAGCATCGCCGGCCGGCATAGCCTGGATCAGGCCCACGCGATCACAAGACTCTACATCCTGTTTCCAAGGGGTTACATGCATCCAACGCACAAGGTTGGCATTACCCTCTACCATCATGCCGTTTGAGAAATCGCTGAGCCAAGGCGGTACAGACATACCCACCGACGGCCATTCATTACTGGTACGCTGTGCGAAACCCTTCAGCTGAATGATACGATCGTTGAGCCACACCTTCCCCTCGGTAAAGCGCGTTTTACGGAATCCCGTGCGGGTAACCACTTCGTCTACCACCTTACCCTCACTCACAAGGCGGGTGTGTACGTCATAAAGATAGCCGTATCCCCAACTCCAAAAGTGCAGGTCTTCCAGTTCGGCCGATGCACCTATTACAGTGGTCTCACCAGGCTTCAAAGTAGCTGCCTCGCTCTGAAAAGTTCTCAGGAGTTTCCCTTCCGGATCAATCACAGATACCTCATAATAAAACTTCGCCGCCTTCTTTGACTCGTTCCGCACTTGCGACTCTGCATGCACCTGCGCCCTACGGGAATGGGTACGAATGTTTGTTGCATATACGTATACACCTGTAGTACCCAGGTTACTATATAAAGGAAGAGTTTGATACAAGGGAGCTGTCACATGCAGCCATGCATTTTTGGGGATACCGCCGTAGTTGGCATTGAAGCTGCTGTTCACCCACTGGTAACGTGTTTGGGTGGCCTTCTCACGGTACGACCAGCTATTGTCTATACGCAAAGCCACCTCGTTCTCCTTGCCGGGGCGCAGATAGTGCGTTAGGTCAAGGCCAATGGCCATCACGCCATTTTCATGCAAAGTGATGTGCTGCCCGTTCACATACACATCGGCTGCCTGATGTACCCCTTCCAGTTCCAGGAACACTTTCTTCCCACGACAGGAAGCCGGAAGAGTAAAGCTCTTTCGGTACCAGACAATGGTATCCGTCAATTTCTCAATGCTTACCCGAAACGCTTCATCCTCGTTGAAAGCATGTGGAAGGGTTACGCGCTTCCATGCCTCTGCAGGAAGCTTTCTGGCGTTATCCAGGCTCACATCGCCCACCAGGTAAGACCACCCGGCATTGAAATTATACTTCTCCCGTTCCTTGGCAGAAAGAGTGCAGCAAAAAAGCAATAGAATCAGAGATACAAAAAGTACAGATACGTTTTTCATGATTGAATATAAATTACGGATAAAGCGCAAAGAAACAAAGAACTCCTTGCACCCGCAATAGCGTTACGTTAAAAGAATAAAATATTCGCAACTCTTTCCATGTCACATTGTTATTACGCTAAAGACAAATGACAAACATAACAATAGTAATTTATGAAACATTCAGTGATTTTTTCAGTACTTCTGGTCCTGTTGGCAAGCTGCGTAAAGAGCGATGCCAAACAGCCGGATAACGCCGCCGCCTCGCAAGATGTGGGCTGGCCCAGGCAAGTGCATGGAGATAATACTACATTGGTGTATTACCAACCCCAGGTGGACAAGTGGGACAACTACAAGAAACTGTCGGGTCGACTGGCTTTCTCCATGACACAGGATGGAAAGCAGGAAATTCTGGGAGTAGCTTCCTTTGTGTGTGATACCAAGACCGACAAGGAAGCCCGCACCACTTTCCTGCATGACATCAGCTACACAGACGTTCGATTCCCCTCTCTCAAGGCGGATTCGGCCGCACTGATGAAAAAGGTATTCTTGGGATTGATGCCTAACGGAACCGAAACCATTTCTACGGATCGTATCCTGGCCTATCTGGACAGCAAAACCCAGTCATCAGGCAAGACAGTCAATGTAAAGAATGACCCTCCCCATATTTTCTACAGTGCCTCACCGGCAGTTCTGTTGATAGTGGATGGCGACCCGGTACTCTCCCCTGTGGATAATACAAGCCTGCAGTTTGTGGTAAACACCAACTGGGATTTGTTCATGGACAAAAAGTCGAGCCTTTATTACCTGCTTGTGGAGGACACCTGGCTTACCGCAAAGGACTTAAAAGGTCCTTGGGCACAAACCACGACCCTACCAAAGGATTTCTCCTCACTCCCCTCCGGCCAGAACTTTGACGAGGTAAAGAAGAGAATACCCCCTCACGCCGGATCAGGAGCACCTGCCATATTCTATAATAGCAGCCCGGCAGAACTGATTCTTACCGAAGGAGCACCTGTATACAGCAAGATACAGGGTACCCAGCTGTTATATGTAAGCAATACGGACAACGATCTTTTTCTGGATGAAGCCAATAAACAATTCTACATCCTGTTATCCGGACGTTGGTTCCGTTCCGCACAGTTCGGAGGCCCATGGACCTATGCCGGAAATGACCTGCCAAAAGATTTCTCTGAGATTCCTGAGGACTCTCCCAAAGGGCATATTCTGACCTCCGTACCCGGTACCGTGCAAGCCTCTGATGCCGTATTACTGGCTCAGATCCCTACTACCGTAGTGGTTAACAAAGCAGAAGCCGAGGCCAAAGCACAGGCCACTTATGACGGAGATCCCAAGTTTGCCGATATTCCCGGTACATCCCTCAAGTACGCTACTAACACGCAGGAAAAGGTAATTGAGGTAGGTGATTTGTATTACATGTGTTTCCAGGCCATATGGTTTGTATCTTCCTCACCCAAAGGGCCGTGGAAGACTGCCGACTCCGTTCCTTCTGAGATCTACACCATACCAGCCAGCTCACCGGTGTATAACGTGACTTACGTGACCCAGACCAATGCCACCGAAACTACTGTGGAAAGCAGTTCTACTGCCGGATATTTCGGAGCCTTTATCATAGGAGCTACCGTAGGAGCCATTTTCGATGCAGCCATCGTATACGGTACAGGATGGTATTACCCACCCTATGTATACTGGCCTCCTTATGCAGGGTATCCTATCTATCGTCCCTGGCCGTGTACCTATGGAGCAGGAGCGGTATATAACCCCTGGACAGGCGGATGGGCAGTAGGACGAGCCGCATACGGCCCGTATGGAAGCGCCGGAAGCGCTGCGTGGTACAACCCGGCCACCGGACGTTACGGACGTGCAGCCAGTGTACAAGGATGGTATGGCGGACGTACCGCTGCCAGCTCTTACAACCCCTGGACAGGCACATACGGACACACCGCACAAGGCCACAACCCGTACTCACAGTGGGGACACTCCACCGTAACCAACGGGCACCAATGGGCCAGCAGCTCGCATGTGATCACACACAACGGAAGCGCCTTTACCTACCATACCTCAGGAGGTAAATCCGGAGCCATCGTAAACGGGCCCAACGGCACCCATGTGTATAACAATAATGGCAACCGTGTATATGCCGGTCAAGACGGAAACGTATACCGCAAGAATGACAATGGAAGCTGGAGCCGCTACGATAACAATCAGCACCAGTGGAAAGAGAGTAACCTCAGCGGGGAAACACGAAACAATAATCTGAGTGGAGCCACGCGAAACACGAATCTGGAAGGAGCTACGCGAAACGCAAATCTGGGAGGAGCTACGCGAAATAACCTCGGAGGAGAAGGCTCAGTACAGCACGATCTGAATTTCTCCGACCAGTCACGACTTCGTGGAGAACACCAGTTCCAGCAGTTCAATGGGTTCCAACAACGGGCACCCCATGCAGGAATGATGCGTATGAGAAGATAAACAACCTTTCCGTAACAGAAAGGCATGTTGCAAAAGAGTACAAACAGAGGCAGAGTGGGAATACATTTCCCACTCTGCCTTTTTTGAGTAAAGAGACAGACAATCCGGATCAATCACCAAGATTAGTCACCTCTTCCGTGACACGAAACTGAGAGGCAGGGTATTCATACAGAGAGAAACGAGGCTCTGTCGTTCCTTCGCAATAATTCCATATACTACGATACTCACGTACATTTTCCCCCATCTCTTCCAGTTGCCTGAGATAGGAAGCTATGGACTTATTTTCCACAATATAGACCTCATGCATACGATCAATCACCGGGCTGTGACGCCGGCTGCCATCATGATCAAACTTCAAAATTCGCCGCCCATCTGCAGTAAGCCCCACTATACAGAAGGTCATACTTTTCCCTATTCCGGGAAGATTCAACACATTGCGGTCGGTTGCCGCAAAGAGAAGTTTATGTTCTTTCAGGAAACGGATTAGAGATTTACCCAGGGGGCGACAGGTGTTTATCAACTCATGCAACCCGGCATGTTGCTCTTCAGGGATAAAACCCATCACTTTCTCTTCCGCCGCTTCCTGCAAAGAACGGCTGTTTGGAGCAAAGACGGCATAATTCTCCTGAAAACCTTTTACCGAAAAGGTGTAGTAACAGACTACTCCTATCGAATTTAATGTACGGCGAAGCTTCGCTGTATGTCCTCGCCTTGAGGCCGCTACGTTATATACAAGCTGGTTGGTCACGGTCCATCCGGCAGAAAGAATAGCCTCTATCGCTTTGCGAGCTTCGGGAGTAACCTCCAAAGGCGACTGAAAGTGTGTTTGCAGATAAAACTGAGAAACCCCTGCAGTTGAGGCCTTCTCCTTAAACTCACGCAAAATCTCCACCAACTCATTCGTAACCCGCTGGGGCAGATAAACCGGCAGACGGGAACCCAGACGTACCCGTTGCAACTCCGCATATTTCTGCCCTTCAGGACGGGACTCATTGGCCTTGCGCTTGCGGAGAGCCATCCTGTAAACAGCATCCAAAATCTTGCGCAGAGTCGCATCCTGACTCATCAGCGCATCGCCACCGGTAATAAGGATATCTCTCAACTGCGTATCCTCTTCAAAATACGTCATCAGTTCACGCAACTTCTTATCCCAACTTTCTTTAGGTTTAAGCTCTTCAAGGTTAAAATTCAGGCGCTGGCTCTGAAAGTCATACATACGCTGACAGGAAGCACATAATCCGCCGCAGGCCCGGCCCATGGAATCAGGGATCAGAATGGCTACTTCCGGATAGCGGCGGTGTATGTTGTGCCCTCCGGGCAGTATCCACCCTGCGGCATTTGGCCGACCAGGAACTACAAGATCTTCTTTCTCCCAGGCACGGATGCTGCCGTATGTATCCACCAGCTCTCGGGAATAAAAGATATAAGAACGTATAGCTGCATCATCATATCCTGTAGCACCCGCGTTCAGCAAAGAAAGATAATAAGGGGTTATAAAAAAAGGCATCCCTTTCCGCTTAGCCTGATGAAGCAGCGCCATTGTTTCTGCGGTAAGAGAGTGATTCAGAAAAGCATTCAGTTCCATAGGGCTTTTTATAGCCATTGCCAGGTGAAAACGATATTGTTCCCACCACTCGCAGACCTTCCGGTACTTATCTTCCTGAGACAGCCCTTCGGCAAACTGGTAACGGGAGGATGGTGCGTAATGCCGTTCTATCCGCCGGATAAGGCAATGGATAATGCGACGTTTGTTTTCTTCACGTATGGCCATAACGCCAGGATCAAGCCCGGTAGACCAACGTTGCATCTGTCGTTTTACCAAACCCGGATCCGGTATAAGTTTTACAGGATTCTCTATTGCGATACACAAATGATACAAATCCAACAACATATCCCCTGAGAACTCTCCGAAAGAAACACCCTTCAAGAAGGCCCATAAACAGGTAATAGTACGTATGGACAGTTTCTCTCCGGCAGCTGATTCATCAATTTCTTTTCCATCATATTCTATTAAACGGAAAATCCTTTCCACAGCATCGTTATCTTTCCCAATTTCTCTGACGCAAAATTCCGCCAACAAAAACGAACGCAACTCTCCCTTGAAGCCAATAGGGTCTTCGCTATTTTCAGCCATTTGATACAACCAAGGAAGGCGCTGACTGAAAAGCCTTCTCAATTTGGACAGATTGGTTCTTAACGATTGATCTTTCATTTGCACGATTGTTACATATTATATTTTCCCTGTTCATCACCCCTCGAATCGGGCTATTTTAAGTGCTTCACCTTGCTCTACTGCAAAAGTGAGTTATAAACAGGATAGGGCAACATATTAGTTTCCGGCAGAGGCCGGTTGCATTTCCGCCCCGGGGCGGATTCATTTCCGACGGTGGGTGGACAGTAATCCGGCGAACGCCGGAAATGAATACACTGCTCCGTCCCTTTTTCTTACGCTCCACACGTGAGCGGTACAACTTACAATAAGAACAAACAAAGTTACCCTTTTTAGCAATAAAATAGTATTAATAAAATTGTTTTTTTATAAAAGAATGCTATATTTGCCCCTGTTTAATAATCGATGCTATTATGTGCTCGAATACAAATAATGATATGCTTAAGGATACAAACAGTCCGTCAGGTGACAGACACTCAATAATAATTTCCGCTCTTACTGCCCATCATGCAGGAATATGGGAATGGGATTCATCTACTGATGAATTGGTTTTTGTGAATGATTTTCTCAAGCAGTTAGGGTTAGAGGAAATGGATATAGAGTTTCACACACTCAGTCAATTACGAGAGTATGTTCATCCGGAAGACCTGCCCCTATTTACCAAAGCCTTTTCAACGGTTCAGGACACAGCCGGGAAGAAAAGCGTTGTCACTTATCGTTTTGTGGGAAAGAATGGCAAAACAAAATGGGTGAAGGATCATTTTTATTCCACTCTGGACGCAAAGGGAGAAACCCTCAGCGTGATATGTTATACCACCCTTGCCGAGCACGAGAAAAAACAAGAGCAAACGATTAAAGAGACCAATGATAAGTATTGGAAAATCGTAAATACGCTCCCCGATTTCATTTTTGTATTCGACGAGAATTTTGTTTTCCAAGATATCATTATGGCGGAAACAATGTCTCTGCTCCACACTCGCGAAGAGTTGATAGGCAGCAGTGGACGAAAGATTTTTACGCCAGAGATTTGCGAACTTTACGAAAATAATATTCGGGAGTGCTTACGCACTAAGCAGCTAAGGGAAGTTGAATACTATCTTTTGATTGGAGAGGCCAAATACCATTTCCAGGCTCGCATTGTACCTTTTGAAGGCAACAAGGTATTTGCCCTGATTCGTGACATCACCAACCGTGTGCGGCGAATGGAGGGATTACTTGCCGCAAAGAAACGAGCCGAAGAGGCCGAACGGATGAAATCCGAGTTTTTGGCCAATATGAGCCACGAGATACGCACCCCGCTCAATGCCATTATCGGCTTCACCGAGATTGTAGCAGCAGAAGAAGATCCTGAAGCCAGGGCGGAATATATGGATATCATCCAGCACAACAACCACCTGCTCCTGCATCTCATCAACGATCTGCTGGACCTCTCGCGTATTGAGAGTGGAAAAAGCAAGATGACTTTTGAGAGTACGGATATACGCAACCTCATTGACGAGATTGAAACCACCCACAAGTACAAGATGAAACCGGGAGTGGAATTCAAACTGGATCTCCCACAGGAAGAGCAACTATGGGCCTATACTGACCGGACCCGCATCACCCAGATCCTATTCAATCTCATCTCAAACTCCATCAAGAACACAGAAAAGGGAAGTGTAACCCTCAAGGTAGAAGTCATAGACCCTTTCATCAAATTCTCAGTCAGCGACACCGGAATCGGAATACCAGAAGACAGGGTGGCTTCCATATTCGACCGGTTTGAGAAAGTAGCTGATAAGTCGCAAGGAACCGGCTTAGGCTTATCCATCTGCAAAAGTCTTGTGGAACGCCTGGGTGGAAGCATCTCTGCAGAGTCTGTATTGGGACAGGGAAGCACCTTCTCTTTTACCATCCCTTACCAAAATGCCCCGCACTTTGCAAGCATCAGTGAGGAGCAACTGGAAGATGAGCCTTCTTCACGTAAGAAGATACTGGTAGCCGAGGAGTCGAAAGAAAACTTCGACTATATCAAAAAGGTACTGGAAAAAGCATACGACGTAGAGCTTATCTGGGCATCAAACGGAGAAGAGGCAATTACTCAATTCGTGGTAGAAAGTCCCAACCTGGTACTTATGAGCATACAGTTACCCATCCTGAGCGGGCTGGATGCCACTAAGCGCATCCGGAATATTTCTCGCACCGTACCCGTTATCGGTATCACAAACGATGCTTTCTATATGGAACAACAATGGGCCTTGGAGAGTGGGTGTAACGATACCCTGACCCGGCCCTACACTGTTACAAAGCTGGAAGAGATAGTACTGGCCTTCTTATAACTGCACAGGAAAGAGAAAAAACGAACAAGTCGTGGCAATCATGTCACGACTTGTTCGTTTTCATATGCCTTACTAATGTTGCAGGATAAAGCTCTCGGCACAGGGCAAGAAGCGGTCGTGCCCCTTGGCATTCAGGTGTGCCGTGTCATTAGGCCCTTGTATATAAAGCTTCCGGAAAGCCTCATTATAGATATAGATACCTCCATTTCTTGCTGCATCAAAAATGGGCATGCTGTAGTTTCCACACACCTCAATCATCGCATCTACCACTTTCTCCGCATTGCTGCCTTGGAAGTTCTCACAAATCCAGCGTGTAAAGAAGAGAATCTTTGCAGAGGGGTATTTGTTAACCAGCCCTTCACACAAGATGCCCAATCTCTCTTTGAACACTTCCACCCCACCAATAGAGTCTAGATAATAGGTATCATTATGACCGGCAATCACGATCACATAGTCCATGGAATCGGGCATTTCGGTATACCGCAAATACATCGCCTCGCCAAAACGCGCCCTGCTATGCGTGATGCAATTTCCGTTTCTTCCGAAGTTATGATACTGCATACCATACTTCTGGGCGAACTTATAATGCCAGGTGTTCTCCACGGGTTCTTTGTGGTTTCTTACATAGCTGTCGCCAATCACTGCAATTCGCTTCCCTTTCAGGTCGACACCTCTCCCACTTTCTTGTGCATAGCCCTGAGAGCCGGCGAATGCAAGAAGAAGAAGAAAAAGATAATAATTTAGATATTTCATAGGTTTTTATTTGATTTCTGGATTCGTCAGAACAGTTTCTGGTTATTGATCTTAATATCTTTCAGCCTGAAATCAGTAAAGAACCAGCCCGGAATTACAGGATCCTCCTTCACTTTCACATCCAGGTTCTCAAAAGAAAACCGCGAAAGCGTGTACTGATCCGATTTCAACATATCCAACAATATGTGGCATCGCAAAGAAAGACGGTGAAAACGAATGTGGTTGGCGTGTGAAACACGTATATCCTTCTCTCCTTTCAGATCGAAGAACTGCGTCCAGGGCTGCACATCAATCATGCAATGTACATAGCCGGTCACATCCTCAATAAGTATGTATTCATAATGCTGAGGTGTATCGGGACGCATCTTCAGCTGAAGCAACCGGCGGGTATTATCCACCGTACAACGCCGCAGGATAATGTTACGATTGTGGACAGACTCGCTTCCACACGTCAATGCGCTGTGGCAGAAGCCATAGGTGCAGTCCTCTATTATTATATTACGATTACCGCCATTGTTCGCATCTTTATCCGCAAACGGCCCTTTCCCTCCTTTCAACGCCACCGCATCATCATTGACCGACATATAGCACCCTTTGATCAGCACATTACTACACACATCCAGGTCTATCGCATCCGTGCTTGGCGCCCTGACCGGACTAGCAGGCGAATAGATGTACAGATCCAGCAACTTTACGTTCTCACATTTATAGAAATGAGTAGTCCAGAAGGGAGAATTCATTAGCTTAACCCCGGAGATCTGCACATTCCGGCTGTTCGACACAAAAAGCAGGCGGGGACGCAGCTCCTCCATATTTGTACAATCAGGATTCACCTCTCGCCTTAGCCAGAAGGACTTCCAGTAGCGCAGGCCGTTTCCGTTAATAGTCCCTTCGCCGGAAAGCGTAAAACCATCCGTTCCATCCACATTGACAAGTGCTGGAAAATAATTCAGGCTCTGCCCCTCTATACGGGTCATCATAACCGGGAATTCGCTAATGTCATCACTCCCTTTCAATACCGCATCTTTCTCAAGATGAAGATGTACACCTTGCTTAAAGAAGAGGGAGCCACTCAGAAAGGTTCCTTTGGGAATCACAATAACGCCACCGCCCTGCTGATGAGCCTGGTCAATGGCCGACTGGATTTTCTTTGTCTGAACTACTGTACTGTCTTTCAGTACCCCATAGTCGGTTATGCGATACTGTTTTCCCAACGTTTTAATAAGAGTCGGTTCATTCCTGCGGAACCAATCCGGAACAGGAGTTCCATCCGGGAACACATCCTGCGCAGCGGCCCTGCCGGCTAACAACAGCATCCATACAAGGAAAAGTTTTATGGGTAATCGTTTATTCATGGCATATGCCTAATGTGTACTTATTGTAGGCTAGGCGGCCGCAAAGATAAAGAAATTAGCCGACTAGTAAAGAGAAAATGAGGGAGAATGGTTTCTTCCATTCTCCCTCTTCTTCTGTACATTGTGCACAATCATTTAAAAACAAAGCCAATAAGTGTTTATTTCATAGTAGGTTATCTGCCAAATCCACGTGTAGTGCGGTTACTGCTTCCAGTGTTTTTACCGGTTGCCTGGCTACCGCCTGAGCTACGAGTAGAGGTGCTTGCCGTTACACGGCTGCTACTGTTATTGTTGCTGCTTCCGGTGCGATTGGAAGAAGGAGCTACCGAGGTACTTTTCTGTGCATTGCGGTTAGAAGATGAATTGTTGGACATCTCTTTGTTCCTTGCAGGCTGAGAGGACTGGGCCGACTGAGCCGGACGGTTATTAGGAGCCGGAGCCGGGTTTACCCGTGCCGGAGAGTGATCCCGATTGTTCCTTGCGGGTTCACGCATGGCTTCCCGATTATGACTGGGAGCCGAGGCATGCATGGCACGGCCGGGAGCATAGTGATAGTCATTCACCCTGCGGATGGTGGGCTGAGCCGGTACTCTGCGGTAATTACGGTAAGCCTGGTGGTGCAAGCGGTTATACGCCCAGGGGGTACGGTCATGCAGTACTACTTTATACAAGGAGTAGAGGTCGTACCTGCGATACATAGGGGGCAATACATTGGCACATACCCAAACCGGACCATTCATGTAATAGAAGCGGGCGGTGTTTACCTCGTAATATACATTGAGCGCGGGTATGTAGTAATACGGTGCATAGTCGTAGCCTACGGGCCCCCAGTCGGGCTGACTGTCCAGGTTGATATTAATATTCAAACTGATATGCTGCGCTTGGGTGGTCTGCCATGATCCGATCGATAGGATAAGAGTCATGAGTAAAATAGTCTTCTTCATACATTCATTGTTTAAATGTTTATATTGCAAAGTAAGTCATTCCGTTTTTGCTATCCAAACCGGATCGATGAATACCTGCTATATATCGCCTAAAGTACCAAAGAAAACGATGAAACGACAGAAAGTTTTCATTTTACCACTTTCCTTTTTGTATAATAGCTGTGACTGCGGACGAGACTGCCTTTGTCCAGTCGGTACTGGAAGGTGCGGTCATCATCCGATTGCAGCTCATCAATCACACTCCCATTAAACAAGCTTATCCGGTTGGATAAAGTACTCAGAGTACCTATTTGGCAATGATCAAAGAAACGTACATTCTCCTCAAAAGACTGTACATAAAGCTTTTCTGCCTTGACACCCACAAATGAGAGATGATGCCTTGACCGGCATTCTACTCCTTTCAGATTATCTGTATAGATCTTCATATCACACATTTTTCCATCATCCATAGTCGCAATGAATAAGGTATCGCCACGTTCTATCATTAGTGTAGTCGCTGCATAGCGATGGTTGAGTACAAGTGTATGGTTCATCTTTGGCGAAGGCGGAGGGGCAAACTCTATAAAACCGCCAATAGTAAGCTCAGATACTCCTTCAAACCCAATTACGATAAATCGTTTGGCTGGTATAGAGAGGGTGTCAGTATCCCCATGATGCCGACTCCGCTTTTTAGAAACCGGACGACGAGCGGCCTCAAGGGAGTCCACTTGCGCAGACTTATCCATACGTATTTTCAGTTCCCGACTCATATAATCATTTAAAAACAGGCCGTACGCCAGGAATAGAGCGGCCGCTACAGCACCCAGCTTTGTAGATAGTTTCATAATTATTTCTTTTTTTCTGATTGATAATTTTCATACTGTTTCACCACCTCTTCAATAGGAATCTCCAATTGTTCCATAGAGCGGAACAGTTCCGACAAGTCTTCCTGCATAAAGCGCTTCCGGCGGAGGGTGACGATCCGGCGCCTTGCTCCACGATAGACAAAGACGCCAATACCCCGCTTATTATATAAGATGTGTTCTCCCTGCAACTGGTCATACGCTCGCATAACAGTGTTGGGATTCACCTTCAGCAGCATGGCATACTCCCGCACAGAGGGGATTCTCTCCTCTTCCGGATAGCGCCCTTCGATAATTTCATCACAAAGACGCTCCACAATCTGCTGATAAATAGCTTTAGATTCCTGAAACTTCATGGCTATCCCCTCATGTCTTCATCTAACTCCGTTACTCGAATATAAGAAATCGCCACATTAATCAGCGTGAAAGTTGCCAGGAACCAGGGTATGAATGCGGTAGAAAATATCCAAGGTGCCCGCTGCGGATCCATCAAGTGATCAACAAACATAGATGTAGACACATATACAATCCCAAAAACCTTGACTAAGTAAACGCCGAAAATAAGCGTATCAATATAATAAAGCAGTATCACAAAGATAACCCACTTCAGGAACGTATACCTGGATATAAACACGCTGAACAGCAATGCAAGGGAGGCACTAAAGAGTATCGGCCAACCTACCGGCACATAAAAGAAAGTAAGCAGATATCCAATCAATGGGTAGCAAACTGATACCACAAAACGCGAAAGATAGCGCTCCAGTGCAGAAACAGGTAATGACAAGTAGTTTCCTCTTCCGCTATAGTTACTCATAGGCATCATAAAGCGGGCAAATGAGATGATTGTCAGCAGATGCAGAAAGAAATGAAGCCACTTGTCCTTAAACATCTCCGGGTCCACCTGCCAATAGTGCCAGTTTCTTGAAACCTCAAGCGGCGAATGGTGAGCAAACGACATTATAATATACAACCCCAACAGCAAAGGTAAAATCCACCATCCCGGCCTGCTGAACTCTATACGGCATAACACTTTAAAACGTTGCCACTGGAATACATCTTCATACCTTTTCATAATCTTCCTCCTTTCTTTCCATCCCAAACTTTACTGATTCCCATGGGATTATAGAACATAGCTTTAAACAGAAACTCCACATCTACGTAATTGTCTTCGATTTCTTCCGTATTAGGACGCAGTACTTTGGTTCCACCCGGCACAGCCTCTGCGTACAGGGCATCTGCAGGTACTTTCGTCCCTGGTACTACAGAGAACAAAAGATTGCCGGCTATCTCTTCGAAAGATGCCTGAAGTGCAATTCCTTCTTTGTTAAGAATCAACAGGTGATCCAGTATTTGTTCTACCTCGCGGCCCAAGTGGGTGGATACCAGCACCAGGCGTTCCTCATTCATGTACGAGGCTATCAATCGTTTGAATTCGTCCTTTGCCAAGATATCCAGTCCGTTAACCGGTTCATCCAACAGCAGGCAGGTACATCCCGTGGCCACGGCAAAGCTCAGGTAGAACTTCTTCCGGTCGCCCATCGACAGATAATCCACCTTCCCCAGGCATTCTACCCGGAAGTTATGCAGCCATTCCTCAAATATCATTTCGTCAAAGCGAGGATAGAATGGAGCGTACAACTCTACAAAGCGCGACTTTGACACAGAGGGAAGCTCCACTTCCTCGGGGACAAAGAACACCTCGGACATCACAGAGGGAAGGCGGCGGGACACATCCTTTCCCCGGAAACGTATCTCACCCCGTTTCGGAAAATTGATGGAGGTCATCAGCTTCATCAGCGTGGTTTTACCAATACCATTCTCTCCCAGCACCCCATACACCTGACCAGGGTAAAGCTCCAGGGAGAAATTGTCATATACCGGTGACCCACCCCGGTAGGCGAAGGTCAACGCCTTTATAGACCACATTGGAGAAGGCGGAGCTTCAGATAATGAAGCAGACAGGTGATCAAATTCTTCGGATAATCTTCTCATTATACAATTAAATTATAAGGTAGTACAATACTCTATACAACAAACACTTAATAGGCTTAGTGTATTAAGTCATTAACACACTGCAAACATACAAATAATTATTCTTGCCGTGCAACTTTTTCAATAATTAATTTGCAAAAAACGAAGTTGTCAATTTTTCGGTTGCATAAAGACTCGCAGAATCTTATCTTTGTACCGGCACTAATAAGATGATTTTTAATTGAACACTATATGGCAGTCTATTTCCAGTATGGAGAAAAAGAAATTGAGCACCTGAAGAGGGTAGACAAGCAGTTGGCTACGGTAATCAACCAGGTAGGTATGCTAAAGAGAGCGGTGATCCCCGACCTTTTCTCTGCACTGGTGAACTCCATTATCGGGCAACAGATCTCCACCAAAGCACATCAAACCGTGTGGGAACGCATCCGCAAGGAGCTTGGAGAAATATCCCCCGCCACCATTGACAACCTGTCATTGGAGCGCCTGCAACAGTTTGGCATCACCTTCAAAAAAGCGGCATACATCAAATCGGCTGCGCAGAAAGTCGTCACCGGCGAATTTGATATCGCAGCGCTTCATACCCTGCCGGACGAAGAAGTCTGTGCCAAGCTCTCCGAGCTGGACGGCGTAGGCATATGGACAGCAGAAATGCTGATGCTGTTTTCCATGCAACGCCCCAACATACTGAGCTATGGTGACCTGGCTATCCTCCGGGGATTGCGCATGGTGTATCACCATCGCGCAATAGACAAGGAGCGCTTCAAAAGATATTGGAAACGCTATGCGCCTTATGCCTCAGTAGCCAGCCTGTATCTATGGGCTGTAGCGGGAGGGGCTGTAGATGGAATGAAGGACTATGCCCCCAAAAAAAGCAACCAATAAATCCACATAACCCTCATGGAAACAGAAAAAGATATCTTCTACAAAGCATTCATAGAGAGAGACAGCTCTTTTGAAGGAGTATTCGTGGTAGGAGTAAAAACCACCGGTATATTTTGCCGCCCCACATGCCCGGCCAAACCCAAATTGGAGAATGTGGAGTTTTTCCCTTCGCCCCAAGAAGCCATGCTCCACGGCTACAGACCCTGCAAGGTGTGCAAGCCGCTGGAAAAGCTGGGGAACCCGCCTCCACACATCAGCCGCCTGTTAAAGTACATGGAAGAGCATCCCACCATTAAGATAAAGGATGCAGACCTCAAAGGTCTGGAACTGGAACCCAATCAGGTTCGCCGCTGGTTCTTGAAAAACTATAAGCTGACTTTCCATGCCTACCAACGTATGCAGCGGGCAAACAATGCCTTCCAGCGCGTCCAGTCGGGCCAGAGTGTGACAGATGCCGCTTATGAATCGGGTTATGATTCCCTGAGTGGTTTCAACAGCATGTTCAAACACATCATCGGAGCTTCTCCCCTTCACAGCAAACACAAGCGGATTATAAACATCACCCGCATCGAAACAGATCTGGGAACCATGATAGCCGGCGCCACCGACAAGGGAATCTGCATGTTCGAATTTGCCGATTATAAACTGCTGGAACTGGAACTCAAACAACTGAGCACCTACCTGGAAGCACCTCTCGTGCAAGGAGAGAATCCCTACTTCGATCTGCTCCGCAAACAACTGGAAGAATATTTCAAGGGCGAACGGCGTCAGTTTGATATCCCGCTAGACTTGGCAGGTACAGAATTCCAGAAACAAGTATGGCTCGGCTTGTTGCAAATACCCTACGGTTCCACAACCACCTACGCCCAGCAAGCCCGGCTATTGGGAAAATCATCCGCCGTAAGAGCTGTTGCCAATGCGAACGGGAAGAACAAAATTTCCATCCTCCTACCCTGCCACCGCGTTATCGGAGCCGATGGTACCCTCACCGGTTATGGTGGAGGCATCTGGAGAAAAAAGAAACTGCTGGAGCTGGAAATGAAGAATCTCGACACAACCCTCCACGTTCCACTATCTCTCTGAAATGCCTTTCAGCAAAGGGTTTCCGAGTGGAGGCTGTATCTTTTTAAAGTTCCACCCGAGGCTTTTACGGGTACATATCTAGAAATTCGTGGAAGGTGGAACGTGTGGAAGTGTATCCCAAAAGTGAAGTATGAAAAGTGGAAGGAAACCTCTTTCAAAACGCAAGCCTACGCTTGAAGGAACTCAGGCCTGAGTTTCAACAAATTCAGGCCTGAGTTTGTCGTACTGCAGGCCTAAGCTATTCACATACGTAACTTCTTGATTTTCTCACATTTAAAGAGTCAAAAAACTGATGCGCATCAGTCCACTAATTGATGCCCACCAATTATTGAACTCGTGCGCACTAGTTCTTCGCCTGGTGCGCATGAGATTTCGTGCGCACCAGAAGGTGTACAAAACACAAAACGCGGCCGGAGCCGCGCTTTGCACTATGAATAATACATTTTCTTTAGAAGCTGTAACCAAGGGCCACTTCAAGTTGCGAAGCTGTTTTGGTGGATTTGCTATATGAATCAGCGTCAACGATGTTTGAATAGAATCTCTTCTGGAACTGCTGAGACTTATAACCTACATATACATAGATCTTGCTCTTGTCGCCTACAGGGATGTCAACTCCCACGGCAGGCCTTAACATGAGTCCCAAGCCGTCTACACTATTATCCAGACTGAAGGTATAACCGATATCAAAGGACACAAACGGTGAAATACCTTCCTTAAACAGGTTCATTTTCGCGTTGGCATAGAGCGGAAGGGTTACAATATTGTCCCATGTTTCGTAGTGCATCAAAGGAGTGGTTCTCTCGTATGCCAATACATCTGCTCCTCCTAAGCCGACACCCATACCGGCCTTAAAGTAATCACAGAATCTCCATCCCAATATCAGGTCGATACCAAAAGCCTTGTTGTCGTAATTGTCGATACTGAAATCATAGTAAGACTGAACGGATGGTTCAAAACGTTGCTGTGCATTTGCTGCTATCGAAGCAATACAGAGCGCTACCAAGAATACTAATTTTCTCATCATGTTTTCTATTAAAGTTGTTTTAAGCTATAACACCCCGGTGCAAAGATTTGTCAGGCCGCCTCCCTCATTATTAATAAGAATTAAGAAATGGAGTCTGTTTCTGCAGGAAAAGAGTATCTTTGCAGATCAATAAATCCAGATAATCATGTTAGTATACAATACCACATACCACGTAGAAAGTGAGCAGGCACGTAATTTTTACATCTGGCTGCATGAGGTGCTGATACCTGAGGTGGAAAAGGGAGGCTTTGCCATGAAGAATCCTCGCATCTGCCGCATCCTGAGCCATCGCGAGGAGGGCAGTGAGTGTTTTTCCATGCAATGGGAGGTGGAGAACAGCGCCGAGCTGCACCGCTGGCACACAGCGCAAGGCGTAGCGCTGAATGAAGAGATGCAGAAAACCTTTAAAGACAAGATTATAGGTATCCCCACTTTGATGGAGGTGCTAGACTAACCCCTCCGGAGAAGCCACTGTTTACTTGGTGTAGTTATTCTCCATCCGTATACATTCCTTCACGGACTTTATCTTGGACAGGGCCGAGAGGAGCTGCTTTACTTCCTTTAGGTGGTATACCTCTATCCGCAGTTTAGCCTCGAAGACCTGCGCATTGGTTTCAATGTGGATACTACGGATGTCAATATCCTGATTAGTAGAGATCACCTGGGTAATCTGATTCAAGACACCCTTGCCGTCGATTCCTTTCAGATAGATGGGCACACTGAAGGGATGTTTCTTATGAGTGTTCCATTTCACGGCAATGATACGGTTGCCGAAACTGCTTTTTAGTCGGATGGCCGTTTGGCACTGCCGTTTGTGGATAATAAGCTTTTCCTGCTCGTTGATGTATCCCACCACATCATCGCCGGGAATGGGGTTGCAGCACGGGGCCATCTCTACTCCGCGATGAATCATTTCATCCGTAAGGTTCAGTATCTTCTTGGTATCGAGATCCTTGGATAGGATATTTTCGTCTTTCTCTTTTGAGGTGATCCTGTTAAGACCGAAAAGGTTCTTCCAGCTTCTGTTTGTGGACTTGTCGCTCAACAGATTGATCTCATCTTCACCCAGTTTGATGTTACCATTACCAATGGCGGTGTAGAGTTGCTCCTTTGTTTCCAGCTGGTGTAGTTCGCAAAGCTTACTGAGGGTTTGCTCGTCGGAGAGGATGTTTTCTTCCCTCAGGAAGGTGTTTAACATCTCATATCCCTGCTTCTCGTATTCACGAGCTTCCAGCTTCAGGAAGGTACGAATCTTGCCCTTGGCATGCGAGGTGGTGATGAACTTGAGCCAGGATTCCTGGATGCGTTTCGACTTGGAGGTAAGGATTTCCACCTGGTCGCCACTCTGCAGTTTGTAACTCAGAGGCACTAACTTATGGTTTACCTTTGCCCCGATGCAGTGCACGCCTACAAGGGTGTGTATGTGAAAAGCAAAGTCGAGCGCAGTAGAATCCTGCGGAATGGTTCGGAGTTCTCCCTTCGGCGTGAAGACAAAGATGTCGGAGTCGGACAGGTTGAGTTTGATATCATCCAGCAAGTCGGTCTTGTCCGGATCAGGATTATCCAATACATCCTTGATTCTCTTGAGCCATTTATCCAAATCTCCTTCACTGGTATCATCCGCAGAGGCAGAGGCGCCTTTGTACTTCCAGTGTGCTGCAAATCCTTTCTCGGCTACTTCGTGCATACGTTCACTGCGGATTTGCACTTCAATCCATTCTCCTTTACTCATAAAGGTAGCATGCAGGGCCTCATAGCCGTTGCTCTTGGGGCTGTTCACCCAGTCGCGAAAACGGTCGGGGTGATACCTGTAAATGCTGGCAATGGAGTCGTAGATATCAAGACATTGGCGACTCTCGGGCTGGTTTTCTTTGGGTTTAAACACAATGCGTACCGCCATGAGGTCATAGATCTCACTGAATGGGATATGCTTTGTCTGCATTTTCTTCCAGATGGAGTATATGCTTTTGATACGTTGACTGATGGTGTACTCAAATCCCATCTCATTAAGCGCACTGCGGATGGGATCGGCAAAGATGGTGAATACCTCGTTGCGTTTCTTTTCTCCGGCTTTCAGCTCTTCTACAATTATGTCGTACTCATCCGGATGTTCATAGCGGAAGCTGAGATCTTCCAGCTCCGACTTTATCTTATTCAGTCCCAGTCGATTGGCCAACGGGGCGTAGATGTACAGGGTTTCTCCTGCAATCTTATATTGTTTATTGGGGGGAAGCGCACCCAGGGTACGCATGTTGTGCAGGCGGTCGGCCATCTTGATGAGGATCACACGGATGTCATCATTCATGGTCAGGAAGAGTTTCCTGAAGTTCTCCGTCTGTATGGAAGAGTTTGTATCGGCAAAGATACCGCCCGAGATCTTGGTGAGCCCGTCTACCAACTGCGCTATCTTGTCTCCGAATATGTTTTTAATGTCTTCTACCGTATAATCCGTATCCTCCACCACATCATGAAGGAGGGCAGCGCAAATGGAAGTGGAACCCAAGCCTATCTCCGTACATGCGATGCGTGCCACGGCAATGGGGTGTAAGATGTAAGGCTCTCCCCCGGCCCGTTTTATTCCTTTGTGCGCCTGGTGGGCAAAGTTGAAAGCCTTTGTGATGCGCTCCACCCGCTTAAGGTGATTGCTTGCCAGATAGTCATTTATGAGGGCATCAAAATGTTCCTGGATAAGCTGTTCTTCTGCATTCAGCTCAGTTTTCTTGGTATTTCTCATGGCATCTTCTTTGTAGGAGTACGGTAGGGAATACGGTAGCAGCCTGCACCGTTTGGTGTTGTACGCGGTTACTTATTGATCTTTATGCTTTTCCCGGCTTGGATGTTATTGCCGCGAATACCGTTCCACGACTTAAGCTGATTCACTGTTACACCGTAGCGGGCCGATATCTCGCCCAAGGTTTCTCCCTTACGTATCTTGTGGGTGCGGGTAGCGGTGCTTTTAGCGCGGGTGGCTGTTGTGGTACGTGCAGGGGTGGTAGTCTGGGCTACTACTTCCTCATTTATATCTACCGTCCGGCGGTTGGGAAGGAGCTCTTCTGCCAGATAGCTATACACGGAGTCCTGCTGATCTATGAATGTATTAATACCTTCGATAGGCAGGCGTAATGTATAATGCTGCTGGGCATTGCCGGGGATAATATCGTTCTTGTACTGTGGGTTCAGGGCGCGGATTTCTTCCATTGGTATCTTGCACACTCCTTCAATCTGCTTGAAATGCACCTTCTGGTAAATCTCGATGGTATCACTGTTAAAGAACAGGTCGGCATCCATTGGGCAGATCCCATGCTCGCAGTAGTAATTCATGGCATAGTTGGCCGCAATGAATGCGGGCACATAGCCACGGGTTTCTTTGGGTAGATAAGGGTATATCTGCCAGTAGTCTTTGGATCCTCCGGCGCGATGGATGGCCTTATTCACGTTAAGCGGGCCGCAGTTATAGGCGGCAATCACAAGATTCCAGTCGCCAAAAACGCCATACAGATACTTCAGATATTGCGCGGCTGCCCAAGAGGCTTTGATGGGGTCCCGTCGGTCGTCCACCAGACTGTTACTCTCCAGCCCGTACTGCTTGCCTGTGGCCAGCATAAACTGCCAAAGTCCCACGGCTCCTACGCGCGAGGTGGCTATCGGATCCAGAGCGGATTCTATCACAGGGAGGTATTTCAGTTCCAGAGGCAGGTTGTATGCATCCAATGCTTCTTCGAAAATAGGCATGTAGAAGTTTGCGGCGGCCAGCATGAAAGACACCTTTTTGCGGTAGCGACCGGTATAAAGGTCTATGTAATACCGCACCACAGAGTTGTAGGCCATCTCCATGATGG
Source organism: Bacteroidaceae bacterium (assembly GCA_031552405.1). Taxonomy (GTDB): domain Bacteria; phylum Bacteroidota; class Bacteroidia; order Bacteroidales; family Bacteroidaceae; genus UBA1794. The sequence goes on along the minus strand of JAVBMN010000011.1, from coordinate 120,091 downwards.
TGGGCATCTGCGACAAGCGTTCGATGTATACGGAATCAGGGAATACAGGATTCTCCATCGTAGACTCACAATCTTTATCTGCGGTGATAAAGTTGCGGGCATGCCATTGGTTGAGCATGCTGTCCACATCGGAGGTGATACTGGAAGGTATCTCAATCGTATCATTTAGCAGGATTACGTCATCGCTGTTCTTTGCCGCCTGGATCGTGCCGGGTGTCAGCAAAGATATTCCCCACAAAAGGGCTGGGATCACAAGATATTTCTTCATCTTCTTACTTGAATTTTATGCTACATTGAAGGCCAAATGCGTTGTTTTTGGTACGCAGGTCGTTCATAATAGCAGGTTCTATCTGAAACCCGATATCGGGCGAAATGTCAAAACTGGAGAGCTCGGCATCTACGTATGCATCCACAATGGAGAGGAGGTACACGCCAATGAAGGCAAAGATGCTGAGGTCGCGCTGGCGGCGGTAGGTATTCTTCTTGTTCTTAAACACCTCTTTCAGCCAGTCTTCCCTACCTGTCATGTCGTAATTGATAGGCAGAAAGTCCAGGTAGCTATTGGTCTTCGGATCGTCATCCATAATGTCCAGATAGGCCTGGGAGTAGTCTGAGTAATACTTGGAGTTCCACGAGAAGGCGTAAGCACATCCCAGGAAGCCGCCATATATAATGGGCAATTTCCAGTATTTGCGGTTGTATATTTGTCCGGCGCCGGGGAATATGGCCGAGAGCCATGTGGCTTTCTTGGAGTCGGGAACGAAGAGCGGCCTTACCGACTTGAGTTTACGGTTCATGGAATCTAAGCGCTGCTCCAGTTGCTGCGGAGTAACCGCCTTCCCCATCTTCTTTATATTGCCAAGATCTATTCCTTCTTGGAGGGAGTCACGCGTCAGGCTGTCAGTAGCACTCTTGCTTTCAGCTTCCATCCTGCGGCGCATGGCTTTAGGCAAGTCATTCTGAATACTATCGGTTATGGTTTCCGCCCAAAGGCCCGTTTCTGCTATCGGAAAGAAGCATAGCAACAAGGCGGCAAATATCCAACGGTATGTAAAGCTGATTCGTTTCAACGGCAGGAAAGGCTCTATTTATTGAGATTATCAAACAGGGTTATGATACGTATCAGGTCTTCCTCGCTGCGGAAGGGGATGGTTATCTTGCCTTTCCCTTTCTCATTACAGTTAAGTTGCACCTCGCTTTTGAAGAAGCTGGCCAAGTGTTCCCGCAGCATCCCGAAGTCATTGGTGCCCGTCTGGCTTTTGGCTTTCGGGCTCTTCTTAGTGGCAGGCAGGCTTTCGCCGGCATTCAAGGCTTTTACCAGCTCTTCTACTTTGCGTACGGAATAGTGCTCTTGCAGGGTATCTTTGTAAAGCTTTACCTGCTGCTTCGGGTCATCAAGCCCTATGAGTGCGCGGGCATGCCCCATGTCAATCTCTTTATTCTGAAGCGCTACCTGTATCTGGGCGGGCAGCTTTAGCAGCCGCAGGTAATTAGCGATGGTAGTACGCTTTTTGCCCACCCGTTCGCTGAGGCGTTCTTGGGTAAGGTGGTACTGTTCAATGAGGTGCTGGTAGGCCAATGCTATCTCTAGGGAGTTGAGGTCTTCGCGCTGGATGTTCTCAATCAGCGCCATTTCCATTACATTCTCATCATCTGCGGTGCGGATGTAGGCAGTAATGGTGTTCAGCCCGGCCAGCTTGGAGGCGCGGTAACGGCGCTCACCGGCAATGATCTGATATTGATCTTCGGATACTTTACGTAGGGTAATGGGCTGAATAATGCCTATCTCCCGAATAGAATCCGCCAACTCCTGAAGTGCTTCCTGATCGAACTCGCGTCGGGGCTGGTCGGGATTGGCTACGATCTTGGAAAGCTCTATTTCATTGATAGAAGAAGAGCCCTGCGTCTTTACCTCTTCGGTAGAGATTAATGCATCAAGCCCCCTACCTAACGAATGTTTTTTTTGTACTGCCATATCTGGGAGATAAGTGATGGTTATTTCGTATTCTTCTTAATAATCTCATTAGCCAATGCGAGATGGTTACGCGAACCTGTAGAATCGGCATCAAACAGGATAGAAGGCTGTCCGTAGCTTTGTGCCTCACTGACCTTTACATTGCGATGAATCACCGTGGTGAACACCAATTCTTGGAAGTGACGTTTCACCTCTTCATACACCTGATTAGCCAGGCGAAGACGGGAGTCGAACATGGTAAGCAGGAATCCTTCGATCTCCAGTTCGGGGTTGAGGCGTGATTTGATGATCTTGATCGTATTCAGCAGCTTGCTGATACCTTCCAGGGCGAAGTATTCGCACTGTACGGGAATGATAACCGAATCAGCTGCTGTCAGAGCATTTACAGTGATTAGTCCTAAAGAGGGTGAACAGTCAATCAGGATATAGTCGTACTCCGGCTTCAGTATGCTGATCATTTTCTTAAGCACCTTTTCCCGGTCGGGCAGGTTAAGCATTTCTATCTCGGCACCTACCAAGTCGATGTGAGAAGCGATGATATCAAGTCCCTCTATATCGGTGGTGTATATGGCTTCCCTCGGGTCAATACCGTCAATAAGGCATTCATACACACTGCTTTCCACTTCTTTGATATCCACTCCAAGGCCGGAAGACGCATTGGCTTGTGGGTCTGCGTCAATAACGAGCACTTTTTTCTCTAACGTGGCAAGTGAAGCGGCAAGGTTTATCGTAGTGGTAGTTTTACCCACTCCGCCTTTTTGATTTGCTAATGCAATTGTTTTTCCCATTGAGTTATTGTTTTTTTGCTTGGCAAAATAAGCGATAAAAACTTATCCGACCATTTTGCAGGAGTCGCAGTTTGTAATTTCTGTTGATAACTTGCCCTGCTTGTTAATAACTTAGGGTGCAAAGATACATCTTTCCGCAGAAAAGAAGGCTAAAGCGTGGAACATTTTGCCCTTCTTACAGAGCTTTAGAACTTTTTCTTTTGTTGTTCTTTTCTTTTTAACTACTTTTGCGCCATTGCGGGAGCATCAACCGTTTGTTTTCATAACGGATAAAGCCCGCATGACAAGCACGTAATGAATGGTAAAAGACCTTTAATATTGATCTCTAATGACGACGGCTTTCTGGCCGGAGGCATCAATGCCTTGATTCGCTTCGTGAGAGGTCTTGGCGATGTGGTGGTGATGGCCCCCGACTCCCCTCGTTCGGGAACTTCCTGTGCTTTAACCACGCGAGTTCCGATACACTTCCATCTTTTAAAACAAGAACCCGGTTTACAGATATATAGATGTAGCGGAACCCCTACCGACTGTATCAAGATCGCCAAACAAGAAGTACTGGACCGCACGCCGGACTTGGTGATAGGAGGCATCAACCACGGCAGTAATGCAGCTGTGAACGTGCACTACTCGGGCACAATGGGGGTAGTCATCGAAGGAGCCGTCTGTGGCATTCCTTCTGTGGGCTTCTCGATAGATAGCCATAGCTCCTCGGCCGGTTTCGACCATTGCGAGGGGGTAGTAAAAAAAATAGCAAAAATATTACTCAGCAAAAGCCTCCCCCGCGGTGTATTCCTGAATGTAAACATCCCGGCTGAAGGTCCGTTGCAAGGTATTCGTATCTGTAGTCAGACTAAAGCACACTGGGAAGAAGAGTGGGCGTCCGCCATGCATCCGAATGGCTCCACCCATTACTGGCTGACAGGACGCTTGGTGAATGAAGAGTCTGATAATCAACGGTCCGACTTATGGGCTTTGAACAATGGCTATGCCGCCGTGACACCCTTATCGATAGACATGACGGCGTATGAATGCATGAGCCTGCTGAATGAAGAGTTGAGTGAGCCCTGTCATTCCGAGCAGTTTTTATAATAAAAGGATATGAAGTATTATCTGATTGTAGGCGAAGCTTCCGGCGATTTACATGCTTCGCATCTGATGGCAGCATTGAAAGCGGAAGATTCGCAAGCCGAGTTTCGCTTTTTTGGCGGCGACCTGATGGCCGAGGTGGGTGGAACCTGCGTGAAACACTACCGGGATCTGGCCTATATGGGACTTATCCCGGTACTTATGCACCTGCCCACCATCCTTTCCAATATGCAACGCTGCAAAAAAGATGTGGTGCAGTGGCAGCCTGACGTGCTGATCCTGGTGGACTATCCGGGCTTCAACCTCTCCATTGCAAAGCACATAAAGAAACATACTTCCATTCCCATCTATTACTACATCTCACCTAAAATATGGGCCTGGAAGGAACGCCGTATCAAAAACATCAAGCGCGATGTGGATGAGATGTTTTCCATCCTCCCCTTTGAGATAGACTTCTACAAGAAACATAATTACCCCATACATTATGTAGGCAATCCTACAGTAGACGAGGTGGCCGCATTCCGCGCCTCCTATAAGGAAACAAAAAGAGAATTCCAGACACGGCATGGGTGGGATCACTTTCCCCTCGTAGCTTTGTTACCCGGAAGCCGGCGGCAAGAGATCAAAGACAATCTAAGCCTTATGCTGAAGGCTATGAGAAATGATGATTTCTCCATCTACCGGTGCGTAATAGCCGGTGCTCCGGGCATCCCGCCAGAGGAATATGAGCCTTATCTGAAGATGAGGAAAGGTACGCATGTGGTGTATGGAGAGACCTACCCTTTGCTCAGTCACGCTACAATCGCATTGGTGACTTCGGGCACAGCTACCTTGGAAACGGCACTGTTTCGTGTAGCACAGGTGGTGTGTTACTATATTCCCTTCGGAAAACTAGTCTCTTCCCTTCGGAAATACTTCTTGAAGGTCAAATATATTTCGCTGGTCAACCTGATAGCAGATAAAGAAGTCGTGCAGGAATTAGTAGCGGATGGTGCTACGGTCAAGAATCTTACCAATGAGATATTCAGACTGTCAGATGATGAGCCTTATCATGAAGCCATGGATGAAGACTACGACCAAATGGCCCGCCTGCTGGGCGAGCCTGGTGCACCCACTCGCGCAGCCCGCAAGATGATTGCCTTGTTGCGCAAGCAGGCGTAATTTCTTCTTTTAGAGAAAGGCCTGGATGTAATACAGGTAGCACAACGCTGCCGGGACAGCCAACAACGCGCTGTCAAAACGATCCAGGATGCCTCCGTGACCAGGAAGTATATTCCCCGAGTCCTTGATATTAAAACTACGTTTCAACAGCGACTCCACCAAATCCCCCCAAGTGCCGGCAATGGTAACCACCAAAGCCAGTCCGGCCCACTGCCACATAGACAGAATAGGACTGGCATAGGAAATGCTGACTCCGGAAGCCACAGACACGACAAGCCCTCCGATAAAACCTTCCCACGATTTTTTGGGTGAAATACGTTCAAACAAACGACGTTTCCCAAAGAGACTCCCGAAGCAAAAAGCCCCCGTATCACTCATCCAAAGGAAGATAAATACAGAGAGAGGCAACATATAATTATAAGTCACAGCTCCCGTGATGGGGTTGGCACTTACAGCCAATACATTCAACAAGCCGAATGGAAGAGCGATATACAACTGACTCAGGGAAAAATAAGCCCAGTTGCCTATCGGATCGGAGCTTTTTGCATATAACTCGCTTATCAGCATAGCGATGATAAAGAGTAAATAGAACACAAATATAATCTTCCCGTCAGCTCCGGTGCTAAGCGTAAATAAAGAGGCAAACAGTAATACGCTGGCAATGCTTACCCTGGCAGGGTTCAGACGAATATCCCCCTTCTTTGCCGTATTCACAATAGTACAGAACTCGAAAGAGGCAAGTACAGATATAGTAGCAAACAGCATCACAAAAGAGATCACTCCATATACCATACAAAATACAAGCAGCGCTACAAAAAGCGCTCCTGTAATGCTGCGTAAAACCAGATTATTCTTTATCATCGCGTGGGTTTTCCTTCGTTTCGGTAGATTCTTCCTTCTTCTCGACAATAACTGCAGCCTCTTCGCTTATGCTTTGTTCCTCAGCGGGTTCTTCCTGTAGCGCAGCCTCTTCATTTGCCTTTTGGATTTCTTTCTCGTTCATGATTTCCTCCGAGCGCGAACTCCAAGGACGTTTGCCAAAAATACGCTCTACATCTTCGGCAAATATCACTTCATTACTTATCAGGAGATCGGCCAGATCTTTGTGCTTATCCTTATTATCATTGAGGACTTGCTTGGCACGGTCGTATTGTTCGTTGATAATACGTTTCGCCTCGGCATCAATCAATTCTGCAGTTTTCTCGCTATAGGGGCGATTGAAGGAGTAGGGATCGGCATTGTAATAACACAGATTGGGCAGCTTTTCACTCATTCCCAGTATGGAAATCATGGCGTACACCTGTTTTGTAACCCGTTCCAAGTCGTTCATAGCACCGGAAGAGATGCGACCAAGGAACAACTCTTCTGCGGCACGACCGGCCAGAGTGGCACAAATTTCGTCCAACATCTGCTCTTTTGTGGTGATCTGCCGTTCTTCGGGCAGGTACCAGGCAGCTCCTAAAGCTTGTCCGCGAGGAACAATAGTTACCTTAATCAGAGGGTTGGCATATTCCAAAAGCCAGGATACCGAGGCATGTCCGGATTCATGAATGGCAATAGCACGACGTTCCTCCTTGGTGGTTATCTTGCTCTTCTTTTCCAGACCACCGATGATGCGGTCTACGGCATCCAGAAAGTCTTGCTTCCCTACTGTGCTCTTCCCGTGGCGGGCAGCGATAAGGGCCGCCTCGTTACATACATTGGCGATATCCGCTCCGGAGAAGCCGGGAGTTTGGCGGGCCAGAAGATCAATATCTACCGACTCGTCTTTCTTAATAGGACTCAGATGCACATTGAATATTTCCTTGCGTTCGTTCAAATCGGGCAGGTCTACATGAATCTGGCGGTCAAAACGTCCGGCACGGAGCAGGGCCTTGTCCAGTATATCTACACGGTTAGTGGCAGCCAATACAATAATACCACTGTTGGTACCAAATCCGTCCATCTCGGTAAGCAGCTGGTTCAACGTATTCTCCCGTTCGTCATTACCACCCATTGCAGGGTTCTTTCCGCGGGCACGGCCTACTGCATCCACCTCGTCGATGAAGATAATACAGGGTGCCTTTTCTTTGGCTTGCTTGAACAGATCGCGTACTCGCGAGGCTCCTACTCCCACAAACATTTCCACGAAATCAGATCCGGACAGAGAGAAGAAAGGCACATTAGCCTCACCGGCTACCGCTTTGGCAAGCAGAGTTTTACCTGTCCCCGGAGGGCCTACCAACAGAGCACCTTTGGGAATCTTCCCGCCCAGCTCGGTGTATTTCTGGGGCTGTTTCAGGAACTCTACGATTTCCTGTATCTCTTGTTTAGCTTCGGCCAATCCGGCTACGTCCTTGAAGGTTACTTTGATCTGGGTGCCTTTGTCTTTGTCAAAGAGCTGCGCGCGCGATTTTCCTACATTGAAAATCCCGGCTCCGCCACTTCCTCCACCTCCGCTCATGCGGCGCATGAAGAAGAGCCATACAGCAATGATGGCTATGAAAGGCAGGATCTGCCACAGCAGGTTGGACAGGAAGTTATTTCGCTCATCATACTCCTCCTTGCCCGTAAAATGATTCAACGCACGTTGCTCCTGCAAAAAGCGGCTTACGCCCTCGTTAGAGGGTACGCGAGTGGTAACAACCGGTTCGCGCCCTACTTTGGCAGCATCTTTCTTGAACACATCCTTTACATGGGCCGGAGCGATAATCATATCCAGCGAGTTATCGGTGTATGTAACCACTCGTGCTACATAGCCTTTTTCGATATATTCCTGGAATTCAGTATAGCTGACCTGCTTGTTAAGGGTAGTACCGCTGCCACTATTCAAATAGAGCAATATCAGTCCGACACCGATAAAGATATAGATCCAGCTCAGATTGAAACGGGGCATGTTTCGTTTGCCTTGTGGCTTATTGGGGTCATTCTCCATAATTCTTTGTCTTAATTTAAATCGGGTATTTCTTGTAGAAGTGCATCTTCCCAAAGATGTTCCAAGTCGTAAAAGGAGCGAGTTTCGGGAAGAAACAGATGCACCATCACATCACTATAATCCATGGCTACCCATTGCGCATTCTGCAGGCCGTCCACAGCGGTGGGCTTTTCTTTCAGAGTCTTGCGCACATATTCCTCAACTTCTTCAGCTAGTGCAGACAGGTGACTGGGCGAATTTCCTTGGCAGATTACAAAATATTGGCAGATAGTATTACCTATCCGACTCAGATTTGCGATTGCAATTTTCTGCCCCTTCTTCTCTTGTATTCCTTGGATGATGGTATGTACTAGCTCTTCTGTTTCGTTCATAGAGTATATATATGGTATATATTATGCACAAAGATACGCCTATTTTTTTCTACCGTCGAAGATTGCGCTTTGATTTTGCAATTTTAAACAAAAAAAAGAGAGCAAAGCTTTTGGGTTTTCTAAAATATACCTACCTTTGCAGCCGTAAATAAAAAGCGATTGGGCTATGGTGTAATGGTAACACTACAGATTCTGGTCCTGTCATTCTTGGTTCGAATCCAGGTAGCCCAACAAAGAAAGGATGATTCTTCAGAGTCATCCTTTTTTGTTCCCAATTCGTGGGGATTGAATTGTGAAGAGTAATTAAATTGTATTAGTACAGCATACATGGGAGGTTTTTTTGGTACCGTTCAGAAGGAGAGTTGCATAAGGGATTTGTTCTATGGAACAGATTATCATTCACACCTTGGTACAAAGAGGGGCGGATTAGTAACAATCAGTGAAAACCAGCAGTTTGCACGCTCCATCCACAGCTTGGAAAATACATACTTCCGTACAAAATTCGAGGAAGAGCTGGATAAGTTTGTAGGAAATTCCGGGCTCGGAATCATCAGCGACAACGATGCACAACCCATTGTACTCAATTCACACCTGGGCCGTTTTGCCATTGTCACAGTAGGGCATCTGAACAATCTGGCTGAGCTGGAACAGGAATTACTGGATAACGGAATGCACTTCGCCGAGCTTAGTTCCGGAAAGACCAACCCCACGGAACTTGTGGCATTACTCATCATCGGAGGTAAATCCTTTAAAGACGGCATCGAAAATGCTTATAACAAAATTAAAGGCTCATGCTCCCTACTCATCCTAACCGAGAATGGCGAAGTAATAGCTGCCCGCGACAAGCTGGGACGCACTCCTATTATTATCGGCAAAAAAGAAGGAGCCTACTGCGCAGCAAGCGAAACCAGCGCCTTTCCCAATCTGGAGTTTACGATTGAACATTACCTCGGCCCAGGTGAAATTGTACGTTTCACCGCAGAGGGCATGAAGCAGCTTCGCCAGCCAAATAAGAAGAAACAGGTTTGTTCGTTTCTTTGGGTGTATTACGGTTTTCCCATCAGCTGCTATGAAGGGAAGAATGTAGACGAAGTACGCCATAACTGCGGCCGCAAAATGGGCGAACAAGACGATTGTGAAGCGGATATGGTATGTAGCATCCCCGACTCAGGCATCGGCCTTGCATTAGGCTATGCACAGGGAAAAGGACTGCCCTACCAACGTGGAGTGTGTAAATATACCCCTACCTGGCCACGCAGCTTTACCCCCAGCAGATCGGAGATGCGAAAGCTGGTAGCAAAGATGAAACTGATCCCCAACCAAGCGCTTCTGAACGATAAACGTGTGATTTTCTGTGATGATTCCATTGTACGTGGCACTCAGTTGCGCGACAACGGTCGTGTGCTGTTTGACTACGGCGTAAAGGAGCTGCACATGCGTATCAGCTGCCCGCCTCTGATTTATTCTTGCCCGTTTTTGGCATTTACAAGTTCGAAGAGTGATTTAGACCTCATCACCCGCCGCATTATCCAAGAGGAAGAAGGCGATAAGGATAAGAACCTGGAGAAGTACGCCTCCACAGGTACTCCCGAATACAACAAGATGGTGGAACGAATCTGCGAGAACCTTGGACTTACTTCCCTCAAATTTAACACAATCGAGAATCTTGTCGAAGCAATCGGCCTGCCCAAATGCGAAATCTGCACCCATTGTTTTGACGGATCATCAGAGTTTTAAACTCAAAACTGGCGCGCACGAATTTATCAACTGATGAGCACCAGTTTATCAATTGATGCGCAACAGTTCTTCAACTGCAGCGCTATACTTCCCTAATCGCACGCATGAGTTTCCCAGATTACAGGCCTGAGTTTAAAAAACGCAAACCTGCTATTTCGCAATGTGCAAAACATAAAAAAAGGATACTACCCCCTCCCTCATAGACTTTATCTCATCCTCCTTCACACCCTTCACACCTTCTGTGAGTCCGATACACAAAGGGATTTCGGGTGAAGGGCACCTGTGAAGGGCATGAAGGGAAAGCTTCACTATATGGCTTTCTATCAACAAGCGACTATTCGTTTCCAGACAAAATTACTACCAACATTTCGCAACTCCATCTACTTTGCTATAAAGGAAATTATTGATTTATTTCAATTTTTACTCCTGAGCGCAACGGTGTGACGAGATGCCCCTCAATACCTTTATCAACAAAGTGAGATGAAGCCTGCGAGATATGATTAGATTATTTAACTGTAACGTATCTGTTGCCCATCCTGCGGATGAGAGACATGCGTTAGAGACAGGACATACCATCTTATTGATTGGGGCTTTTTCTGTTTCATAACTGTTGATTTTTCAGGTTTGCTTATTTGGTATTATCTACGTGTAATAAATCATATACAAATCGATCCATATATCCACCTCCTACAAAGAGGTTGGAAATATATCATTGAAAATGAATTTCTATTTGATTTTCAATGATATATGAAATATTTCCATGCATGTTTCCTATAGAGTTTTTTACCCTAATAACCTTTATGACAATCTTGAAAGATAAATTTATTTATACGCTTACATTTTACTAGTTGCTTGCTATCGGAAAAAGAATGTACTTTTGTAACGTAAAATAAATTCTTTAAATTTCCAACCTCTTTGTAGGAGGTAGAGATGTCTTGAATCCTATGAAGGGCATCCTCCACAGGAAGAAATGTGAAGGGTAGTGAAGGAGCGTGAAGGGTCATGCTTCACCGTAACAATTTACATATCAGACATATTAGGGTATGTGAAGGGTGTGAACCCCTTTTTGAACAACCTCTGTGTAGGCGAAGCAAATTTTGTTATTTCACGAGTTATCTTGAGGCATTGCGGGTAGCCTCATCCAGCTCCCGCTTCATAGAAAGGAGCTCTTCCTTTATCTCGGTAAGTCGCTCAATGATCTCCAGTTTGTTGACTTCTCCCTCACGATTATCGCGCAACTTCTGCCGGGCGCCGGGTAAGGTCATTCCGCGCTCTTTTACCAGATGATATACCAAGCGGATCTCTTCAATATCTTCCTTGGTATACTGGCGGATACCTTTGGGATTCTTCTTCGGGGCTACCTGCGGGAATTCTTTTTCCCAGTAGCGCAACAAAGATTCATTCACATCGAACATCTCCGCCACTTCGCCAATGGAGTAGTATAGTTTCAGATTCTTGTTGCGATTATATGCCATATCTCCCTCTGTTTAATGGTACAAAGGTAAAGACACTTTCGTTATAATTCAAGGATTCGCGCAAAATAGTATCGTATTTTCATGAAGCCTCTGCATTCTTTTCCCTACTTTTGCACAGAATGCATTCAATGAGCCCAATATGAAAAGAATATGGATTATCCTGATGCTGGCCTGTGCACTTACCCTGCAGGCAGCTGAGAAGAAGACCCTTCCCGAAAGACAGATTCTCACCACCCTTTGCAGCGAAGATCTGCTTAAGGAAAAACTGTGCAGCCCACAGAGCTTCGATCCCCTGCCCAAAGCCGGGGATGCATACTGGCAGGATTCCATTCCCGAGACTATGCGCAAAGACTACATACAACTGGCCGAGCGCTATCTGGACAAACCCTGGTCCAGTCTGCCGGCTACGGTATTCAGCCAGTTTCGCACCAATGGAAACCGTGTCAACTTTGAACAACTGTCCTTCACCAAGCGCCGCCAACTTGCGCTCCTGGTCATGGGTGAGATTATGGAAAATAAAGGACGCTTCCTGCCCGATATTGTAAACGGACTGTGGAGCATCTGCGAAGAAAGCTGGTGGGGAATCCCTGCCCACTACGGCCCTAAGGTACCCCTTCCACAGGATCAAACGGTAGATCTCTTCAATGCCGAAACCGCCGGTATGATGGCATGGAGCAATTATATGCTACGCGAAAAACTGAACTCTTTTTCACCCTTGGTATCCAAGCGTATAGACCAGGAAATAGAACGCCGCATCCTGCGCCCTGTCATACAGAACAACTACTGGTGGAAAACCGCCGGTATGAACTGGAATCCCTGGATATGTAGTAACTGGCTAAGCTGTGTGCTACTGAGCGAAACCGACCGTGACCACCAGCTAGCCGGCGTACAAGCCATCCTTAAATGCCTGGATCATTTTATAGATGCCTACCCTGCCGACGGTGGATGCGACGAAGGCCCCCACTACTGGGATCGCGCCGCCGCCTCACTCAGCGAAAACCTCATCATGCTAAATCAGGCTACCCACGGAGCCATTAACCTGTCCTCCGTATCCAAGATTCAAAACATGGGAAGCTTTCTCTATAAAACATATGTGGGCAATGGCTATGCTGTCAACTTTGCCGATGCCGCAAATCGCGCCGTGCAGGATGTGAACTCCATCTATCCATTCGCCCTCTATACCCATGATGCAGTGATGAGCCAATACGCCGCCTTCCTGGCAAAAGAGAAAGAATACCTTATTACCCCAACCAGCCTGTTTGACCATGGTAACTACCCCAGCATCCCACGTGAGTTGCGCCTGCTCAGCAGGCTGGGCTCGTTAAGTTGTGAACAGGCACAGGAAGCACTGGTAGAAAGCGCTTGGCTGCCCAACCTGCAAGTACTAACCGCCCGCTCCGTAAAGAATTCCACACAAGGCTTGTACCTGGCTGCTAAAGGCGGACATAACGACGAAAGCCACAACCACAATGATGTGGGCAGCTTCATTGTATACTATAATGGCGAGCCTCTTCTGATAGACGTAGGGGTAGGTACTTATACCGCCCAAACCTTCAGTGGCGGACGGTACGCAATCTGGAGCATGCAATCAGGCTATCACAACCTGCCAAAGATAAATGGAACGGATCAGAAAGAAGGCAAACAGTATAAAGCCCGGAACGTAAGCTGTACGCCGAACGGGAAACAAGTACGCTTTTCTCTCGATATTGCCGGAGCTTACCCCGAATCCGCCCAGGTGAATAGTTGGATACGCTCCATTCGCTTTGAGCGCAACCGCCAGATCGAGATCGCTGAAAGTTACCGGTTAAAGGAATATGTGGCCCCCACAGAACTCATACTCATGAGTTATGCCGAGCCCCAGCTCACTCCGAAAGGTATTGCACTGAAAGGAAAGAAGGGTTCATGCTCCATTCTGTTTGACACAAAAGCCATCACTCCTACCATCGAACCTATTGAAATAACAGATTCTCGCTTACTCAAAAGCTGGGACAGCGGACGCATCTGGCGCATCCATCTCACTCTTCAAAGCAAAGCAACGTCCGGACAGGTAAAATACACTATCCGGCAAGAATAAGTCAGAAGAAAGAGGGGTTACAGGAACAAGTCCGGCTCAGGCATATCCGACTCTTCATCGCTGCGCATAATGGAAGAAGGAAGTGTAAACCAGAAGGTGCTTCCCTTACCTTCTTCGGACTCCAACCCAATCTGTCCACCCAATTTTTCAATTATGGTCTGGCAGATGGAGAGGCCCAGTCCGGTACCTTTCACGAAGGCATTTAACTTCACAAAGCGCTGAAAGACTCTTTTTTGATTCTCCTCAGAAATGCCTCTTCCTGTATCTGTCACAAAGAAATACAATTCCTCGCCACGCAACTCATACCCGAAATGGATATGCCCCTCAGGCGTAAACTTCAGGGCGTTATTAAGCAGATTGTTTACCACCTGCATCAGGCGGTTTTTCTCTGTATACACGTAGCATCTCTCCAGGCCCGGCGAGAAGAGAATCTCCACCTCTTTCGCACCTTTCGAATCAGAGTCATCAGTCACCTTGCGCTGATAACTCATTTCCTGATGCCGCAACATAGCGTTGAGGTCAAAGATCGTATGTACAAACTCCAATGTATTGGCTTCAATCTTGGAAAGATCCAGAATATCGCCAATAAGCTGCAACAACAGTTCATTATTTTGATTGATAATGGCCAAGTATTCCTCTTGATCCATCGGATTGCTAGTATCGGCTAATAAGGCTGAGAAGCCCACAATAGCATTAAGAGGAGTACGAATTTCATGGCTCATATTAGCCAGGAAAGCCGATTTGAGGCGATCCAGTTCTTCCGCTCTCTCTTTTGCCTCACGCAATTGTTCCTCTATTTGTTTTTGATGAGTGATATCTACACTGGTTATCACATGAGCCAGCTGCCCATCAATCCAGTCAAAAGCAGAACTAAAGACACGGAACCAGGACTTGTCAAACGGACGCTGATAATCCCATGAATACACTTTACTAGGATACCCATGCTCATCAATCAAGTGCGCGCGCGGACAAAATTCACACTCTCCGGTTTTGCCTTCGTACAACACCTGCCAACACTTCTTCCCATCCCCTATAAAACATTCAATGCCGCCATAGGGTTTCGCCATCGATTCATTGGCGTAGAGCATTTCATGCGAATCAAAAGAATTCACATAGATATCTACACCCAGATTATTCATTATACTTTCCAGCGTTCTTTTAGTACGAATCTCACGCTCTTCACATTCCCGAAGCAATACTTCTTTACCCAGTAATCCCGATACAGCCCGCAAAGCTGAGCGTTCATCCACTGACAATGGCCCGCCTTCCAGATTTGCAAATCCCAGGAAAGCAACGGTTTTCTCATCCTTATCCTTAATCGGATACATTGCCAATGTATTCGCTCCGTGAAATCTCAGACACTCCCGGCGGCGGCTGTCACCCTCGTCGGCTATAAAGAACTGTGCGCATTCTTCCATCCGGCAATGACAATCCGCCAATATTTCTTCCTTTTCAAACTTTGAACGAAAATAATGGTCCTCATTGCCCACTGTTTCCTTTAAATAAAAAAAGCGAAAACCGTCCGTCTGGTACACAAAGCCACGCTCATATCCGAAATAGTGGCAGATGCAGGTCAATAAATCCTGTACCTTCTGCTGGCCGGAAGCCTTATAATTTATCTGCTCGATAAACTGGGAAACAAATTGATGAAGCTCTTCCCTTTTTGCAAATGTATTCATTTGTTTTACGCGGTTAAGGCCCCGCCACGCCCCTTTCAACATCAAATAGACACAAATGTAAATAGGTCGCTAAATACTTGTTACCTATTCACGCGCTGCAATATTAGTAAAATAAGCTGATTTATGCAAACATTCGCTCTATTTTACGAATATCTGCAGTTGTTTTAACAATAAAACAACTGCAGATAAAAAGATTTTGTCTCAATTCCTCTTCCGATAGCTCAGCACAGCCCATGAGTTAAAGGCTCCGGCAAAACAAAGTAATGCCAAGGCTTGGGGATAGAGATCAGAGAAGACACTTCCCTTCAGATACACCTGACGCATTACCTGCATAAAATATTTCAACGGGTTGAATAGGGTAAGCGTCTGTGCCCACTCAGGCATACTGTGTACAGGGGTAAATAATCCACTCGTCAGCAGCAATACAATCACAAAGAAAAAGATCACAAAGACAGCCTGCTGCATGGTTTCCGAATAATTAGAGATGACCAGACCCAGACCGGATACAGTAAGGATATACATCACCGCAAAGAGATATACCGTCAGCAAACTTCCCACAGGAAGAAGCCCATACACCATCCAAGCCACAAAGAGACAGAGACTTAACGCCAAGAGGCCGATAAGCCAGAAGGGAATCAGCTTACCCAGAATAAATGTAAACTTACCCACCGGTGTTACATTGATCTGTTCAATGGTGCCCTTCTCCTTCTCACTCACAATGTTCAATGCAGGAAGGAAGCCGCAAAGCATGGTAAGCAACATTACCATCATGGCGGGAATCATAAAAACCTTGTAATCCATATGCGGATTAAAACGGTTCAGCACCTGTATCTGTACCTGTCCGCGGGTTGATGTCGGCGCAACCCCGGCACGAACCTCCTTCCCAAAAGCATTGACAATGGAGATCGCATACGAGCTTCCCAATCCACCCTTCATGCCGTTCACGGCATTGGAGGAGATCTGTACTTCCACATTCTCTCCGCGCATCAGATCCTTCTCAAAACGAGGCGGGATCACCAGAATGACATCCGCCGTACCCTTCTCCACTAGTGCCAAACCCTCTTCATAAGAAGCCTTCATCTCACTGAAGCGGAAGTTATCCGAAGCACGGAACTTCTCAGTCAGTTGGCGGGACAATACCGAGTGGTCGCAATCCACCACTGTCAGCCCCACCTCCTTGACCTCCATATTTGCCGCCCAGGGAAGTATGATCATGACCATCAGCGGAAACATCACAATCAGGCGGGGCAGGAAGCTGTCCCGGAAAAGTTGTTTGAACTCTTTCTCTAACAAATATCGTAACATAGTCTTTATTTTTAAAGCTGAATACTACAACCGCACCTTAAACTTGCGGATACTCACAGCAAGGAGCACAATAGCCATAAAGGCTAAAATACCGGTTTCACGCAAGATGGAATGAAAACCCAGCCCTTCAATCATCACCTTTTTCACAGCCAGGATATACCACTTGGCAGGCACAAGGTGGGAAATACCCTGAAGAATCCACGGCATATCCTCAGTGGGGAACATCATTCCCGAAAGGATCATTACCGGCATCATCAACACCATTCCCGAGACAAGCATAGCCGCCATCTGGGTTTCTACAATCGTAGAAATCAGCAAGCCCAAAGCCAAAGCCACCAAGATAAACAGGAGAGATACCCCAATCAGTAACGCCAGGCTTCCGGCAATAGGCAAATGAATCACATAACGTGACAGCAGCAGAATAGTACTCAGGTTCACAAATGAAAGAATAAAGTAAGGCACCGCCTTTGAAAAGATGACAAGAATGGGACGCACAGGCGATACCAGGAGGATCTCCATCGTACCACGTTCCTTCTCGCGGACAATAGACACAGAAGTCATCATGGCACAGATCAGCATCAGGATCATCCCCATCACTCCCGGCACAAAGTTATAGGCAGCCTTCATTCCGGGGTTGTACAACAGTTGCACATTGGGGTGTATCTGCCCTGGCGTATTCACCTCCGAAGCAGAGGCTGCACCGCCCGGGACGGGATTTAACTCATCCTTTACTACAGATTGCAAAATGGCAGTCATGTATTGTCCGGCAGACTGTGCGGTATTGGGATCCGAACCATCCGTCATCACCTGCAGGGAAGCACCGCCTGCATGGCGAAGTTCGTTGCTGAAATCCCGACCTACCACCACTACCAAGTCGGCCCGGTTCTTGCGAAACACTTCCTCTACTTCCTCCCTGCTATGCAGGGCAGCCACAAAATGAAACGCATCATTTGCATCAATCCGTTCCTCAATCCGCTGGGTGAGCGGATCGTTTCCCGGATCAAAAACTGCGACACGCAGATTCTTTACCTCATTGGAGATGGCAAATCCGAACAGGATAATCTGCACTATAGGCATAACCAACAGAATGAGCATAGTCCGTGAGTCACGAAAAATGTGGTAAAACTCTTTTCCTATAAAAGACAAAAACTGCTTCATATCACTTAATCTCCTCGTTTGGCCTGGCGCGCCAGACAATAAAACACTTCATCCATGGAGGATACACCCAACTGCTGTTTTAGTGCGGCAGGAGTATCCAAAGCACGGATCTGGCCATCCACCATAATAGATACACGACGGCAATACTCGGCCTCATCCATGTAATGAGTAGTCACAAACACGGTGATACCCTGATCAGCCGCTTCATAGATCAATTCCCAGAAGCGGCGACGGGTAATGGGATCCACCCCACCCGTAGGCTCATCCAGGAACACTATATCGGGCCGGTGGAGGATAGCTACGGAAAAGGCCAGCTTCTGTTTCCAGCCTAGCGGGAGGTCGGACACCCGCGTATTACGTTCGGCAGCCATATCCAGCGTATCCAAAATTTCGGTGGTACGCGATTGTATCTCACTCTTTGACAGGCCGTATATTCCACCAAAGAGGCGGATGTTTTCCCATACCTTCAGGTCCTCATACAAAGAGAACTTCTGGCTCATATAGCCGATGTGCTTCTTAATTTCTTCCGACTGCGTGCGGAGGTCAAACCCCGCCACGCGCCCCTCCCCTCCGGTTGGCTTACTCAGGCCACACAGGATGCGCATAGCTGTAGTCTTCCCCGCCCCGTTGGCGCCCAGGAAGCCAAAGATCTCTCCGCGCTCCACAGCGAATGAGATATGATCCACTGCCGTGAAACTGCCAAACCGTTTGGTCAGGTTCTGTACTTCAATAACTGGTTCCATTCTTACAACTTGCTTTGTTGGGATAATAACATGTAACAATCCTCAATGCCAGGCTGCACAGGAGCCACGCTGACCTCTGAGAACCCTCTATGGGTGAGGTGCTCCGCAAGTCCTACACAGGTAAGACGGTTGGTATCCACCGTTACGTGATGCGTATCACCAAAGGAGAAACAGGAATGCACCCCCTCCGTACGACGTAATTCCTGCAACAAGTGCGACATATCTGTGGCACGCACCGCCCACAACGTTTCCGGATAGTCAGCCATTAGCTGTGTCGGGGTGGCGATTTGCAGAAACTCACCTTCCTGCATCAGGGCAATGCGGTCACAAAGCACCGCCTCATCCATATAAGGGGTAGACACTAGGATAGTAATTCCCTGCTGTTTCAGGTTTTGCAACATGACCCAAAACTCACGGCGCGACACAAGATCCACCCCCGTAGTAGGCTCATCCAGAAACAACACCACAGGCTTGTGAATTAAAGCGCAGCTTAGGGCTAGTTTCTGTTTCATACCTCCGGAAAGCGCTCCGGCACGGCGGTTCTTGAAAGGTTCTATCTGGCTGTATATATCCTTAATAAGGTGATAATTCTCTTCTATCGTAGTACCAAAGACAGAGGCAAAGAAGCGCAGGTTCTCCTCTACCGTCAGATCCTGATAGAGCGAAAAGCGCCCGGGCATATAACCCACCTCCCGCCGGATACGCGTATAATCGCGCACCACATCCATCCCGTTTACCAAGGCTTCGCCACCATCGGGCAGCAGTAAAGTGGTAAGCAGGCGGAACAAGGTGGTTTTTCCGGAACCGTCAGGGCCGATCAGTCCGAACAGCTCACCCTGCGGCACGGAGAAGGACACCTCCCGGAGCGCACGAATGGAGCGGTACGATTTTTGCAGGTTACGGACTTCAATAGCGTTCATAAGCAAGTTACTTGTTAGATTCACCGGAAAGCTGCACGCGGCCGTACATACCGATCTTCAGATAGCCGTCATTCTTCACTTCTATCTTGGTGGCATATACCTGACTGGCACGCTCGTCATTGGTAAGGATACTCTTGGGTGTAAACTCCGCCTCGCCGGATATCCAGGTGATGGTACCGGTATAAGGGCGGATGCTTTCGCCACCGAAATCAGCTATCAGTTTCACCTGCTGCCCTACCTTTACCTGTGCCAGTTGCTCGGAAGTGAGGTAGGCGCGAAGGAACATACGGTCCAGATCGGCTACCTTAAACAGGGCCTTCCCCTGTACCGCCATCTCACCCGGCTCGGCATATTTGGCCAGCACGGTACCGGTCAGGGGCGAGGACAGGTGGCAGCGGCGAAGCTGGTCGTCCAACTGGGCGATTTGTACATCCATTGAGGAGCTTTCCTCCGTGATGCTGCGGTTGCTGTTCTCCAGATTTTCACGCTGGGCGGCAAGCTGCTTGCGCAATACTGCAATCTGAGACTCGATATCGTCTACCTGTTTTTGATTGGCGGCATTGCCACGAACCAGGTTTTCATAACGCGCTTTTTCACGTTCCTGGGTGGCTATCTGCTGCTGCAGAGCGGCTATCTCTTTGCTCACATCCTTGCGGCGGCTCTTCACGGAAGAGTTACTGGCTATGAGTTGCATCTTCTTCAAATAAAGCTGCACGGTATCAATACAGCCTATTTCGCGGCCAGCTTCAAGGCGATCTCCCTCCTGGATAACAAAGGACAGAAGTTTTCCGCCGATCTCGGCGGAGACAAGCACCTCGGTGGATTCAAAAGTACCGGTAGCCTGATAGGCATCGCGGTCATCGCTACAGGCAGCCAATGACAAGGCGGCCAGCAAGAATAAGGGGATTCTGAGTTTCATATTGGGATATTTTTATAATTGTCTTTTTATTAGTCAATCCGCCCCTACTGGGCATTCGCTGTGGTTTTCTGCTGATACAGTCCTTTGAGCCACTGCACCTCATGAATCACTTTCTGCAAGCGTGCCTGGTGTTCGTTCAGCACATCACGCATAAGGTCAGTAGTAGTAAGGGTACCATTTTCCAACTTCAGTTCGGAGGCTTTGCGGATGTTTCCGCGCAGGCGGATGATCTCATCGTCATGCTGCATGAGAGCCAGCTGCTTATCGGCCTCCTCCTTTTGGCGCGACAGATCCATGCGGGTATTCAGCAGGAAAGTTTCGCGGCTCAGTTCCACATCCATCATGGAGTTCTTCAGCAGGCGTTGGCTGTTTTTGCGGGTATAGAGCGAGGTGAGATTCCACGAAAGGCGCAGGCCCACCACATAGTACGGCTCAAAATCAGAACTCAGCATGTTCAGTCCCGGCAAGCCGTATCCTCCGTTCAGGAAGGCGTTAACGCGAGGATATAAGTCTGTATCAAGCCCCTTTTGCTGTTGCTTCAGATAGCTTGAGCGAGCATCATATAAAGAGAGTTCCGGACGGTAGATATCTTGGGAAGACTGCAGGGATGCAGGTTTCTGTAAAGATACCGTACGCATGTTCTCACCGGTAAAGAGCGAGAGCATATCCCGGTATGCTTTCAGGGAATAATAATACTCCTCCTGCTGTTGGATGGCGCTGAGCAGGGTTACATCCACCGCATCCAGGTCGGCTGCATTGGCCACGCCCCCACTGATGCCAGTCTGCACCTGTTGTTTGTTCAGGCGCAGCTGCTCTTGCAGAATCTTGTTCTGAGCCATCTGCTCTTCCAGCAGAAGCACTCCGAAGAACAGGTTATTCACCCGATCGTTCAACGCATAGAGGTTTACCTCCAACTGCTGCTCATCCACGTGGGTGGAAGCGCGCTGCAGGGCTTTCTTATTCGCGGTAACCCCACCGTCCCAGATAGTCTGGTTCACATCCACCTGCACCTGATACTGATCTTTACTGGGCAGTTCAATACCCAGCCCTTCCATCATGGGAATCTCCTCAAAGGGCAGTTCTGTCACATCCGACTGGTAACTGGCCTTAGCCCCAAGCGAAACCTGCGGAAGATACGCTTTCGCAAGGTTGGAAATTGAGTATTCGCCAGACTTGCGGATCAGCTCCTGCTGGCGGATAAGCGGGTAGTTCTCCCGCGCTTTGCGCTGGCAATCTTCCAGACTAACCTGCGCAGACAATACTGCCGGAACTACACAAAGGAAAAGAAATGGTACAATACAATACTTTTTCATACTTTATCTGATTAGCTTTTACACACCTATTTAACAAGCCTGTTAACGCCCGTTCAAAAAAACACTAGGGCCGAAGGCGGGACAAGACCACCTCTACATTTTCCGCCTTACGTTGCGCCAAAAACCGCTGACACTCTTTCTCCGAAAGCTTCATCACCTGCACCACCGCCGGAAGTGAAAGGAATGCAAAGATATTGAGCGAAGCCACATCGTACAGCAAATGCAAAGGCTCTACGGGTCGAATCTCTCCTTTGCGGACAGCCTCATCCATCCTTCCGGTCAGATCAGTAAGCAACTGATCCACAAACGGCGTCACCAGCTTACGCACCCCTACGGAACGCGAGGGGTTGGAAATCACCTCTTGAAGCACAAAGCGCGGAAGACGCGGATTGGCGGCCACAAAGTCAAAATGCGACTCCACCAGCAAGCGCGCCAGTTCCAGAAACGGCATGTCGGCAGGGAAATGCACCGCCAGCGAAGCAGTCAACTCCCGTATCTTTCTTTCAAAGATCTTTTCGAAGATTTTTTCCTTTGTCCGATAGTAATAGTGCAGCATCGCATGCGTTACTCCAGCCTTTCCGGCTATCTCCGTAGTCTTTGCAAGGGCAAAGCCTTTCTCCAGAAAAACCTCCTCGGCAGCCTTTAGAATCTCTTGTTCCTTGGTCAATACTTCATTCATAACAAACCATTTAGAATTAACATCTCTGTTAAACAACGCTGCAAATATACGCTGAAGTTTTAATATCCCAAACGATTCTTCAATTATTTTCCATAAAAGATTTCGTCTTGCCCCCTCGGAGTAGTAAAACAAACGAGCCAAAAGATGAAAGAAACCCTACGGAAAAAGCCTGTAAGGATCGTAGTATAAAGTTTTTTTGCATCTTTGCAGTTTATAAATCTATAGATCTGAAACAATTCTATTTTAATATCGATCACCCATGAATAGAGCTTTTCTGAAAACACTCTGTGCCACTGCAATACTCTTTTTTGCACAGACTGGTAGTGCACAAGAGGTAGTCATTAATTGCAAAGCCACGCTTCAGGCACAGCCTTTCAAGCCTGGTACCGTCCGTTTAAAGGACGGAGTGTATAAAGAAACGCTCGACATAAATTACGAGTACCTGTTGCATTTCAATACCCTGCAGCTGGTGCATAATTTCAGGGCCAACGCAGGACTGCCGAATACCGTGAGCCCGATGGCCGGATGGGAAAGCCCCTGGTCGGAACTACGGGGACACTTCACCGGGCATTTCCTATCCGCACTGGGAATGATGTACGCCGCGACGGGTGATGAACGTTTGAAGCTCAAAGCCGATACACTGATACACGAGTTGAGCACCGTGCAACAGGCATTGGGCACCTCGGGATACCTGAGTGCCTATCCGGAATCCTTTATTGACCGCGTAGAAGCCGGCACACAAGTGTGGGCTCCATACTACACATTGCATAAGATCCTTGCCGGACTGGTGGATGCCTACCTGTACTTTGACAACCCCGAAGCGCTGGAAACAGCCAAACGCATGGGCAACTGGTTTTATACCCGCAACAACAAGCTCACCTATCCCGAACGCGAAAAAATGCTGCTAATGGAGTATGGAGGAGTTGGGGAATCGCTCTGGAACCTTTACGCCATCACCCGTGATGCTAAATACAAAGATGCCGCCATGTACTTTCATCAGGATGCCTTCCTCAATCCTCTGAAGAATTATACCGACAAAATGACCGGCATGCATGCCAACACCCAGTTCCCCAAAGTAGTGGCCGCCGCACGCCAATATGAGCTGACGGCCGATCCGGTATATAAGAATCTGAGCATCTTCTTCTGGGAAGAAATCACAAATGCCCGCAGCTACGTAACAGGCGGCAACAGTAATTACGAGCACTTCCGCTCCGAGCCTTGGAAACTGGCCGACATGCTGGGCCCCTATGACCACGAAAACTGCAACACCTATAACATGCTGAAACTCACAGAGCACCTCTTCTGCTGGGAGCCCCGGGCGGAATATGCCGATTATTACGAGCGCGCTGCACTTAACGGCATACTGGGCACGCAACATCCGGAGGTGGGAGGTACGGCCATGTACTACATCCCGATGCGTCCGGGTATGTTTCGCGCGTATTCCGAACCGTCCGACTCCTACTTCTGTTGCAGCGGATCGGGCATCGAATCGTATTCTAAGTTCGGCAACTGCATCTATTACCATCAGGGAACACAACTGTGGGTGAACCAGTTCATAGCCTCCGAACTCATCTGGGAGGAACAAAACGTCACCCTGACGCAGGACACCCGCTTCCCCGACGAAGACCACATGCAGTTTACCCTCAAGGCCAAGCGCCCCGTGGAGCTGTGCATCAACCTGCGTGTACCCTACTGGGCCACACAGGGGTGCATCCTTAAGATCAACGGCAAGAAACAAGATATAAGCTCTTCACCCTCAAGCTACCTCTCCATCAAACGGGTGTGGAAGTCAGGTGATAAGATAGAGTTCACCCTGCCCATGTCACTGCACACCTGGACCATGCCCGACAATCCCACCCGCACAGCCGTACTATACGGACCTGTGGTGCTGGCCGCCGCCCTGGGACAGGAAGCCATGACCGACCGCACCCGCCGCGGCATCGGCCACGATTGCTACAATGTAAACAAGGAAGGAGCCACCATTGACGTACCCGCCATTGTGACCACTAACCCCAACTGGCTGAAACAGATAGAACCCATAGAAGGTACCCCACTCACATTCCGCACCAAGGGGCTGGGCGTACCTGCCGACTTCACCCTCAAGCCCTTCTTCCGCATGCATGGCGAGCGTTACTCCCTGTACACCGATGTGTATACCCCCGGGGGCTGGGCAGAGTTTACAAGCCGTTACCGCACTTTCCCGGAAAGTGTGTATGACCGCCTTGAGCCGGGCGATTCCATCTCCATGTACGATCACTCCTTCCAGTGTTTCTACCTCGACAAGGGAGAAACAGAGGGGAAGGAATGGGTACAGTCAAAGTCGGACTTCCACTTCGACCTCCGCATACCGCTGGATAAGGAAGTAAAACTGCGCGTGACCTATCACGGCGACGAAACCGCCACACGCTATACCATGAAGATCGACGGAGTGGAATTCACCCCCACCGCCCTCCCGGATAAGGCCGAGAGCGGATTCTTCGAACATGAATACATCCTCCCCTTTGAACTCACCAAGGGCAAAAAACGCATCGCCATCGGCTATGCCGTTCCCCAGAAAAAGGAAGTAGAAGTAGGAGCTACCACCGTAGAAAAGAAAGAATTCAAGTACGTAACGCCCAAATTATACGGAGCTGAAATTCGGTTGAAGTAACACCCCTCGCATAGCCCCATTCCCTTTCAAAAAACACAGCGCTATGTTTCGAGAATCTCAGGCCTGAGATTAAAAAACACAGGCCTGAGATCCTCGGAATACAGGCCTGCGTTTTTACGCCATTAAACGCCTGATTTCATAGCACTTACAGCTTATCAAAACTCATACTCGCGAGTCAAAGAACTGGTGCCCACCAACCATTCAGTCCGTGCGCGCCAGTTTTTGGAGAGAAAAAAGAGAGGGAGAAATATACAGTTCGTGACTTTTTCTTAATACAGATACAGCGTTTTCATCTTAACCAGATCCACGCCAAGTTGCTTGGTCAGGAAATTCTCTACGCTGCCGTAGTTAGACTCAATAGTGGAGAAAGCCTTTTCAATGTACGCCCGCTGCACGGAATAGAGGTAATACATGCAGACGGCCATGTTATTATCACCATATACAGCCTTCATAGCGGCTAAGGAAGCACCCGTCAGGGCATTGGTCAGCAGGTAATCCTGGATCACAGTTTCGCGATCCACTCCCAGAGAAGAGAGGAACAAAGCCGCTGCAAATCCGGCACGGTCCTTTCCGGCAGTACAGTGGAACATCAGAGGAGTATACGCAGCATTCTGCAACGCAGCAAAGAATTGCTTGTATTCATTCTGATTATTCAACACGAACGATTCGTTGCCATACACCAAGAGCAGTTTAGCAGTAGCCGTATCACCGGTAGCGAAGACCTGGTTCATATCGAGGCCTCCCAGATTGCCCGTCTCAATATTGTAATTAAAGCGGTTTACTACCGTGGAAGGTACTTTATCAGGCTCTGCATCACGTTCGCTGATAGAGCGGAAATCTACAATCGTCTTCAAGGGAATACTGGCAAGGTACATAAGATCCCTGTCGGTCAGTTCGTTACATTTCCCAGAGCGAAACACCTTACCCCACTTCACATAATGACCGTCCTGAGTTTTGTAACCACCCAAATCACGGAAATTAGACTGTCCTTCCAGCGGAAGCTGGCGCAAACCATACGTAGCACGCGAACCATCGGCCCATTCCAGACAATATAATTTATAGGTACTGCCACTCATGGCATACATCCCCCGGGAAGAGCCCTGAAGAACAGGAGTAGCAAAATCTACCCCTTCAGAAGCCGTACCATTATAAATCTTCCAACTTCCCTGCTCCAATACTTCTACATTTGCTACCTTCGTGCTTTTACTAGATACCACCGAAGCATACGAAGTGATATCCTTGCCGGAATAGGAAGCTGTATTTGTGGAAGGGACAACCGGATCATCGTCGTCATCGGAACACGCACAAAGCCCGATCACAGCCAGAGTAACACACGCAATTTTAGTAAAATAATACCAATTTCTTTTCATACTTTTCTTTTTAATAATCTGCTGCAAAGGTCGGACTACACAATTACAGAAGCGTTGCACGCGTACAACAAGATAATTAAAAGAACACTACAGGCTGATTGCAGATAGACAAAGACGTAAAAAAAAAACGTACTCTCTCGGCAAAAGCCTCGAAAGTACGGAGAATAAAGAAAGAGTAGCCTCATATATGCTACCAATAGGTACCTAATCTCACACTGTATTTACTTCAAATCAAAGCGAGCCAAGATAGCACTTTCCACCTTAATCTTCCCGAATTCCACACTTTCATGTGTAGTCATACTGGATATGAGAGAAGTCACTTCCTGAATCTTTGCATTCATTCCTTTTGACTTTTCTACTACATTGGATGCCAAATGTGGGGTTAAAAACTCTATTTCCTGAATGTAAAGCGCTCTTCCTACACTTTGATTAATGCCGGAAGCCAATGCGGTTGCTTTATCTTTTGCTGCTTTAATGGCAGTAACCTTGATTTCCCTTCTGTACTGATCCATCTGTGAATGATCTACTTTTTCTATTGAAACTGTTGATATTCCCAGGCTCTGAAAATCGGAAAACACTTTTTGCAATGTCTTTGAATCATGCACAATCAATTGATATTGTTTGGTTAATAGCACATTTGATTTCAACCAATCTGATTTCAGGTTACTCATGAAATCTACCAATGACAAATCCTTACCTGTATCAATACCTGCATCTGATAGTGAAGCTATCATTCTCTTCTCAATCTCAGCAAGCTCTAGTTTGTCTTTATTCTCTTTGTCTTTCAAAACTATTTTCAAATAAATCATATCAGGCAGAATCTCTAATTCTGCTTTCCCTATGACCTCAATATAATTTTGATCGATAAAGTTCTTCTCTCCAACTTGAGCAAAACCAGTTACTGACATGCTCAACAACAACATGGTAATCAATTGTTTCATAAATGTTTGTTTTTATATTTGATATATTCTAATTAACCATTCCAGTCTTATTCATACTGTTTCTTCTCTATCTACAATCAAACAAGCATTATTGTTCTTATCCTAATTGTATATTAAGAAACTGTTACTTTATCCCGAAAAGGCTGCGGGTATAATCAATTATCAATATATGATCCAAAAAATAAGCATTCCCCATAAGGCCCCACACCCCTTCCGATTCATAAAATGCATCATAGTAGCGGTTCACCTCGTAATACACAAGGGCAGGTTTCAGGTGTTTGCCATCAATTTCCACAAGCTTACTGACCTCCATACCCTGAAAAGTTACATAACGACCCCAACTGGGCACGGTCAGAGAATCTACTATCAGTGAATCAGATAGAGCCAAGGCGCGCTCCTTCGTGGTAGTCAGGGCAAAGATGCTTGCACCAGTGTCAAACAGCAACCACTCAGCCCTACCGTTAATACGGAAGGGAAGCTGGATACGCCCGCGTCGCTGCCTGAACGGCTCAAGGGGAACATTCCGATAGAGGGATGGGATGCTGTCGGCAATGGCAATGCGCTGCTTCCGGTAATCGATAATCAACACTTTATCCTGAAACAGATCGGCGCCAAGGGTACCTATGCGTACTCCCTTCTTCAGGTGAATGGAGTCTTTGGACAAAGGACGCCCGTATCCTTTCAGATACCCCACGTCCAGCCCTTCGAAACAAACATCTCCCAAACACAGTTCCACACCATTCAACACAGAACCACTCCGGGTACCGGAACGGAAAGTCCGTGTAGTGTCCAACTTCTGATGCAAGGAAGGATAGGCCTCCAAATACGGATCAATGGCATTTCCGGAGAAAGAGGTATGTACTGCCCCCAAGTCCAACTGCATCGTAAACCGGTGCGGTACCCCATCCAGAGTTACCGGAACACGTATCGCTGCCTTCTCCAATATCCTTCCCGACACTTGATTCCTCGTCCATTCAAACGGAACCCAGTTCAGGCGTTGGGATAATACAGGCAATGATACAAGCAGGCATGCAAGCAGTATATCCCTTTTCAGGTTCATGTGGTCATCTTTGAGCTACTTCGTATCTACTTTACCCTAATCATCTATACTGTCAATATACAGTCCGTTATACAGAGAAGCCCCTTCCTCATGCACCGGAACAGCGTTAATAATAAGCTTTGCATTCGGGAACAT
This sequence comes from Bacteroidaceae bacterium, assembly GCA_031552405.1. Lineage (GTDB taxonomy): Bacteria > Bacteroidota > Bacteroidia > Bacteroidales > Bacteroidaceae > UBA1794. Next base: position 91,638 of record JAVBMN010000011.1, on the reverse strand, counting down.
ATTTTTGAGGCGTTCTATACCAGCCTCGTTAATCTCTCCTTTAAGGATTAGGGATCCTATTTTTACGGAGGCCAGGCGGTCGGGGATATCGATTCCATCCACAAACTCTATCCTGAGGGTTTTAATTGTATCTAACTCCAAAAGCTCGGGAGGAAACTCCTTCACACGGATACGGAGGCTTCCTTTCATGTCAACCATCTGTTTGAATCCGGCGCTGCTCACATCCTTCTTCCGGATCATCCAGCCTATTCGGGGGGTCAGCGCTAAATTTTTCCGATTATACTCAAGACCTACAAAGCCTGCCCAAAGTTCCAAAGGCACCTGTTCTTGTGTTTCGGAGTCATAATGGGTCAGGTCTACCTTTACGATTTCCGAGGGGAGGTTATCGCTATTCTTTATCTCTTTTAGGCTATTCCGGTTTCCATGCTTGTCATACGGAAAGAACCGTACTATCCAACCGTCCATTATTCCAGGGTCACCGCAGCCTTCACTGGAATGCTGCTTGAACATATTTTTCCAGAATTCTTTATCTATAGTTCCTTTAGAAGTCTTCACAAACTCTTTCAATAAAGGGGTTAACTGGTCCGTCCACCATGTTAGGTCGTATTTGCTTCCCAGTTTCTCTGTTCTGTCCAGTATTTTCTGCCAGTCTTTAGGTGTGCCTTTCAAGGTTATTTCCGGGATGCCGCATACAATGCGCATGGTAATAAACTCGAAATAAGGCTTCATGGCTTCCATTACGGTGATCTGTGAAGCTACTTTCTCGGCAATACCGGTAGTGGAGAAGTTGGACGTAAGCAGTTCTGTCAGTTCTGTTTCGGCATGCTCTCCTATCTGCTTGGTAAACTGCGAAAAAACCGTTTCCCAGGGAGCATTCGGATTATCCAATGTGAATTCCTTCCCCACAGGCACTATCAACGATAGTTTTCCGGAGAAATTCACAAAGTGTTTACGCACCCTCTCAGGATCCGCATTCACATGGCGGGCGAAGCCCTGACTGATGAGTAGCCAGATCATATCCGGTGACAACACAAACGGATGATGATTCGCATACGCCCAGTACATCCCCTGAAAGAAGGGATGATACCCCATCTTAACAAGACTATCAGAAGGCGTACTGTAAGCCACAATTCCATAAGGAAACTCCTTTTGAGATTTCCTTAGATCATACAATGAGACATTCGCATCCGAACGGATCAAGTCCTCATACACTTCCCGGCTGGAAGAGGCATTTATCTGTATTTTCGGTTTTGACAACTCTTCTACCTGAAAGGTGATCCCATCCTGAGCCGATGCAGCCAATGTGAGGCTGATAAGCAGTGTGAAAAATAAAGGTTTCATACGGCATTATTATTTAGGGGTAAACTTATTCTATCTATACATATAGACCTCCATACTGGTTCATATCTTCTTTTATCTAATCATCCAGACTAAACTTCCTCAATTGTTCATACGAAGGTTCCTCTTTAGGGACATTTATTGATTTACCATTTATTTCCAGTTTTGTATATGGGAACAGTTCCTCCAATCGTTTTATTCCTTCTTTATCAATCTCCCCTGATAGTCTTAAATATCCTATTTTCACGGATGCAAAGCGATCAGGAATGCGAATTCCATCCAAAAACCTGACTCTAAGACGTTTGATCTCTTTCAATTCATAAAGAGCTTCAGGAAGCTCTATGACACGGATGTCTATACCAAAACCCGATGTTGCTTCCGAATCAAGCTTCTGTTTCAACAACTCGTCACTCCCGTCCTTCAGACGTAACATCCAGCCAATCTTGGGAGTTAAAGTAAAGTGCTCTGCATCCTGATCAAGGCCCACAAAACCAGCCCAAAGCTCCAAAGGTATCTTTTTATCTTCAATAACATCTATATAAGTCAGATCTACCTTCACTATCTCATCAGGGAGAGCATCCATTTTTCTTATTTCCTTGAGATTAAAACGCTTCCCATCCTTATCATACGGAAAGAAACGCACAATCCAACCATCCACGATTGTAGGAGCACCATATTTTTTTAATGTATGATACTTGAACATCTCTTTCCAAAAGCCTTTATCAACCTTTCCTTGAGAAGCTTTTACAAACCCTTTCAATATAGGCTCCAATTCACTGGTCCACCAGGCTAAATCATACTTAGCTAAACGCCTTGTTTTGTCCAGAACTTTCTGCCAATCCTGAGTAGTACCGGTCAGCGTTATCTCTGGAATTCCACAACCTACCATTACCAAAACGTACTCAAAATAAGACTTCATAGACTCCATGATGGTTATTTCGGAAGCCACCTTCTCTATCGCAGTAGTGGTGGAGAAGTCAGAGGTCAACAACTCAATAAGTTCACCTCCTGTATATTTTCCTATTTGTTCCGTAAACTGAGGAAAGACCGTTTCCCAGGGAGCATCAGGGTTATCCAATGTAAATTCCTCATTTACATGAACAACTAATGACAACCGTCCAGAGAAGTTCACAAAATAGTCACGCATCTTTTCAGGTTGAGCATTCACATGGCGGGCAAAACCTTGACAAATCAGCAACCAAACCATATCCGGTGATAAAACAAAAGGCCGATGATCTGCATAGGCTTTATACATCCCCTTGAAGAATGAATGGTATCCAAAACTCACAAGGCTATCTCCTCTTCCACTATGAGCTGTTATTTGGAAAGGGTACTCATCCCTCTCCTTTTTATTCCCGTAAGGTACATTTGCCAAAAGGATCAACTCTTTGTAGATCTCTTGACTGGATTTTCGCACAAGCAATTCCTTTGGTTTCGATAATTTCTCCACCTTAAAGGTAATCCCATCCTGAGCCGATACAGCCAATGAAAGGCTGACAAGCAATGTGTAAAATAAAGGTTTCATACGGCATTACTATTTAAGGGTTATCTATCTCATATCTATTCTTCTATTCCCGTTTCAAAGGGAATACTCCTCCATTTTGCTTCAGGGTCATTACATCTTCTGCCGGATTAAATTCAAAGACAGCACCTGCCCGGTCAAAGTTAAACACATCTTTTGCAGAGGATGTAAGATTATTAGCCGACTGCCCGGTAGCCTGAGCTACCAGTACGTCTCCGTTCTTCGTTACAGTAATCTTCAATGGGAAGCTGGGGCTGGAATACACACCCAGATATTGATCCAGTTCCTCGGTTGTGACCTTATGTACCGTAAAGTCCGGAAGGCTGTATTCCATACCATATACTGCTTTCAGCACAACGATGGAGATGTCATTCGGAAGTATATCCACGGCATTCGAAGTGAGTGAATACACGGTCTTATCATCAGGATGATAAACGGACATGGATCGGAACCCGTCTATCCCGCCCGAATGACCATATCCGGTTCTACCATAAAATGGAACAGGCCATAAGCCCATCCCCACCCCATCACGAACAGTCATCATCCGTGCCAGGCTCTCCGCAGAAACCAGCTTCCCGCTAAAAAGTGCAGTATAGAACCGGTTTAAATCCTGAGGGGTGGAGATGACAGCTCCGGCTCCCAACAAAGTGGAGGGGTCACTGTCCGGTTCTATCTGCCACTTACCTTGGTAGGTGTAGGAATAGCATTCATTACGAGCAACATCCAGCTTGCTGCCATAATAAGTATTTTCTAATTTCAGGGGCTTCAGGATCCGCTGCTCCAGGATTGCGGAGAACGACTTCTTATAGATCTTTTCAAGGATAAAGGTGAGCAATGCATAACCTGAATTGCTGTATTGCATGCGGGTGTCCGGTTCAAACTCGCTCCCACCTTTTATTATAAGGGCCAGTATCTCTTGCTGAGTTTTGGGCTGGGTACACCAATCGGGATAACTTTCATCGATATAATTATGGATACCGCTACGGTGGCTCAGGAGTTGGGCAATAGTAATTCTCCCGGCATTCTGAATCTCCGGGAAGTAGGTATCAAGGGTCTGGTCCAGTTTCAACAAGCCCTTATCCACCGCCTGAAAGACCAGGACTGCCGTGAAGGTTTTGGAAATAGAACCTATTCTGTACTTTGAATCCATATTTGCCTTCTGTCCGGTAGCCACATCAGCAAAACCTACGGTCTTTGAATACAGTGTTTGCCCGTCACGGGCTACGGATACACTACCCATGAGCTTATGGTTCTCTTCCAGTGTCTGGAAGTAGCTATCTAATTTTGCCACATCCAGACTCTGGGCCATCACAGCCTGCAAACAAACGGCAAAAAGGCTTATTATAAGGGTTCTCTTCTTCATTTTTATTAGTTATTTTATCATCATCTTTGCCTGTAGGGGCGGATTGCATCCGCCCGAATCATCCCTTGCGGCCGAGCGGGCGGATGCAATCCGCCCCTACATATACAGATCCGCCGAGAGACTGATTTAGTCCGGATAGTTCAGCGCTTCGCTGATCAATTCTTCATTTACTGCGATAGTCTTTAGCACCACCTTTCCCTGTGGGTCAATAAGAAAGGTGGTTGGAGTAGCCTGTGCACCATAACGGATCTTTATCGGACTATGGTCAAGCAAGAAATCTGAAACAAGATAATACTCACAAGGGTACATTTCGGGTATTTTATTCAATTCTTCCTGATCCGCACAGATGCAATACACCACAATCTCCAGCTTTTCGCGGGAAGTATTTTTATACAAGGTGTTCAGAAAGGCTCTCCCCCCTGCTCCCATACATCCCAGTCCTCCATACAAAAACAGCACATGTTTTCCGCTTAACGAAGACAGAAGGAATCGTCCTCCACCAGACATTGGTATTTCAAAATCAGCCATAGGGCTACCTGTCTCTATCTGTTCAGTATCCAGATGTAATTGCAAAGTCTTACCGTAGTATGATTGCTGCATCTCTACGGGAAGAGTGCTTAGGAGAGTTTGCAATGTGTCTTTGGAAAAGGAAAGCCGCAACATGTATACACTCTGTAGACCTTCCGGCGTAGCAGCATATTTTATTGCAAGTGCGCGGCTCTTTGAATCCGCTTCCTGCTCAAGTTGGGCGGCTACCTGCATCAAGCTGTCTTTCTTCTCCGGGTGATTCTGATAAAGTTCGAAGAATTTATGCATGCCTTCTCTATAGGCCGTCCAGATGGCGCTACTCTCTGCCTTAAAATTGGTTTCTTCCTGAGCCAATGCAAGCAGCGAAAGGAAACTAAAACATATACACAATACTTTCTTCATAATGTCACGGTATTAGAACTAAAACACAAATATATTGGAAAAATCTGATAACTAAGCCCTTTTCATGAAAAAAGTATCCGAAGCATTCGTTTTTAATGCTTCGGATAGGCGTTCATCGGGATGTTAGGCATCCCGGAGAACATTACTTTTCACTTCGCTTCCTCTTTGCGCAGCAGCTTGCCGGCACGGTACTCTTCAATGGAAATACGGGGTTGTGTGCCTGTGGCGGTAAAGAAACCTTCGATGCGGATGCGCTGCAGACGGCCGTCGGTGAGGGTGATCTCTACTTCGGAGGAAGAGAGGGTTTTTACATCCTTAATGAGGGAGGTCTTCTCGTAGGGTTCGATGAGGGTGAGGAAGGAGGCTTCACGGCCTTTCTGGCGAACGCCTACGGTTTTGCGCACCTGGTTATCAGGGCCTACGGGGAAGTCGCCGCCCAAGGTACCCCGCATGGAAACGATATTCAGGCCTTCTAAACTATAGGTCAGCAGGGCGGGATCTTTGCGGTCATCCGGTTCTATGCCTACTGCTTTTTGGATGGGAGTACCGGCAATGACGATGGGACCGCCTTCGTAATCGGCATCCTCACGGGGGAGGGAAAGTACGTTTTCAAGGAGCGGGGTGAGGGTGTTTAGGGGGATTTCCTTTCCGGAAGCATCTGTCAATATTACATCGCCCAGCATGAGGGTGCGCAGTTTGCCGTCGGCACGGAGGCGGAATGAGAGGGTTTTACATCCACGGAGATCAGCTTTCAGGTCGGCTTTACCGAGAATCCAGGTGCCGATGGCGCCGGTCATGAGGGTATCTTTGTCGGTAAACACGGTATACTCCATCTTTTTACCCACTCCCCAGGCCTCAGCATAGGTACCGATGTGCACTTCGCCGCGGCGGGGCCACAGGGCGTGGACATCCATGTGGAGATCACCGGGGATATCGCTACCGCCATTCAAGCCGCCGGTTTCCCAGTTTACGCCGGTATAATCTTTGCCTCTGAAGTGGTGCACGGAGTTGATACGGGCGCCATTGGGATAGGTATAGCCTTGCACATTGGTGATAAACTGGCCGGAGCTGAGAGGGCTGTTGTCCCATTGGGAAAGGTGGCCGGAGGGGGTAAGTCCGGCAGCAGGCTGTGCACCACGAAGCTGGAGGAGGTTGTCGAACTGATGATCCGCCTTATCGGAGCGGAGGTAATCGGCAATCAGCACGTAGTCGTCCGTCACCGCCATGAGTCGACGCTCATGGATAGGTTCGGTGTATGCGCCGATGTCAGTGGGCTCGGGATGATCTTCGGGGATGAAGACATACGCACGGTCTCCTTTGCGAATATCCTCTATCTGATCATAACCGCCCAAGTACGGAGGATTACTCCAACGGGCATCCGTTTCCACGGCCACAGCCTGCAACATGGGGCCGGTATGGAACAGGAGTTGACTACCAAAAGTAGGCTCCTGTTGAAGGCCATCCACCACCACCATATTGTGCGACATGGAGGGCTGCACCCACCACTTATACATATAACTGGCGTAACCATACCATGAGGTTTCAGGGTTGTAGAAACTACGGCCGTAACGCATCAAAGACACTAGGCTGAGGCGGTCAAAATGCCCGTGATACGAACCGTGAGTACCGTATTTCATAGCTACCTGCAGCTGCTCGCCCTGTGTACGCCCGGTGGTTTGTGAGCGTAGCACGGCCAGTCCGGCATTGGGACTGCAGGTGGAGATGCTTGAATAATCCGGCGCATCGGCAGGGAGCTCCGGCACACCATACACAAGATCGCGCTTCTCACCACGACGGATAATGGCGGCATACGCCGGATCACGGAAGGCGTAATAGGCCAGTTCAAACTGCCCGCCGGACACGATCATCTCATGCCCATCGCCCATACCGAACATCACCCCGCGGTAATCGGGATAGGCCACAATGCCATCCCACATACGCTTGATCCCTACACCGGGATGCGTCAGAGGACCAAACTTTCCGAAAGCCATGCCCTGAAATGCATCGAACTCAAAGGGGCGGAGACCTACTTTCCGTGTCAGGGAAGAGGGGAACTCCGTATGCAACAGGTCGATACCGAAGGCCTTTGCCGAGATACCCACCTGAGTTAAACAGGCAGCAGTGCCCAGGTTGTAGCTAAGCGACATCTCGTACCACCAGCCATCATCCAGTACCCCGTAGCGGAACTGGTCTATGAGGCCATTATTGCCATATACAATCTTATTAAACAAGTCAAGATCATGGATCATCAAGGCGCACTGCGCCGCAGGGCCCTGGTTAAAGACCGACCAGTTGGAGATACCGCCATTCATACGCCCTATCACCATACCTTCGCAGAAGATGCGGAACATTTGCAGCACCTGTGCATGTTCCTCCGGGGTAAGGAAACCGTCGTTCCGAATCAGGTCGTACCCCCAAAGCAGACCCTCAAAGGTTCCTCCTTCCTGAGGCATATCCTGGAAAGTCAGGTGGCGCGTATAGGGATATCCGGTTTGCGGATGGGCACAACGACGCAACAACTCGGCCACCTTTTCGCCGTAGCTGCGGTTGCCGGTGAGTTTATAAGCTACAGCTGTCCGGAACAAAGGCCCTTCGATGTAGGCCCGGATAATACCGTTGCCACGGCGGCGGGGATCGGTGCTGGCCTTGATCTCGGGCACTCCAAAGCGTTCGGCCTCGCGGATGTATTCTTCAAGCTCCCTCTTGGCCCAATCGTATTGCTGTGTCTTGGCTTTTACTTCGGCCCATCCGGCTTCGCTGAGCACGGTAAAGGGCTCTGTCACGGGCTTTATAGTGATCAGGCGGATGCGTCCAGCCTCTCCTTCACCCAACAAAGGTGCTACTACCAATTCCTGCACTTCATGTGACCCGGGAGGGATATAGCCCGGCTCCTGCTCGGAGACACAAACGGTTACTGTCGCCTCCTGCCCGGCAGCCAACTGCAAGCTGGCGGGAGAAACCTCTGCATCCATCCCTTCCCAGCCGTGCTTTTCCAGATTTACGGTGTACGACTGCGAGCGGGAACTGCTATTCCTTACAGTGACGGAATATTCTGTCTTCCCCTTTTCATCAAGCGGTTTGGAGTAAATGGAAGTAGCCACTTCTACCGAGGCAGCCGCAGGAATGGAAAGCTCTCTTACCTCTGCTCCGGCTGCACGCCCGTCAAGGGTTTGCACACTGATGGCAATATGCTTTACCTCATCCAGAAAGCCTTCACGCCCGGTGCGGTAATCAAAGGCGGAGACGGGGATAGTCACCTCCTGCCAGTCCTTCGTCACAGGAATTCGCACTATGGCCATCGTGCTGTCTATACGGTCGCGCCTTCCCTTCTGTGGCCGGAAAGGCAATAAGGTACAACGCACCTCAAGCTGTGCCCCCTCCTTCGATACCGAAGAAGCATTCTTCTTTTCCGGCACCCTTACCTGAAACCGCACCCCCAGCTTATGCCGGATGTGGTATGCCCCGTTTGCCGGGCCGCCAAACAGGCCGCCGTAAAAATCGCCCCCATCAGGACAGGTAAACGTAACCGTCTGCGCCATCGCCGACTGCCCTGTCACTATCATCCCCATCACCAAAGCGAGGGGCAGCATCCATTTCTTACTATTTCGTATTTCCATCGTTTGCAAAGATAACTTTATAATTTTATGAAGCAGACATTCAGTCCTATTCATCATTCGTCTAAAAAACCAGTTCGGACTTCCGCCCCTGAAAAATGTTTTTTCGCGATTTTACTGCATTTGCTGCATAAAACCGTTTTACCATTTTATCTATCAGCACCTTAGCACTATGCAGCAAGGTATGCAGTAAGTATGTAGCAAAAAAGTTGCTGCATAGTCATCGCGGTTCGAAATTTCTGAATCGGCGCCGCCGACGGGCCAGTCGGCGGGCTCAACTCGCGAGTCGGCGGCGCCGAACGGCCAGTCGAGCCCCTCGACTCAAGAAAGTCAGCTATTCCCTGTATGTCACTATATACGTGTATCCTCTGTAAAAAACACATCCCCAAAGTGGAGATTCTATGATTAAGTTGCTATTTTTGCACAAAATACATGTATACCTATACTTTATACCATGAATCCTGTAGATGAATACATCGCCGGCTTCCCGCAAGAAGTACAACCGCTCCTGCAGCAAATCCGGCAGGTCATCCGCACCGCCGCCCCCGATGCCGAAGAATGCATCCGTTGGGGAATGGCCACCTACAAGCAATGCGGAAATGTAGTCCACTTTGCCGGATGCAAGAAACACATTGGCTTCTACCCGGGCGATTCCGGCGTGGCTGCCTTTCAGGAAGAACTCTCCGGCTACCACACCACCAAAGGGGGCATACAACTGCCGCTGAACCGCCCTCTGCCCGTGGATCTCATCACACGGATTGTGACCTATCGCGTGGTGGAAAACAAGGAGTTGGCAGAGGGTAAGAAAAAGAAATGTTCTCCAAATAGTATAAAATGAAGCAAGAAATAAAACTAACCCCAGCTGAAGAATGGGATTTCACGGAGCACATTGAGTCCCTGCTTTCACGAAACGAATCTGTTGATCTGGAATTCAAGACTGCAAAAGAAGGCGTTCCACACAGTATATGGGAGACCTATTCTTCATTTGCCAACACAGATGGAGGGGTTATCATCTTAGGAGTAAGAGAAAAAAGACAAGAACTATTCGTGGAGGGCCTCAGCAGAGATCAGATCGTTGCCTACACACAGACTATTTGGAATCAGCTCAACAACCCTGACTGCGTAAATATCAATCTTTTAACGGATAAGAATGTATTCAGCACCATCTATAAAGGAAAACACCTGTTACTGATAGACGTGCCGCGGGCAATGCGTTCACAACGTCCCATATACCTCACGAAAAATCCCATAGGACACACTTATAAGCGGAATAATGAGGGAGACTACAAATGTACTTCGAATGAGATACGCAGAATGATGGCAGATGCGGATGAAGTGCACTCCAGGGACTCGCGCATCCTGCACAACTACTCAATGGAAGATATTGATCCGGAATCCTTCAAGCAATACCGGCAACTCCTTTCCAACCGCCAGCCTGACCATCCTTGGTTGGGCCTCAGTGACATAGAGCTACTCAAGCGCCTGGGAGGCTACAGAAAGGATCGGCAAAACAGACAAGAAGGGTTTACACTTGCCGGGATCCTAATGTTTGGAAAAACAGAAAGCATCACAGATAACGAATGCGCTCCCAATTATTTTCCTGATTACCAGGAGCACTTTCAAAACGATTCCGATATCCGATGGACAGATCGCATCTGTCCCGATGGCACCTGGGAGGCCAATCTTTTCCAATTTTATCGGAGAGTATTCCCCAAGCTCTCCGCCGTCCTTCCCAAACCATTCCAGATGGAAAATGGAGTGCGCCTGGAAGACACTTCTACCCATGTAGCTTTACGCGAAGCTTTTATAAACACACTTGTCCATTGCGACTACGCAGAGGAGGGGAAAATCACCATTGAGCAATGGAAAGATCATTATACATTCAAGAATCCCGGAACCTTACTGGTTAGTAAGATCCAGTATTATACAGGAGGCGAAAGCGTATGCCGAAATAAAAGCCTGCAAAAGATGTTCATGATGATTGGCTTCTCCGAGAAAGCAGGTAGCGGCGTAAACAAAATCCTCTCCGGGTGGAAAAAAGCCAACTGGAAACCACCATTTGTGGAAGAGCAAAACCATCCCGACAAAATTAAGCTCTACCTGCCTATGGTAAGCCTGCTTCCCGATGATGTAAAGAAAGGATTAAAGGAACGATTTGGAGAAAGAGTAGAACAATTAGAGAATGACTGGTTGACCACATTATCAGTCTGCTATACCGAACAACAGGTTTCCAATGACAGATTGCAGTCCCTCATAAGCAAACACAGTGTGGACATTACAAGAATGCTCAAAAAAATGGGTGATGAAGGCTATCTAACGTCTTGTGGAAATGGACGAGGCAAGAAATATTTCATAAACAAAGAGCAAAAGGTTGACACCTTAAACGAGCAAAAGGTTGACACCTATGGCCAAAAGGTTGACACCTACCCCCAAAAGGTTGACACCTCCATTCAAAAGGTTGAGAGTAAATATATGAGATACGAAACGCTTTCAAATTTAATTAAAAGCATTGCTAATGAATTTGTTTCGATAGATGAAATTGCTTTTAACACAGAGAAAAAAGTGTACTATCTACAAAATAAAATCATTCCACGGATGGTTGAGGAAAAGAAATTAGAGAGGCTTTACCCTGATACTCCTAATCATCCGCAGCAGAAATACCGTTCCACTTAATTACCGGATATTACAAGAACCATGCGTACTCTCCTCCCCACCCTATTACTTACCCTGAGTTGCTGCCTACTGCTGGCACCATCAACAGTCCGGGCGGGTGATTTTGTGTTTACACCGGTGGATGTATCGCAGGGGCTCAGCGACAACCAGATACGCTACATCCTGCAAGTGCCGGATGGGCGTATGGTGTTCACTACCAGTGGTAGTGTGAACCTATATGACGGTACGCGGTTTACATACCTGCATCGTGCTGCCGAGCACCTTTATCCGCTAAGTGGGTACAAAGGATTCTATCATATTTATCTAAGTGGTGACTCCCTGCTTTGGATCAAGGATTGGAGTAAGTTGATGTGTGTGGACCTCAGGCAGGAGAAATACAAGACCAACCTGGATATCTACTTCCAACACAAAGGAGTAAAAGATACGATACTTGATTTCTTTATGGACGCTACAAACCGGATGTGGCTGCTTACCCCAAAAGGACTACTGCAACCGGAAAGTTCGCAGTTCCTGGATGTATCGTTACACAAAGGAACACTACAGGACTTGATGAGTGAAGGGCCACACCTTTATCTTTTTTACAGCACCGGGGCAGTAATTTGCTACGATCTCCGCAACGGCAAACAACTCTACGAAAGCATGGCCTATCCGCCTGCAGAAATACCCTCTTTCGAAAGAACCTCATTGGTAGTAGAAGGCCATGACGGATTCTATCAGCTACGCAACGGGAAGAAAGGCGGATTCTTTCATTTCGACCCGCAGCGTCGCACCTGGAGAAAACTGTTGGAAACAGAATACGGACTTAACACCCTTCTCGTTACTCCTGCGGGAGAAGCTTATATCAGCTGTACCCGAGGGATCTGGACCATCAACCCCAAAACCGGATCACAGAATAACCAGCCTACCCTGAGAACTACAGGCGGGGATGTAATCAATACAGAGATCAGCACCCTGTTCTATGATACGCAGGGCGGGCTGTGGGTGGGCACCCTGAACCGGGGACTGCTGTACTACCATCCGGCCCGACACAAATTCGCCTACATCAGTAGTTCTTCTTTTGCTCAAACCACAGAGAAAGAGATCACTGTACAGGCGTTTTCCGAAGACAAGAGAGGTAATATATTTCTCCGAAGCCAGTCGGACTACTTTCAGTATCTCCCCCAGGAAACCCATAAAAAACTTAAGCCTGTTTCTTCGGAAGGGCTTCCGAAGGAGGTACAAAGTCTTTTGAATCCACGCAGAAACCGTCCCTTATTCCAGGGACAGTCCTATACCGCGCTCTGCACAGACCACCGGGGATGGACTTGGGCAGGGACTTCGGACGGGCTTATGCTATTTAAGCCAGGAGATACCAAAGGGCGCACATTCTACACCAGCGATGGGCTGTGCAATAACTTCATACATGCACTGCTCAAAGACCGGGCGCACCGGGTTTGGGCAACCACCAGCTCCGGTATTTCACAGATACAGGTGGACTCCACAGAAGAGAAGATTCAGTTTATCAACTACAACACTTTCGATGGAACGCTGGAAGGAGAATACATGAACGGAGCCGCCTTTGAAGCCACAGATGGCATGTTGTACTTTGGAGGAATGGATGGTTTCAACATACTCCACCCGGAAAAGGAGATTTCCTCTCCCCTTCCCTTCAAGCCTATTCTGACTGCACTTCGCCTGCGTGGAGAGGAGGTAAAGCCCGGCAAAGAATACGACGGTCGCATCCTCTTCTCCGAGACTGCCCCGTACATCCGGGGAATTGAATTATCCTACAACCAAAACTTCCTGACATTTGAATATTCGGCCCTCAATTACCTGAACCCTGCGCGTACCTACTATCGCTACCAACTGACAGGTCTTGAAGCCCATTGGCAGGAAACCACGGCCGAGGCGGATGGAAGTCTGAAGATCTCCTATACCAATCTACCTTCGGGGAAATACACCCTCAAAGTGCAAGCTTCCAACGATGGCCTGAGCTGGAAAGGATCTACAAACCTGCTGCACATAACCATCCACACCCCATGGTGGAAAAGCTCGCTGGCTTACTGCGTGTACGCCGCATGCCTTCTGCTGGTTATCGGTGGAAGCATCTATCTCTATTTATACACCGCCAAGAAGAAGCTGGAACGCCAGCACAAGGAAGAGATCCTCCTGCTGCGCATCCGCAACCTGATTGAACAATGCAACCAGTACGAGCAAGGGCAAATGTCCTGCCTCATAGAACAGGCCTCGCCCTCCTGTGAAACAGAAACTGCACCTTCGGAAGAGCGCACCCACAGCACAACGGATACCGCTTTCTTGTCGCGCGCCATGGAACAGGTGGAACGCAACCTGAACGTATCAGGCTATTCAGTGGAGCAGCTCAGCCGGGATCTCTGCATGGACCGCACGGGGCTGTACCGCAAGCTAAATGCACTGATGGACCAGTCGCCCAGCCTCTTCATCCGCAACATCCGCCTTCAACGGGCCGCGCAATTGATCCTGGAAGGAGAACTCAGCATTACCGAAATTACCGAGCGGGTGGGATTCAGCAGTTCCAGCTACCTGAGCAAATGTTTCCAGGAGGAATTCGGCTGCCGCCCCTCTGAATACGCCGAGAAAAGGAAGAAATCAACGTGAGTATTGTTTGTTTCAACGTGGTTGTTGTCGCCCTCCCCCTCATTCCGCCTACCTTTGCCTTCGTTGAAACAAGTATCAATAATCTAACAGTATCATGAAAATGACTTACCTAAAAAAGGCAGGCTCTTTACTGGCCTTTGCAATGCTCCTCAGTGCTCCGGCAATGGAGGCGCAAACCTTTCAGCGCACCGCACAAGGCGCAAAAGGCAGCACTCAGGGAATGGATATTCAGGTAGAGTTCTACTCGCCCACCATTGTCCGCGTGTACAAAACTCCCGAAGGTGTACCTTATAAGAAGGAAAGCCTCGTAGTTACCAAAACCCCTTCTTCCACCGCTGTTGAATACAAGCAGGAGGCAAAGCAACTCACGCTGAAAAGTGAGGCGCTGAAGGTAGAAGTAAATCCTCAGACAGGAGGCATCCGCTTCTTCACCGCCGCAGGTGCTCCGCTACTTGCCGACAAGGATTACGGCACACAGTTCACGCCTAAAAACGATGCTGGTACGCCATCTTATACCATCCGCGAAGGTTTTCTGCTGGATAAAGACGAGGCTGTATACGGCGTAGGCCAAGTGATGGACAACCACTTCAACCGCCGCAACTCCAGCCACCACATGCAGAATGAGAATATGTTTACCTATTCCCCCTACTTCATGTCCATCAAAGGATATGCCGTGTATTGGGACAACTATTCCATCTCGGAGTTCAACGATAACCAGCAGGAACTTTCCTTTGAAGGACTGGGACATTGCGCCGATTACTACTTTATGTACGGCGGAACGGCGGATGGTGTCGTGGCCCAGGTGCGCGACCTGACAGGGCAGTCGCCCATGCTACCCCTGTGGGCCTACGGTTTCTTCCAAAGCAAGGAGCGTTACCAGACTCAGGACGAGAGCCTGGCCGTATTAAAGAAATACCGCGAGCTGCAAATCCCCATCGACGTCATGATCCAGGACTGGCGCTACTGGCCCGAATATGAGAATGACAGCATCTGGAACTCCCACAGCTTCGATACCAAGCGCTTCCCCGACCCTAAGAAATGGGTGGATGAGATTCATAAGGAACACGCCAAACTGCTCATCGTAGCATGGCCCGGTTTCAGTCTGAAGACCGACCAGCGCAAGGAATTCGACAGCAAGAATATGATTATCAACTTCGACACCTGGCCACCTAAGAGCAGCGCCCGCCCCTATGACGCCTATAACCCCGAGGCCCGTGATATCTACTGGCGGTACCTGAACAAAGGTATCTTCAGCTACATAGGCAACGACGGCTGGTGGCTGGACTCTACTGAACCCGACCATATCAACCGCAAAGAATCCGATTACGACCTCCCCACCCATCTGGGCTCTTACCGCAGTATGAAGAACGCCTACAGCCTGATGCACAACAGCGGAATAGCCACCCACCAGCGCGCCGTCAACAGCGACAAGCGCGTGGTGATACTGACCCGTTCCGGATTCATCGGCCAGCAACGCTACGGCTCCAACACCTGGAGCGGCGACGTACGCTCTACTTGGGACATGCTGGAAAAACAAATCCCGGCAGCACTGAACTACACCCTGATGGGTATCCCCAACTGGAACAGTGACATCGGCGGATTCTTTGCCGGACAATGGAACAGGGAAGGCGGCCCCAAGAACCCGAAATACCAGGAACTGTACGTACGCTGGATGCAATTCGGAGCCTTCTGCCCCATGATGCGCTCACACGGTACGGAATTGCCCCGCGAGATATGGAACTTCGGCGACCGTGGCACCTGGTGTTTCGATGCACAGGAGAAAGCCATCAACCTGCGCTACAGCCTGCTGCCCTACATCTACAGCACCTCCTGGGATGTAAGCCACAACAGCGGCACCTTTATGCGTCCGCTCATCATGGACTTCGCCGCCGATACCAAGACGCACGACCTGGGTAGCGAATACCTCTTCGGCCGTTCCATCCTGGTAGCCCCGGTCACCAAACCGGAAGCAAGAACCTGGCCCGTATACCTCCCCAAGGGAGCCGACTGGTACCAGTTCTACAGCAATCAGAAGTACAACGGCGGCCAAACCGTACAGTGCAACGCCCCCATTGATGAGATTCCCCTCTACATCAAAGCCGGATCCATCCTCCCCATCGGCCCGAAAGTACAGTACTCCACCGAGAAGAAGTGGGACAATCTGGAACTCAGAGTATACGCCGGAGCCGACGGTACCTTCACCTTCTACGAAGATGAGAATGACAACTACAACTACGAAAAGGGAGTGTACAGCACCATTACTATGCAATGGGATGAGAAAGCACGCACCCTGACCCTCAAAGACCGTGAAGGTAACTTCCCCGGCATGCTGAAAAGCCGCAAGTTCAAGGTGGTATTCATCACCCCGCAAGCAAAACCCGTGGAGAAAACGGTTTCATACAAAGGAAAACAAGTAGCAATACGCTTCTAAGCACAATGCCTCCGGGATGTATACACACCTCCCGGAGGCATTTTACATACTTCTTACTTAACTAACAGAATCTGGAAAAGACTATCATGAAACGAACATTTCTATCCGCATTACTTACTGCATGGACGCTATTTGCCATCCTTCCTGCCATGCAGGCGCAGGACTTTACCTCAAAGATTACAAACCCCAGCTTTGAAACAGGCAACTACAACGGCTGGACACTCACCGGACAAACCGGTCTCTCCTGGTGTGGAGTGAACTCGGACGCAGATCCTGCCACCAAAACCGGCACGTACATCTTCGGAATATGGAGCCCAAACATCCCCGAGTTTGAGATTGCCCAGACACTCACCGGCCTTACCAATGGGGTATACCGCCTCACTGTAGATATGCAAATGGCCGCTACTACCGCAGGCGCCAGTCGCCTGGGAGGACAACGAGTCTTTGCCGGCAACCAGGAAACCTATTACCACAATGTAGCCTATGAAGACTTTCTGGGTTATGACAATACTCCCCTGCACCCCATCTCTGTACTGAGCGAAGTGACAAACGGCACTTTAAAAATAGGAGTACGCACCCATGGCAAGGACCAAAACGGCGTAGCCGGAGGAAATGGGATGGGATGGTTTAAGATCGACAACTTCCGTCTGACTCTACTCAGCGAAGAAACACCTTACCTGCAAACCGTGGCCAATGAGCTGGACAAGCTACTTAAACAGGGCGAAGCATTAGGTAGTCACATGGAAAAGCCCATCATGGATGAATTCTCAGAGGCTTTAGAGGCAGCCCGAAAAGCCCTGGCAACCACTTATACGCTTGCCCAACTGCAAGAAGCATCCCACTTTCTTACAAAACTGTACTCTAAGGCAGAAGGTTCCGCCAAAGCCTATGCCCAGCTCAATGAGGCTATCACAGAAGCCCAGAGCAAACTGTCGCAGTTTGAGGGGTACCTATACGCCCTAAAACTACAACAACTTCTCGCGAAATGCACCGCAGAATACGAAGCTATCAGCCTCACCAAGACCGAAACAGACGAACTGTGCCAACAACTGGAAGCCATGATCCTGAAATGCGAAGAGGCAGGCATTGCCGAGACCGATTGCACAGGAGAGATGGTAAACCCCAGCTTTGAAACCGGACAATATGATGGATGGACACTGACCTATCCAGCCTCCACACAATTCACCTGGTGCGGCGCAGAGAACAGCGGAGACCCGCAAACCCGGACCGGCAACTACATCTTCGGCATCTGGAACAGCTCCATCCCCGAATTCGAGATCGCCCAGACAGTGGTAGGTCTTGCCCCCGGCCGATATAAAGTAATGGTGGACATGATGGTGTCGGCCTCGTCCACAGGAGCCAGCCGCTTAGCCGGACAACGACTCTTTGCCGGATCGCAGGAACTGTACTTCAGGGATGTATATCCGGAAGACAAGTTAGGATATGATGACACCCCCCTGCACACCTTAGTATTGGAAGAAACAGTAAAAGAAGACGGAGTGCTGAAACTGGGAGTAAGAACCAATACGAAAACCGCCACAGGCACCAACACCAATAGCGGGGCAGGCTGGTTCAAGATTGACAACTTCCAGCTCTTCCTTGTGGAAAAGAGCGCCTACCTGCCCGAGCCCCGTGAAGTCACTTATGAAGTAAAAGCAGACGGGCTCCTGATCCATCAGGATACAATTGACATCCGGCTCCAGTTCTATTCCCCCTCCATTGCCCGTGTACTGAAATACCCCAAACGGCTGGGAGTGGTACGCAACAACATCTCTGTAACCAAACAGCCGGAACAGGTTTCCTTATCGTCAGAAATAATTGGAGATAATGTACTCATTCGCTCCTCCGAAATCACCGCTACTTACTCACTCTCCTCAGGCCGGTTCTCTTTCAGTACACCGTCCGGAGAAACATTCGCACAGGAAAAAGCATGGAGCTACCTGTTCACACCCTGCAAAGACGGTACTACCAATAGTTTCAATATAAAGCAAACCTTCCTGTTGGAGGAGGACGAGGTGATCTACGGTCTGGGACAAATCCAGGACGGAGATCTGTCCAGACGCGGTAAAGAGATCTTCCTGCGCCAGGATAATATGAAGGTGTGCATACCCTATGTGCATTCTTCCAGAAACTACGCCTGCTTCTGGGACAACTACTCCCCCACTACGTTTACGGATAATGAATCGGGTATGAGCTTCTACTCCACCGGAAACGTAATAGACTACTACATCTTGAAAGCAGATCAAGGGGACGGAGTCATTGCCCAAATGCGTGAGCTCACAGGACAGGCGCCGATGATGCCTCTATGGACATTCGGATATTACCAGTCGAAGGAACGATATGCCTCGCAATCCGAGCTAATCGGCGTGGTAAAACAATACCGCGACTTGGGCGTTCCCCTCGACTGTATCATACAAGACTGGCAGTACTGGGGAACCGACAGCTATTGGAATGCAATGAGCTTTGTGCCTGCCACCTACCCCGATCCAAAGGGAATGGTGGATCAAATCCATGCCATGAACGCCAAGGTAAAGATTGTAACCTGGCCGGGATTTGGCCCACAAACCGCACAGGCTAAGGAACTCCAACCGAAAGGAATGATGCTGGGCTTTGACACCTGGCCACCCAACTCCGGCACAAAACCGTATGATGTATACAACCCCGAAGCACGGGATATTTACTGGAGATACATGAAATCCGGATTGTACGACCATGGATTTGACGGTTGGTGGCTGGATTCTACAGAGCCCGACCATTTGAATCTCAAAGAAAGCGACTTCGACTTACCCACTCATCTGGGTACCCTCCGAAGCGTGCGTAACGCATTCCCAATCTCTCATGTAGGAGGAATCTACGACCATCAACGTGCAGTTTCCAGTGACAAACGTGTGAACATACTGACACGCTCCGCCTTTGCCGGGCAACAACGTTATGCCGCCAATACCTGGAGCGGAGACGTGACCGCCAGCTTTGCCACTCTGCGCAAACAAATACCTGCCGCCCTGAACTTTACCATGTGCGGTATCCCCTACTGGAACTCGGATATAGGAGGATTCTTCGTAGGCTATTCCGGCGGATCCGGCAACGCTGCGTATCGGGAACTCTATGTACGCTGGGCACAGTTCGCCACCTTCTGCCCGATGATGCGCTCGCACGGGACCAATACACCCCGTGAGATCTACCAGTTCGGCACACGCGGAACCGCTTACTTCGATGCAATTGAGAAGTTCATCAACCTGCGTTACCGCCTGCTCCCCTATTCCTACAGCACTGCTTGGGAAGTAACCCACCATGGGGGATCATTCATGAGAGCTTTGCATCTTGAGTTCGGAAATGATGCAAAATGTCTGGGCATCAAAGATCAATATCTATACGGCCGTTCCTTCCTTGTAGCCCCCAAGCTGGAAGAGTTAACAGTATCCGATAATCGCAGTGTATACCTGCCCGCCGGAACAAAATGGATTGATTTCTGGACAGGAGAGTCGTTATCCGGTGGCGCATCCGTTCAAAAGAAAACACCTCTTGATGTACTCCCCCTCTATGTAAAGGCAGGAAGCATCCTCCCTTGGGGTCCGAAAGTACAATACTCCGGCGAAAAGAAATGGGATGCCCTTGAGGTCCGTGTATACCCGGGTGCCGATGGTTCCTTCGTTCTCTATGAAGACGAAGCCGATAACTACAACTACGAAAAGGGACTTTATTCGGAAATACCGTTTACATGGAACGATGCCTCACGCGAGCTGGTACTGGGCAAACGAAAAGGAAGCTTTGAAGGAATGTTACAGAACAGAACCTTCCACATCGTATACGTGACTCCCGAAAACGGAGCAGGAGATGCCCCCTCTTCGTATGTGAACCAAATGGTTACCTATACCGGCGAGGAGATAAAAGTAAATCTCACTCCAACCTCTGTCACCGAAGTAAGTCAGACACTCCCCGAGGTATATTTCCATGACGGGATACTCACAGTGAAAAGTCCGGAAGATGCCCTTCTTATCCTTTCCGACCTGAGTGGCAGACTGCTGAAACAAACAGCGCTAAACAGCAACCTCTTATACACCTTTCCGGTAAGGAATCTGGAACATTCAGGACTACTGGTACAGGTGGGTCTGCATTCTTTCAAGATTATTCTGTAATATTCTGAATAACACATTAATCTTTAGGGGCTGTCTCAAAATACAATGAGACAGCCCCTATATTCATATACTAATAAAAGCTTCTATTACTTTGTAGCTCCAGTTGTCGGAGCAACCGTAGCCGGGGTAGCCACTGCGTTAGTCGCAGCAGCCGGAACAGCAGAAGTAGCGGCAGCAGGAGCGGCAGTTGTAGCAGAGACAGCAGTTGAAACGGCAGCAGCCGGAGTAGCCACTGCATTAGTTGCAGCAGCAGGAGCGGAGGTTGTAGCAGATAACGCAGTAGAAGTGGCAGTAGTAGCCTTTGAAGAGGAGCTAACCGCTGTAGCAGCAGCGGCCTTTCCAACAGATTTTGCTGTGGTAATCTCGTCTCTCAATTCCGCCTCGGCGGCATCCTTATTCTTTTTGTACAGTTTATACTGATAAGAAGTCAGCGTTTTCTTGTATTCAGACTCTTCGGCCTTAATACTTTTCTCGGTATCTTCTTTCAGTTCTTTACGTTCTTTGGAGGTGAGCAGCTTGCCTGTAGCTTCCATTTTGGCTACAGCTGCACTTCGCTGTTGTGCATACTTGAGATTGATCGCCTGGATCTTATCTTGCTGATCGCTGGTCAAAGATAGATCTTTGGTCATCCAATCAGTTTCTCTCTGAGCTACTTGTTCGGGAGTTAGTCCTGAGCTAGAGGCCGACGTATTCTGGCTCTGAGCCGATATACTTACTGCAGCCCCCATCAGGAGAGCTATCAGTATGGATTGAATCTTTGTTTTCATCGTGACGTTGTTTTTAAATGAGTAAATCAGTTGTCTAAATTTGAGACACTAACATCCCTACTTCATAAACAGTTTTGATAAGACGAAAACTTTAACCTCCATTTAAACAGAAAGGCTGACAAGTGCAAAAAAAGCAAGAAAGTATTTCAGAATATGAAATCCCTCATCCAATAAGGCTGTATCAAAAAGCCTACTCTATTCCTCTAACCAACCAAGTCCCTGACGCGTAATTTCCGGTGTACCATCCATACAGTTCACAATCGTACTGGGCTCGAAACCGCAAATGCCGCCGTCGATGACGAGGTCTACCTCTTCGCCCCAGCGCTCGTCAATGAGTTCGGGATTGGTGAGATACTCGGGATCATCATCCTCGCTCCAGGGAACGCTGGTGGTGAGGATGGGCGCATCCAGAAGCTGGCAGATCTCTAGCAGGATGGGGTGGTTCGGTACGCGAATACCTACCTCCTTACGGTTGCGGAATATCTTAGGCAGATTGCTGCTGGCAGGCAGTACAAAGGTAAAAGGGCCGGGCAGGTTGCGCTTCATCAGCTTAAAGATCGCATTATCCACCTTGGCATATTCGCTGAGATGGCTCAGATCGGAACAAATGATGGAAAGGCTTTTCTTTTTGGGGTCAATATCCTTGATGCGACAGATACGCTCTACGGCACGTACTTGCAGGGCGTGGCAACCAATGGCGTACACGGTATCCGTGGGGTAAATGATGACACCGCCATCCTGGAGGATATTGATGATACGATCAATATCCTCGGGGCGGTTGTTGTTGGGGTATAGTTTCTGTATCATGGTACTCAGGTTATTATTGCGAGGTGGGGCGGCGGCAGGGGCGGACCTGCGTGTCCGCCCCTACGGTTATTGTCCCGCCGCGTTGGCTTTATCAATCAGGGAATTCCCCTGGGTAGTGGCTTGTTGTACAAGCTTGTCGGATTGCTTCTTAGCCTCATCCACCACCTTTTGTGCGGCCACCTTAGCGGCGGCTTGCTTCAAGGGGTTGCTGCCGGCTTGCTGCACCAGGTTGTCGGCCTGCTTCTGGGCTTGTTCCACCAAATTGGCACCTTGTTTCTGGGCTTCGGCTATCAGGGCGGCTTTTTGCTTCTCGGCATCCGCCAGGTCTACACCCAACTTGCTGCTTACTGCACTCAAGGCCTGAGTTTTGACTACATTGACCGCCTGGTTCACCATGCTCTTCGTATCCACACCAATCTTGGGCGAGGAAAATGTACCACCAATGGTCAGACCCACAGAGGATATCAGCGAGTTTTCAGCTACAGGGAGGGCGATATTTCCTTTGTAGGCAATGCTTTGATCCAGTCCGGTGCTACCTTCCATCTGCATGGCATAGCTACCGAGTTTCAGGGTGAAGGGATCGGTAATCATACGTCCGTTGGCAAGGGTGAAGTGCAGGTTCAAGTCTTTTACGTTCTGTGCCAGCAGGTCATTCTTGCCAGTCAGGGTGGCTATCTTTTTCAGCGTTTCGATGTTGGACAGGTTGATATCTTTTGTAGAGATAGTACCGCCACCATTCATCGTCTCAAGCACAGGAGAAAGGTGCTGATCCAGATCCGCTTTGATATCCATGCTTCCGGAGAAGTTACCTTGTAGGTTTTCAAAGACGGGTGCCAACTTGCTCACCATATCCAGTTCCTTGTAAGTCTGGGCGAACGACAGATTGTTCATCTTGAAGGTTCCGTTCATCTTGGGTTTCGCAATGCCCTCGGCAGTAGAATAAGCACCATTCACAGCCACCGTACCACCCATCGTTTGGAGGGAGAGGTTCTTCATGTCCACTACCCCGTCCTTCACCAGCAAGAGACCGTTTACGTTCTCAAAGGTCATGGAATCAAAGAGGATCTTCTTCATACTAGCCTGCATCTTCAGGTCCACATTGCGGGGCACTTCGATGACTGAAAGCTCAGAGGCAGGAGTTTCTGTTGTAGCCTCTTCAGTAGCCTCAGGAGTAGAGAAATCCGCCAGGTTCAGGTAATTGGAATTCAGGTTCATAGTACCGCGGATAGTCTGATCCTTAAGTACATATCCTAAGTAGTTCTCCAGCGTGCAATCCATCGAGAAGTCGTTCTTACCCATCAGCACATCCGTCTGACTCAGCTTCACATTCTGCGGGGTAAAGGTGAGGGTAGATTGCTTAATCTGTACATCCTGCATATCCTGCATCTTGAGCAGCATATTCTTCAGGTTTAGCGTACCCGAGGCCTGGAAGCGGTCATACTGTTCCTTTTCTACGTACGACAGGCGTCCCTGCATCTGCACATCGGCAGTAAGGATACCGTTGAAGGAAGCATTGTCTTCCATAGGGTATACCTTCTGCACATTGGCCAGATCGATTGTACCCTTGGCCGAAGCCTTGAAGTCAGGATCGCTTACGGGTGTCTTTACCAGGGCGGTCAGTGAGAAGGGCATACCTGCCAGGCGGAAGGAGAGCGGGTTGATTTCAATCACCGTCTTATCGGCCGATCCACCTGGGTTGGTGGCTTTGGCCGATACATTGATAGCATCTACCCCGGCAGGCAGGGAGGGATAGCGGAACATGGCATTGGTCACCTTTAGGTTGGCCTCGAAGGCAGGCAGCAGGGAATCGCCCACCATGGTACCCTTCGCCCAGGCATTGAGGGAGGCGGTACCGTCTGTCTTAAGACTCTCGAACTCCTTGCTGTAGATGGCGGGGATGAGGGATAGAATTTCCTTGAAACCGATGTTGTTGGTGTTCAGCTTCAGATCCATATCCGTACGGGTAGAATCGGGCATGGCCACCCATCCGTCTACGCTGGTCTGGATGGCATTCAGGCGGATGGAGTTATCCTTGAGGGTAAACTTCATATTCTTGAGGTCGGCCACGGCATTGATACTCGCCTCTACTTCAGCGTTGCTGAGGTAAGGGATAATGCCCATGCGGAAGGATAGCTGCTTGATGGCAGCGGTCAATTCTACATCGGTTTCATCCGCGGAGAAGTCGCCGCTACAGGTAGCATGAAAGCCTTTTACGCTGGCGTGCATATCGCTCTGGTAGTCGTCATACGTCACGTTCAGATTCTCCACCACCAGCTTGTCTAATTGCAGGGTAAAGGGGGTGGCACTGGTATCCGCAGGAGTCTCCTCTTCGGCAGGCGCGGCAGAAGGTTTCATCACGTCCCAGTTAGTCTTACCATTCTGCAACACGATGGCGTGCACGGTGGCATCCTTCAGGATCAGCTTGGCAATATCCAGCTTGTCATTGAGCAGGGCCATTACATCCACGGCCAGGGTAAATTCGCCGGCACTGACAAGGGTATCCTTCTCAAATTCATCGATACCCACTAGGTAAAACCCATCCAATGTTACGGATGCCTTCGGGAAATTCTTAAAGAGGCTGATGTTCAGGCTCTCGAAATCAAAACGGGCGTTGAGCATCTTATTCCCTTCGGTTTTCACAATCTGAGCCACTTTCCCTTTGAGGGCAAACGGCAGGATAATCATGATGGCCAGGATAACGGCAATCACGATTCCAGTAATCTTTAATCCTTTGTGCTTCTTCATATCATTCTGTTTTTAATCAATTTATTTCTTACGCTTGCGCAACTCTTCGGCAATGCGGTGATGAAGGGCTGCGCGGTCTTCCTCCCCGTTACGGGAGTAGGCATCTCCCAATAATTCATGGCATCCGGCATGTTCCTCTTTCAGGGAAGATGCCTTCAGGAAATCAGTGATGGCCTCCTCCACATGCGACAGCTTGAGATGCGCACGTCCCCGGTTGTAGAAAGCCTTGAAGCTCAGCGGACTGAGTAGCGCTGCTTCATTAAAACATGCCAGGGCCTGAATTTGTTCATCCGTGTCGAATAAGGTAATGCCTTTACGCACCCAGGCATCAGTCAGCTTGGGGTCTAACTGCAGCGCCTTATCGTAATTTGCCAAGGCCGCACGGGCATCGCGGGCCAGTGTCATGCATTCATTCCCCATCAGGTAGTACTCGCGGGCCAGCTTGCGAAGCTGCTCAGCACGTTCAGCCTCCTGCACGCGCAAGGCTTCGTTCTCGCGCTTCAGGCGGTGGATAATGCCCAGTTTGTGGCGGATGAGGCGTTTCACCTTGGGCCGCTCCAGGTCGTAGCGCTCGTGGATGGCGATAAAGAGATGATCCAGGCATTCATCAAACTTCCCCTCGTCGAAAGCTTTGAGCGAAGCCTGGTACTCCACATCGGCACGGGCAAACTTCAGGGCACGGTCAATGGCTTGGGTATCATTAAAGCCGGAGGAGAAGTTCACTACCTCCTGGTTCACAAAGATATCTGCCCGCCCCACGGGTTTGGCGAGCTGAATACCATCCAAGGAGGTGCAGCGACTCAAGGCTACATACGTCTGCCCGCCGGCAAAGACACCTCCGGTAAAGTCGATAGCCACCTTCTTAAAGGTAAGCCCCTGGCTCTTATGTACCGTAATAGCCCAGGCCAGTTTGAGAGGAAACTGGGTAAAATCGCCCAACTCCTCCTCTTCTATCTTCTTTTCTTTCTCGTTGTAATGGTAACGGATATTCCGCCAGATGGCACGTTGCACGGAGCAGATGCGGCCATCCTCTGTCTCTACGGTAATGATGCCGGACTCATCAAAGTCGGTCACCACACCGATGGTGCCGTTTACGAAACATTTGTCGGGATCATTCTTGATGAAGATGACCTGAGAACCGGGTTTCAACTCCAGCTCCATCTGTGTGGGCAGGGCAGTCAGGGGGAAATCGCCGTGTATCTCACCAAGAAAGACTGTAGGCTCTCCCGGTAACTCCGCCAGACGGTTGGTATTGATATAGTCCACATTATCCCGGCGGGTGGCCAGGGTAATACGCATTTCTTCCGCCTCTTCCGAAGATTGTCCACAGCGGGTATTCAGAAGTTGCAACTCCGCAGCACCGGCCTGGTTGCAGCGTATCTTATCCAGCATGCCCACAAAGACAGGGTCTGTTTGCCGGTACACCTTCTTCAGCTCGATGCTGACCAATCCGCCAAACTCGCAAAACACACGGGCGTGAAAGAAAAAAGGCGAAGGGTAGAAACGGTTCAATATCTCCCGTTCGTCACTCTTCACCACCGGTTCCAACTGGAACACATCACCCACCAACAGAATTTGTTTTCCTCCGAAAGGCTCACGCAGGTTACGCGAGTACACACGCAGGATACGATCCACAAGGTCGATAATATCCGCCCGCACCATGGAGATCTCGTCAATAATGACAAGCTCCACTTCCTTGATGAGTTTCTGTTGTTCAGCCGTATAACGCAGGGTATTGTAGATGCGCCGATGCTCCTGACTGTAGTCCGGATCATCCGGCAGCACTGGTCGAAAAGGAAGCTTAAAGAAGCTGTGCAACGTACTGCCCCCGGCATTGATCGCCGCAATACCCGTAGGCGCCAGCACCACGTGTTTCTTCTTCGTCACCTCGCAGATATACCGCAAAAAGGTAGACTTTCCCGTCCCCGCCTTCCCAGTAAGGAACAGCGACTGCCGGGTGTATTGTACCAGATTCAGTGCATCCTGAAACTCTTTGTTTTGGGTATCTATCTGAAAGTCCACGGGCTATCCTTTTTTCTTCCGACAAAGATACGGGAAAATTTCAAGATCACCCCACTCAGTAGTTTTGTTTTATCCTTACTACTATGCGGGTAAACCAGATCTTGGCCACTCTGAAAAGAAGACAAATCTCCGTTTTCCGGTGATTTACCCCTCTATTTATCTAAAAAAGCCCGTTACCCTTCACATCCCCTGCAATCACTTGTTATACAGCCACTTAAGCGTGAACCCCACCCTTCACAAAGGATTTATACAAGCCTTATTATCAGATATTTACGCGTGAACCCCCACCCTTCACACACCCTTCACGCTGAGCCGTGAAAGAAGGCTTGTTGAGATAGCGTGTATCCCACGGATCAAAACGAAAAGAAACGGAAAAATCACAGTGAAGGACACCCTTCACAGGGTTCACACCCTCCCTTCACCCAGAAACCCCTATGGGTAAGGCTTTCAGGAGCTGTGAAGGGCGTGAAGGGCAAAATCATAAACCCCAGGAGGAATGAAGAATTTCCGCCTTTTCCTGCGTATTTGCACCTTCCGAAACTCGTGCGTACCAACCTGACAGCCAGTGCGCACGAGTTTAAAACTGATGCCCACCAATCTTTCGGCTGGTGGGCATGAGTTTTAGAAGAACGCAGGGCTGAAGTTCAAGCAAGTCAGGCCTGCGTTTCTAAAGATCAGGCCTGCGTTTATCGAAGCGCAGGCCTGTATCCCTATCCGCCATCATGCGCATACAACAGAGAGGGTGTGTCAAAATGAAGCACACCAGTTACATCGTCAAATCCCTAAGCGGAAGTCTGACACGCTTTTATTTTCCAAAACAAGGTCTTCAAACTGGCTTTTACATCCCTTTCCTACAGGACATTGAGTGCTGATTCCCAACCATACTTCAGAGGGATAGTTGTTTTCATACAGACGTACCATTTGCCAATTTTTGTTATCCAGCGAATAATACGATGCAATCGTCCGGGCATCGGATGAAATCTTCATGTAGACATAGGGTTGTTCAATAATATCATGATTGTTGTCATCAGATGTACCCATCGTTCGCACAGAGACAATGCGATGCTTTTCGCGTTCATCCTGTTCAAAACAAAGCTTTTGGAAGAAACTATCGTTTGCATACACATACAGCACCCCGGCATTATACATCTCATTTCCAGAGAAGTCAGGGGTTACTTTCGCTGTTAAGGTAAAAGGCTTGGTATTATCAACCCGCGTCAATAAAATAGGTGCCGTAGTTTGCGACAGTTTACCGTTAGGATCGCTAAAGTGATCCGTTTTCTCTCCTGCGGGAAATACAACCTTACCACCTTCTTCTACTTGAATGGAAGAAGAGGCATTATTCACAGATTTAGTGAAATGGATTCTCCCAATAGTGAGATCGCACTCCACCCCACTCACCCGCCCACTCACTTGAGCAGAATCAACGGATGCAACGGTTTCTGAGAGCTTAGAAGCATCCTTGTTCGTACAACTGCTAAGAAACATTCCTGCCATTGTCATAAAAATCACAAATACTGACTTTTTCATTTTAATCTTTTTATTTTAGGGTTAGTAAAAATCTGCATACCTACATCAGGGAATCCACATACGCAAGCACCCCCCTTCCGAAGGGCATTTCGGCCCACACCATGGAAATCTCACCAACAATGATCCACAAAGATACAGGAATAATTGGCTCATGCGCAATAATCCGTGGACAAGTCATCTATCTTTCAAAGGCATGAAATCCGAACTATTGCGCATGAGCCGAATAATGTGTGATTTTCTACGAGTTATTTTAGATCAGCGGATTTTCACCCTTTAGGAAAATTAAATCAAAAGAGTTATGTGAGTCAGTGATTATTTGTAGTTTTGCAAACCATATTTTTGATAAGTATGGGATCTAAATTATAAAGAGAATGATAAAAGAGAAAAAAGCAGTAGCTCTTTCTTCAATTGCAGCAGCCGTTTTCTTGACAAGCTTCAAGTTTATTGTAGGAATTATCACTGGCAGTTTGGGCCTGTTATCGGAAGCTCTACATTCCTGTTTGGATTTAATAGCTGCCATTGTCACTTACTTTTCAGTGCGTATTTCAGACAAGCCGGCTGACAGAGAACATCAATTCGGACACGGGAAAGTAGAAAATCTGTCTGCCTTGATTCAAGCCGTGCTTCTCTTTGTGACTTGCGGTTGGATTATTTACGAAGCCATACACCGCCTGACTACTAAGAATATTGATGTTGAGGTCACTATTTGGAGTTACATTGTTGTGGTCACTTCTATCGTTATTGATTTTACACGTTCCCGGGCCTTGTACCGCGTGGCAAAAAAGCATAACAGTCAAGCATTGGAAGCAGACGCCCTGCATTTTTCCTCCGACATATTGAGCTCTTTGGCCGTTCTAATCGGACTAATTTGTGTAGACTTCTTTGGATTTTCTGCGGCAGACCCAATTGCAGCACTTGCCGTATCGCTCATTGTTTTTTCTGTTTGTTACCGGCTTGGGAAGAAAGCCATTGATATTTTGTTGGACAAAGTACCGGTTCAAAGCTATGAATATGTGACCAATATCCTGGACAACCACAGCGAAATCAAACAATATCACAACCTCAAGCTTCGTTCTGCCGGTGCCGATACGTTTGTGTCATTCAATATCCATTTAGATCCGGCTATGAGTTTTTCTGATGTACACCAGTTTTGTGACCATCTGGAAAAAGATATTCAAGATAAGATTTCACGGTGCGAGGTATATATACATGCAGAACCCGAAAGTCCGGAAGAGATTTCTTCGGGGAAGCAAGTACTGTGAGCTTTAATCACGATTAAGAAGCTGTTTTCCCGTTTTTCTGTATTATGGTTTATCCGTCATGATGAGTTCCAGCTTTCCTCCGTTTTTGATGGCACTGAAGGGGATTCGCATAGTATTAAGCAACTTTCCGTTGAGCCGGGCTGATTGGATGTAACAATTCTCAGGAGAGTTGTTGACTGCTTCAATCACAAATTCTTTGCCCGGATAATAATGCGGATTCAGTGAAAGGGTGATTTTATTGAACAGGGGGCTGGTAATCTCCAGTTCGGAATCTGCAGTAACGCCGCCATTCATTTCGAACAAGCCGATGGAAGACATGACGAACCAGGCACCCATCTGTCCCTCGTCTTCATCGCCCTCCCAGCCGTGATAGGGGGTATCGCCATAATAGCGGTTCAGTATTTCGCGGGTATATTGCTGACACAGCTCGGGATGATCGAGATAATTGAAGATAAATGCAGCAATCATATTGACTTCATTTCCCTGGTTGATGTAGAACTCGGCGGATTGTCCCATTGTGCGATCAAAGACGTGTGCGGCAAAGTTGTGTGCACGGGATTTCTCAAAGCCGTCACTCAGGCGCTTTAAGGCGGTTTCCTTGCCGATCAGGCGGACAAGACCCGGCACATCGTGTGGTACATACCAGGAATACTGCCAGGAATTCCCCTCGATGAAACCTTTATTGGAAAACACGTCAAACTCCGGATCCCAGTTGCCGAGGGTATCCCGGCGGCATACATATTTGTATTCCGGATGGAACACGTTTTTGTAATTCATGGAACGGTTCTCAAAGAACCCGGCATCCTTTTTCTTCTTCAGTGCCTTGGCCATCTGGGCCACGCAGTAGTCATCGTAGGCATAATCGAGTGTTTTGGAAACCACATCCTTTTCCATGGGCATGTACCCATATTTGGAGTAATATTCCAGATTGAGCTGGCCGTATATACCTCCACAAGGGTGAGTCCCTCCGGGTTGGGTAACCATTTTTCGGATGGCTTCATAGATCTTTTCCCCATCTTTGCGGATGCCTTTCTGATAGGCAGCTACCATGAGAGCTATTTCATGAGAGCCTTCCATGATGCCGGAGTATTCAATTCCGGCGGGACCTTTACTGGTCCAGCCGGTGTGGGTATACATTTCCAGTTGAGTGGTTACCCAGTTATCAATAATCTCAGGAGTGATGAGGGACCACAGGCCGTTCAGGTTCCAATAAGAATTCCAGAAAGCATCACCTCCGTAGATAGATTCTCCGGGATTCAGCTGGCGGATGTCTTCACAGGCATCCCGGTACTTTCCGTCCACATCGTTCCAGGTTTGCTTGCCGGCGTAGGAGCGGTACAGGTTGGTATAGAACTTTCGCTTGTCATTTTCGGAGCCACCCTCAATCTTTATTTTGCCCAACAGCTGATTCCAGGTCTGGCGAGCGCTGGCCACGCAGACGTTGAAGTCCCAACCGAAAGGCTGGATCATTTCCTGCTCCAGATTCTTCCGGGCGCCTTCGATGCTTACCAGCGACAAGGCGGTTTGTACCAACACCTCGTCTCCGGCCCGGGTGGGGAATGTGACGTAGGCGCCGATGTCCCCTTTCCCGGATATGACATCGATATTTTCGCGGATGTTTCCCTCGTTCCAGCCGTTGAAGCGGTTGAAAGGCTTATTCAGGCGGATCACGAAGTACAGTGTCCAGTTGTTCCAATCACTCCAGTTGCCCGATTTGCATTGCGCATACCCTTCAACCTGCGTATCGCTGACTTTGGTAATTTGAGCATCCTCCACCGTAAACCCATAGTCCCATTCCGACGGGAACAATAAATCAATCAAAATCCTTGATTCTTTGCATTCCGGAAAAATGTAGCGCTGGAAACTGCACCGCGTAGTGGCGGTCAGGGCGGCCTTGACCTGGTGGTCGTACAATTCTACCTCGTAATATCCGGGAGATGCCTTCTCTGTTTCTTTCAATATCCGGGAATGATACCCGGCATTTGCGCCTTTGTAGGGGGCGTCAGGGCCGGGATTACCCAGCGCCAGATCGGCAGTGGTGGGCATCATCATCAGTCCGCCCATAGTCCAGGCGTGGATGTGACTGAAACCGGATATACTGTTGATGGCATATTCATAGCCTCCCATCCAGCGATCGCCCTGATTATCAGGGCCAATCTGCACCATTCCGAACGGTACCTGCGCATAAGGACCCAACATCCAGCGCGAATTGGATGTTCCGATAAAGCAGTCTACATAATCTATGGGGGATTTTTCTGCACCACACAAAGGATTGATCAGTGTAACGCTGAGAAACAGGGATAACAATAATCGATTCATTTCTTTCTTATCATTTATTCCAGATGAGTAACGTCAGGCAAACTTACATAAAAACTCTCAGATATCAAGCTTTCGTGCTATGCAAAGATACATATTCAAGCACCGCCTCTTCTTCCGAAGGGTGAAACCAACGGATGGAGGTGTCACGGCGAAACCAGGTGAGCTGCTTCTTGGCATACACGCGGGTGTTCTTCTTCATGCGTTCGGTGGCAAAGGAGAGTTCCCATTCGCCGCTCAACACGCAGAACATTTCTTTATAGCCTACAGTGTTCAGGGAGTTGAGATGGCGGGAGGGGTATACGCGGCGGGCTTCTTCGAGGAGGCCGTCAGAAAGCATCTGATCTACACGGGTGTTGATGCGGGCAAAGAGTTCTTCGCGAGGGCGGTCGAGGCCGATCTTTACAATGCGAAAGGGGCGTTCTTTGGTGGCATTGGTACGCAGGGAGGTATAGGTTTGGCCGGAAGCTTCGATAATCTCGAGGGCATGCACGATGCGTTTGTGATTGAGACGGTCTACGACTTCATAGTACTCAGGATCACGAAGGCGCAGCTCCTCACAAAGGGCTTCCAGGCCTTCCTCGTCCAGGCGCTGCTTCATACGCTGACGAATCTCGTCACTGATGGTGGGTATCTCGTCAATACCCCGGCACACGGCATCGATGTACATCATGCTGCCACCGGTCATAACCACGGCACGGTGTGTTTTGAAGAGTTGTTCCAACAAGAGAAGCGCTTCTTCCTCATAACGGGCAGCGCTGTAATAATCAGCCAGTGCAAGCGTACCCACGAAATGGTGCGGTACACGGGCCAGCTGCTCTGGGGTAGGTGCGGCAGTACCAATGGGAAGGTCGGCATAGAGTTGGCGGGAATCAGACGAAAGAATCTCCGTATGAAGCATTTCTGCCATACGGAGACTTAATTCTGTCTTCCCCACCCCCGTAGGGCCAAGGAGGACGATCAATACCGGACGAGTGTCCATCTGAGCGATTATGATCTAATAGTTTTCCAGATCATCTACAGAGATATCGCCGGCAGGAATATCAAAACCTTCGGGGTCAAAGTCATCGGCATTGTACGACTCATCACCATAGAAGTTCTCACCCAGGTCTTCGCTGCTGCGGAAGTGGGTAGCGAAAGTATCCATCTCTGCCATCTGCTTAGGGGCATCACCGCTTTTGTGGGCACAAGTAGGCTTCTTTACCTCTTTCACGGGAATAATCTCCGTCAACTCGATAAAGAAACAACGCTCGGAAAGGGGATCGAAGATATAAATAAGCTTTTGCTTCTCATCTTCCAGCAGTTCGGAAAGCTTGGTGTCTTTCATCACATAGTTATCTTCTTCGGAGCCATAATCCATGGCCTCAAGAGTTACCTCCTGCTGCTTCTCCCAGTCCTCATCACAGAGAAAGAAAGAAGTCATCTGGTCATCTTTGTAACCTACCGACTGGAGGATTATCTGGTGAAAATCCAGAAAAGTAGCTTCCGGACTAATGTGAATTTCCCGTACGAACTCATCAACCTCGTCCGAGATCATGATAAATTTAAAGATCATAACAATACAATTGCTTTATTTTGAAGTATAAGGTATAATGCCCCGGTCAGAGGATTCAGACACGAAGCTGATAATATATTCTATTTCCGGACTCATCGGAATATCTGCCTTGATGCGTTCCAAAGCATCGGTAGTATTCAAGCCGCTTTGGTAGATCAGGCGATATGCATTGTGGATATTCTCAATCAATTCATTGGAGAATCCACGGCGACGTAGTCCGATAATGTTAATCCCGGCATAGGAGATGGGTTCACGCCCTGCCACCACATACGGAGGAATATTCTTACTAAAACGGCATCCGCCCTGAATCATTACATAACCTCCCACTCGACAGAACTGATGCATCAATACAGCGGCACTGATAATGGCATTGTCATCAATCACAATCTCGCCGGCCATCTTGGTAGAATTACCAATGATACAGTTATTTCCAACGAAGGCATCGTGTGCTACATGCACTCCTTCCATTAGAAGATTGTTGTTGCCCACCACGGTTTTCCCTTTGGCGGAAGTACCCCGGTTGATGGTTACATTCTCACGAATCTTGTTGTGGTTACCTACCTCAGCAGTGGTCTCTTCGCCGCGGAACTTGAGGTCTTGCGGCACAGCTCCGATCACAGCCCCGGGAAATATCTCATTCCCGTTCCCTATACGGGAACCGTAGAGGATCTTTGCTCCTGACATTATCTTGTTGTTGTCACCGATCACCACATTCTTGTCAATGAAAACAAACGGAGCAATCTCTACATTTTGGCCGATCTTAGCTTCGGGATCAATGTATGCTAAAGGACTAATCATTCGGATTCGTATTACTTGTTTTTAATTATTTGAGCCATAAACTCTGCTTCGCACACGATCTTATCGCCTACGAACACGTAGCCCTTCATCGTAGAGATACCGCGACGTATGGGAGCCAGCATCTCCAGACGGAAAAGAAGCGTATCGCCCGGCACTACTTTCTGACGGAATTTCACCCCATCGATCTTCATGAAATAGGTAGAATAACGCTCGGGTTCATCCACTGAGTTCAGTACCAGCAATCCACCTACCTGCGCCTGTGCCTCTACAAGTAACACACCCGGCATTACGGGTTCCTGTGGAAAGTGTCCCTGGAAGAAGGGCTCATTGGCGGTCACGTTCTTCACGCCCACAATATGGGTGGCTCCTACTTCGATAATTTTATCTACCAGTAGAAAAGGATAGCGATGCGGAAGGAGTTCGCGGATACGGTTGATATCCATTACAGGAGGTGTGGTGCAATCGTATATCGGCGCCTGTACTTCGTGCAAGCGAATTTCCTTGCGCATGGTACGGGCAAACTTATTATTGATGGTATGTCCCGGACGGGTGGCGATGATACGTCCCAGAATGGGTTTACCGATAAGGGCCAGATCGCCGATGATATCCAGCAGCTTGTGGCGGGCCGGTTCATTATCCCACACCAAAGGTTTGTGGTTCAGATAACCGATACTCTCAGCATCTACATGAGGTACCTTCATAAGATCGGTTAATTCATCCACCTTCTCTTGAGAGAGTTTGCGCTCATAAATGACAATGGCATTATCCAAGTCACCTCCTTTAATCAAACCAGCGCTCAACAACGGCTCTATTTCACGAACAAACACAAAGGTACGTGCCTCAGCTATCTCTGCGAGGAAATCTTTCATATCCTCCAGAGAGGCATATTGATTGGGAATAATCTTGGAATCATAGGAAATCAGTGCATCTACACTGAACTTATCATCCGGTAATACGATTATTTGCGAACCGGTTTCCTCATCACGAAACTCAATCTTCTTACGAATTACATAGAAATCCTTTGGAGCAGCCTGTTCCTGAAAACCTACACGGTTGATATTTTCCACATAATATTTAGCACTTCCGTCCAATATAGGAAACTCCGGACCATCCACCTGAATCAGGCAGTTATCGATACCCAGCGCATAGAGGGCAGCCATACCATGTTCCACGGTACTTACTTTTGCCTCTCCCTTACAGAGAACTGTGCCACGGGTGGTTTCAGTTACATTATCAGCCACTGCATCAATAATGGGCTGGCCTTCCAGGTCAATACGCTGAATCTTATATCCATGATTCTCCGGAGCCGGATTAAAGGTTACGGTAAGGCTAAGTCCCGTATGGAGACCTTTTCCGCTAAGAGAAAAGCTCTCTTTCAATGTCTGTTGTTTCAACGTCATATGTCTATTCTATACTTTAAAGGTGGCTTATCACTTCACAGTCCGATACACCACAATATGATTACTCTTCTTTTTCTCCACTTAGCTGTGCTTTCAGCCGATCCAGCTCTTTCTGCATTTCGGAGAGCTGATTGTACATCTCCGGTAACTTCTTATAAATTACAGACGAACGGGCAAATACTTTCGGATCTACAGGGGGAGAACCTATTAACGTAGAACCAGAACGGATATTGCCCGGCACGCCGGACTGCGCACCGAGATTCACATGGTCGCCTACCTTGATATGTCCGGCAAAGCCTACCTGTCCACCAATCATACACCATTCGCCAATCTCAGTGGATCCGGCCACACCCACCTGGGCAGCCATTACGGTATGTGATCCGATTTTGTCATTGTGTGCAATCTGGATGAGATTATCCAGCTTCGCCCCCTTGTGTATTATGGTAGCCCCCATAGTAGCACGGTCTACGCAGGTATTGGCACCTATCTCGACATCGTCCTCGACAACCACAATTCCGATCTGAGGAATCTTCTCATATCCATTTGCTCCCGGGGCAAAGCCGAAACCATCCGATCCGATTACACTGCCGGAGTGCAGAATACAACGATCGCCTACACGGCAACCTTGATACACACTCACTCCCGGATAAAGAATACATTGCTCACCCACCTTAACCCCGTCAGCTAAAGTAACATGAGGATGGAGCTGGGTATTATCACCCACTACTACTTTCTCACCAATATACACAAACGGGGCTATGTATACATTCTTCCCAATCTGAGCAGTGGGATCGATGTAAGCCATGGTACTGATACCTGTCTTTTTGGGCTTGCTGGCTTCGTACAAGCTAAGTAGTTTGGCCAGACTTTCGTAGGCATTATCCACCTTTACAAGGGTAGCAGCTACTTCTCCTTCGATAGAGAGATCTTTGTTCACCAGCACGATACTGGATTTCGTGGTATACAACCACTGAATATATTTGGGGTTCGACAAAAAAGAAATCGCCCCGGGTGTGCCTTCTTCTATCTTGGCAAAGGTATGTACGGCGGTATTTTCATCGCCCACAATTTCGCCTTGAAGATACTCGGCTATTCGTTTCGCTGTAAATTCCATAAAGCTAACCATTAAGTAAAGTTGCTAAGATGCAAATTACGATATTTTTTTTCATATTTCCAGCTATTTGGCGCTTTTTTTATTCCATCCGCGGGTAACACAGGTAATATCTGCGTACTTTCTTCTCCAGCACAGAGAGGTTGAACATATCCGAGGCCTCAGATATATCCTTCGTACTTCCGTCATTATAGAGAATTGCAATACGGTCATCCGCAGGGTTGTACATATCTTTCTCTATATCGGAGAGGGTATAAAAATATGCTGTTTCTTCGGCTGTGACTCCATACATTCGGGCAATATCTCCTTTGAGTTGCTCAATACGCTGCGGAGGTATCGGATTATCGTGTATCTCTACTTTGAAGACCCTTCGGTTTACTATTCCCTTACTCAGCGCTGAGAGTATTTTGTCAGAATGCGTACACCACACTTTCAAGGAAGTCCATACATCAGAGTCATCCAAACGGATAAAGTGCTCCAAAGCCTCTGCTGAACGAAAGAAGAACTCTCGGTCTACAGTATGTTGCAGGAAAAAGGCTAGTGCTGGTGAGGCAAACACCTCTTCACCCTTCCTGACCAGTTCCTGCGCACGGCGTAACACCAAGGACAGCATCTGCTCGCAAGACACAGACGTCTTGTGCAGATATACCTGCCAGTACATGAGGCGGCGGGCGGTAAGGAAGTTCTCTATGGAATAAATACCTTTAGCCTCTACCACTAAATGATCATCTCTTACATCCAGCATCTTTATAATGCGGGCTGAACCTATATTTCCTTCAATAACCCCGGTATAGAAACTGTCGCGACACAGATAATCCAAGCGGTCCATATCCAACTGACCACTCACCAATTGATGCAGGAATTTTTTGGGATGGAGGTTGCAGAAGATGCGGATAGCCTCATCCAGCTTCCCACCCATTTCCTTATCAATGCGCTCCATGAGCAGAAGGGAGATTTCTTCGTGCTCCACTCCGCGGATCAGGGTATGTTCCATCACATGGGAGAATGGGCCATGTCCCAGATCGTGCATTAAAATAGCCGCCTCCACGGCTTCCGCCTCGGAAGGTGTTATTTCATTTCCTTTGGCAGCAAGATGAGTCACCGCTTCAGACATCAGGTAATATGCCCCCAATGAATGCTGAAAACGGGTATGCTGTGCACCGGGATATACTAACGGCGAAAGACCCAGCTGGCGAATCCGCGTAAGCCGCTGCATAAGCGGATGACGGATCAAATCCAGCAACACCCCTTCGGGAATATTGATAAATCCAAATACGGGATCGTTGATTATCTTTCGTTTACCAGTCATAAGGCCTAAGACTACACAATCTTGTCTTATTACAGAAGCTCTTTCAACTGTACAGCCATCTGCTGCTGTACGCGGGCAGCCGACTGCCGGGCAGCCTCAGCAAACCCTTCACCCTTATCAGCATAAATAATATCGCGAGAAGAGTTCACGATCAGTCCGCACTGGCTGTTCATACCATACTTGCATACCTCTTCCAACGAGCCTCCCTGCGCCCCTACTCCGGGCACCAGCAGGAAATGATTGGGCACAATCTTACGGATATCCACAAACATTTTGCCCTGAGTAGCGCCTACCACATACATCATCTGGTCGTCACTGCTCCATTCCTGAGATTTGCGTAATACTTTTTCAAACAAACGTTCTCCTTCCGGATCGGCAGTCAACTGGAAATCCTGAGAACCTTTATTGGAAGTCAGCGCCAACAGTATCACCCATTTTTCGGGATAGGTAAGGAAAGGAGTTACACTGTCTTCGCCCATATAAGGAGCCACGGTCACTGAGTCGATTTCCAGTTCTTCAAAGAAGGTACGGGCATACATGGCCGAGGTATTTCCGATATCTCCGCGCTTGGCATCGGCTATAATAAATTGATCGGGATAGTTCGCACGAATGTACTTCACCGTCTTTTCAAAAGCGATCCAACCGTTCACACCCATACTTTCATAAAAGGCCAGGTTGGGTTTGTACGCAATGCAAAGATCAGCAGTGGCATCAATAATCGCTTTGTTAAAAGTAAAGATAGGATCTTCTTCCTTGAGCAGATGCTCCGGAATCTTTTTAATATCGGTATCCAGTCCTACACACAGGAAAGACTGCTTTCTCTTGATATTCTCGAAGAGCTGTTGTTTGTTCATACTACTCGGTCTATTGGTGGTTAATAATATCGATTATAATTCGTTTTCTTTCATTCGCTCTGCATTCTCGGCCACGGTAAGCTGGTCGATGCACGCCTGGATATCGCCGTCCATATAGGCCGACAGGTTGTAAATGGTATAGTTGATGCGGTGGTCGGTAATACGCCCTTGTGGATAGTTATAGGTACGAATCTTGGCAGAGCGGTCACCCGTGGATACCATGGTCTTGCGCTTGGCAGCAATGTCATCCATGTATTTTTGGTGCTCTTTGTCATAGATAAATGTACGGAGGCGCGTCAAGGCGCGTTCCTTGTTCTTGGGCTGGTCGCGAGTTTCGGTACACTCGATGAGGATTTCCTCCACCACGCCAGTATTGGGATTTTTCCAGTTGTAACGGAGGCGTACGCCGGATTCCACCTTGTTCACATTCTGGCCGCCGGCACCTCCGGAGCGGAAGGTATCCCACTTGATTTCTCCCTCGTGGATCTCCACATCAAATTCTTCAGCCTCAGGAAGTACAGCCACAGAGGAAGCCGAGGTATGCACACGCCCTTGTGTTTCGGTAGCAGGCACACGCTGTACACGGTGCACACCAGATTCATATTTCAGGGTACCGTATACATTGTCGCCGGTAACGGTAAAAATGATTTCCTTAAAACCGCCAGAAGACCCTTCGTTGCAACTGGACACGCTGACACCCCAGCCCTTTGTCTCGCAATATTTGGTATACATACGAAACAAGTCGCCGGCAAAGATCGCCGCCTCGTCGCCCCCCGCACCGCCACGGATTTCCACAATGGCATTCTTTCCGTCTTGCGGGTCGGCAGGTATCAACAGGAGTTTGATTTCTTCTTCCAGTTCGGGGAGGCGTTTCTGGCAAGTATCCAGTTCTTCGCGGGCCATGTCCTTCATCTCGGCATCCTGCTCATTGGCCAGGATATCCTTTGCCTCTTCAATGCCACCCAGCATAGCCAGGTACTCTTTGCGGGCATTCATGATGTTATCCAGCTCTTTGTACTCCTTGGTAAGGCGTACAAAACGCTTTTGGTCGGCAAAAACCGCCGGGTCGGTGATTAACGTGGCAATCTCCTCGTAGCGCGCCACGAGTCCGTCCAGTTTATCCACTAATGAATTGTGATCAGCCATTGTATGATGATAAAGGCAAGGCGCATGCGGAATGTATTTCATCCACGCTTGCGCCTTGCCATTTGTCTTAGTATCTAATAATTAAATTCTCCAAATTCGGAGCGGATGGTCAGATGGGTGCGATCCGAAGCCTCTACACGCCCCACGATCTGTGCAGGAATACCGAAGCCTTCGGAGATCCGGATCACCTCTGCGGCATCTTCCGGAGAAAGATAAACCTCCAGTCGGTGGCCCATATTGAACACCTTGTACATCTCGGCCCAGTCGGTACCGCTTTGTTCCTGAATGGTTTTAAAGAGAGGGGGTACGGGAAACAGGTTGTCCTTGATTACGTGTACTCCTTCTACAAAGTGCAGCACCTTGGTCTGTGCGCCTCCGGAGCAATGCACCATGCCGTGAATCTTCGGGCGCAGGGCATCCAGCAGTTGCTTTACTACAGGAGCGTAGGTGCGGGTAGGTGAAAGTACCAGTTTTCCGGCATCAAGGGGTGAGCCCTCTACAGCATCGGTCAGATTCAACGCACCGCTGTACACCAATTCGGCGGGTACACCGCTATCATAGCTTTCGGGGTATTTTGCGGCAAGATATTTACCGAAGACATCGTGGCGGGCACTGGTCAGGCCGTTGCTGCCCATACCGCCGTTGTACTCTTTTTCGTAAGTGGCTTGGCCGTAAGAAGCAAGCCCTACAATCACGTCGCCGGGGCGAATATTGGCATTGTCAATTACATCGCTACGCTTCATGCGGCAGGTCACGGTACTGTCCACGATAATGGTACGTACCAAATCGCCCACATCGGCTGTCTCGCCTCCGGTGGCATATACTCCTACTCCCATCTCGCGCAGTTCGGCAAGAAGTTCGTCGGTACCATTAATAATAGCAGAAATTACTTCGCCGGGAATCAGCAGTTTGTTACGACCAATGGTGGAGGATACCAGGATATTGTCCACTGCACCCACACACAGCAGGTCGTCAATGTTCATAATCAATGCATCCTGCGCAATGCCTTTCCACACACTCAGGTCGCCCGTTTCCTTCCAGTAAAGATACGCCAAACTGGATTTGGTTCCGGCACCGTCTGCATGCATAATGTTGCAATAATCGGGGTCTCCTCCCAGTATATCCGGGATAATCTTACAAAAGGCTTTCGGAAAAACGCCTTTGTCTATATGCTTGATGGCATTGTGCACATCCTCTTTCGAGGCTGATACACCTCGCATCATATACCGCTGATTACTCATGGGTGAAGCTCTTTCGTTTCTAATTCGACCGCAAAATTACTCATTTTTTTCGGAATCCCTGTTCATTTTCAGCGCAAATGATACGATACCCCTCCTCGCCAAAGAGACTTCGCATAAAAAAGAACAAGAACAGTGACATAAGTCAAAAGGATTCTTATCTTTGCCACATCGCTCTTCTTTTCGGCTACACTCCGAAAGGAATGCGTTCACACATTGAGTATTTACCTTAAAAGACCGCTTATGAACCTGAAAAGCATTTCTTATCTCCTGATGGCAGTATGTATATGCTGCTCCATACCTGCCTACTCGCAAGAAGAAACGAAACCATCACATCCCCTGACAGGGGTATGGCAAATGGCTATGATGATGAAGGGCAATGACAACGACCAATTCTCAATCCGCTGCCTGCCGGCCTTTAAAATCCTGAATGCAGACGGTTCCTTTTACAATATGCAGATCGGCAATTATT
Source organism: Bacteroidaceae bacterium (assembly GCA_031552405.1). Lineage (GTDB taxonomy): Bacteria > Bacteroidota > Bacteroidia > Bacteroidales > Bacteroidaceae > UBA1794. The sequence continues at coordinate 49,683 of JAVBMN010000011.1, read as the reverse complement.
CTCAAGTAGGCAGAGCACATTTCAATCAGGAAGGCACCTATGTAATTGAGACTGACAGTACCTACACCGAATACATTGCAAAATCTCCCCATGAAAGCTATGAGGGTATCAAAAGCCCCATGAAATACCAGGTGGTACCGGAACATGGCATCCTTCTTACCCAATATTGGAACCCGGACACAAAGGTATGGATGCCCGAAATGTGGATACGTGTAGAAACACCGAAAAAAGAATAACACACACAAGTCAATGTATGCACCTTAAAACCTTACGAATATGAAAGCAACAGTATTTTTCGTATTAGCCATTACGCTATGCCTGTTTTCTTGTCACTCTAAAAAGGAAAACGAAAGCGCTCAGGGAAATGATCCCGAATCCGCCATTCCCTATTTTATTACAATCGAGAAACCGGATTTTTCTTCTCTGAAACCATTGCGGTTATCAGAGTTTGCAGACAGTGTTTCGTATGTGCAGTTAGAAACAACACGCGATTGCCTTATGCCTTTCTACGGCAGCTCAAATATGTACAAAGTAGACGATTTCCTGTTTTTAACCGGGATATTCAACTTTCATCAATTCGACGCTACTTCCGGAAAATTCCTACGTAACATAGGAAAAGTAGGTCAAGGCCCGGGAGAATACCTCCAGGTAAACGAAGCTGTTGACAAAGAGAATAAGATCATTTATGTAAAATCCCCCGGAGACCCTAAGCTTTTGAAGTATGATTATAACGGGAAGTATTTGGGCAACCTACGCTTTACCGATACGGAGGAATTCTCATTCTCTACCTGTTTTTATTCCCTGAAGCTACTCAATATCGATTCGCAATACATGACTTTCATCTCTGAGATGATGGTATCCGAACATGCTTGCCATCCGTATGAGCTACTTATTTATGACTATAAGAACAACAAGATTCGCCACGCGTCTAAGAATCAGATGACCGGTGCATACGAACGATCCACAAGTGTCAGGAACGGCATGAGAACCGTAGCCCAATATGACAAACAGCTATTCTACAAGGTGTTCTATAATGACACTTTATATGCTGCTAACCCAGAAAAGGGTATCACACCTTATGCCATCCTTAACTTTGGCAAACGGAAATACCCCGTAGAAGCTTTCCTTGAGAAACACCAAGGTGCCACCGAAACAAACGGAAAGATATTGATCAATGCTATGCATGTGAATAACAAAGCCATCCTCTTGGAATGCTATATGATTAACAGCGAAAAGTCCAATGGTTCCGAATGGTTCATCTGCAAGTACGACAAACAAAAGAACGCATTAACCTACCATTCTCCACATCTGCTAAATGACGTAGATGGCGGATCAAACCCTCCTTTATACAAGCTTTCACAGAAAGTAACATCCGTGACACCTGCTGATGAAATCGAGGACGAATACAAAGAAGCCATACTATCTAATCTGGACAAATCCGAATTGAAGTATCCGGAGCTTAAAAAGAGATTTGAACAGATGCATAATAGCCGGACTGCAGATGACAACCCTTTATTGATGATACTGTATCTCAAAGAGTGATGCACCGACAATCACTCTTCAATAAAGATAAAATATTTACGCATATGAAAACAAAAACATTTCTCGTCTTAGCCATCGCGCTATGCCTGTTTTCCTGCAAAGAGGGAAAACAAACCCAAAACGAAGAGAATGCGATTCCAGTCATCAATCTGGAAGAGGCTTTGGAGCACCTGAGTAATAAGAAGATGAACTTCAGCGAATTTGCGAAGGACATAACGTATGTACCGCTTGAAACGAATGATAATGTGACAATAGGAGGAAAATGGCAACCTCCGACTCACATCACCAACAATCATATTTTCTACGGAGAGATGATGTTTACGCGGGATGGCAAATTTGTCAGAAGATTAGGTAAGCAAGGGCAAGGGCCGGGTGAATATCTGATGGCTCTAAGTATTACAGTAGATGAAAAGCGCGAAGAGTTTTATGTGCTTTGTAATTACACCCATGACATATACATCTATGATTTTTCCAATACTTTTAAGAGGAAAGTAAAAAGTGATCCTCGCGGTTCCGGCATCACAGCTTTAGGTAATGGAAATGTAATGCTTTCTTTGGATCAGTATTACAAGTCTCATGAGGCTCGTACACCTACCAGCGACTACTTTGAATACGAAGTTCTTGATTTGGATTCAGAAACCAGCTTATACACCCGCCGGCAAGACAACAAAGAGGGAAATGTAAACTGTACGGCCAACAAAGGGTGGCAGTATCACAATACACATTTCTATTACGAAGGAGCTACCGATACAATTTTCACCTTAACAAAAGACGGCGAAATAAAAGAAGCCCGGTACATTATAGAAAGAGGAAAGTACGACTGCTCCAACGAGGAATTTTTCATACGAATCGGAAAAATTGCAGAAAGTAAATCACATCTTTTTTTCAATATCAGCAAGAATAAAGAATCGTATTATGCAGCCTACAACAAGGCTACCGGAGAGATGCATGCAAACGAGTTCAGCAAATTCTTCAACAATGATATTGACGGCGGATTCCTTTGGTTGTTCAATAATACAGGCAATGGGAAAGAAGGCTATTTCAGTATCCTCCCTCACATTGCTCAAGAAAGAATTGAAACTCTTTCACGCGATAACAAGGGCTATGACAAAGAGAAGAACCGGAAGCTAAAGCAGCTTCTTGACGATACAGAAGAAGATGCCAATGAGATATTCTATTTCTTCCATTTAAAATAAATGACATTCACCCCCTTATCCAAAATCAATTGCCATATGAAACAACTGTGTTGCTTATTCCTAATAGCCGGACTGTTGTCCTGCCACTCTAACAAGGAAGACGGAAGTGTGCAAGAAGGTAACCCCGAAGCCGCTCTCCCCTATTCTATTAAGATTGAGAAACCTGATTGTTCTTCTCTGGAGCCGCTACTGCTATCGGAGTTTGCAGACAGTGTTTCGTATGTGCAATTAGAGACTACGTCCAACTGCCTTCTTTCCGCTGGTACCAAACAGTATATAATAGACAGCCTTCTGTTTGTGACCGAGATATTCAGTATGCATCAGTTTGATGCCGTTTCCGGAAAGTTTCTTCATCGCATCGGCAAAGTAGGACAAGGCCCCGGAGAATTTCTTCAGGCCAATGAAGCCGTCGACAAAGAGAATAAGATCATTTACGTAAAATCCCCCGGCACCGCCAAGCTGTTGCGATACGATTACGAAGGGAAATACATGGGTGACTTACGCTTTATAGATACGGAAGAGTTCTCATTCTCCAACCATTTTTATTCCCTCAGGTTATTGAAGATCGATTCACAATATATGGTTTTTCATTCCGAGCTCAAGCCTTCGAAACAAGCCCTCCATCCTTACGAGTTAATTATATACGACTATAAGAACAACAAAATCCACCACGCTTTACCCAATCAAATGGGTGGTACCTATAAACGGAGCACCTATTATCTTGGCGGCCTTATGGATAGCCAAAGGCAACAACAACGATATCCTCTTTTACAAATCCTTTTATAATGACACCTTGTATTCTGTCCATTCAGAGAAAGGAATTATCCCCCATGCAGTCATTGATTTCGGCGCACGTAAATATCCGGTAGCCGCTCTTTTCGACAAAAAGGAGTTTGATAACACTGAGGGTAAAATCCTACTATCCGGCATGTTAGTGACTCGCAATGCCGTCCTGCTACAATGCGTAGTACTTGCCCAAAGCATGGATAAACCCCAATTATTCATAGCCAAATACGACGTACCGACAGGCAAACTAACTTATCACTCCACCTACTTATTGAATGACATAGACGGCGGCAGAAATGTGTTCATCACTTCCTTCTCCGGTAGTGTGCAAGCAATCAGACCTCTTGATGAGATCAAAGAAGAAGGAACAAATGAAAAGATAATAGTATCCACCCTGGATAAATCAAAGTTAAAAGACCCGAAGCTAAAAGACCGCTTCGAGCAGATGCAGAATAATTGGAATCCGGACGACAACCCGCCAATTATGATACTACATACAAAATGCTTTTAGCTACCCTGAAATATATTTCTCTCCCAGGATAGAGAATAACATAGGTATTTTGCCTTCCAATCCTTTGATCTGATACTTCTCCGGAGCTGTTTCAATCATTTGAGGAGAAATATTGAATGGCGAATAATCGTATTCATCAAGTTTCTGAATGGATATACCGCTATTGGCCAGCCCATTAATCACATCAGAGAGTCCGTGATTCCAAGTCACAGTCTGGTCTATTGTTTCTTCGCCGTTATCAGTATAGGTAGGCTCTTCTATCACATAAGGCTCTTTGTTTGAATACTGATACGTTATTTCTTTAAAGTCTTCATCAAACATCCATAGAATAGGATGAAATTCCACCATAACAAACCTCCCATGCGGCTTTAGCATAGCGGAAACAACCTTGCCCCATTGCTGCAAATCCGGCAACCAGCTTATAACCCCATACGAAGTGTACACAATATCAAAAGATTCATTCAGCACTTGCGGAAGATTAAATACATCACAACAGACAAAGCAGGCTTCTACCTGCAATTCCTTACTTAACTCTTTTGCCTTGCTGATAGCAGTATCAGAAAAATCCACTCCGGTAACCTTTGCTCCCATCCGCGCCATTGACAACGTATCCATTCCAAAGTGACATTGCAGATGTAGAATCGATTTACCCCTGACATCTCCCAGCAATGCAATATCCAAAGCTGGCAAGGACGACTCACCGCCTGCAAATGAATCCAACTTGTAGAAATCGGACCGCAGATGTACATGAACCCTGTTGTTCCAAGCGTTCTTGTTTATTTCTATATAGTTCTTCATAATCAAAAACAGCATCTTTCTTTTTAGGATTCTTGAGTATAAGACGAACGGTTTGATCCACCCCGGAGTATCTTTTCAATATAGTTCAGAGCATACCAAACCGTTCACCTCACAATGCATCTTTGAACTCTTCTTGTTTTGTCTAGTTATTCCACACTGATCTTGGATTCATACACTACAGTACCACCTGCACATATCTGAATCAGGTAAACACCTTGTGGCAATCCGGCGAGGCTGGATAATGAACCAGAGAAAGAGAGCGCTTTTGCCCCACCCGTATAAAACAAGTCCACGGTATAATCGACATCAGAGAATGCGGACTGTATAGAAAGTATCTTCTCTTTTGGGGAATAGAATAGTTCAATAAAATGGAGATTCTCCTTTACTTTTTCCACTGCGGGCATTATCACCCACTTATGCTCATCGCAGGCGCAGTCAGCAAATTTAAGAGTATCCGGCAAGGTCGGATCCGAATAGCAGCGCAAAGGGCCGTCAGCATATCCGGTCAACATACCACCATCAGGAAAGAGCATCATCGCATCTCCAGCATAATCATAATATGCACCTCCCCAGAATCTCATCTGATCCAAACTGGTATTCCAGTACTTTTTTATTTCTGCCCCACCTGTTTTATACAAAGTAACAGAATCAATCACCACACGATAAGTATCACCCAAATCTTCTTTAAAAAGGCTGTAATAGGGAACATCCAACTGCAATGTATCACCCGCCTGAGCATTAAAGATGTATAGTTTATCCAGTTTATTCTTTTCCGGATTATATATATAGGCAGTATCTGCCTGGCTGGTAACATAGAAACTCGGACCTTTGATAAAGCATCCCTCAGGGCCCAAGAGAGAACCCATCAATCTCGTTTCTTCAATTTTCCGCAGTGAAAAACCAGAAATCACAGTGTCTTTCACACTCTCGTACACAAAATAAGAGCCCATACCGGGATTATCAACACTGTGTGCATAGTACCACTTTGCACCAATAGGGGCAAAATCATGGGCATTTATGATCAGCACATCAAAAAGTAACACTAAGGTTACAAGAGTCATAAATCGTTTCATAATCACTTTATTATTAGCATTAGTAGGATATCACTCGCATATAGTTGACAAATTTAGATCTACAGCAATCTCAAAATCAGCACCCTCCTTCACTTCAAATCCGCTATCAAGCACAACCTCCTGTCGGGTCTCAAATTTCACATTTGATCCTGTCGACAAGACTACAGGTGACTCAGATATAATGGCATAATTTGAACGAATATTTTTGATTCCCCAGATAGTGGTCGAAGTTTTAAATCGAATCGTAGCAGACTCTGCTGCTGCCAATACTGCTTTATAGACGTCCAAACGTCCTTTACCTAATCTTCCTCTATATTTAAAATTTTCAGGCAAATCATAAATACTAGGATCAGACGAATTAATAACCATATCCATTGCATCACGCGCTGTCAAGCAAGGATTAATTGAGCGTACAAGCCCCACTGTAGCTGCAACTAAAGGAGCTGCAAAAGAAGTTCCCCAAGAAGCTTTATATTGACTATTCAGACCGGGAGTAGTAACCGCATACCCAGGAGCACATATATCCACAGCATCATTATGATGATGACTATTAATAGAGTCTCCTATAGTGTATTCATGCCGATCTTTCCAGCCAATCTTTCCTAAAGTAGGATGTACATATCCTGCATCATAGGCATGCGCTATTGAAGTTACAGAAATCACCCATTGCAAAGAAGCTGGATATATTTTCGCTCCACCACAATGTTGTACACCATTTCCAGCACCAAAAACGACTACGCAATCCCAAATATTTCTAATTTCCTTATAAAGTGAATCTTGAACTACACTATAGTTACATAAATTATACCAGCTACAATTAATAACTTTATATCCCAATTGTGCTATTCGCAAAACTTCACTATCAGTACGAGATGTAGAAGCATAAACTTTAGTGTTAAAACCCAAGCCTGCAATTCCCTTGTCATTATCAGTTATTGCCGCTATCAAACCTGAAACTGCTGTCCCATGAAAGTCTCCTGAATTATAGTTATTTGCAATTTGATTTAGAAACTGTCCACTCATATCTTCATGAGACGTTTCAAAGTAAGTATCTGTGATACCAACCGGCAATTTAGGAATATCTTTCACAATATCCCAAGCCTCTTTTGCACGAATCAAATCCAAATGATCTTGTTCGCGAGATTTACCATAATCATTCGGGGTATAAGTCGATTGCGGAGTACCATCTATAGTTTCTATCAGATCCACTTCTTCTCGCAATTCGTTGTTTAACTTATTGTAGAAATCTACATCAGGAGTTTCCACATAATAAATATCACGTAGCCATTTACTGTGCGCAGTAGGAAATGCCTGTTTGTATATACCTACATCATATTGCTCTATCATCTTATTCAGTCTACTATTCTTTGTTTGGGGGCGCACACTTTTCTTCAGCAGGGAAGAAGTTGTATCACTTACTGCATGAAGTGCGTCACTCCTCACATGAATATAAGCATTGATATTCTGCCCAAAACAAGAAAGCATAAAAAAACAGGATAGAAATAAGAAACAAAATATTCTCATAACCATAGTTTTTATTTCGTTAATATCATCTGTTTCGTATCCACCGGTTTACTGTCACAAATCAAGGTGTAAAAGTAAATACCCGCATTCAGAGTAGAGCCATCCACTGCAATAGAACCATTCTCACGAGCATGGATTGGAAAACTTTTCTTCTGGTTTCCATGCATATCAAAGATATACAGATTGGCTACCAGTACTTCTCTGGGAATGTAGAAACCTATTTCTGTGGAGCGGTCAAATGGGTTGGGGGTATTTTGATGCAATATAGGGAAAGAATCTGAGCCTTCAGAAGCATTTAGCTTACCGGCACCAATAGCTTGAAGAATGGAAGCGATTTGTTCTTTCTGGGTAGTAACCTCCGTTTGTAAAGCCTCAATCTGGCCTTGCTGTTCTTTCAAGCCATCCAGCAATAAAGGGATAATACCAATATAATCGACTGAGAGCATACCCGTACTGTCATCCTGATATACTAATTCCGGAAAAAGTTGCTGTACTTCCTGAGCCAGGAAACCATAAACCGTACGGTTCTGAAGGCCAGAATTCTTTTTGGGAGACTTTTTCAATACACCTTTCCCTTGAGCAGAATTAAAAGAAGGGTCATTCAATATTTTCTCCGGAATTGTCTCATCTGCAACCTCTTCTTTCAAATTATAGCTGACTCCACGCAATTTTGTCAGACGCCCCAGCGAGTTGGATAAACCATTAATATTCTCTTTCATGCGAACATCCGATCCCCACACAATTGTACCATTCACTTTAACTTGCTGCAGGGAACTGGCAGAACCAATTTCTAAGGCTACGCTTGGATTGCTGTTCATAATTCCCACCTTCCCATTTGCACGTACAGTGAAACAGGGATTCCAACCGGAGGGTGAAGATAAAGAGGTAAGAGAAAAAATTCCCGGATTATTAGGCTGAGTCTGGTAAAAACACCCCCAAATCAAGTCCGAGCCACTACCCAATAAGGAAGTACTGTTTTTTGTGCTTATATCCAACCCGTCCCTTGTCGTCAGGTTATTTACACCTAAGGGACGGAGCATATCAATATCAGTAGTTGTCACTTTTAAAGCCTGTCCACTAACTGTCGTGATCGCTAGCATAAGGAATACAAATGTGGTCAATAAATTCTTTCTTGTCATAATACTTGTTTTTAATTTTCATACGTGTCATTCTTATTGATATTTTTAGCAACAAGGCAATATCAAGCCTTGACATTGAATCTTTTTCTCCAGTTCAATGTAAATATTCCATTTTTTTTCTAAGACTTCAATCCTCCTTTCCATATCTAATCAGACACATTAAAAAACGCCTGTTACCAAAGGTGCATCTCAAGCACTCTTAGCAACAGTAAGAAAACTCATCGAAAGAATTATAGGATTACCCATATTTTGCTTTGTTTGTGAATTTCTTTTGCAAACTTACAATATAGAATAATAACTACCAAATAAAATTCTGATTATATACCTCGCCATCCTAAAATAAATAAAAGTACAATTTTATAAGTAAGAAATCCCCAATTAAAGTTCTTACAGGCTAGTGTACTCTATCCCTAAAAGGCATAAAATTTAGTAACAGGGTTAGCGGTAGAAATAACTACTGAGGCCAATTTCTTACTTTTGCTGTAGCAAAACGAGGCGCCACATAAGAGGAATATTTCATATTGCCTCCACGTTCCACTATGCTCCGAAACCACTTGTAGTAAAGGGTTTCAGGATGGAGACCTATTGTGATGACTCCTTCCACAAAAGGTTTTAGAAGGGGTTAGTGGAACCTGCGGAAAGGGAGCAAAACACAGCCTTGCGTTTGAAGAAACTTAGGCCTGAAATTTAACAATTCAGGCCTGGCTTCCTGTAACCGTAGCGCACCAGTTGAAAGGTTGATGCGCACCAATTGTTCAACTCATGCGCACCAGTTTTTCGAAAAATATCAAGCTTTTTTTATGCAACTACTAAAGTGGAAGCACAGCCCTCCACTTCGGAACCCTTTACAGCAAAGGGTTTCAGAAAACAGTGGAACGTGGAGGGTAAATAAAAAAACGGCTAATAGGTATGCTCTCCATGCTTCATTTCATTAGAAGTGATACGGTGGCGGTCGATGGAGCGCCAGGCGTAGAAGACATAAGCCAGGACGAAGGGAATGAAGAAGGATACGTACATCATCACCTCCAGTGTGAAGTGGCTGGAACAGCTGTTGGCAATGGTGAGGGAGCTTTGCAGATCCATGTACGAGGGATAGTAAGATGTATTGTTATAGCCTGCCACCAAAAGCAAGGAGAACACGGTAAGTACCGTGCCCACTCCCGTAAACCAGATACCGCGCTGGAACTTAGCCACCAGTACACTGCGCAGGATGCCGAACAGCACGCTGATCACCCCCAGCAGGAAGAGGCCCATCACAAAGGGCATCTGTGCAAAATTCATAAGATACTTATTGGCCATCACAAACACATTGCCCGTGCCGGGATCTACCGCAAAGCCGTGGCGCATGCACAGGCGGATGAGGAAGGAGAGGAAGAAGATCAGGAAGATGACTGTATCCGTAACCAGCGTACGACGGATGCGGAGGCTCAACTCTTCATCGTCAATGCTGTTGAGAAAGTAGAGCATACCCTGGATGCGGGAAAGGTACAGCACGGCTACACCCAACAACAAGTTGTCCAGTTCTTGCACAGCTTCCAGGCCGTGGAATGCGCCAAGCCACGTGCTGACCACAGGCATTACACTATTGGCCATATTGGAGTGGTTCACCACAAAGGCCGATCCGGTAAAGAACGTACCCACAGCCACACCCAGCAACAGCGGGCCAATGATGCCGTTGATAACCAGAAAAGTGCGATAGGTGCGTTGGCCCAGCAGGTTTCCCGCCTTGGACTGAAACTCGTAACTCACCGCCTGCAGCACAAAGCTGAAGAGGATAATCATCCACACCCAGTACGCCCCGCTGAAGCTGGTGCTGTAGAACAACGGGAACGAGGCAAAGAATGCCCCTCCGAAAGTAACGAGGGTAGTAAAGGTAAACTCCCACTTACGTCCCGTGGCGTTAATAATCATTTTGCGCTGCATCTCCGTCTTGCCCAGCGAGAAGATGGTGGTATTGCCGCCCTGTACAAAAAGCAGGAACACCAGCAGACCGCCCAGCAGGGAGATAATGGCCCACCAATAATGTTGTAAGAAATCGTATGTCATCAGATCCATGCGTTTAAGTAATTATTTAAGAATGCGCCTCCGGGCCTTTGCGGATGGCTTTCAGCAAAATGCCGATCTCTGCAGCCAGAAGCACTGTAAACAGAAAAAGGAACAGGAAGAAGGTAACCTGTACCGACCCAGTATCCAGCCGCGAGATGGAAGCCCCCACGGGCAGCAGATTCTGTATCGCCCAAGGCTGGCGACCGCATTCGGCCACGATCCACCCCGCCTGTCCGGCGATGTAGGCAAAGGGAAGATTGATAAGACCCAACCACAACAACCATCGGCTGCCCGCCAGATTACGGCGGTACGTCCAGTATAACACCAAGCCAAAGAGCAGGATAAAGAAGCCACCCAAGATGACCATCACGCGGAAGGCATAGAAGTTGAGTGGCACATTGGGCACCAACTCATGCACATCCTTTATATATCCATAGCCGAAGTAGGGCATATTCGCCTCAAGGGCTTGCCGGGAGACAGCCATCTCCACAGTATCACGGGCGTCCCGGGCAGAGCGGTATCCACCCAGGGCTTCGATGGCAGCACGGCCTTTTTCCATTTTCTGAAGGGCAGAAGGAGCAAAAGTTCCGTCTTCCAATGGATACCCCCCCTCTATGAGATCGTGAATGCCGGGCACAAAGGCATTGACATCCCGATGCGCCATGAGGGAAAGCAAGGAGGGGAATTCCACCCGGAAAAGGAACGGACTTTGCCCGTCGTTATAGCTCTCTTTGGCGGGGTTCAGCATACCTACAGCTACCAGTCCGGCATGCGATCCGCCCTCGTAAAGCCCCTCCATGGCAGCCAGCTTCATAGGCTGGTATTTAGCCACGTGAAAAGCAGAACTGTCACCGCTGCCCGCTGCCAGCAAAGCAGCCACCAGTCCGAAACAGGCACCGATGCGAATGCTTTGCAAAGCGAACTCACGATGTTTCTTTTTTAGCAGATACCAGCAACTGACACCCACTACAAAGGCGGCACCCAACACCCAGCCGGAGAGCACGGTATGCACAAACTTACTCACCGCCACGGGCGAGAGAGCCACAGCAGCAAAGTCGGCCATTTCATTACGTACAGTATCAGGATTGAACACCATACCCACAGGATGCTGCATCCAGGCATTGGCCACCAATATCCACCAGGCGGAAAGCGTAGCCCCGATAACCACCAGCCAGGTAGAGGCCAGGTGGAAACCCCGGCTCACCTTATTCCACCCGAAGAACATAACAGCTATAAAAGTGGATTCCATGAAGAAGGCCAGAATGCCCTCTATGGCGAGCGGTGCACCGAAGATATCGCCCACAAACCAGGAGTAGTTGCTCCAGTTGGTCCCGAACTGAAACTCCAGAATAAGGCCTGTAGCCACTCCTATGGCAAAGTTGATACCAAAGAGTTTCATCCAGAACTGCACCGTATTTTTCCAGAAAGGGTTGCGGGTACGATAATAAATGGTTTCCATAATACCCATCACAATGCCCAGGCCCAGTGTAAGGGGCACAAAGAGCCAGTGGTACATGGCCGTCAGTGCGAACTGCGCCCGCGACCAGTCTATTAACGAGGGGTCAATTGAATGATTCATATTCAGGTCTGTTTAATGTGTTTTTATAGCGCGGTCAGTCAGCTCCCGCCCTACATATTCTGACTTCTGCGGTGCACTCCCGGCCTTCTCGCTCAGAAAGTTCGGGAAGAACAACCACCGTAGTATAACAAACATAATCACCAGCTTAATCAAGATAAGCCACCACAACGTGCGCCCCCATGTCATGGCACGGAAGCCATCCCGGTAAAACCGCCACACCCGGCGGATAATCAGTTCACGGTGCATCGTTCTCATTGAGTTATGTTTTGCCACGCGGGCGCAACCAATGCCTGCCCACATCCGCAGCACAGCAAAGGAAACACATTTATCGGGAAATACAAAACATTCGGCGGCATATTTTCCTTGCACATCTATACTTCTTGCGCACGCTAAATGGAAGCTGTACTTTTGCAACACTCAAAGTAATTGTAAGATTCATGAACAGACTTCACACATTCTTTGCCCTTCTGGCCTTCCTCCTGTGTAGCACATTGCATGCACAGGAGCAGCCCACACAATGGACACTTCGTTCCTGCATACAGTATGCACTGGAGCAAAACATCTCTATCCGCCAAAGCCGGAACACACTGGATCAGAACAGCGTGAACACCAGCAGCGCCAAAGCTGCCCTGTTCCCCTCGCTCTCCTTCTCCACCTCGCAGTCCTACGCCAACCAGCCCTACGGGGGTAACGGAAGCACCGGAAGCAGCTACAACGACGGAAGCATCAACTCCTACAACGGAAGCTATCGCCTGAGCGCTCAGATGACCCTCTACAACGGAGGGAAAAACGTAAAAAACATCCGCTACAGCAAGCTGCAGGAAGATGTATCGCGCCAGGAAATTGCTCAGCAGGAAAACCAGGTGGAGCTATCCATCACCCAGGCCTACATGCAGATTCTGTATGCGGCAGAAGCCATTGGCATCAACCAGGCCACCCTGCGTACCGACTCCGCCCAACTGCAACGCGCCCGTGAACAACTGAAAGCCGGGATGCTGACCAAAACCGATGTAGCCCAACTGGAATCCCAACTCAGTACCGATCAGTACCAACTGGTGCAGGCACTGAACCAACTGGCCACCTACAAGCTGCAACTGAAACAGCTCCTCGAGCTGGAAGGAGAGGCAGAGATGAATGTAGCCTTCCCCGGCATCGCCGATGAACAGATCCTCTCCCCCCTGCCCTCCAAGGCGGATGTATATGCCACCGCCCTGCAGATCATGCCCGAGATAAAAGGCAGCGAGCTCTCCTTAGAGGCCGCCAGGCTCAATGAGAAGATAGCCAAATCGGGATACATGCCCACCCTCAGCCTGCAGGCCAATACCGGTACAGGGCACAACTCTACCAATCCCAACCAGTTCGGCCAACAGCTTAAAACCGGATGGAACAACAACCTGGGGCTTTCACTCTCGCTACCCATCTTCGACAACCGCTCCAACAAAAGCGCTGTGGAGAAAGCCAAACTGCAAACCCTCTCCACCCGCCTCAATGGGCTGGAAGAGCAAAAGACTCTGTACAAGAGCATTGAAAGCTCCTGGCAGGATGCCTACGCCTCGCAAAACGAGTTCCTCGCCGCCAGCGAAAAGGAAAAGTATGCCAACGCCAGCTTCGACCTCGTGAGCCAGCAATTTTCTGCCGGCTTGAAGAATACCGTGGAGTTGCTTACCGAAAAGAATAACCTGCTCAGCGCCCAGCAACAAAAGCTGCAAGCCAAATACATGGCCCTGCTGAACATGAAGATACTGGGCTTCTACCAAGGACAGGAGTTAGATATTTAAGAGTAGAAAAGCTGATTAAGAACAAAGATATGAAACTTAGCAAGAAACAAATCGGCCTCACCGCCGTTATCGTCATCGCCGCCGGCTTTGCAGGCTGGAAGTTGTGGGGACCGGAACCACCCCAGCACATCGTGTTTGAAGACACCCCTGTACAGAAAGGTACCATCAACAGTTCCGTAACCGCCACAGGGTCTATTGAACCTATCACGCAAGTACAGGTAGGTACACAGGTATCGGGTATCATCGACAAACTCTATGTAGACTATAATTCAGTAGTAAAGAAAGGACAGTTACTGGCCGAGCTGGATAAGACCAATCTGGAGAACTCGCTCCGCTCTGCCGCCAACAATATGAATACGTCGAAAACGGAATACGAATACCAACTCAAAAACTACACCCGCCTGAAAGGGCTGCACGAAAAAGAGCTGGTATCCGATGCCGACTATGACGAGGCGTATTACAACTACCAGAAGGCCCTCAACAATTACGGAGTGAGCAAGAACGATTATGAAAAAGCCCGCACCAACCTGGGCTATGCCACGATCTTCTCCCCCATTGACGGAGTAGTACTCTCCAAAGAGGTGGAAGCCGGACAAACCGTAGCCGCCAGTATGAGCACCCCTACCTTGTTTACCATTGCACAGGACCTGAAACAGATGCAGGTAGTGGCGGATGTAGACGAAGCCGACATAGGTAATGTAAGGGAAGGCCAACGTGTATCTTTTACCGTGGATGCATACCCCGACGATGTGTTTGAAGGCATAGTAACCCAGGTACGCCAGGAAGCTACCGTAACCAATAACGTAGTGACGTATGAAGTGGTGATTAAAGCACCCAACGAAGACCTGAAGCTCAAACCGGGACTCACCGCCAATGTAACCATCTTTACCCTGGAACGGAACGATATCCTCACCGTACCCAATAAGGCTTTCCGCTTCAACCCCGACCCGGAGATTATCGGCGAAGGAAATACGGTGGAGAAGAATCCCGACCTCAAAGAAGACGAAACCCACAAGATCCTTTGGGTACGTGAAGGAACTATCTTCAAAGCCATTCAGGTAGAAACCGGTATCACCAATGGAATATTGACCGAGATTGTGAGCGGCATCCCCGCAGGTACCCGGGTAGTAGTAGAAGCCACTGCCAGTGCTACGCCGGCAGTAACTGACGACACCGCCTCCCAGGAGCGCTCTCCTTTCATGCCAGGCCCTCCGGGACGTAACAAAAAGAAGTAAGCCATGGATGCCAAACCGATTATCGATCTGCAAAATATCAGGCGCGACTTCCTCGTAGGTGAAGAAACGGTGCACGCCCTGCGTGGCGTTACGTTTACCATCCGTGAGGGGGAATTCGTTACCATCATGGGAACTTCGGGGTCTGGTAAGTCTACGCTGCTCAACCTTTTAGGTTGCCTGGACATCCCCACCAGCGGAGAATACCACCTGGACGGAACCCCTGTACGCTCCATGAGCAAATCGGAACGCGCCATACTGCGAAACCGTAAGATTGGGTTCGTATTCCAGAGTTACAATCTGCTGGCCAAGACCACTGCCGTAGAGAATGTGGAACTGCCCCTTATGTACAACGCCTCGGTAAAGGCAGCCGAACGCCGCCGACGGGCCATTGAAGCCCTGCAAGCTGTAGGACTGGGCAACCGGCTGGAACATAAAAGTAACCAGATGTCGGGCGGACAGATGCAGCGTGTAGCCATTGCCCGTGCACTGGTAAACAACCCCGCCGTAATCCTGGCCGATGAGGCTACAGGAAACCTGGACACCCGTACCTCACTTGATATCCTGGTACTGTTTCAAAAGCTCCACGCCGAAGGACGTACCATTATCTTTGTGACACACAACCCGGAGATTGCCACCTATAGCAGTCGCAACATTGTACTACGTGACGGACTGGTAACGGAAGATACCCAGAACCACCACATCCGCTCTGCCGTTGAAGCACTGCAGGCCCTCCCGCCGGAAGAAGATTCACTATAACCCCCAACCCACATGAACGGTACCAACTTATTCAAAATAGCCCTTCGGGCACTTGCCAACAACAAGATGCGAAGCTTCCTTACCATGCTGGGAATCATCATCGGTGTAGCCGCCGTGATTACCATGTTGGCCATCGGGCAAGGAACCAAACGGAGCATCCAGAGCCAGATCGCCGAGATGGGCTCGAACATGATTATGATCCATCCCGGCGCCGACCGGCGGGGTGGTGTGCGTATGGACGCCAGTTCTACCCAAACCCTTAAGATGAAGGATTATACCGATATTGCCGAACAATGCAGTTACGTAAAAGCCACCAGTCCCAGCGTAAGCAGCAGCGGACAGTTCATCTACGGATCCAACAACTACCCGGCCAGTGCCAGCGGGGTAAACCAGGACTACCTCACCATCCGCCAGCTTAAGATAGCCGATGGCGAACTGTTCTCTGATGCAGAGATCCGCAGCAGCGCGAAGGTGTGTATAGTGGGAAAAACCATTACCGACAACCTCTTTCCCGGGGGCGAAGACCCTGTGGGAAAGGTGATCCGCTTCAATAAAATCCCCTTCCGCATCATCGGCACCCTGGAACCTAAAGGTTATAACAGCATGGGGCAGGATCAGGACCAGATAGTGCTGGCTCCATATACCACCGTCATGAAGCGTATCCTGGCGCAAACCTACATACAAAGCATCTACTGCTCAGCCATTACGGAGGGAGTGACAGAGAAAGCCATCGACCAGATCAACACCATCCTACGCACCAACCATAAATTGAAAACCGGGGATGACGATGACTTTAACGTGCGTTCCCAAGAGGAACTCAGCAGCATGATGAACTCCACCACCACTATGCTGACCTTGTTGCTGGCCTGTATTGCAGGTATCTCACTCATAGTGGGAGGTATCGGGATTATGAATATTATGTACGTTTCCGTAACGGAACGTACCCGCGAGATCGGCCTCCGCATGAGTGTAGGGGCAAGGGGCATCGACATTCTAAGCCAGTTTCTCATCGAAGCCATCCTGATCAGTGTAACGGGCGGTATCATCGGAGTCATCATCGGGATAACCACTTCGCTAAGTATCAACCTCCTTGCGCACTGGCCTGTATACATACAACCGTGGACGGTCATCCTGAGCTTTGCCGTATGTACCGTGACAGGCGTGTTCTTTGGCTGGTATCCCGCCAAGAAAGCAGCCGGGCTGAACCCCATTGATGCCATACGCTACGAATAATAAACCTATTATCCAACTATTATAATGAATACCCTCTCTCCTCTACGCCAAAAGAGACTACCGGAAATTGCCATCCATTGCATCGTATGGATCTTTATTCTGGGCCTGCCAATCTTCTTCCTGGACCGCCAGAACAATGCCGACCTGTGGAAAACCATGCTCCGTTTCTCAGAGCTTCCGTTTTACCTTATGGCCATCTTCTACCTGAACTACCTGTGGCTGATTCCACACTTTCTGTTCAAAGGCAAGACCCGCAGCTTCCTGTTGTGCAATGTACTGTTTGTGGGCCTGTTCTGTTTCACAATGCGCGAATTTCCCTGGCATGAACGAAACAACACGCCTCCACCCTACGAACAAAGAGAAAGAAGAGAGCAAAGAACAGATGGAGAAAGAAGAGAGCAAAGAGGAAGACGCTCCCCACACCAAGGAGGAAGACCGCCCGTGTGGCTTTTTGTGTTCCGCGATTTCATCACCTTGTCGTTAGCCATCGGAGCCAGCGCCACGATCCGCATGAGCGCTCGCTGGCGCAGTGCCGAGATGGCCCGCCAGGAAGCGGAGCAAAGCAAAGCACAGGCCGAACTGAAGAACCTGAAAAACCAGCTCAGTCCGCACTTCCTATTGAACACGCTGAACAACATCTACGCCCTGATTGTCTTTGATGCCGACAAGGCACAGAATGCCGTGCTCGACCTGAGCAAACTTTTGCGCTATGTATTGTATGAGAATCAGACTGATTATGTACCTTTGTATAAAGAAGTAGACTTTATCCGCAACTACATCGACCTGATGCGCATCCGCCTCACGGAAAATGTGGCAGTAGAGACCCGGTTCTCTATTACGCCGGATAGCGTTACTCCCATCGCTCCTCTGCTTTTTATTTCGCTCATTGAGAATGCGTTCAAGCACGGTACCAGCCCCGAAGCTCCCAGCTTTATCCGCATCACGCTGGAAGAGAACAAACAAGGCATTGTAACCTGCCGCATTGAGAACAGTAATCATCCCAAGAGCGAAAACGACAAGAGCGGCTCAGGCATTGGCCTGGAACAAGTACGGATACGCCTGGAACACCTGTATCCGGGGCGTTATCAGTGGGATCGCGGCACTTCGGAAGACGGTAGCCAGTACTTCTCTACCCTAAGCATTGATACGAAGAACAACCTTTAAAAAGAGCATTGTATGAACATAACCTGTGCGATCGTAGATGACGAACCTCTGGCACTCAGTCTGCTGGAAAGCTACGTAAACAAAACCCCTTTCCTGACACTGAAAGGAAAATACTCCAGCGCCGTACAAGCCATGAAGGGCTTACAGGAGGAAGAGGTACAACTCCTTTTTCTGGACATACAGATGCCGGAGCTTACCGGGCTGGAATTCTCCAAGATGGTCAATGAACGTACACGCATCATCTTTACCACCGCCTTTAGCCAGTACGCCTTGGAAGGGTATAAGGTGAACGCTCTGGATTACCTGCTGAAACCCTTCAGCTACGCCGATTTCCTGAAAGCCGCCCAAAAAGCCGTACAATGGTTTGAGCTGGTAGAAAAGGGCGGCACAGCCCCCGCGCAGACCAGTGAAGCTCCCACCACAGGCAGTAGTACCCCTCCGCCCGTTGACAGCATCTTCGTAAAGAGCGAATACAAACTGGTGCAGATCATGCTAAATGACATCCTGTACATTGAAGGACTGAAAGACTATCTGAAGATATACACTGCGGATGAAAGCAAGCCCATCCTCTCCCTGATGAGCATGAAGTCCATGGAAGAGCTCCTGCCCTCCGATCGCTTCATGCGCGTACACCGCTCCTACATCGTGCAAGTAAGCAAGATAAAAGTCATCGACCGCAACCGCATCGTCTTTGGCAAAACCTTCATCCCCATCAGTGACAGCTACAAAACAGTATTCAATGAATACCTGAACTCACGGACGTTGTAAGGGATATCCATTTCGAATCAGTTTAATAAAGACCAGCAGTACAGCCAACTTAGAGTGCTTATCAGATGATGTTATCACAGATTGTGATTTCCAATTTTTACTCACCGCTCCTATAAAACCCTATCGGGTTACGTGGTTTCTCTGAGAGTTTCCTTTGCGCTTGCAGTTCTCCTAATGCTTCATTGATGAGCTCAAACTGCATACGGGTATCCTCGTTGATGTCGTTGTAATCTGCAAATACGTCCTCTATGTAACCTTTGAACTCCTGCATCTGGCTTTCCAACACAGACACACGATCAGCCGGGGGATTGGATATCAGTTGACGTACAGCTACAAAGGCACGCATGATTCCTCTGTTTATCTCTATGGCTACCTCTGAATTAAGAACACTACTTAGCATTGCAACCCCAACTCGGTGAAGGCAAAAGGCATGTATTTGAAGTTCTTGCCTCGGCTTTTGTTCAAGGTCGCAATTTGCGACCTTGAAAGTTCTTCTTTGGTAAGTTCAAACATAAAATCCTCGCCTTCAAATCGTTTCAGGTTTCGTTTGACAGCTTCTTTAAGCCGTTTCGTCTCAATGCCATACATTTCTGCCAGATCAAAGTCCAGCATGACTCTCTGACCACGTATCTCGTGGATCCTACTTTGAATGATTGCTTCCATATTAGATTTATGTGAGTAAGGTTTTTGTAATACGGCTTCAAATATAGGAATAATAATAAAGTGCCGTATCATTGCGAGTTCCATATTCATCATGTCTGTATTAATATGCCATCTTCATACTATAAAAAAAAGCCGCTCCTAAATGAAGCGGCTCTTCTTTTCTTTGCTCCCCGCCGGAAGCTTTTTAACTACTTACTAAACTAACTTATTCTTCTATCACTATTTTTATCGCTTTTGTACCGGTTGTTACAATATAGATACCCGGTAACAATTGTGCGGCGGGTGAAATAGTTATACCGTCTATAGTAGAAACCGTAAACGGTTTATTATCTGCTACCCTGATGAAACCATTCTCTACGTATACGGCAGGAATAGCTGCATCTTCCTCGTTCTCTTCAATTCCTGATACGTAATCCAGGCAAACCAGACTGAAGCTGTCGAAAGCCACCCAGTTGGCAGTCGTGGAGCGGGTCTTGATTCCAAGAGTCAGGGTATCGTTGCTTACCACTACATCTTCAAGAACAAATCTCAGTGAATGAGGTTCATTCTCTGCGGTCTGATTCTCATAAGGAGCCGTTTCTCCAATCATCGGAGTAGCAATCTCCACTGAGTCCGCATTGGCAAAGAGCCAAACACCCTTCACGGGAGTGGTAAGAGTCACGACTTCTTTGATAGTGACACCATCTTCCTCATAGAGATTCAGAGTTCCTTGCTGGCAAGCCGTAGCGGTTACAGAAATGGTATATGTTCCATTGGGGACTCTTAAAATTTGGGACATTGTCTTATTGGGCAGGGTGTTATTTCCTCTGAGCCAAGATTCTGCCGCATTCGCAGTATATCCATCATCTTTAGTGGAGAGAGCCGTGTTTTTCACAAAACCCTTGTTGATCCAACCTGAGTCATAAGTAGCTGCATCAAAACCATAGTTCTGAATCCAGAATGCTACATCCGCTCCTTCTGCCGGTATCTCCTGTGCAAGCGAAGTCAGTTTTGTTGCATAGCTGAGGATTTGCTGTGCCTGAGAAATCAGGGAAAAGTCCTCTTTCACAAGATCAAGTTGTGCTGTCAGTAATTCGGACAGGCGCTCACGTGCTTCTGCATTGTAAAGCTCATTTTCGGCCACTTCTGCTGCCTGCTGAATCTGGGGCACAAAGGAGAAACACAGGTTGAACTGGTGTGTCAAGGCAGGTAATACAGCAGAGGAAGTTGTATCCGCCTCAAGTATCTCGTCCATAGACAAAACAGTATTTCCCACAAAGTTCCGAACTGTTTCTGAGTATGCACCTTGGGCATCTTCCACTATAACTACCGCACTGGCATATACACCACTCTTAAATGTTCCTAAAACCTGAATAGCAGTATTGGCCTCAGCAATGACTTCCCCTAATACTTCCAGACCAGCTTGGGCAGCTTCATTATCTGTTGTGTTTATACTTTCTGCCGCTTGAATACCAGTACGAAGAGCCGCAGCATCTGCGCTAAGTATTTCCTCGCTTTCAAGTGCTTTTGCCTCATTGATCTTGTTTGTCATGGCCTCAGCATAAGCACCTCCGGGCATTCCGTAATACACCAGTTTACAATCTGTAAAACAGAACCAGCCACTGGAACCATTGCCATTGCTGGTAGAAGCAAAGCCCACACGCAGTTCGCCATCAGTCCCCACCAGCACCTTACCGGTAGTAAGAGGACCCTCCCATTTACCATTCTCATTAAAGGTTCCCTTATCCGGGTCCGGGTCAGTGGCGAAGGTATATTTTGCATAAGGAGAGTCAGAGCTTCCGCCTAAAGCGCTAATATATGCATGCTGATCAGTTACTTCAGCTCCTTCATTAGTTTGGTAACAGGAAAAGGCATAGAGTCCGGCAGGCATTCCTTTCACAACCTGATACACATTCATACGGGTGAAATTATTGTTCCAGTTGTTCCAGCAGTTCTTCCCATTTACAATACCCAAACGATACTGGGAATTTGCAACAGGTACATTATCAGTAACCCACCCCTCTGATGAGCCATCTGAGGATTTAGAAGGATCTCCTCCATTTTTCGTAAAGTTCGGCGCTGTCATAGCAAATGTAAAATCAACCCCTTCCGCTGTAACAGTCTGGCTAAGGCGATAAGTCCTGATAGCAGCCTTCATATCAGCAACGGCATTGCTCAGATCCGCCTCATACACCAGTCCGCCTTCCGGCATCGTAGCATCAGGCTGCATCATGTCTATTGCCGTACCTTGAACCTGGGCCAGCTCCGCCTCTCCAGGATAATGCAATGCCAGGTAAGAGTTTGTTTCTTCTATCAGCAAATTAAGATTTGTCATTGCTGTAGCGGCAAACTTTGTTCTGTTCAATACATGTGTCATTGAATCAATCACCGCCTGCAATTCGACCACATCCGAACTGGATCCGGACTCATTCTTATATTCAAGTGCGCTTTGCACCTCATTGTATGCACCACTCGGAATACGATACTCATCAAAATAAGAGTTCAGATCCTTATCAAGCCCGCTGATAACTCCGTAATATACCCCTATACCTGGTTCACCCAGATAAGTAAGCTTAAAACTATCCCAAACGATCCAGTGATAAGGAGCATGTTTCAAGGTTTTGATACCAATTGTAAGAGTCTTCCCTTCTTCAACTACAATGCCAAAAACCGTATTGTCACTATAATAGCCTTGATCAAAAGCTTCTCTTGCAGAGATTACACCACTTACATATCCATTGGTCATCTGTGTACTTCCCACGAAACCTTTTACACTATAAAGAGAGTGAAGAAGAGTTTCCTGATACTCTGAGTCGGTTTGTGCATACACCACCGCATTGATCTCTTCCGTGCCGGCCGCATATTTGGCACCACCGTCATTCGCACCTTCACAGTAAAACCCGTCCACAGTCAGTTTGTAAACTCCCGCAGGAAGAGTGGCAACCGTCTGGTTCATATTGAAGGTTCTATTCCAACTTTGTGCTTCCTGCTGAAGCCAATCCGGAGTGGTACCTTCCACAATAGTCCATCCATCTCCGTTTCCCGCATCAAAACCAGGATTCACAATCATATGTGTAAAACTGGTACCAGGGGCAATATCCTCTGCTACAGCTGGTACCGTAAAAAGCATACAAGTTCCAGTAAATAGCCCTAAGGCCCATCGCATAAACTTTTTCATACTTACATCTTTAATTTAGGTTAATGAATAATTCAAATATTTATATGGATTTAGAAATCGTTTTAAGATTCTGTATTCCCTCTCTTAGAAGCTGTTTTGAATTTCCTTTTTAATTTTATCAGTTTGTTTTGAGCAAATTCAAAACAACTTCTTAGTATTAGTCAAAAAAGGTTTGTTCTGCTGCGGCAAATGTAGAGCATCTCAATTTACATCTAAAGTCGATATCAGACAATAAATAACACAAATCAGACAAAGGATAAAATCATCTATATATCAGCAACTTGCAATACAAATAAAATCATTTTTTTTTCGGAAATCTCAAGGGAGACAGCTGTTTTACCCCCTCCGAAGTCATTATAATGCGTTTTATAGTTCCATCTCTGTTGTACTCCAGTTTATCCACACACACGGAACGGCTGGCACTTGTACCCTGCGTCTGCATAGCTCCGTTGTGATATATAAAGTACCAGTTACCGCGGTACTCTACAATTGCTTGGTGATTGGTACTGCAGTGCCCGGCAATCTCATTCAGGATTCCTTTGTACTCCCACGGACCTTCAATATGGTCTGCCATGGCGTAGCTGATTTTTTCCGGGAAACCCGAGGCATAAGTAAGATAATACTTTCCTTTATATTTATGAATCCAGGGAGCTTCCGTAAAGGAAAGGCCCTCAAAGAGTATCTGCTTGATGGGGCCGTCAATTTCAATCATGTTATCCTTGAGCTTTGCATAATAACATTCCCTGTTGCCCCAAAAGATCCAGGCCTGCCCGTCATCATCAATAAAAACCGCAGGGTCAATGCACGACCAACCATGAGTACTCGCAAAACAATCCTTCTTGGTAAGCAGAGGCTTGCCTAGTACATCTTTGTAAGGGCCTTCGGGTCGATCAGCCACAGCCACTCCGATACCAGTTGAGTTCGTACTTACATAATAATAAAATTTCCCGTTGCGTTCTATTACGTGAGCAGCATACGCCTGCTTGGAACTCCAGCTGAAGTCAGTACCTCTCAAAGGGATGGGATGTTCCGTAAAATGCTTCATATCAGTGGTGGAGAACACGCACCAGTTTGCCATCCGGTATTTTGTCTGGTTACCTTCATAATCTTCTCCAGTAAAGATCCAGAGCGTATCGTTGTACACCAATGTAGCTGCATCGGCAGTGTATTTATGGGTAATGATAGGATTACCTTCCGCAGCCCATTCAAAACGTTGCCCTTTTTGAGTATGATTGTGAGCCGGCTCTGCAGTTTGTGCATACAATCCTATACCGGAAAATAGGTATAATGACAAGGTTATCTGTTTTATATTCTTCATTTGTTTCTATTTTTGAGTTATAATCAGAATGACATTTTCCTGTAGGGGCGAATGCATTCCGCCCTTACAGGTAGTGTCTTCTTTTTATTGAATTTACAGTTTAGTTATTGTTTTCTGCATCTTCTCATCGTCGGATTTCAGTACAAGAAAGTACGTACCCGACAGATAAGCAGACATGTCAATAACTTGTGCTTCGGATGCATTGAATGAGCGGTTCAGTATTATTTGCCCAGACGCATCCAGTAGCTCAAGGATCACAGTACCCTGGCTGGCTGTGCTTACATCTATATGGCAAATATCAGTTACGGCGGTAGGATAAACCTTCGGGCCATCTGCACCTATGCTATTCAAGCCGGTAGTGGCAGCCACTCCCAGAATTCCGTCGCTGAGGAACTTACTAGTATCCCAACGGAGGCCTTCACCCGGAGTAGTGGGTGATACGGAGAAAGTGCCCGTAATTTTTCCGGAGGATGTGATAATCTGCATCTCTGTCCCTTCTGTCAAGGCAGCAGAAGCATCTACTTCTATCAGTGCATTCGTCATTGTTACATTACCCTTCACTGTTAAGAGGTCATTGTTCTTACCCCGGCGCTTGATAAACAGTTTGCCCTTGTTCAAGGTAAGAGTCCCGTCTACGGTGAACTTACCTGCAAGAATGGTGCTGGAAGCAGGTTCTAAGATTCCTCCTTCAAGGACAGTTACATTCTTCACTGCTCCCGATCCGGCCAGGGTTCCTCCAGATCGTACTGTAACCAGACCGGTAGTAGTATTTCCGGAGGAAGCAGTGGCTAGTACTTTACCCTCGTAAATATTCAGGGTAGCGGTACTTTGCCCACTCAAGGTTAAGCTACCTGTACCATACTTATTCACAAAAACTCCGTCAAACTTACCAGCAAAAGAAGAGTTCTTATTGTTGTAACCAATATTGTAGGTACCACTTGCCAAAGTGGATGTAGTATAAGTAGAAGATAAAGAACCGATCTTCGCGGTACCGTCAATCAAGGTCCCCCCACCCGTTCTGAAATGTGCCATGTACACGTTATCACCCAGCGTAAGTGAAGTACCGGACATATCAAGTCCTTTAGACATACGAAAATCCCCGTCGTGCGCATTCACAGTGCCTGTAAATCCGGACCAGTCGGCCGAGTTATCTGCACGGATCCACAGAAGATTCAGATCCAGCGCACCCTCACCAGAGATACTACCGGCTATTTCACAGCGTTCGCCGGCAATGATTGCGCCTTTGGCACCCTTTGGTATTACAATTTTATGATTGGAGTATCCATAGTCTCCATTGATTTTGAGTGTTCCTCCGGATAGTGTTACCTGGGAGCCTTGTGCACCAAAGGTAGCCGTTCTGTCCCCCATTCTCAAGGTACCCGCCTTCACTTCCGTACCACCTGAATAAGTATTGGGTGTACTAAGGGTAAGCTGTCCGGTACCTGTTTTTATCAACTGTCCAGTACCGATAATCTTACCTTCCTGTATCATTTCATCACCTATATTGAATGTACCCCCGTTTTCATTAAGAGTCATAGGTGAAGAAGAAGTAATATAATCATTGGAGTGCAAGGTTCCTCCGTTGAAGACAAAATTAGCCGCATTGGTACTCAGACTACCCAAGGCACCCGCGGTCATCACAGTGTTAGCCAATGCAGAAACAGATACAGTACCTTCCAGCAGTTCCACTCTTCCGGTGAACGTATTTGTATTATCAATGGTTATAGTACCCTTGCCTTTTTTGGTAAAAGCAGCGGCTCCTATAATAGACTTAATGCCTGAGACAGTATAGTTGGAGGAAGCATCAACCACCAAAGAGGCAGGAGATACATCAGAAGGCAGATTCACCTTCTTCAAAGCCGCTTCATCATTCATAACCACCTGATCACCTGTCACAAAAAGATCTTCCATATCATTATTCAGGAAATTTTTGGTAGTAGCCAGGTTCCATTCGCCCGCTTTGTAGGCGCCATTCCAAAGTACGGAAGCAGCCTCACGGGTCTCCATAATGGATAGATAGATTTTGCCTTCCCGTAGTGCCAGTGAACAGGCTATTCCTTCCAACCCACGGATATCCAGATCCGATACATTCCCCTTTACCATACCGCTAACCTGGGCAAGGAGGTATTCACCCGGCTTAATTTTTCCTGCTGAAGCATGGGGAATGATATTGAATACAGCATCTTCCTTAAGGATCAGGTTACCGTTGATTTTTAGCAAATCGGCACTGAAATCCGTATCATAAATATCGAAATCTACCTGTGCTCCGTATTTCAACCACAAGGAATCAGAAATGTTCACCACCGCTTTCTCCTCATTGCCTCCCACGCGCAGAATGGAACCATACTCCTGAATAATACCTTTCTTTGCATCCGCCTTCAGGGAGAGCTCTGCAAAACGGTTCATCCAAACCGGAGAATTCTGGATCGCGGAAGTAATCACGGTAGTTCCGTCCCACAGCTCGGTAGGGCCGGTATAGGTCAACGCACTATTGAGAGTCAATGTGCCTGCACCTTGCTTATTCAGGCGCATTGCGCCGGAAAGAGAACCGCTTTGCAACGTGTAGTTACCCATGCTATTCACAGTCAACAACTCTGGAGACACAGAACCACTGAGAGTGACTATCCCTCCATTATCCGCATCGAAAAGCAGAGACTGGCCTTCGCTGTAAGCCACAGATGAACCGTTCTTTGTCCAAGAATCATTCCAGGTACCGTTACCACTGTACAGCAGTTTGTCATTTGTCATGACAGGAGGAGGAGGCAAGGTAATTCCTTCCAGGTCTCCCAAAAAGAAACTCACATGGGGAGGCTGGTTATATCCACACATCTGCCAGCAGACGGCCTGGCGGTACTGCATGTCATGCAAAAGCGTATAGAAACGATGCTCAGTGGGAGCCGTCGTCATATAAATACGCAAGCTCTTATTATCCGCTGAACGCATAATGATCTCTTCGCGCCAATCACCCAGAATATCAGCTTGCAAACAAGGGGTTCCTTTTGTCCAGTTATTGGTCAATGCACCGAAAGTGGTAAAAATACGCCCTTTACCCCATTTATACACCGCACCTTCCCCACCTCCGGTAGATTCACTAAAACGGTCATAATCAAAACATTCCTCCAACAAGTCACCGTCCCAATAAATACGGAAATTAAGTGTGGTTCCGCCAAGATGATTTATCGCGCTCCGGGTAGTAGCAGAATACGCCACAGGACCTCCCTCTAAACTTGCCCCCGGAAAATCATTGGTCACATTGGCAGCCATAGAACGACCGGTATCCCTCCCTGTCACACGGCGAATCAGGATTTTACCGGTCCCGGCCTCTCGTAAAGCAACCCCTGTAGTGTTTTCCTGGCAGGTCCATATTTCCAATCCTTTATTAAAAGGATCGAAGTCACCTACATGATGGGCATCCCCATGCCCTAGCCCTGTAGAGTAGAGTCCTTTTCCATCATTATTTACAACCATTGAACCCCATACTATTTCGTCACAACCGTCACCATCTACATCAGCTACCGAATAGTTATGGAAACCTTGTCCAAAATAAGTCGGATTATTATCAGTGTTGAATTCCCATTTGAACACCAGCTTCTTATCTACAATATCATACGTACGCATGACAGTACGGGTATAAATACCACGCCCAATGAAAAGACTGGGCTTCTTACCATCCAGATAAGGAGCACCGAAGAAATACTTACTGGCACGGTGTCCATAGCCATCTCCCCAAATCTGTTCTACTGTTTTGCCACCGAATGTACGGGGAATATAATCTACCCGGTCCAGTTCCTTGCCGGTTTCACCATCAATCAAAGAGAGAAACTCCGGACCCTCAATCATGTATTGTCCCCCTAAACGATAATTTGTCTTTTTATCTCCATTGGTATCCCCTATTTGGGTACCGTCTCCAAAGATGGTTCCTTCCGAAGTACGCATAAAGACTTCCGCTTTTCCATCTCCGTCAAAATCAAAAGCGGCCACATTGATCTCCACATCGTCCGTAAGATTAGGGCCTACATTGATAGCCCAAAGAAAAGTACCATCCAGTTTATAAGCCTCAATATAGGAGAAGTGCTGGCAAGCCACAGACCAATCTGCATAGATCCGCTTTACAAGGATTTCCATTTCCCCGTCCCCATCCAGGTCGGCCGCGGTAGCATCATTAGGGGCATATCCGCTTACTCCCAGTTCACGCAAAGGAATGTTGAGGTAACCATTGGTACTCATAATAGCCGCTTTACTGGGTGCACTTTCTACTCCATTCTTCACGGAAGTCACGGTGTACACAGATTGAGTAGTTCCGCCGGCATCGGTGTAGTTGGACGCTCCGGTAATAGGAGCGGCGTTGAGCTTAACTCCATCACGGTATAGGTTATACGCCGTTCCATACCATTCCTGACCGGTAATGCGCCAGTTGATGTATACGCCTCCCGTAATTTTTTGGGCTACAAGTCCCCGCCCAAGGTTTTCCATTTGCCGTTGGGCAAAGCTATAGACGCTTCCCAATAAGAGCAACAGGATACACAGTTTTTTCATGATAACATAAGTTTTATGGTTTTATAATCCTATTTCACTGTTATTCCCCCACTCTCGGTTAAGCCGGTCCATTTCTTCCTGTGTAATTGAAATCACGGATCCGTGACGCGGAGTAAAGTCTTTAATAAAGGACTGGGGGATTGAGGTGAAATTGTAAAGATCATTGCTGATCTGAAACTCATACCGTTGCGAAGAATAGAGGTCGTACATGAGTACATAGGTATCAGAATCATTCAATTTAAAAATAGAAGACCCTTCTACGGAAGTCCGGGTATCAACATATGCATCCAGATAAATAAAATCTTCCTCCCAACCTGTATGAAGATTCTTGCTGGTTGCTTTCTGGATTCCGTTCTTCACCTCCACACCTTGAATATCTTTCGTATTGCCTTTATAAAACAAATGCCAGATACCATCTTTATAGATGATGTCATTGTCAATTGAACCGTATTTTGCATTGAACAGGAATCGGGGCTCATCCTCAAAAGCCGTAAAATTCTCATTGGCATACGCATAGTAAGTAACCAAATCTGAACTATCATTCCTCTTCAAGGTAAAATAAACCATATACTTCTCTACGGAAGGATCGTATATGGTCTGGGGAGCCCATACCCAATAGGCATCCCCAAACTTCTCCGGATACGTATCAGAAAGATGTATGGCAGAATGTGTCCAGTGGATTAAGTCGGTTGATTTTAACAATACAACACCGGGGTTTGACTTCCATCCTTTCTTTGCCGTACTCATGTCTGTAGCCACCACATAGAATGCCTTTCCATCTTCGCTACGGAGAATATGCGGGTCACGAATCCCACCCGAAACGCTTATAGAGTCGGAATGGATCACGGGGTCATTCCCATTTAACGCTTCCCATTCTACTGCATTGGGGCTTATTCCAAAGCGGAGGTGTTCGCGCTCAGGCCTAGGGCCCGAGCCCTCAAAATAAGCAAATAGATAACCCGCATATTGAGGTGTAACGGCATTACTTTTATTGGCAACTCCAACTTCCGGATCAGCTTTAATCCGAAAGGCAATTAAAACGATTGCCAAGCCTAAAAATAGTATCTTCTTCATTTCTGTTCTACTAATTTTCCTATCTCCCAAGAAAAGGACTTTCCGGGCATCCTGCTTCTACTTCAGTTGAAAACTGTGCATTGAATGCGGTTCAAGGATAACATTAAGGTATTTTCCATTCAATTTTATAGTAACCTTCCTACTCACTTCATTGAAGTTTCCTGCCACAATCACATATTTCTTTTGGGGAGTAAGGAAGACCAATACCGGCGTCCTGTCTTCTTTAGCCGCTCTGTATGCCAACAGATGTGATTCCGGCATAACAAAATGGGCGTAATGTTTTACCGCATAATACTCGGGAGTATACGTAGCCGTACCCGTTTTCGAATCTACACGGATATGCGCATTCTGTTTCCATCCCCAAGGGCTTTCACCGTTGTTGCATAGAATAATGTTCCAGAAAGTATATTCTTCACAACCATTGCCTAAATAATGATTGATAAGTCCAAAGGTATGTTCGCCAGCTTTCCAGTCGAAGCTGCCTCGTCCACATTCACTCTCCGTCTGAACATACTTGTATTGAGGATATTTCTCCTTGATGCGGGACACCAGTTGTCCTCCTTCCCACTGAAAACCGACTCCTTTTATCGTTTGCGGCATACGTGGATCGGAAAGGATCTGGTCAACAACATCGTATCGGTTAGTATTGAATGTGCCCATATAAAGTGAAACATTGGGGTGCTGTTCTTTCAAAGCAGGTGCTAAATACTCTGCATTGAAACGAATAACACCTTCCGGTGTCCACGCACAGCCGGGATAAACGGTGTAGCTCCACGCTTCGTTCTGGTACATGACCATCGAAATAGGAATACCCTCCTCTTTGTATGCCGATATGAATTTGCAGAATAAGTTGGCATAGGTTTTCAAATACCGGGGATCTTGAATAAGGTAATCATTAAGTGCCAATTCACGGGGAAAGAGAGCGCCGTTTCTTTCTCCCTGGTTTTCCGACAAAACCACATCTGATGAAGGCGACATGTCATTATACCTTTTATCACTTCTGACTGCATAGTGTTGATTCACCTTCATCCAGGAAGGGGGCGACCATGGAGAGATCCAGAATCTCAAATTAGGATTGTACTTTTGGACTGCCTTTATATAAGGTATCAGCGTAGTCTTGTCACGGTCAATATTGAAATGTGTCAATTTGAAATCACCAGCTACCTCATCACAACTATACCAACTGCGTGAGTAATCATTGGCATTCATTGAAAAACGACCAAGTGTAAAACGCATATCCCCCTCCGGAGAGAAATATTGCTTCAGAATGGTTTCTCGTTGTTCGGGAGACAACACATTCAAGGCATCCCAACCTAATTCATTAAATGTAGCTCCCCAGGCTTTAAACGTAGATAGACTTTCATTTCCATTAATTTCCAGTGCAGGGTTAACGGCAGCCTTGTTTTGCAATTTTACAGTTGATTGTTTCCATACACTACTTTGTGTACTGCTTACCCAGTTGTACGATTGTGCAGACAAATCCGGTAAAGATGCGAGCATCAGGCATCCGATCAGAGAAATGCTCTTAAAATTCTTTTTCATGTTCTTTCTTATATAAATCAATTCAATCAGGCTTATTATTATTTTTCTATTCATAGCAGCCTTGATCACATTTTCTGTTGACATGGTATTATACTAGGCTTTCTTATTCTATAAATCGTTGGCAAATGTACAGCATGGGAAAACGGGACAAAAGAAGGTATCAGACAAAAGATAACACAAATCGGACAAAGGCGAAAAAGGCGTGAAAAAATGAGATTCACTTCAAAAGCCTCCACGTTCCACTCCCCTCTGAAAGCGCTTATGACAAAGGGGTTTCAAGTGGAGGCTTGAAAAACGTGAAAGATGAAAAGTGTGAAGTGGAACCAACTTGTTTTTTGAAATCTCAGGCTTGCGTTCCTGTAATTACAAGCCTGCGTTTTCTCTCTCAACCCGTGCGCACGAGTTTTTCAACTGATGCGTACCAATTGTTTGGCTTGTGTGTACCCAAAAACATACAAGACAATGGAGTTTACAGCAGATTTTTCTGTTACCTTTCCATAGTTCACTGAACTATTTATAGTACTTTTGGCAAATATGGATCTGTCCCGGCTCATAAGATCCTTTTTCATAAAACAATTAATGCAATGAATATCAACGAGATTATAGATAATATACATCAAATACCACAAGCGTCCAAGACCCTTTTACTGAGTTATGTTTCAGAGATAGATTATCCCAAAGGGTTTCATCTCTTTCGCGAAGGCGTAAGTGGCTCCAAGTGCTATTTCATTAAAAAGGGAATGGTTCGTACATATACTTATAATCGTGATAAAGAGGTTACTTTTTGGTTTGGCAAAGAGGGTGATATTATCTTTCCATTACAAACACTTCATACGGGTCAAGAAGAATATGCGAATGTTGAGCTTTTAGAAGACACCTTTCTATATGAAATAAATTTAGATACGCTACAGAAACTATATCTAACAGACAATTATATAGCAAACTGGGGACGCAAATACGTGGAATACGCATGCATAAAGTCTGAAAAACAATTTATATCCCGCCAGTTCAAGACCTCCCTGCAACGATATAAAGAACTTATCGAGGAGTTTCCTAACATTACTCAACGAGTTTCATTAAATATCATTGCCTCATACTTGGGCATATCACAAGTAAATTTGAGCCGGGTCAGAGCCAAAATGAGATGATTTTAGCAAATGTAAAATCAAGTTTTAACAAATGTAAATTACTAAAGCGCAACTAACAGTTACCTTTGGCTGCAAAACCCAAAGAACAGGGTTACTACCCTGTATTAATTGATTTTACTCATTATTTAAATTATGCATCATGGATAAACGAGATTTCTTAAAGATATCCGCAGCATTTTGCGGCGGTGCGATTGCTACTCAAGCTGTTAATTCCTTTGGCTTTAACAAAATTGAAAAAGAAACGCCCGCATTGCCTGAAGAGAAGGCTGCAGATTTGGAATTCACCAAGAACTGGACGAAAGACTTAATGAATGAATTAGGCAAGATAGAGCAGGGTGAAAAAACAGATGTTGGTGAAGCAATTGGCAATTGTTCTCAAATGTGCTATGACAGCAAACATCTTGATGAAGAGTTAACGGGATTTACTTCTGCGTCCCAATTTGCAAGCTATCTTGAGAAAGAATGGGGTTGGAAAGTTCAGTTTGATGAAGCGGCAGGTGTTCTCCTCTGTGATGAAAATAAGGATCATTGCCTTTGCCCGATAGTAAGGGCTACTTGCAACGCCCTTTCAGGATCAATTTGTTGTTGCACCTCAGGTATGCTCAAAAGAATCTTTAAGCGAGCTCTTGGTCGTGACGTAAAGGCAGAGATTGTACGCTCCGTTGTACGTGACGGCAAGAGCTGTATTTACAGGATAACTCTGTAATATCGTTTTTCGACAAACTGGAAACTCCTACTATAGTAGCTTTGAAAGGTTGATGCACATCAATCTTTCAAAGCTACTATGCCTCCTCTACAAACTGCTTAGGTGTCTTTCCAAATTCCTTTTGGAAGGAGCGGGTAAAGTAAGAGTGATTGGAGAAGCCTACCAGATACATTACCTCGGAGACTGAGAACTTTTTCTCAGAGAGTAGCATGGCAGCTTTCTTCAGGCGAATGGTTTTGATATACTCCACCGGGCTTTTGCCGGTGAGCTGTTTAAGTTTCCGGTAAAGCTGCTTAGCATCCGTCCCACTGATTTCAACCAAGGCATTCACATTAAAGTCGGGATCAGGTACTTTGTCCTCAATAATCTTTGTGATTTTTTCTAGAAAACGTTCGTTGACGGAAACTACTTCCATCCGCGAAGGTTCAGCCAAAGTCTTGATCCGGATCTTCTCTTCCAGTTTCTTCCGGGTTCCGGTCAATTGCCGGATGCGCGACATGAGTACTGCAATATCAAAAGGTTTGGGGATAAAGTATTCCACTCCTATATCCACACTCTTGCGCTCCGTGCCCGCATCGTCCTTGGCAGTAAGCATGATAATGGGGGTAGAGGTAAATAAGGGCTGTTTCCGAATACACCTGCACATCTCAAGGCCATCCATGACGGGCATCATTACATCGGCAATAATGAGGTCGGGGATCATCTTATTACAAAGCTCCAAGCCCGACTTGCCATCGTACGCCACAACCACGCGATACTCCTTATCCAGCGATTCCGATATAAACTCTACGATCTGGTTATTGTCTTCTACAATCAGTACCAAGGGGTTATCCATATCATCAGATGCATCGACAGAAACCTCCTTAGATGCGCGCAATTCCGCCTCTACCGGAAGCTGTACACAGAAGCGGGTTCCTTCACCCTCTGAGGAGTGAACCGAGACGGTGCCTCCGTGCAGTTCCACATAGCTCTTTACCAAATACAGGCCTATCCCGGCACCTTCTTTTCCTTTCGCGTTTTTCGACTGGAAGAAACGGTCGAACACATAGGATACCTCCTCCGGGGCAATGCCGATCCCTGAATCGGAAACACTCATCTCCAACAAACCTTCAGCCTCGTCATGCTGCACCGAACAAGTAATAAAACCGCCCGCTTCCGTGTACTTAAGCGCATTGGAAAGCAAGTTGTTTAAGACCGACTCCATCTTCAGGATATCAATGGGTACATACAATGTATCTATGGAAGAAACAAAGCGGGCATCAATCTGCTTATCGACACAAAGTGTTGCATAAGAATTGAATATGTTTCTGAAGAACTCAACCACATCTACCGTAGAGCGGATAACAGTCTGTTCACTCTCATCTACCCGTTGAAAATTCAAGGCCCTGTTTATCAATGTACTCAGGTGCAAGGCATTTTGCTCTATCATTTTCAGTTTTGTCTTCAACTGCGGGTTCTTAGCCTCAAGTATCAACTTGCTGACGGGGGCAATAATGAGGCTTAAAGGGGTTTTAAATTCATGAGAGATATCTGTAAAGAAGTCGATCTTCAAGCGGGAGAGTTCCAATGTCTTTTCTTTTTCAATCCGCTCAATCCTAAGGCGGTTTCTCACTCGGAAATAGTTAATTGTCCACAAAACAAGTCCCAACAACACGATCATATAGATACATTTTGCCAGTCCGGAATAATACCATGGGGGCTGTATGACCAACGTAAACCTAGACCGGTTCTTTGAAAGACTGCCCTGAGCATCTAACGAAGCAATACAGAGTTCATATTCACCCGGAGGCAGGTTGGTATAGGTAATATGGTTAGAGCCTAACCTCACCATCTGCCATTCTCTCTCGAGACCCTCCATCCGGTACATAACCTTCCTTGATTGCAGTGAATAGAGCAAGTCCGAGAATTCAAAAGTCAGATTATTCTGGGTATAATTCAGCTCAATGGTTTGAAGATAACGAATACTTTCTGCCAGAGGCTCAAACGGTTTTCCGTTGACATGCAGGCCGGTCAGGTAAAACGGAGAATTATGAGTATCCTTTGTGGCCAGATTTTTTGAGAAAATGGTAATCCCATCAATACCTCCGAAAATCGCCCGATCAGAGGATTCATCGTAAAAACTCCCTGAGAACTTTTTATTGGGGAAACCAAAATACCCAACCTTCAATGACCTCTTTTCCACAATAATCATTGCATCTGAAGAAGAAACCCATATCTGGTTATCTACTTCTACTATTGAATTGATACCGTTCTCTTCCAGATTCTCAAAACGAAAGTGAGTCACTTCATTGGTTCGCGGATTAACCCGACATACTCCATTATACACCGCCACCCACATATATCCTTCCTTATCACATAACATGTGCTTAAAATAAGGAAGGAGCTCTTCATGCTGATCATCGTACAATGTTACCTTTTCTACCCGGAAAGTCTCTGTCCCGATCTTACATAAGCTGTCACAAATGGACCAAATATGTCCATACGGATCTTTCACCAGCTTGTACACATCATTATTGGTAAGCCCGTTCCTTTTGGAAAAATGATAATCAGCCGTATAGCTACTTGTAGCAGATTTCATCAAGGCGGTTTTGTCTACTACAAATATTCCTCCCAACCATGCAGCAATCCATAGCCGCCCCTCGTCATCCTCCGCAATACTATTTGCCCAGTTGGCATTAAATTGTTGCGTATTATCCGTGATGGTATAGTATATGACCTGTTTGGTAGCAGGGTCAATCCGTCCTATACCTCCTTCCGTGGCCAACCATATATGATGTTCTCTATCCTCATAGATATCCCTTACCAAGTTGTTCCGCAAAGGAAATTGAGGATCACCTACACGGTACCAAAAAGACTTCTCCAACGTATCATTGAAAGATCCGGGCACCATTATCAGTCCTTCCGTTCCACCTAGCCACAGGTTTTGTTGTAAATCCTTATATGCCTTGATAAAATAGTTTCCGTCTCCTATTCCTGTAATCTGCGAAATGGGAATAAACTGATAGGCCTTATCATGATGATAAATGGCCCCTCCTAGGTTTGTTCCGATCCAGATATTCTTGCGATGATCCACAAAAATATTCATGATGATATTGTCAACAAGCGATTGCGGATAACGAGAATCGTGCACGATGTGACGAAAAGAAGCAGTCTCCGGATTGTAAATATACAATCCATTGTCAGCACCCAGCAAGAGGTTCTTGTCATAATCAGCCGTGATGGATTTTATGACAGTTCCATCCAGTAAAGCTATTCTTTGTACCTGCCGGGAAGCATCACACTTATACAATGCCTTAGCTGTCCCCACCCACACACAATGCCTTAGAGGATCATAATAAAGGGAGTGAATGGGAAGATTACCCTTACCGGAGCCAGTTGACAACTGTACCTCTTTGAATTCATCAAGGGCAGGGTTATACGTGCAAAGCCCGTCATGGGTACCAATATATAGAATTCCTTCTTCCGTACCGGCTATGGAGTAGACAACCTGATGAGGTATGGCCGGATTATTGACTTTCTCTAATTTTCGTTCCGCGATATGATACTTATATAACCCTTGAAAGGAACCGATCCACAAGATACCCTTCCACTTATACATGCAACGTATGTTAGCTGTTGTTTTTACGGGAGGCGCCTCATAGCAATCATGTTTATAGTTGTATATAAATCCGCCAGCGCTTGCCCCAAACCAGATACGTTCCTCATCAAAAAGCACTCCGCAATAGATGGTATTGATATCCCGTATAAAGCCTTTAGGGGGCACATTCTTGCGCACAGTATATCCATCATAACTGTAAAGTCCCCTGTTAGTACCCATCCACATTACTCCTAACGGATCCTGCACAAAACAGATCACGGATAGCATGTCATTTAATGGGATTCTCTCGAACTCCTGATAGCTGAGATTCTGCCCTTTCACCGTATGAGAACACGCAAAAACTGCAACAGTAAAAACCAACAGGTATAAACGACAGATAGTATAGATACACTTAAAGTTCATCAGATAGTTTTTCAATTCGGCTTCAAAGATAGGATAATCGGACGGAAAAACCACTGAACAACTATAATTATCAGAAATGATTATTCACATATTCCCCCTTCCTCTTAAAAACGGTTCCTGCTATTCTTTACTTCAGAAAATCAATCAGCGCCTTAATATACCGATCATAAGCTTCGATGTGCGGAAGATGACCCACGTTGTCCAACTCAACCAATACGGAATGAGGAATCTTCTTTGCGGTCTCACGACCTAACAAAGGATAGTTACCAAGCATTCCCTTTACAGCTTCCGGCGCCTTGTTCTTCGCCAAGGCCGTTCTGTCTCTTTGTCCGATTATCAAAAGGGTGGGGACTTTAATGTGTTGAAATTCATAACACACAGGCTGTGTGAATATCATGTCATAAGTCAAGGCGGAATTCCAAGCTATACGGGGATAATCAATAGCATTGGTCCAACCGGCAGCTATTTCGATCCACTGATCATATTCTGGCTTCCAGTGCCCTCCGTAATAAAAGTCAAGCTGATACTGCTTCAATGTGTTGTAATTCTGCTTCAGTTCCCCTGCATACCAATTGTCCACTGTTTGATATGGAACGTATAATTTCCAGTCTTCCAATCCTAAAGGATTCTCCAGGACAAGTTTGGATACCCGGTCCGGAAACATGAGTGTAAAACGTGTGGCCAACATCCCTCCCATAGAATGGCCTACTACTGTTACCCGGTCCACATGCAACGAATCCAATATTGATTTTGTATTCAGTGCAAGTAATTGGAAACTATATTGTATATGCTCCGGTTTTGAGGACTTACCAAACCCGATCTGATCAGGAATGACGACACGAAAACCCTGCCGTGAAAGATCTTTAGCCGTTTGTTCCCAATAGGCACTACAAAAGTTCTTTCCATGTAATAATAACACAGTCTCTCCATTAGGCTTATCCGGATGCACATCCATGTACTCCATTTTAAGTTGTTCCCCTTGAATATTAAGTCCAATAAAATGCACAGGGAAAGGGTAACGGACATTTTCCAGATTTGTGGCTGTAATGCCTTCAAACGGTTTATCTTGTGCATTCACACAAATAACGGCCAATAGTAGCAGACATACTACCAAGTTATTAATTCTCATCATCATAGTTGCTTATTTTCTAAATTAACAACTGATAGAATAAATGGTTCTTTGGGAAACTGTATTCAATGAATACCTAACGGATACCGTAAGAGAATAACCGTTTTCAT
Organism: Bacteroidaceae bacterium; assembly: GCA_031552405.1. Classification (GTDB taxonomy): domain Bacteria; phylum Bacteroidota; class Bacteroidia; order Bacteroidales; family Bacteroidaceae; genus UBA1794. Next base: position 11,172 of record JAVBMN010000011.1, on the reverse strand, counting down.
CCTCTATCTTTATGAAACCCTATCGGGTTACGTGGTTTCTCTGAGAGTTTCCTTTGCGCTTGCAGTTCAGCTAATGCTTCATTGATGAGCTCAAGCTGCATGCGGGTATCCTCGTTGATGTCGTTATAATCTGCAAATACGTCCTCAATATAACCTTTGAGTTCCTGCATCTGGCTTTCCAACACGGACACACAATCAATCGGAGGGTTGGATATCAGTTGACGTACAGCTACAAAGGCACGCATGATATTAATGTTTACCAGTATTGCTATATCACTATTCAATACACTTGACAACATAGCTACCCCTTACTCCCCCTCTTTTCTTTGAGGTCGCAAATTGCGTCCTCAAAGAATTAAACTCTATTTCTGATAGTTCAAACATAAAGTCTTGTGGAAATCGTTTTAGATTTCTTCTTACAGCTTCTTTGAGGCGTTTCGTCTCAATGCCATACATTTCTGCCAGATCAAAGTCCAGCATGACTCTCTGACCCCGTATCTCGTGGATTCTGCTTTGAATGATTTCTTCCATATTAGATTTATGTGAGTAAGGTTTTTGTAATACGGCTTCAAAGATAGGATAATCCAACGAAAACCACACTGAGTAGTTTAAGAAAAGGAAAGGCTGCCCACAAAGGCAGCCTCTCCCTTACACGCTTTTCAAAGCAGGTTCATCGGTTATTGCACCTGAACTTTCACTGTCTTCCCGGATACATTTACGAGGTATACACCCGGAGTCAATGGAGAGTCGGCAGGCATGCGAAGACCGTTTTGGTCGTAGATCTCGTATTCGGCTCCCTCTACTACAATTTTGAAACCGTCTACATAGATTTTCACCGTGTCTTCTCCTGCATCGTTCAAGCCAACCGGCCAGAGCTTACTTTTGAAAATATCAAGAGCAGCCTCGATAGCCTCTTTTGCAGCCTGGATGGCGGCATTGTCGGTCTCATCGGTCTGATCTTCGTACACAGCATAGTTCTCCGTCAGGGCGGTTCGCATGGCGTCGCCGTCGGCCGGAGCATACTCACGTTCTTCAAGAAGGGTATTCGCTTCTTCATATACGGCAATCAAGCCGGTGCACAATTCGATGGAGGCTCTTGCATCCAGGATTGCGGCGGACAGGGTTGCGATGGCTGCCTCTACCTCGGTGAGAGCTACTGCGCCAAGCGCTGTTTTACCGGTGGTAATGGCTGCGGTCAACGTATTCTTCTCTGCCTGTGCAATCAAAGTGTCTGAATTGGTTATCAAGCCTTCAGCTACTACAATAGAATCACTTAATTCCTTCAAAGCTTCCAGCAAGGCGGCGGCTTCTTCCTCTGTGCCCAGATAGGTCAGTTTGAAGTCATCGGCTCCACTCCATTGACCATTCAGCACGCCAATGGTTCGGATACCCACCCGCAGGGTGTCATCACTTACTGTTACCATCAGTGAGGTAGGAGGTTGAGTTTTGAAGTTGTCACCGGTTACGCCACTCTTCATAGGGGCGGTTGCGGCATTGGCATACAGCACGGCATTCCCATTGGTGGATTGCGTAAAGGTGACGGCACTGAGGCGGTATACTCCACTCGGTACATACTGGATCTTCTGGTTATAGTCGAACACTATGGTCGCAGCGTTGCTGTTCCAGATTTCCAGGTATGTATCTATAGCCGGCACCGTAGCGCTGGCTGCAGACTTAGTAAAGTTACCGTTTGTGCCTGAATTCTTGCTGTTCTCCCAACCGAGAGGTCGAACCTGTACGGAAGTAGCGGTCTGTATAATCGTAGGATTGATCATCAGTTCCGTTACATTGCCATTCACGGCTTTTGCTACGATGGTAGCATGCGATGTGGTCTTCAGAGCGATAATAGCCTGGTTAATACCTGTTTCATCTACCTCACTGGCTTCATAAATGCCAGTAGCGGTAGCAAGGGCGGCAACCATTTCTTCCTCTTCAGCTACCGACAGGCTGTCTGCGCGCACGATGGCAGCATTCAGCAAGGCGTATGCATCAATGGAAGAGAGGGCGGCTCTCATCCTGTTCTCCAGTTTCGTTTTGGCTTCGGTCAGTGCTTCCTGGGTAGGATCAACGGAAGCCACAAGTCCTTCGGCAGCAGTGATGGAATCGGCCAATGCTCCTTCTACACTAAGCTGCATCACGCCCTGAATGGTTTTAGCCTCAGCAATGACCTCTTCCAGGAGTTTTACCAGCGAAGCGGAGGTATTGCCTTTGTATTTCAGGGTGAAGTTGTCAAAGATGGTCCAACTGCTGGAAATCGGAGGTGTTGTGGGGTATTTTACTCCGATAAAGAGCGTATCATCCTCGGCCAGATAGATATAATCTACCAAGTTATCCGTATAGTTCCCGTTCTGGAAAGCGGTATTGGCCTCGGCCATGGAGTTGGCATAATTACCCATGTTGGCATCTGCGCCGGTATTCTCTTCAGAGTAGAGCGACTGGATTGGGGCACTTCGTTCTTCACCCGTACCGGATTTTCCGTACAGGAAGGAACGAATCACTTCCGTCTGGGCTTTATACGCAACACCCTTGTCATTACCAGTAGCACGGGCAAAGGCCTGTACACCCAGCTGGTAGTAACCGGCAGGCAAACCCGCTATCTTCTGATACATATCAAAGCTCTTTGCAAAGAACTCGTACACGGTATTAGCGGCTGCACCTGTGGCACCTTCCCAGTTGCGGGCATTACCGGCATTAAAGTCCGGGTTAAGGATCACGAAGGATACATCCGAGGGCGCGTCTTCCGTTCCTGTGACTACAGACATCAAGTACTTGTTGGTTGCCCCCACGATGGGTTTCGCAACATCCAGTACTTCCTGCAAGGTGGCCTGTTCATTGAAGTATACAGTCCTTGCGGCTTCAATCACCTCGTTGAAAGCGGTGGTGGCTTCGGCACTATAAGCGGCAGGGTTGAGACCTACCCGTTCAGCGGCCAGAGCCAGAGCAGCCTTCAGGGCTTCCTTGGCATTGAAGTATTCCATCAGCGGCACATAGGCCAGGAAAGCTTCTTTGGTGATGAACTGGAACAATGGATTCTTGTCAGTTCCCTTGTCGTAATAGATACCAACATTGTTCCCGGTCAGGCCATCCACTCCCACAAGCTTGCCGGAAGCGGCGCGGCGAGCGCTGAAGTTATAGCCATCTTTTACATCCGTCAAGGCCCATTTGGATACATTCGCTGCATCTACATTGCCCAACAGAATTCCATAGGTGTTGCTGGCATTGGCATTCATGTACTTCTGACTGGAATGCTGTTGCAGCATAATGGTATCATTGTTCTCTCCGGATACGGTAATGTTCCAGAAATAGGCATCCTGAGCGGCAATGTATCCATAGTCGTTCAATACAGGAGCAGATACTGCGGTATTGTTAGACAAGTATTTGCCCGAAGCCGGATGATACACCACATACTCACCCGTGGTTACCGGTTTCACGGTAGCGGGAAAGTCGGGGGCATTGAGTTTGGATACACAGGTCAGCTCGAAACCGGTTACGCAGAACCAGCCCGAAGCTTGCCCACCGGAGGTAGAGGCAAAACCGATGACCATCTTCCCATCTTCGCCCACAATAGCCTGAACGGTGGTGAGCTGTTCCCATTGGGCATTTGTGGCAAACGGTGTCGCGGTAGTCTGCACGGTAGCCACCGGAGATACTACAGTACCCACAGAGGTGGTTACATAGGCATGCTGATCATGAGGTGCGGCATCCGTGGCGGTATAGCAAGAAACCGTATACACTCCGGCAGGTATGCCCTCCAGATTCTGGTATACACTCATACGGGTAAAGTTGTTGGACCATGAGTTCCAGCAGGTTTTTCCGTTGGCTGTAGAGATCTTAAAGTCACCAGCTACGGCAGATGTATTGTCGGTAACCCATCCAGTAAACGCCTCAAAGTTGGGGTTCTGCAACAGGAAGGTGGCATTTATGGGCAGGTCGGCAGTGAAGCGGCAGGTTACTTCTGCTTTTTTCAGTGCGCCTATGGCCTGTGCTATGCCCGTAGAATCAGCCTTGGCCGTTTCATACACGCCCTGTGCAATACCAATGGCAGTCTCGAAATTGGCCAGTCCAGGTAGTTCCGTGTAATTGGCTTTGTTCGTATTTGCCAGCTCGATGGCTGCATTCAGCGACTTATAGTATCCGATAGAGGCATTGGCGGCCTTAATGGCTGCATCCATCTGTTTATTTGCATTCTCTATGGCTTCCAGCGTCGTTGGATCGGCGTCAATAACAGCAGTGGCATTTGTGATGGCGGTGGTAAGGCTTGCACCTGCCGCCTCGGCCATCTTCAAAGGCTGTAAGACAATAGCAGAGTCTTTCTTCTCTGTCAGCAGTTCTTTCAGAGCGGTGAAGTCCGTGCCGTAGAAGTGCAGGCGGTAATTGTCAGAACCTATCCAGATGTTTCCGGGAGATTGCCCCTTCACACCAAAGGTAAGGGTGTTACCCAGCACTTGTACGCCGGATACGGTGATGTCATTCCATCCGTTGCCTAACGCACCGTTGGTGCTTCCATTATTAATAACAGGTTGGCTTCCTGAGGTAGTACCTTCGGCATACACACTGAATGCATCACCGTTACTACGCGCCGCTGCTATAATGGTATAAGACCCGTTGGGGATGCCCTCCAGCGTTTGATACACATTATAAGAATAGGCTGAGCCACTCCATTTGTCCAGATAGGTATTATCCGGTGCGCCTGGGTACTGCTGGCCGCTATTTGTACTATTGTCACCCAACCAGCCCTCGCCGCTGATTACGGATGCATTGGTCACATAATCGGTCATATCATAGTACTCTCCGGCAGCCAGAGTAGTTACAGGGGCAAAGGCTCCGTCTGCGTATTTCACCTCGGCTGCATCGCCTCCCGTAAAGGTCAAGCCATTCATTACGGGAACGGTAGTAGCCTCTGTCAAAGTCATCCGGTCAAAATGAGCAATCTTTCCCGAAGTAGCCCGATAAATAGTAAAGTACACCGGTGCATTGGCAGTCGTTTCACCTGTGCGAAAGTAGCAGGATATGTCTTGCATACCATAATCCGTATCCAACTGAGTGAATGAATAAGAATAAATATCACTCCCATTAGGAGTTGTTCCTACACGCACAAAATAAGTTCCGCCCTTTTGGCCGCCAGTGTGCGTCCAGGTGCGGAACTTTGCTTCGTACCATGTTTTGTTTTTAATAGTCCCTGCCGGGAATTCCTGGTAGAAGTTGTTTTCATACTGATGGAACATCAATACTCCAAGCCCCTCGGCATTCGGGGTGATTGCGCTAAAGCCGGAATTGATGGTCACATCATTGACACGGCTGTTTCCACAGTTTGCTTTAAAGTCCAGTGATTGCCAGCCAAAAGGAAGCCAGCGCACATCTGTGGCGCTCCGCACATCCTTTGGGTTAGCCGGTGTTTCAAAGCCGGGGTTCTTGAACAAGTTTGCCTCATTATAAATACCCGTACGGTCTATCGCATCATCGGCTTCCGCATAGATAGCGGGAAACTCCGGCACACGGTCCGTAAAGGTCTTTACTAAGAATTTCTCCACGTATACACTGTCTCTATAGGTGTATACCTTTCCACTTCTGACGGCAAACCGGTACGCCCCGTCCGCCGTAGTTACATACTCGAAACCTACTCCAAGTTCATTGCGCGCATCAATGGATGTTCCCGTCGTTAACTCCACATCAAAGGTGTAATCGCCCGCAGGGGCAAACGAAGGGAAGTCACCTGGTGCCAATGTAGTTCCCATTTCTGCCTGTTGAGGCAAGTAAGGATCCTGAGCCTGCAATTGCAGGAAGTTGAAAATGGCTGTCGCCACCACCAACAAAAACGGTAATCGTTTTCTCATTACGTTGATACTTTAAAGGTGAATATTAGGTGATTGATGTAGTAGATGCTACAAATGTAAAAATGTGATTTAGAATACTTTGTGTATTTCCGTTAAAAGATTAATTAGTTAATGCAAAAGGTGTTACGTACTACAAAGGTGTATTTACAGAACGCTTGAAAGAAGAGTTTTGTGCAATTATCTATCGTCTTTTCAGGATTGAATCTAAGAAAAACCATACGACAGTTGACAGTAGACACAGGATACGAAAGAGACTTTCTTTGTCAGGATTAAAGAAAATGAAAGTCCATAAGCCACCGCGGATGCGGCGTGCCTACACAGAATCAGCGCTGAAAGAAGAAGGCAGTATGATTGCTCTTTCTTCTTTCAGCGCTGAAACGCTTTAATCTCCGGCTAAGGGGCTACTTGAAGTATCCTACCGGGTGATTCAGGTGCAATTGTTGCGTATCAGCCAGCTTCAGGGCAGTGCGCAAGGCATCCTGATCCATTGAGCCGCGGGGCACGGTGGCCAGTTGGAAAGCAGCGCAATACAGGCTGATGTTCTGGCTCACGATACCGGCATCCAGCGCACCCCAGGTTTCCTTTGTATCCGACACCAGCACCAGCATCACAGGAGCCTCCGTACGCTGACGGGCATCTCCCTCGCTGATAAGTTCCAGGGCATGCGCCTTGTGATCATAGAGGTAGCTGCCTTGCTTGAGGCATACATATACCTTAATATCCTGCTTGTTCATGGCACTGGGGGCAGTACGCTTGCCGCTTTCGGGGCGGTTGATGCCGTTTGCGGCCCAGATCACACCGGCCAGGTCGACGGCCGAGAGGTCTTTGTCGGAGCATTCACGGGTACTTTGCCTGTCTTCAAGGGCTTTCATCAGAGATGTGCCACGGGTCATATCAGGCTTCTCCAGCTGGATACGGGGTGCAGCATTCTGCGCGTTTATGCATGACAGACACAGACAGGCCACAGTGGTCAATAGTACATTTCTTATTTTCATAACGCTTTTCATTATTATTGATTATCCGGCAAACATACCAAAAAAGAAGATATTCCATGCTTTTCATGGCTTAATTATTGTGATTTATTATAAAAAACATATCTTTGCGCAAAAGTAGTTATTTATCTCTAAACCATTCTTATCATGAGAAATGCTCAATACAGAAACGTGATCAGCGTTCTTACCTTCTTCCTGTTATGTACCGGATTAGGCCATGCACAGATTAAGACAATCCGTCCCAGCTCTAAGTTTGTTACAAAGGAGATCAAGAGTATCACTTCCCTCACTGGCATCCGCCTGCAGGGAAACCCCGATGTGGAATACCGCCAAAGTAAAAACGGAGAAACGGTAGTCTATGTATATGCCCCCGAGAATATCACCGACCTCGTAGAAACCACTGTTTCCAACGAGATACTGCAGATCAGAATTAAAGACCACGTAAAGATCTCCGGCAAGGCCGGCATACGGATACTGGTATCCTCGCCTCAGTTAAATACGATAGAGATTACCGGTTCGGGGGATGTATTCCTGCCGGGCACGCTGACAACCGATAAACTGCAGATATCCATCAACGGTTCAGGAGATGTGACCGGCGACAACCTGCAATGCGGCACCCTCGGCCTAACCGTACAGGGCAGTGGAGATATAGGCATCAAGCGCCTCAAAGCCACTCACCTCAACGCGCTCGTCAACGGGTCAGGTGATCTTAATTTAGTGGGCGCCGCGCAAAATATCTCCTTTACCATTAACGGATCGGGCGATATCACTGCCGAACGGTTGGTTGCCCAAAACGTGAAGATCTCCATTTCGGGCAGCGGAGATATTACCTGCTACCCCGTTCAAAAGCTGGAAGCACAGGTATCCGGCAGCGGCGACGTATCCTACGTGGGAGCACCCAAGCAGATCCTGCTGAAGGGTAACAAACACCACATCCGGAAGATGCAGTAACGCCCCTGGCAAAATTCTCCCACATAGAGGAACCTAATGTCCCTGCCGACAATCAAATGCCAGCAGGTTCAATTAGCATAACCTCTACCATAGGGCAAGAAAGAATCTGCTTCACCCCTTATTAATAATCCATTTGAAAGTCTGAACGCTCTTATCCTCATGCCAGATTCTCACCAAGTAAACCCCTTTTATAAAATGATTTGCAGAGACTTCATTTAGCCCACTTAACAACTCCGAATGATACATAAGCGTTCCGGATACATCTATTATTTCAAGCCTACTGCCTGCAAGGATAAAAAGACTGTTGCTCTCAGGATCAAAATACACGTCACTGTTGCTTTCTCCTTCCAGAGTGTTGCTACTCAGGGATGTGACCCTTTCTCCTTTACAATCGCAATCAACAATACCAAATGTACCACCTGCTATATAATGTAGAAAAAGAGAGTCGTTCTCTACCCTGCCCTTCGCCCGAAATGTAGCTTGCGTTTCATCAAAATTTTCCCAACTCTGAAGGGGGACAAATAGACTATCATTCAGCGCCGTAGCCTTGAACGAGGGGGTAAAATCTATATTAATATCGAAGAGCAAATCTGTTCCCGCACTTTCCGTGATTACCACATCGCGTTCTTCAGGGAACAGATAGTTATATTTGGTCAGATCTGCGCACTGTCCTTTCAAGCGATACGTTCCTGGAAAAGTCTGAATATTTTGAGCACACAAATTTCCACTTATTGAAAGCAACAGTATTAATAGCTTTAATTTCATTGTTTTCATAATAATATATATCGTTATTTATTTCCACATTCATTTATATTGATTTCGAATCTACCGCCCAATTGCACCTCAAACCCAGGATTAAGAATTATTTCATTCCTTGCTTCAAAAATGATATCATCCGCATTTTTCACTACGACAATTCCCTGAGTTTGAATATGATTAACCGCATTAGAAATGGGAGGCAAATTACTTGTATTTGAATAAATGAGATCATCATCATCACAAAATCTAACATCGAAATTTAATGTTCCATCTGCATTTTCTCGCACATTCTTTATATATAAATCTCCCAAGTTCCCATTTGATACAAAACAATGAGGATTAGTTGTATTACTGAAGCATGTCCGGCCTGACAGTTCTGAGAAATATGCATCATTGATATATCCATTAGATAAAATTGTACCATCACGCCTAAAAACATAAACTTCATCAGATGCACCTCCATGCCCAACTCCATTAAAGTTTCCTCTATAATTCTCATTTATCCTATAAATAATCAGCCCACTACCAAGTATACTGCTTTCAAATATTCCTGTTTTCTTCCTATATTCTACGATAATATATTGTGAAGATCCAGCAATGGGGATTTTATAACAATTATTAATCGGTGAAGTCAGAGGTTGTAATGTATAAGTACCAGAGGTTGTAATCAAAGGAATCGATGATATCCAACCACCATACTTATACTTCATATATGAACTCATATGTTGCGGCGGATTCCGATTACTTCCCATTAAATCCCAATATCCAACAGGAGAGCTATCAGAATTAGAATGATATAAATCTGGTGCTCCGAAAGTGTGATTCATTTCGTGGCATAATACACCATTATCTAGAGTTAATGATAATCTGTCATCCAATTGAAAATTAAAATCATAGACCCTTTTCCCATTAATACTAATAATCCTAGAAAATAGTGACCATTTGTGAGGCCATAAAAGAGTGTTCCACGCCGTACTACCTCCACGTACAATAAAACATATATTATCTACATAGCCATCATTATTATAATCTAAATTTAAAGAAGCTGGAATCTGATTCTTAACATAATCAATAGCATTATATAATAAAGTATGCTCTCTTTCTGTTCGCTGCAAATCTGTATAACCTAAAGGATTGGTTATAGAATATGGACAGAAGTAATCTCTATTATGTGAATCATGATATGATAAAATAGCTGTACCGTTATTGCTTGGATAAAAATGAGATACAACATCTAATTGATTATAAGAAACCTCTTTAAAATAGTTTCTCATAGAATTTGCACCATTAGTACTACTATTAAAGACAGATGTATAAACGCCTTGATTTGCTGGAAATTCTACCTGATCAGCAAATCGGATATACACAATAATGTTATTAACTATTCCCGCAGGTTTGGTTGTCGCATTTAATTGGAAAGCAGATTTTTGAATAATTTCTTTTGGAGGCGTTTTTTGAATAAATTCATTTACTTTTTCTATTACTTTCTTTGTTGCTATATTAATATAAGGGGTAATATTTACATGTTCTGGCAAGATCTTCCCAACTACATAATCAGAAGATACCAGATCCTCTCCTTTCAGAATCGCATAACAATAATATCCCGTTTTCGGGTTTTGTATAATTGTATAGCCATCTTTATCATGAGCCCAGTTATAATATTCATCACCTGTAGCAAAACAGTCTATTTTGGTTCCATCAGGTTGAATTATTGTTATGGGGACATTTGACAAATACGCACCAAAGGAATAAAAATGGAAGATCAGACTTGCTATAATTGTAATTCCTATTCTTTTCATACTTCAAATCCTTTCTTTCATTTTGTTAATATCATCCGCTTCGTATCAATCTCTTTCCCATCTACAATCAGTGCGTACAGATACATTCCGGCAGTCAGTTCGGAGCCGGAAATTCCTTGCGAACCCTCACCACGTTGGGTAAGTATGATTTGTTTGAGCTGAGTGCCCTGCATATTATAAATACACAATTGAGCAACAGTAACACTTTCGGGAATATAGAATCCGATCTGGGTATCCTGATTAAACGGATTGGGGATATTCTGGTACAGTTTACATTGCTCAATCACGGTAGCAGATAAATCAGTTGTCAGTATAGTATTCCCGACGTTGGAGCGAATGCTGATTGCAGGAGTAGAGCCTTCCAACTTTTCAACTTTCTGGGCCAGCTCATCAATAATACTCTGCTGCTCTTGCACGGTTTTGCTAAGCTCTTGCACAGCCTTTACCAAAGGAACCACAAATTCAGAATAACGCAAGGCGTAGATACCCATCTCGTCTACATCCACACCGCTAAAATTATAACCGATCTCTTTCGCGGCCTTTTCTACATCCTGTGCCACAAAGCCAGTCTGCACTTGTTTCTGCCTAACTTCTCTTGCTTTTTTATCAACAGCTAATAACTCTTGGGGCAATTCACTTTTCTTCATTTCATCGGTTTTCATCAGATTATCTAAGGCATCCAGATTCAGATTGTAAGTAACCGGTTGCAAAGCGTTGATAAAGGCAAGCCCGGGCACATCCGACTGGATATTCTTCTTTGCACGTCCATCCGAAAGATTTGACCAGGCTGCATAACCGCCAATGCTGGTAACGCTGCTATTACCAAGTCGTACCTGG
>JAVBMN010000005.1:0-24975 GCA_031552405.1 Bacteroidaceae bacterium | reverse complement strand
CCAATTCAACATGGAACGCGTATAAGCGCGCACTTCATAGAACCCGCTTTTCATCCCCAGCTTATTTAATGAAAGACCACCATTGGCCTGCCCATTCTCTATCCGTAGTTTTTGGGTAGAGGTCACATTTCCGTCTATGTCGAGCAGCTCCACATAAAGTACCCGGTTCAAAGGGGTAGACTGGAGATTCGAGGCTAGTGTTACATACGCCTTAAACCAGATAGTCTCGCCCAGGAAATAACCCGTATTGTCAAAATGAAGGTACACCTTCTCCTGGGGATAAAGATGATTGAACGTTTGAATGTTCTTCACGAAAGCGCTCAGGCGAGTCAAGGTGCTATCAGTCTGGGCATGCGAAAGGCCTTGCAAACTAAACAGTAGTATATAAATAAATAACCGTTTCATATTTTCAATGCGATTTTAGAAAAGAATACTCATTACTTCTCACTATAATATCCGGGAATACCCTCCCCGGTAATTGTTTCGGCACTCACATTCATCTCTTTACAATAGCTGTTATTGTAAAAGCTTACTAAAGCCTTCCCTTCCTGGTCTGTCTGTACATTCGGGTTCCAGTACAAGGTACGGCGGTAATCTTGCTCATCGGGGAGAACATACTCCTTATAGTCAGGGTTATAGAATGCACGAGGAGTGGAAAAGCCCATTACGTGTGTTTTCCGAACGCCTATAGGTTCACGGCGTTTCATGCCTTTTTCATAGGTTTGCAGATAGATGATTACATATTGACGACCATAATCAACTTGACTAATATAAATAGGGAATTCGCCTGGCAAATCATTGAGATCTTTACCGTCCGCCACTTCTCCCTCGTTTATTTTGTTTTGGTTTATCCGTTCTTGTTCTCGTTTTTCTGCCTCTTTATTTGCACTTTCAATATCACCAACTCTTGAAAGTTCTTTACTATTCGTGGCTGTAGAATAATAATATCTCATGAAATCACTCCTGTTTTCCAACACATATATTTTTTCTATTTCTGAGGCCAAAATGGTTTGATCATAATAATTCGTAGCATCAATACGCGTTCCGTCCACTACGAATAGCGCAGTCTTACCCTTATATGCACAATAGATAGGGTGGGGATATTCCGGACTTCTATAGCAGGGAAGTCTGAAACCAGTTGACCCTGGATCATATTCATTGTAACTAAAGTACGGATTGGTACGCACCAGAAACTCAAGAAATGTTTCATTATACCCCGACATATCATCCACCATACGATCTTCTTCCTCGGTGACATCATAAATGATACTGGACTTTTCTACCAATGAAGTATTCCAGTTGCCTTTCTCATGCACCGTTACGTTCTTCAGTAATTTAGCGCCTTTGGATATACGCAGCAGTTCCAAGCTATCCGCTTCGGGCGTACCATCTTCTACCCATAGCGTATTTCTATTCACATCCTCACGCGAGGCAGTCAGATACATATCCCAATAGGAATAACCACGGCCAGGAGGGGCGAACTGTCGATCCAGTGTAAGCCAGTACTCTTTGCGCTTGCCGCCTTTTTTCGACTCCAGCTGTAGCTCGTACTTTCCAAAGAAGTCCTCAGCCAGGAAATTGAAGCCTCCTGAAGCATCCGTGGGGCAGTTTCCCTTCTGGAAATCGCCGTCATTCAGGCTATATAACCACATGTTTACGTCCACTCCCTCTTCTCCTTTTCTCTTGGTAATCGTCTTTGCTGACCCACTGATTACAATGCCTTTCTCTATCTGATGTTTTACTTCAAACGGTTTCGTGCCCATCATTTGCGGTGTGTCATAGCGGCGCCAGCCTTGCGTAAGCATCAACAGGTCCAGGGCCATACGGTGCGGGCGATCCTCGGATTCAAGATAATAATCGGCATCTTCAATAAAGCCCTTCAGATCAGAGGAAAGCAATAAATTGGTACGAATATTCCCATGATCGGCAGCATTAATCTCCGTAGAGGCGTCGCGTACGGAAAGGGAAAAAGTGGCAGACTGGGGTACCCCCAAGTCATTCGTGCAGCTAAAATACATACGTACAGGTTCCAACGGAACGTAAGCTGACTTTTCCTGGCCGCCACGAATAACCAGCGCACGTCCTGCACCTGAAAAGAAAAGTCGTTCGGCATGAATATTCCCGGAAGTATCAAACAAAGTCACCTGATGTACACCAGCAGGGAGTTCACTACGCGGAATACGCAGCAGATAGGTATCTTCTCCGGAAAAGTCCACCATACGAAACACCTCGGGTACACCTCGGCAGGAGGACAGCAGGCCAAGAGGTGGAAGCGTAGTATCGGCACTACGTCGAACCTGAATTTGTACATAGTCCGGATGAAGCATATTTACCGAAAGTACAGCACCCGAAGGAGAAACTTCTGGAAGGGAATATGTATATTGTTTACCTTCGCAAGTGAGATACACCGCGTTTGGAGCGCCAGTTTGAGGTGTGTGTATAAAGCTTCCCATACCCTTGTGAACGGTAGAAAAAGAACTCACAGTTTCGCCCGATGCATCACGTATCTCTCCCTTAGCATAAAGGGAATGCCCTTCCCTATCCGTTACTTTGAAAGCAACCTGAGAAGAGATGCCATCCACTAACCGACCACCTTCCGGATAGAAAGATACGTTTACTATACGCGTGCCGTTTTCAGGGCGAAACTCCTCCCTTTTTACGGTGATGTGCTGCGAACTGGGGCGATGCCGGATACGCTTTCTGCTATAGGCTCCTTCTACAACGGGTGGCTCAAAGATGGGAAAGACGCGTGAAAAAAGCGCTTCTTTCTCCCAATTCAGCATCAGGCGGGTGTAGGCGCGTACCTCGTAGAATCCGCTCCGCATCCCCACCTTGGTCAGTGGAATATCACCGGCAGCCTGCCCATTTTCTATCATGTACTTGCGAGATTCAATAATATAGCCTTCCTCGTTGAGAAGTTCCACATACAATACACGACTCAGAGAGGTGGGAGAAAGAGTGGAGGCCGCAGTAACGTACGCCTTGAACCAGATGGTCTCACCCAGGAAATAACCCGTATTGTCAAAATGAAGGTACACCTTCTCCTGAGGATAAAGATGATTGAAAGTCTGAATGTTCTTCACGAACGCACTCAGACGGGTCAGGGTGCTATCAGTCTGAGCATATAACAAGCCTTGCGAACAAAACAGGATAAACAAAGTAAGTAAATGCTTCATATGGCAAACTTGTAAGGTCTTCGCAAAGAAAAGAAAAGTTTAGATACAATGCAAGCTTTATGAAACTTTGTTCTGCTTTTTTCGCGTTTTTCTCATAATAAAGCATACGAATAATAGAAGGTAACCCAAAGAAAACAGGCCTGCGTGTACCGGATTCAGATGGAAAGAGCTATCTTTGTGGCGTTTTTATAATTTAATAAGGTGGTTTGGCGAATATGCCTCCCACTTGTTCCAGAAAATATAGATAGAAAAAACCAATATGCTGACTGCAAAAGAAATCAGAGAATCCTTCAAGGAGTTCTTCGCCTCCAAAGGCCACCAGATTGTTCCTTCCGCTCCGATGGTTGTGAAAGATGACCCTACATTGATGTTTACCAATGCCGGAATGAACCAGTTCAAAGACATTATTCTGGGCAACCAGCCCATCAAATACGCCCGTGTCGCGGACTCGCAGAAATGCCTCCGCGTAAGCGGAAAACACAACGACTTGGAAGAGGTGGGACACGACACGTACCACCACACCATGTTTGAGATGCTGGGTAACTGGTCTTTCGGCGACTATTTCAAGAAAGAAGCCATCGAATGGGCCTGGGAATACCTGGTGGATGTGTTGAAGCTCGACCAAAACCGTCTGTACGCCACCGTATTTGAGGGCAGCCCCGCAGAAGGACTGGAGCGCGATAACGAAGCCGCTTCCTACTGGGAACAGTTCCTCCCCAAAGACCGCATCATCAACGGAAACCGCAAAGACAACTTTTGGGAAATGGGCGATACCGGCCCCTGTGGCCCCTGTTCGGAAATCCATATCGACCTGCGTTCCGACAAGGAGCGCGCTGAGGTAAACGGCCTCACCCTCGTAAACGAGAGCCACCCACAGGTGATTGAGATCTGGAACCTGGTGTTCATGCAATACAATCGCAAGGCCGACAGCTCACTGGAGCCACTCCCCGCCAAGGTGATTGACACCGGTATGGGATTTGAGCGCCTTTGCATGGCCCTTCAAGGCAAGATCTCCAATTATGACACCGACGTATTCCAGCCTATTCTGCACGCCATCGGCGCACTGGCCGGAGTGGAATATGGAAAAAACATACAGCAGGATATCGCTATGCGCGTAATTGCCGACCACATCCGCACCATCGCTTTCTCTATTACCGACGGACAGCTGCCCGGTAATGCAAAAGCCGGATACGTGATTCGCCGCATCCTGCGCCGTGCCGTACGTTACGGATATACATTCCTAGGACAAAAACAGGCCTTTATGTACCAGCTTCTGCCTGTACTCATCAGTAGCATGGGTGAGGCCTATCCCGAACTGGAAGCCCAGAAAGTGCTGATCGGTAAAGTAGTCAAAGAAGAAGAAGAATCTTTCCTCCATACACTGGAAACCGGTATCCGCCTGCTCGATAAGGTAATGGCTGATACCAAAGCTGCCGGAAAGAAGGAAATCAGCGGTACGGATGCCTTTACCCTGTATGACACCTACGGCTTCCCCCTTGACCTCACCGAACTCATCCTGCGCGAAAACGACATGACCGTATGCGAAGAAGAGTTTCAGGCCGAGATGCAAAAACAGAAAGACCGCGCCCGCAACGCCGCCGTGGTAGAAACCGGCGACTGGGTGGTGCTGAAAGAAGGCGACTCCACCTTTGTGGGATACGACTTCACCGAGCATGACACCCAGATCCTGCGGTATCGCCAGGTGAAACAAAAGAATAAGACCTACTACCAGTTGGTACTGGACAACACCCCGTTCTACGCCGAAAGCGGAGGGCAGGTGGGCGACTCCGGCGTGCTGTGCAGTGAGTTCGAAACCATCGAAATCATGGACACAAAGAAGGAAAACAACCTCTCCGTACACCTCACCGCCAAGCTGCCCACACACCCCGAAGCGCCCATGATGGCTTGCGTGGATACCGATAAGCGCACAGCCTGCGCTGCCAACCACTCGGCTACCCACCTCATCGACCAGGCCTTACGCGAGGTACTTGGCTCGCACATCGAGCAGAAGGGATCACTTGTAAGCCCCAGCTCCCTGCGTTTCGACTTCTCACACTTCCAAAAGGTAACCGCTGAAGAACTGCGCCAGGTAGAGCATATCGTAAATGCACGCATCCGTGAGAACATTTCCCTGCAGGACTACCGCAACATGCCTATTGAAGAAGCCAAAAAACTGGGTGCCATTGCCCTGTTTGGCGAAAAGTATGGCGAAGAAGTGCGTGTGGTACAATTCGGTGAAAGCATTGAGTTCTGCGGAGGTACACATGTCAGCGCCACCGGCAAGATCGGTATGGTACGCATCGTATCCGAAAGTTCCGTAGCCGCCGGTATACGCCGCATCGAGGCCATCAGCGGCGGCAAGGTAGAAGAGTTCTTTGACGCCTTCCAGGACAGTCTGACCGAACTCCGTGCGCTCTTCAACAACGTGCCCGACCTGGCCAATGCCATCCAGCGCTCCATCGAAGAGAATGCCGAATTGAAGAAAGAAGTGGAAAGCTTCATGAAGGAAAAACAGGGCGACCTGAAAAAGAAGATCATAAAGGAAGTGACCGAGATACACGGCATCAAGGTGGCCAAACTTCTTTGTCCGATTCCCGCCGCGGTAGCCAAAGACCTGGCTTTCCAGATCTGTGGCGAATTGGGTGAGAAGGCCATATTCGTATCCGGAACCACTGAAAAGGCAAAACCCATGCTGACCGTCATGATCACCAAAGACCTGGTAGAGGAAGGCCTCCACGCCGGAAACATGGTACGCCAGGCCGCCAAGCATATACAAGGAGGCGGAGGCGGCGCTCCTCACTTTGCCACCGCAGGAGGCAAAGATATCGAGGGCCTGAAAAATGCAGTAGCCGACATTATCAGCCAAATCTCATAAAACAATCACCCGCACATCCGTCCGACGATGCTGTACTTGCAGCCCCGGGCGGATGTGCTCTCTTTATACAATCATGAAAAAGACCTTATTTACAGTATCTCTCATGCTCCTCTCACTCTTGGGACTCTCCGCGCAACAAGCCGCCGAATACACAGATTACAAGGTATGGCCGGAAACCACCGATTCCGCCAGGCAGAAAGTAGAGCTCCGCGCCTACCTCCCCGCAGCTGATGCAGCCGATGGGCGCGCCGTACTGATCCTGCCCGGCGGAGGCTATTCCCACCTCGCCGTAAATCACGAGGGATACGACTGGGCACCGTTCTTTAACGGACAAGGCATTGCTACCTTCGTATTGCAGTATCGCATGCCGAAAGGAAACTACGAATGGCCACGTGAAGACGTAAACCAAGCCATGAACCTGATTCGCCAGCATGCAGAGGAATGGCGCATCAAGCCCTCACAGATCGGCATCATGGGATCCTCAGCCGGAGGACACCTGGCAGCCAGTACTGCCACCCTGAATGAAGACAGCCAAAAGCCGGCTTTCCAGATCCTCTTCTACCCTGTGATCTCCATGAAAACAGGAGTTACCCACCAAGGATCGCGCAACAGCCTGCTGGGAAAATCCCCCTCCGACGAGCTGGTACACCGCTACTCCTGCGAGTTGCAAGTAACCCCCAGCACCCCGCGCGCCTTCCTCATCCTGTCCGATGATGACACCGCAGTACCCTCGCAAAACTCCATACTTTACTACCAGGCCCTTCGCCAGGCCGGCGTATCCTCATCCCTCCACATCTACCCCACAGGCGGACACGGATGGGGCATACGGGACAACTTTGAATACCACCAACAGGTAATGATGGAGCTAAGCCGCTGGCTGGGTACAAAGGAGTAGAAGTCTGGTAGGGACTGATATTCATTAAAAAAGGCATCACAACAGATCGCTTGCTTTGTATACTGACAAATATCCATTATCTTTGCTCTGTATAAAAACTATTATATGGAGAAGAGAGTTCTTAAATCCATTATCAGCGAGAAGCAACAAGAGATTGCATCGACCGAGTTAATTGAGAGGCCCATCTTTCTAGAGGAGCGTTGCAACTATGTCTTCGTTGGGCTTCGCCGTGCGGGGAAATCCTATCTGATGTTCCAGCACATCCAATCGATAGTAAAATCAGGCAAAGCCACTATTGAGGATATCCTTTATATCAATTTTGAGGATGAGCGAATCTCATCCATTAAAGTAGAGGAGTTGAACCTGCTTATTGAGTCGTACCGTGAGTTGTACGAAAATAAACGACCATTGATATACTTGGATGAGATACAAAACATTGAGGGTTGGGAGCATTTTGCCCGCCGCTTAGCTGACTCTAAATACAGAGTCTTCATCACCGGAAGTAATGCAAAAATGCTGAGCCGTGATATTGCAACCACGCTTGGCGGAAGATTCATCATCAAGGAGATTTATCCATTCTCGTTTGCAGAATATCTTACTTATAAAGAAGTCAAACTTCCTAAAAACTGGGAATACACCGATGATAGAATTACCGTTGCAAAACTCTTTGATGAATACTTTCACTTTGGCGGATTTCCCGAAACATTTGTATTAAAAGACAAACGAAGCTGGATAAACTCATTATACCTTAAGATTCTTCTAGGGGATATTATTACCAGAAATGAAATCCGTAATGCAAATGGTATTCGCCTGCTTGCCAAGAAAACTGCAGAAAGCGTGATGCAACCAACTACGTTAAGCAGATTGCAACATATCGTGAGTTCTGCGGGAACCAAGGTAAGCCGAAATACTATTACAGATTATGTGGGATATATGAAAGATGCGTATCTCATTTTCGGGATCTCCAATTTCACAGATTCACTAAGTGACCGGGAAACATCTCAGAAGCGATATTTTTGCGACAACGGGCTGCTAAATGTCTTCTTATCAGACCCTGAAACTAAGCTGCTGGAAAACATAGTAGCTCTGACTTTAATGAAACGATACGGCAATGAAGAACTGTTCTATTATAATAGGAATATTGAGGTGGACTTCTATCTTCCTTCACAAAAGATGGCAGTGCAAGCCTCATTTAGCATTTCTGATAGCGCCACTTTCGAGCGTGAAACCAAGGCTTTGGTAAAGATCGCTGGTAGTTTTGATGTAGAACGTATCATCATAGTAACTTATGATGATGAAAGAACAGTAGAGGTTGACGGACTATCAATAGATATTGTCCCCGTATGGAAGTGGCTGCTGAATATTGAAGGCCTCTGATGGTCACACCTCCACGAAACACTCATCTTTAGGAAATATCAAACCCCATCTTCTTCATCAGGAAGCAGGCGTTCATATTTTGCGCCACGCCGGGCTGCATGCGATAACTGAATGTGAGTTCGCCGCCACAGATTTCGGCCTCGAAGCAATAATTGTCGATGGCCTCGGGGAAGGCTTCACGCAGGGTAGCCAGCTGCAGATCATGCGTGGCCAAGATACCGTTGGCGCCCAGCTCGGTAAACTGACGTACCAAGGTCATGGAGCCTTTCTGTTTATCCACAGAATTGGTGCCGCGGAGGATCTCGTCTAAGATCACAAACATTTCCTCCCCATGTTTCAAGCGTTCCAGAATCATGCTCAGTCGTTTCAGTTCGGCAAAGAAGTACGATTCATTTTCGCTGAGCGAGTCATTGGTACGCAGGCCGGTAATCATTGTGGCAGGGTAAAAACGCATCGCATCGGCACACACCGGCATACCGGCACAGGCCAGCAGGTAATTCACTCCCACGGTGCGCAGGTAGGTACTCTTTCCGGCCATATTTGCGCCTGTCACAATCATAAACGAAGGGCGGCGCGTCATAGCAATATCATTTTTCACACAACGGGCACGATCCATGAGCGGATGCCCCATCGCACGAGCTTCCATTACAAAAGGCTGATCCGCCACGGAAGGCCATGCACACTCTGCGTGGTGATAACTAAAAACAGCCATTGAGGCCAAAGCCTCCATATCCCCCACCCTTTCCAGCCAGGGAAGCAGATGGGTACGGTGGGTGATCTTCCAGTTCTCGATACGCATCACCATCCATAACTCCCAAAAGAAGAGCCCATTGAGTAACAAAAGAGCAAATATATTATTCCTCTGATCCAGAGCGCTAAGCAGCGTTGACAGTCGCGTCAATGCCTGCGAAGCCGGTATCCCGTCTACGTACAGGGCCTTTTTCAGAGCATGCAGATCCTTGCTTTGCACCTCTCGCCCTTCTATCAGCCTCAACATGCGGGCGTACGCATTGAGGATGCGCCATTTTTTCTCAAAAGAAAGCTGCGTTTTAGTGATTTTCTGAGTAAATGAAAAACTCAAAACCACACATAGCGTAATAGCAAGTCCGGGAATAGAATACGCGATTACACCAGCCACAGCCAGCACCCAAAGCAGCAGGTTGAGCACTCCTGCACAGACGGGCAGATAACGCAACATCCGTCGGGTGCCAAAAAAGGGCGGCTGCTCCACCCATTCCTGAAGTTCCTGATAATCAGAAGAAGTAGTACCCGAGAGTAAGCCTGCTATACGCAGTTCCTGCAGAAAGAGCGGATCACCCGCCAGCTCGCGCAGTGCCTCCTGACGGGCAAGAATCTCCTCTTTCTTTTTCAAGGGGGTACGCAGACAGCCCGACAGCGTGTGCCTGCCAAATGTGGTAGTAACGCGGTTGATCTGCTGAAACAGAGATTTAGATCCGAACACATCCAAGTCATAAGAAAACAGATGCGAGGAATCCACATACTCCACCCCGTCATCAAAGGACGAATAGTCGCCCTTCAATGCAGAAAGCTCCTGCTCGTTGACCCGAATTTTGCATTCGCAGTACTCCTTACGATAAAATAATGAATTATGATACTTGACCAGTGCCAGAAAAGGCACAAACGTAACGCAAGCCACCCCTGCGAGCCACATCCATCCGTAGCCCCAGAAATAAACGCAAGCGAGTACCCCTGCCAGAAACAGCAGCAGACGCAACGTGCTTATGCGATAGATTAAAGATCTGACCCGGGATAATTCCTCAATGGATCCGGATAAGAGATGTTGATAAAAAGAGTGTTGTTCGCTAATCTTCTCCATCAAAATGGCCTCTTCTTATCAGCGCATACGCGGTGCCACGGTTTGCGAAAGGTTAGATGCTTTTACACGGTATATCTGTCCTTTTTCATCCGCACAAACTAGTTCAGCGCCCTCATTTTTAATCTTGTCAATGAGTTTCTCCGATACAAGTTCCAGTCCCTGTTTGATCTTTGCGCGCAACTCAAATTCTTCCTGCTCGTTCATTGTTGATTGAGTTTTTGATAAATCGTTTGATTGCTTATGCTCACTTTATTTTCACAATTCCCCTCGGCTATCATCTCAAACTGCACTTTCGAGCTATTGATAATCAGCCAATTATCCACTAACGGTATATATATTGAGAATAGATTCTGAATGCCCGATTGATACCTGCGGTAAATCGTAGGTACGGGTATGTTATGTCCACCGCCACGCACACGCTGTGCTACACGCTGCACTGCCAGCTCCGGACTTTCCAGCCAGAAATAGAGCAACGTCACTACATAACCTCTGCGATGGGCTTCCTCAATGAGTCGCACATAATTGCGCGGAGCCAGTGTAGTTTCAAAAGCGAAATCTTCTTTTTTATCCAGCAATTCGCGGATGCGCTTAATCATCAGTCGCCCCGCATCAATAGCCACGCTCTCCGGATTAAACGGCGAAAGCCCTCTGGCTATCTCATCTGCATTGACAAACTCCTTACAATTCAGTATCTCCGGGAGTACTGTGTATGAAGTCGTTGTCTTCCCGGCCCCATTGCAGCCGGAGATGATGTACAACTTGTGTATAGGCTCTTTTTTCTTCATAACGGATACAAATGTAGAAATAAAAAAGTAATAACCGGGCACTTATCACCCAAAATCATGATAATTAACGTTTGCACAAACGGTTTTGTTCACCGCTCACACGCACAAAACGCGCGCGCACCAGCCGAACAACCGGAGCGCACGAGTTCTTAAATTGGTGGGCACGAATTATTTGGCTGCTGCGCATCTTTTTTTCATCAACCCTCCACGTTCCACGAATTCACAAATACCCTCCACAAAACGCGCAAAGTGGAACGTTGTTTTCACAACGTTCCACCTCTCAATCCCCCTTCCACAAAGCTTTTCAGAAGATTTGTGGAAGGGGGAGGGTTGTTGCAATGCACCCAAAAACTGGAGTAATGTTCGTCGGGATGTTACACATCCCGACGCATCAAAACGGGGATGTCTTGCATCCCCATCCCCGCGCAGCCTTTCCATAAAAGTGAAACCTAAAATAAAACGCAAGCCTGCGGTCCAACAATTTCAAGCCTGCGTTTTGAAAACTCAGGCCTGGCTTGTCCGAAGTGTAGGGCTGAGTTTAGATCAATGCAAACCTATGTGACTTATTCTTCAAAAGGGAAATGGAAGCAGATAGAAAGAAGCATGTAGAAAGTTAGGAATATGGGAAGCGTAAATCTGATAGTCCTATTTCTAAATAAGAAACAGGAAATACAGATAGAGCAAGAGGAACATGCCCAACAATAACCTATTAAAAAATACAGTTATGAGTACAAAACCAACGTTAGTCTCCATGTTTGAATCAAACAAACAAGCTTTATAGCAGGAACTTGCAGGACTTATTCTGCCAAAAGACGCCAATCTTATTCAACACAAAGTAAGTACATACTTCAATGCATTGTTTGAAAATGAAGGCGAGTACAGGCAAAACCTTACTCAGGCCAAAGATTGTATCCTCCAGGCGGCATTATCACTGCTGAATGCCCAGCAAGAAATGGGTAAAATGCTTTCCGAGAAATCCATCCAAGCCTTCCCACAAAAAGCGGAACTCCCTTATGAAACCAAAAGTACTTCCTCTCAACCCCCGAAAGGAATAAGCAGTACCTCTATAAGCGGTACAAACTCGTTGATAGGCGCCGGAGGCGGAGCCTTAGTAGGAAAAGTCCTGTTAGGCGGATGGGGAGCCGTGTTTGGCGCTATCGCCGGTACTGCCGTAATGCTTTATCTCTCCTACCGGGAAAATGCAAAGGCTCAGCAGATAGAAAGCAGCCTTCGCACAAGCCCCCCTCCTCTGAAAAACAAAGTGCAGACACCCCTATCAATGTAGCACCCTGCACCTGCGCCGCTCCCGCCAGCAGTACGAAACCACCCTGCCCCGCATCGCCTCCTTCGTTGGCACAAGCAACCGCAAAGAACTGCTGACCGACAAAACCGGATCCCGCCGCTTCCTCTGCGTAGAAGTGACCCAAATGATCGACACCGACACCCCCTTGGAATACGCCCAACTGTATGCCCAACTGAAATACCTGGTCACCACCGCCGCCGAACAATACTGGCCCACCGAAGAAGAAAAAGCCGCCATCGAAGCTCGCAACCTGGCATTCTACAAAACCTCCGTAGAGGAAAACCTCTTCCGGGAACTATTCCACGATGCTGAACGAGGCACAGAAGAATCCATGCTCCTCTCCGCCGAAGAAATCTTCCGCCGGTTGAGAGACTATAACCCCGTCGCCATGCGAGGACGCAAAGCAGGCGGTTTCGGAAAACTACTGGCAGACATGGGCGTACCGCGCATCAGGCTAAATACGGGGAACAGGTATTGTGTGGTATTGGTAGAATGAAAACGAGATATAAAGAGAATCTATTCTCCCCCCCCATCCTTTTTTTGTCCTTACTTTGTATACATCTACATAGTAAGGACAAAAAGAAGGGATGCATCAAAATAAATTATCCCATATTGATATCTGATTGAATAAAAAAAGTACTTTTGTAATATTAAAGTTGCCTTTGCTTTTCCTGCTTTTAGGAAGAAACAGGAAAAAGTATAGAAACAGATTATTACAAACTAAAGCTTCTTAACGGTAAGAATGAATAAAAACAAAAATGCCATAGAACAAATCATGGAGTCAGACAATGAAACATTTGACTTTGATGAATTGGAAAGAAAACTAGAATCAGACCTAGAGGAACAAATGTCTGACCTTAACTTATTAAAAAAGGACAGAGAAAAAATAAGTAATCCTGATACACTTGGAGAAACCGTCATGAATGTCGCTTGGGAGCAATTTCTCATTCAAGTGGGCATAGTAGCTGGAGAAGACTTCATTATCGCAAACAGAGACCACACATTGGATTTGCGGGATAAAGCACATATTTGAGTATGAGGCCTCTTTAAGCGGAACAATCAGACCTGTTACACAAAATGGAAATGGTCATTTCTGGCTGCGAACATTAAATAACTCTGAGGATGGAATTGTGTATTTCCGAAGTACCGAAAACGGAGAGATGCAGGCCAATGTACCCCATATTGCAGCTTTCCCCGGCGATGCGTTTGGCATAAATAACAGCCTGCAAGGAGAATCAATCACTTTCCGCGCAGCGAACTGTACGATAGCTGCCACTCCTGACGAAGTATCCTCAAGCAGCCCCTATTATAAATTCAATGGAGCTTATGCAAGTGGGAATACTGAAGGATGGGTACTAAATAGTGCCGGAGGAAGTTTCCTAAAACAGGATAACGTTTCAATGACACCCTTCCATGCATACTTAAGCAGCGAACGGATCATAGGTGCTTCCAATCCGAAGACGCTTATAATTAGCGGGAATGCTCCTACTTCATTGAATGAATCTGACGCAGAGAAAGAGGATTACAATAAGTTCCAAATCGTGTCCACCACAGAGGGAGTTACTATTATTGCAAAGAATTCAGAAGAAGTAACTATATACAATATAATGGGAGTAGCCATATCCCGCTTAAAGCTTGATGCAGGAAGTAATCTCATTAGCGATCTCCCCTGTGGAACTTACTTCATTAATGAACAGAAATTTATAGTACAGTAATCATTCACTTTACAATTAATGAATCACATGGAAAGAATAAAATACCAGGCTCCTTCTATTGAAATAATAGAATTGGAGGCAGAAAAAATGATGATTGTAGGTTCTCAAGGTGGAGGACTGTCTGACGGAGGACAAGACGGCCCTTCAATGGGTGGAAGTATCCAATTCTTCAAAAAGGCGGATGGCATTATATCTGATAATGCAGATGAATAAACCACTCGGCAGAATCTCTATTTTTGCTATTAGACAGTTATAGGGTTTATAGCAAAGGGGTAAGCAGCATGGAGAATAGAGATTCCTTTATGCTGCTTACCTTTTGAATGTCTGAAAAACCACATCTTTCCGTTTATCATTGATAACAACTACAAACAGTTCTATTACAGAGGACTAAAGGAATTCACCCGCGTGAGAGGCTATCTGATTGATACCTGCCTCTCAACCCAAGATACGTACAAGGAGTGGGTGAAATACTTCTATGGAGATCTGGCATAAGTCTGAGATCACTCTGTTTGTCTTGTCTTTTCGGATATTCTCGATAGGTTTTTCGGCTTGAGATCTCCGAAACCGGAGGAAATAAAGGTAAAAGCATTCCTCTGTTTGGCATTTTTCATTGTATATTTGCATTTAGCTATCGAAATATAGATTAGGAAATAACAAAAGAACGGCATGAAGATTTGGTCTGAAAGAGAATTTCGTAGATCCCTGGCCACTCTGGAAGCACTGATTGAGAAAGGGATGACACTTGGTGATATGGATTTCTTAAACAATAGAGAGAAACGCCAATACGCCTTGCTATCCCAGGCGGTTCACGAATGGGAGAGCACGCACGACCCAATTCCGGCACTTGTACCCTCAGCGATTACTGATGCAATAAGGAAGAGGATGGAGGAAGAAGATCTAAGACAGAAGGAGGTTGCAGTGTTGGTGGGAGTTTCAGAATCCAGAATGAGCGACATCCTGAATGGAAGGAGACCTCTGAACCTCAATATCGTTAAAAAGCTTCGAGACAACCTCGGCATGTCCGCCGATTTTATACTAGATAATCTGGACTAAGGCCTCTCATAAGAGCACCTATCATGATACGCTACATACAAGATAAAGGGCATTACAACCTGCTTATGGAACAGGTCTCCAAGGTGGAACACACCCTTTGGATAGGAACTGCGGATCTAAAGGATTTATATGTAAAGAAGCGGAACAGCCCCACACCCTTTCTTGCACTGTTGGAAGAGAAAATAAAGCAGGGCGTTTCCGTGAGGTTATTACACGCCAAAGAGCCGGGCGAGAATTTCAGGGACGACTTTGACAAACACCCCTTACTGTGGAGCAGACTGGAGCGCGCCTTATGTCCCCGCATCCATTTCAAGCTGATGGTATTCGACTTACAATCAGTATATATCGGTTCGGCCAACCTGACTGGTGCCGCATTTGGCATGAAGAGCGACAGGAACAGAAACTTCGAGGCCGGAATATTCACGGATGAACCGCAGCTTACAGAAGCAGCTATTGCACAATTCGATGAAGTGTGGATAGGGCTTCACTGCAAAAAATGCGGCAGAAGGGAGTTCTGCAAAGATAGAATTGCGTAAGAAGACCAAACGAAAACCTCACTCCACCTGTTCCTTTGGGTAATTCACCAGATAGAGAGTTTCCGAGGCGCGGGTGAAGGCGGTATAGAGCCAGCGGAAATAATCGGGGGTAAGGTGCTCTTCGGTGATATAGCCTTGATCAAGAAATACTATTGCCCATTGGCCGCCTTGCGCTTTGTGGCAGGTTACGGCATAACCGTACTTTACCTGTAGTGCGTTATAATAAGGGTCTTGTTTGAGGCGTTTCATCCGCTCAGGTTTAGTAGGGATGTCACTGTAATCTTCCAGCACAGACTGATACAGGCGACCGGACTCTTCGCGGGTGAGGGAGGGTGATTCGCTGTGCAAGGTATCCAATAGCATGGTAGCGTCCAGCTCCATATCGGCATAATCAGGAAAAGAAAGGGTGACATCCGCGAAGCGGAATCCATACATTTCGCGGTGGCGGCGCACGCGGCGCACTACTGCCTGGTCGCCATTGGCTAAAAAATCGATCTGCTTTTCTTCCGTCACCCAGTGGTAGTTATTTTTGGCAATCATCAGGCGATCGCCTGTATTGAGTTCATCCTCGCGATAGAGGATGGTAGCACGAATACCGCGATTGTACAAGATGGCGCGTTTATTAGAGCGGGTCACTATCATGGTTTCATCCTGGCCCACTGCACGATAGGAGTTGTTGATGGCATCAATAAGCTCATCACCGGGCAAGCTTATCACATCCGGAAAACCCGTAATTTTTATTTTGGGCAATGCCCCAAACAAACTATCAGTGAGACACACCCGCAGACGAGTGGCGTTCCATAAAATGCCGGAACCGGCAGCTTGGCGCACCACATTCCGCAGTTCGGCTTCAAAGAGTTGCAAGCCATACCCTTTCAGCACATCCGGAACAAGAGCAGGACTCTCCTCCTCACCCACCGGAGGAAGCTGTGCCGTATCACCCATCAACACTAAGCGACAACCCTCGCCGGAATACACAAACTGGATCAGATCATCCAGTAAGCGACCTGTTCCGAAACTGCTTCCCGCCAGCCCTTGGTTAGCTATCATGGAAGCCTCATCCACCAGATACAAGGTATGACGAGCCAGATTTACATTCGGCACAAATCCCCCCATTGTGCCGTCAAATACCTTTTGCCGATAAATACGTTTATGAATGGTAAAGGCCGGATGGTGTGCATACAGCGAAAATTGTTTGGCAGCACGCCCCGTAGGGGCCAACAACACGACAGGCTGTCGCAGCTCATCCATCATCCGCACCAAGGCCGCCACCAATGACGACTTCCCTGTACCGGCATAGCCGCGAAGCAGAAACACAGAATCAGCTTCCCGACAGTTCAGGAAAGCAGCCAGACAAGTAATGGCCTCCTCCTGATCCGAAGTAGGTGTATGTGGGAATTTTTGCTTTATTCCGGCTACGATATGGGAATCTATCATTTTTTGTTTCTATATTTGCATCTGCGAAAGTAAATAAAAAACAGGAGATGAGGGCATGAAGCGCCATGGAATCTCCCCGGATCCATAGAAAAGAGATGAATAAAGAAGCGAATCTGACAGGTATAAACTTCACCCAATCAGAACAATGCACCCTGTCTGTACACCTGTGTATGGATGCGTTTTTCTTTTCTGTATACAATCCATTGCGCAGTTCGCACTTCAGCTTTATGCGGTGTGAAACGGATGAAACACTCTCGCTCACGGCTAATGTGAAGCAAATCTTTGAGAGTCACGAGTTCCTGAACCGGCCTTTTAAACGGGTAAATATCGTACTGGAAACAGATCGTTATACACTCATCCCCTTTGAACTTTTCGAGGACGATCAGGCGGAGGAATTGTTTGCATACAGCCATACCTCGCAAGACAATGAGAAAATCCTGCACCGTATCCTGCCAAAATGTAACGTAGCCATTCTTTTCGGGATGGACCGCTTCACCTATTCCTGGCTTACCGACCGTTACCCGAAAGCGCTTTTCTGTTGCCAGATAGCGCCACTGGCAGAATATTTCTGTAGCAAGAACCGCGTTACAGACACCTCGGAGCTATACACCGTGATACAGGAGAACACCGTCAACGTGCTGGGGTTCAACCGAGGTGGAGTGATACTGACCAATACCTTCCACTACCTTTCCGCCGAAGATCTTACCTACTACCTGCTGTCCGTATGGCAGCAGCTGGAGCTGCAACCCCATTCCCACCCTCTGTTTCTGCATGGAGAGTCCTCGCACCGCAAAGCGGCGGAACAGATCCTGCAAAAATTCCTCAGGCATGTGGAAAGCCCGGAACTTCCCGCGACCATCTTTGGGGCTAAACAGCCAGAACAATCATTCACCCTGCAAGCACTTTACTTATGCGAGTAATCAGTGGTATCTATAAACACCGGCGCTTTGACGTGCCCACCAGCTTCAAGGCACGCCCCACTACCGATTTTGCCAAAGAGAACATTTTCAACGTATTGCAAGCCTACATCGACTTTGAAGAAGAAGGAGTTACTGCACTCGATTTATTCTCCGGTACAGGCAGCATTAGTATCGAGCTTGTCAGCCGTGGCTGCAGCCGGGTAGTTTCAGTAGAGAAAGACCGCCAACACCATGCCTTTATCCGCAAAGTAATGGACACTGTAAAAACGGACCAATGCCTGCCGCTTTGCACAGATGCATTCAAATACATCAGCCGCTGCCCGGAGAAATTCGACTTTATCTTTGCCGACCCACCTTATATATTAAACAACCTGGGCGACCTTCCCGAGCTGGTCTTCACTCATGGGCTACTAAAACCCGGCGGTATATTTGTACTGGAACACGGTAAGGACCTAACGTTTGATACACATCCTTGCTTCCTTCAACACCGCCATTACGGCAGTGTAAACTTCAGCCTTTTCAAAGCAGCGGACTAAGCAGGCGCACCACTGATTCCTTTATGCGCTGCCAGCGCGGACGTTTTTCCCAATTCTTTAGATAGAGTTGGGTACAATTTTTTTGATCGTTCAGGAAGATTTGTCGCATCTCCAATGCAGTAGGAGCATCATAAAGGAATGCATTAACCTCAAAGTTATGTTCAAAACTACGAAAATCCATATTTGTGGAGCCCACAGTGCTAAATGCATCATCACTTACCATCAGTTTGGAGTGTATAAATCCTTTCTGGTAAAGATACACCTTTACCCCAGCCTTCAACACATCCTTCAGATAAGAACAAGTGGCCAGATAAGTGATTATCACATCGGGCCGACCGGGTATCATCAACCGTACATCCACCCCCGCAAGTGAGGCGGTTTGAAGAGCAGAAAGTATAGGCTCTGTAGGCAGGAAGTATGGCGTTTGAATGTAGAAATACTGCTTTGCCGAATTGATGGCAAGGGTTAATCCCTGCATGATTTCCCTCCAGGCAGAAACCGGCTCACTGGTTACAATCTGCACGATAGACTCTCCCATTATTTCAGTCTTTGGAAAATAGCGTGCAGAGGTCAGCAAGGATTGATCCACGAAATACCAGTCGAGTAGAAAAGCGGTTTGCAATCCATACACCGCCTTCCCCTTGAGCAACAGATGCGTATCCCTCCATCCACCCCATGACAAACCACGCACATAACGGAGGGCCAGATTCATACCGCCCACAAAGCCGGCCCGGCCATCCACAATGGTGATTTTGCGGTGATTCCTATAGTTTACCTTACTGGTAAAAAGCGGAAAGGCTACTTTCAGGAAGCTGCGCACCTCGATGCCGTTCTCCATCATCTGTTCAAAGAAAGCCTTGGGTACGTTCCAGCACCCCACGTCATCATAGATCACTTTTACTTCGACTCCCTCACGCGCCTTGTCAATAAGCAGATCGCGTATGAGCCGGCCCACCGGATCATCCTCAAAAATATAGTATTGCAGATGAATGTATACCTTGGCACGAGAGATCTCACGCATCAATGCCTGTACGAACGCATAGCCGTTGGTTAGTATCTTCGCCTGATTACCATCGTAGGTAAGCGCCTGATTGGTGTTGTGAAATAAGGAAGAAACCTGGTTCTGATCCGCCGGAAGGGTAATAGACTCCTGCGCCAAGAACTCCGCCATGGGACGCTTCATAAGACGGTTGTAACTTTTCCGCCCTATAATACGCGTCTTCCGGGTATCACGTCCAAAAAAGATATAAAAGAGGATGCCTACAAAAGGGAGAAACCAGATTACCAATATCCAGGCGATGGTCTTTACAGGGTTTCTATTTTCCAGTATCACCACCACAATGGTAAACAAGATTGCCCCGAAATACAGCACATTCCAGGTAACCAGCCACAGATAATGTAGTACAAGACTCCAGTCCATCTTATTCCTGATTTGTATGGTTTCAGATGCAAACTTACATCTTTTTCGATAATAAACCGGCGAATGAGAAGGAAAAAACGTCTTCCCGGGTACAAACTGTATCACCGGGAAGACGCCACTCTTACTATATACAAAAATTCTCAGATTTACATCGGGCCGCCGCCACCGCCACCACCGAAGCCGCCGCCACCGCCGCCGCCATAGTTACCGCCACCACCGAAACCACCATCAGGAGGCCCCATGCGATCGCCACCACGCATGCCGCCACGGCCACCACTACCCCGACCACTACGGCCCAGCGTGTTAAACTTCCACACGAAGTTAAACATAAAGTAGCTTCCCAGGGTATTGGTTTCCGTATCGGTAATAGTCAATGCAGAGATGCTACGGCTTACATTACTCTGTTCACGAAGGATGTCATAGATCTTAAAACGAATAGTAGCTGCATTGTTTGCCAGGAAGCTCTTCGAGATTTGAGCGTTCCACATCACCTCATTGTTCTTCAGATCAGAGCTATACCCCTTACGATAAGTGTAATTGCAGTCTGTAGACACGTATACATTCCACGGCAAAGTCACATTGGTACTACCACCGGCGCGATAATCAAATGTCTCACGGTTGTTAGTCTGCTGCTCATCACTTTTCACCTTATTATATGTAACACTTCCATTCAGGGTTATTTCAAACCAGTCATTACGATAGCTTCCTCCAAGACGTTCGGAAAGGCGAAGATTATACGTAAGGTTCTTGGTAGCCATGCTCATATACTGGTCCATATCATCACTAGTGATATCGTCAAAGTCTACCCCATTCAGGTTGGTCGTATTGTAACTTACATTCTCACTGTAACGAGCCTGGGTATTGCTATTCAGGTTGAAACGATTTTTGCTGTCAAGCGGGGTGTTGTATCCGAACATACCGTTTGTATTCCAGTTTCCGTTCACATTCATCAACTTCGACACACGGGCACCGGTAGAGGGATCGTACAGTGTCATGTTTGTAGTCGTATTCTGCGTAGTGCTGAAGGCAGCACGGGCCACGATGTTACGACGGCTTTCCGGGCTAAATCCATTATAAGAAGCGTTGATGTTATGACTAAACGAAGGCTTCAATTCCGGATTACCGTAACGTATATTTTGCGGATTCGTCTTGCTGATTACTTCCTGCAGATCGTCAATGCTCGGCGCATCGCTCCGTCCACGGTACTCAAAACGCAGCTGGCTCTGACGTGTAAAGCGGTAACGGTAATCCAGGTTCGGCGCCCAGTTCAGCACGTTCTGCTTCTGGATACCTTTGTCCATATTCGGTCCAAATATATTATCCGTTTTTGAGCTCTGAGGATTCAGACTAACACCATAAGTAAGATTATATTTCTCACCCAAATGGCGCATGCTCAACCC
Source organism: Bacteroidaceae bacterium (assembly GCA_031552405.1). Classification (GTDB taxonomy): domain Bacteria; phylum Bacteroidota; class Bacteroidia; order Bacteroidales; family Bacteroidaceae; genus UBA1794. The sequence goes on along the minus strand of JAVBMN010000005.1, from coordinate 3,710 downwards.
TATACGGTGGGTAATGTATGTGTTTTCATAACAACTACTCAGCGCTGTATCCGCTTCGATGGGGCTATATGTGGCCCAGTCGCGAAATTCCAGGGTTGGGTCGTTATCCTGTTGGTATCCATACCGGTTGGATTCGGCCTTGCGGTAAGAGAAGTTATAGGTAAACTGCAGGAAAGAACGCTTAAATACAGGTTCGGAGTACGATAAGCCTACAGAGAAATTGTTGTTATGGTTCTCTCCGTCAGTGAAGCGTTTGTAGTCCTGGCTACGATTGGGTTGAAGGAAGTACGTCAGGTCCGAGTTTTCATACTCATCCGCTGTTCCCTTTCCGTAATTATAGTTCAGGTTCAAAGACACATTACGTCCCTTTGCATTCAGGCGGCGAATAATATTAAAACTACCTCCTACACTCAAGTTGCTGTATTTGGAATTGCCACTTGACAGGTTGTGGTTCACATCTGCTGTATCATTACGGGTCTTCGAGTCATTTTCGTTCCAGCTCGTGGTGCCCGAAGATGAGAATGTAGGACGGAAGATCATGGTGGTCAATGTATCCGGTTTCCATTCTATGCGGAAGTTGAAGTTGAAATCGTCGCGGTTTCGGTTTGATTTGTTATACCTATTGCTATAGGAAGAAGTAGTATCATTGTAATGCGTTTCCGAATTACTCTTCATATACGCATCATTGTCTGAATGTCCATAGCGCAAATCGCCGCCCAGCTTCAGTGATTCGCTAAAGTCTTTTGCGATAGAGATTCCTAAGGTCTTTGAATCGGTAATACCAGATCCGGCACCGCCCTGGCGACCGCGTCCCCCATCACCCATTTCAGAATATCCTTGGTTGTTGGTATTATTGGAGTTACCCAGCAAAGAGAAGTGGGAGTCATTGCGGAAACGGTTGGCATTCATTGCTGCCTCATAGCGCTCTTTGTTGCCATAGCCGCCAAAGACATTACCTACCCAGCCATCCTTCATGCCCGGTTTCACTTGGATATCCAGTACAACTTCCTCATTTCCATCGTCAATACCGGTGGTACGGGTAAAGTCTGATTTCTTATTATATGATTTTACCTTGTCGGCCATGTTTGCCGGAAGGTTCTTCAGTGCGATCTTGGGGTCGTCGCTAAAGAATTCCTTCCCATCAAATAGTACCTTATTCAACGGTAAGCCATTCACGGTTATCGATCCGTCTTCGGCTATTTCGATGCCCGGGAACTTCTTGATCAAATCTTCCAGAGTAGAACCCTCCGGCACACGGAATGCATTGGCGTTATAGATCAAGGTATCCTCCTTCACCGTCATTTGTATGGCATTAGCAGAAACAACTGCTTCATCCAACAAAATATCGGTAGGCGAAATCTCAAAATCATCCATCTTCATGGTAGAAGCCTGCTTGGTCAAAGTAAAAGGACGCCTCTCGGAGGTATACCCCAGCAGATTGGTCACCATTATAAAACGCCCCACAGCAAGGTCTTTCACTTTAAAGTTACCAATAGAGTCGCTCAAAGCTCCACCTACAAATGTACTGTCCGGCAAGGCCAGAACCTTAATAGCTACACTCTCAACTGGCTTCCCCGTCTTGGAATCAAGGATGTTTCCAGACAAAGACCCTGTGTTATTTTGTTGGGCTTTCATCGGTGAGAGGCTTACTAAAAGCATCACAAATGACAAAAAGATTTTCAGATTTGCTCCCATGCGCAAAAGTTTTTAATTTTGTTTGCTATTATGACCTCTTTTTAATACAAAGGTTTAATAGAATTAGTCGACAAAAGAGGCCAAATAGTCGTGAAAAATTGGTATTTAAAGGAAAAAGGAGTAAGTTTGCATACCAAAAAGGATCAACGCCATTATAATTGTATGAACAAACAAGAAATAATTATCTGCCAGAAGTTCCAAAAGGATCTGGTATATTCACTCAATTTACAAGCCTACGACGCCCTTTTCATCCTCACCGATGCGCACACCTCACAGCACTGCCTGCCTTTGCTCGCCACCGCATTAGAGTCTACTCCCTACCACTTGATTACCATCCCCGCGGATGATATGAATAAGAATATAGAAGCCTTGAGTTTGGTATGGAAGGAGTTGAGTTGCAATGGCGCCTCCCGCCACTCATTACTTATCAACCTGGGAGGGGGAATGGTTACCGACTTAGGAGGATTTGCTGCCTCTACCTTTAAAAGAGGGCTTCGCTATATAAATATCCCCACCACCCTGCTGGCCATGGTTGATGCTGCTGTAGGAGGAAAAACCGGAATCAACTTCAACGGCCTGAAGAACGAAGTCGGAGTCTTCAATCCCGCCTCTGCCGTTCTGATCGAGACCGAGTTCCTCAAAACCCTTGACTCCATGAACCTCGTATCAGGCTATGCCGAGATGCTGAAGCACGGGCTTATCAGCACCCCGGCACATTGGGCGGAACTCCTGCAGTTCGACCTTGCCGATCCGGATCTTCCCACATTGAAGAATCTGGTTGCAGAGTCCGTACAGGTAAAAGAACGAATTGTAAAAGAAGACCCCTATGAAAAGGGCATCCGCAAAGCGCTCAACCTGGGACATACCGTAGGCCATGCGTTTGAGAGCCTCTCTTTCGAGCTGAACCACCCGGTGCTGCACGGGCATGCGGTAGCCTGGGGCATGATCTGCGAATTGTATCTTTCAGCCACTTTGACCGGCTTCCCAACCGACAAGATGCGGCAGACCATCCGTTTCATCCGCGAAAGCTGGGGCTATTTTCCCATCGAGTGCAACCAATACGACCGCCTCTTTGAACTGATGACTCACGATAAAAAGAACGAGAACGGCATCATTAACTTCACCCTGCTCAGGGAGATTGGTGATATAGCCATTAACCAAACCGCAGACAAGAAACAGATCGAGGAAATGTTCGATTTCTACCGTGAAAACGGTATATAACAGGGGAAAAGGCCCAAAACGACACCCCCATAATTGGTGGGCACGAGTTGAAGAACTGGTGCCCACCAATCTTTTAACCCGTGCGCATCAGTTTCTCAGCTGCTGCGCACGAGTTTTTAGCTGCCACTCGCTGATTCTCTGAACCGCAAGGCTGTACTTCTACAAACTCAGGCCTGAGTTTCTAAATCCCAGGCCTGAGTTCCTCCAATCGCAAGCCTGCGTTTCATAAAACCCAAAAGCGCACAAGAAAAACAGCTTACCCCTCCCTCTCACTATTTTCCTCTGCAACTATTCACACCCTTCACATCCTCTACACCCCCGATACACACGGGGGTTGCGGGTGAAGGGCAGGTGTGAAGAGCGTGAAGGGTAAGGTTCACATCAAAAAAACCATCAAAATGCTTGCTCATTTAAAAAGAATCCGTACCTTTGCACTGCTTTAGGAAAACAACAGTTATTTAGCTTTGTATTCCCACAGCAAACAACGCTCGGGGTGTAGCTCAGCCCGGTTAGAGTACGCGTCTGGGGGGCGTGTGGTCGGAAGTTCGAATCTTCTCACCCCGACGAGCGAAAAGCATTGATAATCTACTGATTATCAATGCTTTTTCTTTTTATAGATCAGCCGGGCAGCCCGCGCAAAACATGTGAAAATTGGGATCACCGTTAAAACTTGAGGGATTTTGTATTTAGGCATATAATTTACTTAGTCTGAACAGAAAGAACGCCTTGTCTTTTACTCCCCTGAACACCCTTCTAAAGGCTTTGATTTTTGCATTGAATGATTCTGATGCGGC
>JAVBMN010000029.1:0-170827 GCA_031552405.1 Bacteroidaceae bacterium | reverse complement strand
CTCGTAAGAGAACTCCATAAGTATATCAAATATTACAATCAGGAAAGAATCAAATTGAAATTGGGAGGACTAAGCCCAATCAAATATAGATTAGAAAAAAATAGAAGTTAAACCGTCCAACTTTTGGGGTTCAGTACATGAACCCCGCCCTTCACACACCCTTCACACTAAAAGGTGAAGAAGGCTTATTAGGAGAGAGTGTATCCCACGGATCAAAACAAACTAAGTCCTGTGAAGGCTGCCCTTCACAGGGTTCACACTCGCCCTTCACCCGCAAACCCGTTGTGGGAAAGGCTTTCAGAAGAGGTGAAGGATGTGAATAGCAAAGCACCAAAAGTCATGGGCAGGAGTCTGGAAACCCGTGCCCACCAGTTTAAAAGTGATGCCCACCAGTTTTTCGGCTGATGGGCACGAGTTTCAAAAAGAATGCAGGCCTGAAGTTTGGGCAAGTCAGGCCTGAGATTTCAAAAACCAGGCCTACGTTTATGGAACTGCAAGCCTCAGTTTCGTAATTTGGCCTTTTTATTGTTTTAGAATCCATATTTGAATCCAACGGCTAAATAACCTGTTGGGCTAAAACCCAAACTCTCGTTGTCTTTTTTAAAGGTTTCCCAAAAATAAGTAAGATTTCGTTCTGATACTTTTGAGGCCCTTAGCCACGCTCCACCTACTCCCATGTAAAGTGTTGAAGATTTGCCTATTTTAAGCTCCGGGCTTAAATACGACTTCATGATTGTTGAAGAATAAATCATAGATTTCCCATCCACATCCATAACGGCAGACATCCCATCCATTTCTATTGCAACTAAGTTCAACTTAAACTTATCCGTAAGCTTTGCAGATGCAGAGATTCGCATATTATTTGCTACTTCCGCTTTTATTTCATATTTACCGGTGAGCTCCCATTTGACATACGACATGGGCATAACCATTGGGGTTCCATACGAGGTTGTCACACCTGCACCTAATCCAATGTCGAGCCTATCCAATAATTTATACACTAAAAACACACCGCCATTTACCAATATGCTCTTCGCGGTAATTGCATCCGGTTCTGAATAGACACCTCCTCCTAATGAGGCCATCAGATACCATTTTCCGGATATCGGTCGGATATGCGAAATGGCAAGACCCAGATTGATTATGTTATCAGGGATTATGATATCTGTTGTCAGGTCCTTATTAGTAAACTTTCCATATGACCCGCTGAGAGTAGCTGACCATGCCGACACTTGTCCGGAACTGTTCTTCTTAACTGAAAACGGCAAAGTATATCTTCCTGAAACTTTCAACAAATCACCGGAACCGAACTTGTCTCCCTCCTTATTTTTAAGGGTGGAGGAAAGTAGATAATCAGATCGCAGAAACCCCTGTGCCTGGGCTTGCAGAGTTACTACCCAAAACAGTAATGCGAAAAAATACAGACGTGCTTTCATTCTTCTTTTATAAACGTTTATGCAAAGAAACATCAGTATTCTGCTTTGGGAAATTGTTTTTTGCCGGACTTTAGAATATGCAGGTCGAAGGCTGTATTGGAGACATTGAGTCGTTATATGTAAAATGAAAAACCATTGTCGGACAAGCCAACAATGGTCAAAAGAAGTTTGTTTAAAATTCAGAGTTATCCTATAAAAGGCAGTTTCACAATAAATTCTGTTTCCGTCTGTATTATCTCAATTTCTTTATTGAACAGAGTATATTGTTTTTGCAGGTTGATTAGTCCTAATCCGTTTTTAACGACGGAATACCTTAACTGAAGGTTGTTTGAAACAGTTATCTCGTTGTCTGTAATATCAATACGAACATACAAAGGTTGGTTGGATGTGGTGATATTGTGTTTAACGGCATTCTCCACAAGTAGTTGCAGGCTTACCGGAATTACTTGTCTGCTCAAATCCGACTGATTATTGATTTCGATAAATAAGGCCTCTTCAAACCGTATTTTCTCGAGATATACATACGATTCCAGAAACGCAAGTTCTTCCTTCAATGTCACTATAGGGCGGGTATTCGTCAAAAGAAGATAGCGATAAATGCCCGACATCTTCTTGGCAAAAAAGTTTGCTTTCTTTGCATCTTGATACGCTAAGGAAGACAATACATTTAAGCTATTAAACAAAAAATGGGGATTGATTTGCGCTTTCAACATCTCATATTGGTACTGGATATTTTCTTTTTCCATCAAGACTATTTTCTTTTCCGCTTCCAATTGCAAGCGGTTGTAAAAGAAAGATTCTATCAATAATACCATAATGCTATTCCAAAGGCACAAGGGAATAGCATATTTAGCAAGAAAATTGAATAGATTCGACGGCGAAACAATAAGATTCCCGATAATGCCAAGCAACAGGGCAAACACAGAAGCCAATACCAAGTCCAACAGCACCCTGAGCGTATTACCCCTCCATTCAACTTTCTTATAAACCCAGCTGACTATCAGGAAGTCTATAACGCCCATCATAAGATTGCCCGGCAGATTGATCAGGTACAGACTTAAAAAACTCATCCTAATAGTTCCGGCATCAAAAGTGCGGTACATATGCAACGTAGCAAATACCAGGAATGCAATTGCTACTACAAAAAGAAGAATATCTTTCTTGTTTTCTATTTTCTTCAACACCATATGTTCAAAGTCTGTCCTATTAGCTGTAATACGGTTTATTGGGCACCATCTACCCACTTCAGAAAGTCGGAAACCCGTTCCCTGCTAATTAAAGTTTCATGGGGGCACTCCGGTTGCAGGGTTAGTTTCAATCGGCTGTTAAAGTACTTGGATATTTTCTTTACAGTACCGATATTTACAATGCAATTACGGGAAACTCGAAAGAATATTTTCTCATCCAGTTGCTGCTCTATCTGGGATAAAGTGGGGTTAACTATGTATCGCTTATTTGAAAATGTATGCAAAAAGACAGCTTTGTCTTCGCTATAGAAAAATGCTATTTCTGTTGTGTTGATGTAACTGTAAACGTCTCCTACCTGAACCAGGAAACGATTTTTCTTGCGATAACTACCTATCACGGCTGCTTCCATTTTTCTATAGTCGAACACCGATTGCCGGACAGTATGCAACTGTTCAAACTTATTCAATGCTGCCAGCAAATCAGCCTCTTCGATAGGTTTTAACAAGTAATCAATGCTATTGACTTTAAATGCCCGGATCGCATATTCATCATAAGCGGTGGTAAAGATAATCGGCGTTGAAATCGGAATTTGCTCAAAAATATCAAAGCAACTGCCATCAGCCAATTGTATATCCATCAGGATTAAATCTACCGGATTGTTTTTCAGGAAAAGGACAGTCTGACCAACGGTCTCCGTTCGTTTCACCAATTCATAATCGGGTCGTAATTGTTCAAACATCCGCTTAACTTCTTCATAAGCAAAACGCTCGTCTTCGACTATTAGATATTTTGTCATCGGGTATATATTTTCCAGACAAAAATACGGATAATCACAGGATAACATAGTGAAAACCTGACGAAGTTAAGAATTTGCAGGTTGGAGGGCATACTTTGCCTATTAAATTTAAAAAAGCCTCCACGTGTCACTACTTCCTGGACAAGCTCCCCCACGTGTATTCTTTATCTGATGACAAGGCGCTTCATGGTGTAGCGGAAGGTGAAAGATGTTTCCATCTTTTTGCAAGTCCTCTATTTAACTCGGCACCAACAATCCATTAAATGGTCATTCACATAACCGACTGCCTGCAAATGCGCATAACAAATCGTTGTACCAAAGAATTTGAATCCCCGTTTCTTCATGTCTTTACTGATTGCATCCGACAAAGGCGTAGAAGCAGGGACTTCGCTTAATGTATTCCAATAATTGACAACCGGCTTCCCGTCAGGCAAAAATGATTTCAGGTAATTGCAGAAACTGCCGAATTCTTTCTGAACTTCCAAATAATGTTGAGCATTGGAAATAGTCGATTGGATTTTATTCCGGTTACGGATAATTCCGATATCCTGCATCAGCCGTTCCACGTCTTCTTCCGTGAACTTAGCTACTGTTTCTGCATCATACTCAGCAAAAGCTTTGCGATACGCATCCCGGCGTTTAAGAATCGTTATCCAGCTTAATCCGGCTTGAGCACTTTCCAACACGAGAAACTCAAACATCTTCTTATCATCACTCACTTCGCGTCCCCATTCCTCATCATGGTACTTTTGATAAATCGGGTCGGATTTACACCAACCGCAACGTTTTATATCTTCTTGATCCATACTGCTGTTTTTCGGCAAATATACGTAATTCTACAAAGAAAGCAAGAAAACTGCACATAGAGTTCCCTGAATAAAGCCCATTACATCGGGTTTTGAGTAATATTTCCCTGGCTATTTTCTATTTCCGTCTGGGGCAAAGGGAACAACTCAGAGTATCCGGATCTGAATACGGCATTGGGCTTTACGGCTTTAAAGGCAGGAGTATTCAGAGCTTCTTCGGCTTTACCTGTTCGTACCAGGTCGAAATACCGGTGTCCTTCCATGGCAAATTCAAAACGATTTTCATCAATAATCGCATCAAACAAGGCTGCTCCGGTAGCGGTTGTATTATCCGGAAGGCCTGCGCGGCGACGTACCTTATTCATATATTCTCGTGCCAAAGCGTCATCGATCCCCAGCTTACAAACGGCTTCTGCATAAATCAGATATACTTCTGAGAAACGAATCATACGCATATTGTTCGGCATAGTGAAAATGTCTTCCGTCCCGATTCTCTCTTCTGGTTTGATATACAGTTTCTGATTGTAATACCCTGTTCTGTTACACTCAAGTGATGCAAAATCTTTGGGCGTTTCCCATGCTTGAAGTTCTGCCGTAGTTAGCAGGGTAGCGGCTTTACGCTCATCGTCGGGGTCAAATGCGTCAGCCAACAGTTGCAAAGGCTGATTCCCTCCATACCCCATAAAAGGGCGGGGACCTTGCGAATAGGCGTTATAGTTACCAGTAGTGGATAACGCCCAGTCGTCCGACTTATGGCGGAAGTTAATCTCAAAGATCGATTCTTTGTTATGCTCGTGTGCCATCGAAAAGATCTCTTCAAAGTCCTCCATCAAATCGTATTCGTCAGGAATCAATGACAGCAAATTGTCTTCGATGGTTTTTTGGGCCTCTCCATACTTCCCCTGATACAGATAAACCTTTGCCAATAAGGCCCATGCGGCATCGGATGTGGCTCTTCCTAAGTCCTTGGAAGCTATATCTTTCTTCCGGGGCAGATTCTTCGCAGCAAAGATCAGGTCTTCTTCAATGATAGCGTATACCTTACTTTTAGGAGATCGTTTCTTCGTTTTATCCGCTAATACTGGAGTTGCCGTGATCAGCGGAAGATCTCCCCAGGTGCGAACTGCTTCGAAATAAAAGTATGATTTGGCAAAGTATGCTTCGCCGATTAAGTGGTTCTGCTTATAATCCACAAACAAAGCCGGATCCATCTTCTGAATGCCTTCCACGGCCTGCATAGCACGGTTGATTGCTCTGAAACAGGTACTCCACCGGTCTGTAACACGAGCATAATCGGCATGGAAAGCAAGGTTTTCCCAACGTCTTGCCCCGGACACGTCGTTATCGCTACCACTTGCCGTAGCATCATCGGAAGTAATATCTCCGAAAACCCAGATACTGCGAGTGTACCGGTAATCTTTAAAGGCTGATGTAGCGCCTACAACTGCGGCAACTGCATCACTCTCCGTTTTGAAAAATTCTTCATTAGTCTGCTCTCCCAGCGCCATCTTATCAAGAAAATCGCTACAGCTTGTAAAAGAGAAAATCCCCAAGGTCAATAGGACAACTTTGCTATATATTTTCATCTTTATATCATTTACGGTTATACGATAACACAGCTTTTCTGTGTACTTAAAAAGTGAGATTAAGTCCAGCAGTTATGGTACGAGCCTGAGGATATGTTCCATGATCAAAACCACGGCTTAAATAATCGGTGGAGGAAAGCTGGCCAATTTCAGGATCAGCGCCACTGTAATTAGTAATGGTAAACAGATTCTGCACACTTACATAGAGGCGTAAATTTTGTATTTGCGCTTTCTTTACCAGTTGTACCGGAAAAGTATAGCCCAGTTGCACGTTTTTTAAACGAAGATAGGATCCATCCTCAATATAGAAATCGGAGATACGCATATTATCATTGTCATCATCTCCATTGATACGGGCAATATTGGTATTCCTGTTCTCCGGTGTCCATGCATTCAGAACAGCTCTGTTTTTCTGGTAGATGCTATTCGTGGCATATGTATATACCCTGTTTGCATTGAATATCTCATTGCCTTGAACTCCTTCAAAGAAGGCAGCAAAATCAAAACCTTTATAGGTCAATGAAACATTGAAGCCGTAGGTAAAATCAGGGATAGGACTTCCTATGAACTGTTTATCAGCTTCGTCCAATTTCCCATCAGGCTTGCCCGTGAGGGTCTTCCCGTCGGCTTCATATCCATTCAGGTCTAAGAAGATACGGTCGCCGAGCCCGGCACCGGGCTGTGTTTTCCTAACTTCCGCCAGTTGCTCTTCCGTTTGTACCAGACCGTTGGTTTTGAAGCCCCAGAACCGGCCAATAGAGGAGCCTACTTGCGTGCTGGTGGCGTTTCCCCTGTTATAAAGTGCTCCGCCTGCAAGCGCACCGCCCGTGCCCAGGCTAAGCACCTCATTATCCACAGTAGCAAGATTGCCTCCAATGGTAATAAATAAGTCTTTCGCCAATTTTCCCTGCCACTGTGCAGCGAATTCAATACCCCGATTACGCACGCTTCCCACATTGGTTACCGGTCCACTTTCGTAGCCCAGATGGTCAGGTATGGGCTCTATAAGCAACATATCCTTTGTAGTTTTGGTATAGAAATCCACAGTCAGTGAAAGAGACTTGAACAAAGCCAGATCTAAACCAATATTGGTTGATTCCGTGGTTTCCCATTTAATATCAGGGTTGCCAACAGCTATCGCAGTAACTCCCTGGTACACCTCTTCGGGGTTACCATACATATATTGATATTGAGCAGCCGATGTTAATCTGTTCTGATACAGATAATTCCCGATATTCTGGTTACCAATCTGCCCCCAGCCGCCACGAAATTTGATCAGGTCTACCCACTTGGCATTCAACTTTTCAAAGAACCGTTCATTGGATAGTTTCCAGCCCAGTGAGAATGAGGGGAATGTGGCAAAACGATTTTCTTTTCCGAATTTAGATGAGCCATCCGAACGGGCACTGACAGTGGCCAGGTATCTGTCGTTGTATGAATAGTTGGCACGAGCCAGATAGGAGATCATACTTGATTCCCATGCCCTCCCATTCGCTTTGGCAGAGGTTGCATTCTGAGCGGCATCAAGATATTGCAAGTTCTCAGAACCTGCCGGTACTCCATTCTTACTTGCATCAAAGTTCTCATTACGAGTGCTTTCAGCGGTGTAACCTGCCATGATTTTCACATCGTGTTTTTCTTTGAATACCTTGCTATAGGTAAGTACATTCTCCCAAAGCCAGTTCATATAGCTGATGCTTCCCCGGCTCACTACACTCTCGGCTGTTTTTTGTGCGGCACTCACTTCGTATTTGGGGGTGAAGTCATAGTCGTCAATACGCCGGATGTCTGCGCCAAAACTCGTTCTAAAGTTTATATCGGGAGTAATATTCACAATCCCATACACAGCTCCGACTAAGTCCAGGCTTTTACGTTTGGTATTTGTAAACTCAATTTGTGCCACCGGATTAGAGGTATCGATAAAGGGCGACGAGCCCCAGCTGCCATCCTCTTTCTTTACCGGAACGACAGGTTCCATTCTCATGGCCATACTCATAATAGAGAAAGCCTCGTTGCCCTCTGTTACCATGTAACGGGTAGAAAGTGAGGAGGACAAATTAGTACCCACAGTAAAATACTTATTTATCTTATTATCCGCATTGAGTCGCAATGACAAGCGCTCATAATCAGTACCCTTAATTGTACCTTCCTGCCCAAAATATCCGGCGCTTGCAGTGTAGGTTATCCCACCCTGACCGCCACTGATGTCCATATAGTAATTTTGGATGGCAGCAGTTCTGGTAATTTCGTCTACCCAGTTTGTCGATATATTCCGGTTGGCTTTTGACAAATCAATGGGTTTAGCTCGTGTTTTATTCACTTCCATCTGGAAGTCATACCATTCCTGTCCGGTCATTAAATCCAGATTATTGATCGCCTTTTGAACTCCATAGTAACTATTGAAATTCACAACCGTCTTTCCTGCTTTCCCAGTCTTTGTAGTAATAAGAATCACACCGTTGGCTCCCCTGGAACCATAAATGGCAGAGGCGGAGGCATCTTTAAGTACCTCAAGAGAGGTCACATCGCCGGGATTCAGATATGCAATGCTACTTACCGGCATCCCATCTACCACATATAAAGGTTCAGAATCGTTCACTGTTCCGATACCGCGGATACGAATAGTAGGGGTTGCGCCCGGAGCGCCGGACTGCGCAGTTACCGAGACACCGGCCAAGCGCCCTTGCAGTGCCTGGCCTACATCGCCTACTGGTTGTTTCGACAGTACATCTCCTTTCACTGAAGCCACCGCACCGGTAATATCACTCTTTTTAGAGATGCCGTATCCCACTACCATGACCTCATTCAACAGCATCAAATCATCCATCATACGCACATTCAGCATAGTTTTCCCATTCACTGCCATTTCTTCGGTCTTCATCCCTATAAATGAAAACACCAAGACCGCATTGCCGGGAATGCCTTCGAAGGCGTATGCACCCGTATAATCGGTCATAGTTCCCTGAGTCGTGTTTTTCAGCAAGACCGTCACACCGGCAAGAGGTTCGCCGTTGAAATCGGTTACTTCACCCTTTATGTGTATCAGGTCATTCTTGTCGGATGCCTGCGCATACGAGTTAGAAGCAATACATACACTACCCAAGAAGAAGCACAAAAAACAGATCAGTTTCATGGCTAGAGGGGTTTTTAGAGATAACTGGTATAAACTTTTCATCCGATTTAATTCTGAACGACATTTAGAATACTATGATACATATTGCTTCGTGCCTAAATACATCCCATTTACAGCTTGGCTTCAAGCTTGAATATATTGATTTCTTCTTCGATATGGGCAATCATGGCCTGTACTGTTTCTTCTAGATGTGCGAGGTTTGAACATGTTTCTTCGTCGATATCTTTGAAATTCAATCGTGGTGTCAGATTCTTCCAGCCTAACCACCATGCAGAATTCTGGTAATTAGAATCAATGCCTTTTGCAATTTGGACATATTCTTTATATGCGGCTTTCTCGTTCACACTATTCTCGGCTTCTTCTCTGATGGTAAAGCCGCCGTAAATATAGCGATCGACACGAATACCATATCGAAAATGCACCTTGTTTTTGGATGCGATTCGGACCTCAATGCCATAGTATTTATTCTTTTGAGACTTCATGTAATAGTCGTCCACATTTTGTTTACTATAGCTGCTTTCACTTATATCATAACCTTTTGCCTTTAATCCGTCTATCAGGCAAGACCAGAATTGGGTTTGCAGCTCCACTTGAGCAAGTTGCAGACACTCTTTGATGTTGGCCAGGTTATTTATGTTTTCAGGCCGGAGAAGCTCCTTAATGATCTCTTGATTCATATTTTGATTGGTACTTTGATTAGTCAGGTATTTAATGAGATTTATATAATGAGAAATGCTTTCTCTCAGGAGTGGCCTGGTGACAGACTTTTCCCTGCACAGCTCGAGCCAGCGGACTATATCACTATGGTAAGATAACAAATAAAAGTCCTCATTTTCTTTCAATGCAATGGAACCGTTCCCATTTTTGCAACTGATCTCCTCATCCGGCATATCTCCATTTAAGGTTAAATAAAACAGTTTATGCTTGCGGCATCTGTGCTTTCCATACCGAGAGTATCTGATGAGCTGATTGTCCTGGTCTTTTGCATATATCTTATTTTCGATGATTATATGATACCCATTCTTATCCACAATATCAATATCTATTCTGCCGCCATCTATATCCGTTCTTTCTCCGATATACTTCTCGACTGTTATTTTTGCTGATTCACAATCAAAATCAGCCACGTCAAACTCTTGAATAAACAGCTCCAGAAATTTATCTCTTTGTCCATGACTGGCTTGGGGATTGAGAAGATCTGCCAGAAAAGCAGAATGCACTTTTACCTCGTTGGAGGTCAAGCCTATCACCCTAAACAGGTTGTAATTATCCCCGGCTGCTTCTGCTACCGCCCTATACTTATCACAGATTGCAGATATTAAAAAAAACAACTTCATTTATCTTTTCATTTCTTTATGACGCAAATATACTTCATTTCATCCTAAAGATGCGCTAACCAAGGCTCCTATTCGCTCCATACACGCTTGCAGAAAAGAAAGTCCAGACTCATGGCCTGGACTTTCTGTCATCTACGATGTAATAAGATCCTTACCTTACACAGTAACCTCTTCCGGCACCTTCACAGAGGCAACCTTGGCGCTCTCCCCGCAATGAGCGGACCCGGAGGTTGTGGGAGCGTTTGTCTGCTGTTCATCCAAAGGAATTCTCATCATATAGAATGAGCGCCAGATAAAGATGAGTGCTATGATAAAGAACGGAATCGCAATGTACAATGAGTAATCATATGCCGAGCCCTTCATCTCGATACAAATTTCAGTAGCCAACAATCCGAACAAAGTAGAGAACTTAATAATCGGGTTCAAGGACACAGAGGAGGTATCTTTGAAAGGATCACCTACTGTATCTCCCACCACGGCAGCTTCGTGCAAGGGGGTATTCTTTTCTTTCAGATCGACTTCCACTACCTTCTTGGCATTGTCCCAGCTACCGCCGGCATTGGCCATATAAATAGCCTGGAACAGGCCGAAAACGGCGATAGACACCAGATAGGCCACAAAGAAGTTGGGATCAGTAAATGCAAAAGCCAGCGTGATGGAAATCAAGGCGATGAAGATATTCCACATACCCTTCTGGGCATACTGCGTACAGATCTTCACCACTGTCTTCGAATCCTCGGCATTGGCTTTATCATTCTCCAGATTGAATGTTCTCTTAATAAACTCCACCGCGCGATACGCACCCGTGGTAACAGCCTGGATAGAGGCGCCGCTGAACCAGAATATAACAGCTCCACCGCAAATCAATCCCAGGATCACAGGAGCATCTGTCAACGACAAGCTCAACAGACCTACCTTCTCCAGTAATAGGATAATAGAGAAAATCATGGTCGTGGCACCTACCACAGCCGTTCCGATCAGTACCGGTTTAGCCGTAGCCTTAAACGTGTTTCCTGCCGAGTCATTGGCTTCCAGATAATGCTTGCCGCGCTCGAAATCAGGCGTAAAGCCGAAATCCTTCTGGATATTTTTGCTGATATTAGGAATCTGTTCGATTTGCGAGAGTTCAAATACTGATTGAGCATTGTCGGTCACAGGACCGTAGCTATCCACAGCAATGGTTACCGGTCCCATACACAGGAATCCGAAAGCCACCAGGCCAAAAGCAAAGATAGAAGCATGTTGACCCAACACAGCATCAAGCCCCATACCAGCGGTAAAATACGAGATTGCCATCAAGCCAACGATCAACATCCCTGTCCAGAAAGCGCTAAAGTTACCCGCTACAATACCCGAAAGGATGTTCAGAGAAGGCCCCCCTTCGCGTGAAGCAGTAACTACTTCGCGCACATGCTTAGACTTGGAGCTGGTGAATATCTTGGTAAATTCAGGAATCAGCACTGCTGCCAGCGTTCCGCAGCTGATGATAATAGCCAGTTTCCACCACAGTGTTGTATCCACCATATCGCCCAATAACAAATGACTCATAAAGAATGTGGCAGAAATACACAGTACAGCTGCAATCCATATCAGACGCATCAAAGGTGATTCAAAATCAAATTCCTTCTTGTCGCCATACAGTTTCTTCGAAATTCCCTGATTGATAAAGAAAGAACAACCTGAAAGGAAGTCCATCAAGAAACGCATACCGAAGATCCACACGATTAGTTTTGCCTGGATGGAAGGATCAGAAACAGCCAATGTGATGAACGTGATCAGGGCCACACCTGTTACACCGTATGTTTCAAAGCCATCGGCAGTAGGGCCTACACTATCACCGGCGTTATCACCTGTACAGTCGGCAATTACGCCCGGGTTACGAGGGTCATCTTCTTTCACTTTGAAAACCACCTTCATCAGGTCAGAGCCAATATCAGCTATCTTGGTAAAGATACCTCCGGCAATACGCAGTGCGCTGGCACCCAGCGACTCACCGATGGCAAATCCCAGGAAGCAGATACCCACGATCTCGCGGGGAACGAATAACAGGATCACCACCATCATCACCAACTCCAGGGAGATGAGGAACAATCCTACGCTCATTCCGGCGCGCAGAGGAATATTTACTACATCCAACGGGCGGCCTTTCAGCGATGCAAAAGCCGTACGCGCGTTAGCATAGGTATTAATACGGATACCGTACCACGCCACTGCATAAGAACCTCCCATACCGATAATGGAAAACATCAGCACCTGCATGACTACCGTGATCGGCTTACCCAATAAGCCAAAGAAATAGATACAAAGAACCAGAGCGATGATACCAAAAAGCATCATCAGAAATTTACCCTGTTGTTTTAGGTAAGTACTACAGGTTTCATAGATGATCCCTGCCACTTTCAGCATAGAATCGTGCGCAGGCAACTTCTTGATTTGTGAGAAGAGGTACAAACTGAAGCCTAATGTCCCTGCAATAATCAGAGCTCCATAAAAAAGAAAATCCCAAGAAGACATTTCCAAACCAAAAATGTGAAATGTCCCTTGGTGTAAGTCGGGAATAGCTAAGTCGGCCTCGCTGGCAAACATGTGAGCCCCGGAAGTTATCAGCAGGAATGCCGACAACATGAAAAACCGCAATTTACTCATGGTAACAGTATTTATTTATTAAAATTATTAATTGGATTTGTACAAAAACAAATTGCGCGAAGATAGCAATACTTTTCCTATTGGTTAACACTTTTTTATACGTATTTATCATGCTTTACAACAGGTATTTCGTTTTTGTGAACCCCACCCTTCACACCCTTCACACCTGCCCTTCGCCCGCAAAGCCTTTGTGGGTCGGGGTTACAGAAAGGGTGAAGGATGTGAAGGGTAACAAGATAAAATCTTTGAGAGGAGGGGCTTAAAGTGCTTAAACGCCCATTTTAAGCCTTGCAGAACGCAGGCCTGAGCTCAGAGAAACGCAGGCCTGGGATTTAAAAATTCAGGCCTGAGGCTGGGAAACTGCAGCGCTGCAGTTGAAAAACTGGTGCCTACGAGTCAAAAAATTGGTGCGCACCAGCTCATCCACTCGTGCGCACCAATTATTTCGTTCCTATACTGCTAAGGATACTTGCCAAATTCACTAATAACTTTCTCGAAAGAACTATTTATCAGTCGCGAGACTCCGGTTTTGTAGGGTTGTCATAAATATTGGCAGGACAGATCTCGAAGTAATCGAACATCAGCTCCACCTTAGTATAGGTAGTAGCGTTGCGGGCACGTACATAGATTGGGCCATCCTTTTGGAGGTTTACCACACCTAATGTATGGCGCAATGGGGAGTGGCCGGTACCGCCCGTATTCTCGGTAGCGCGCAAACTACGGTTGCTGTTGCCATTGCGGCATAGCCAGGAATCAGGGCCCTTCATCCAGCCGCCTGCGTGCATGATCTTATCCACCTCATAATCAGCATCGGTATTGGTATCATCCACGAAACCATAGCTGTTGGCTTTCAGGGTCAGGTCCACAGGAATGCCACAAGGAAGCAGCTTCTCCTTGTCGGTACCCAGGTAGAACTGTGCACATCCACGGGATTCGGCCGCAGAGAATCCCAGTCGCACCTCATACTGTCCTGCAGGAACAGGGGGCAAACGAAGGATAATGTCATACGTATTGTAGGCAAAGAACTCATCACCCTGATACCCATTGAAGCCTCCCCCTGAGTTTATATTGGGCGAGATCATCAAGATAATGGTAGCAGGCGAAAGTACGTCGATATTCGACAAATAGCCATTGGGGAACACAATACGCCCCATCTTCTCATACTTGTAGCGGAAATTATTGCTCATGATCTCCGGGAAGAGGGAGGAAACATCCATACGGAAACGAGTCTTCATGAAGTCTTTTCGCGGATAAGTCAAGATACTTGTCACTTCATGAAAGAAACCACATTCCGTTTCTTTACTGGGCGTAGAGGCCAGAATCACTCCGTCTTTAGAGGGGCGTACCCAGTCTTTTCCAGGCACACCTACCAGCACTTCATTATCCGGCGAGGGATTCAGCTGCAGCAAGTCGGGATCTTCCATGGAATTACCGTTCTTTCCTGCCGACATGTACACCATCTGTCCCGGAGCAAGTGTTTCTGCAAACTCCCTGTGCCGTGCAAAGAGCGGCTCCATACCAATCTTGTATCGCGCAAAGTCCACCTTGTCTATCTTCTTGTTGACAAAATGATAGGCTACGAACTTATTGAAATAATTACGTTCATCACTGATGGGATACGTACCCTTTCGGGCAGCCTCCACCTCATCAGGCGCATTAGAATAGGCTTCACAAAACCAGTTCAGTGCATACTCCTGAAGCAGTTTCAGCGTATCGGCCGCAGTGGCTGCATCCTTAATAGCCGGAATGGTATTGGTGTACACCTCGTCGGGCTCGATAAAACAAGTAAAGTAGAACAGGCGCTTCAGCGGGACCTCGATGTGCGGATGCGAGCCTTTGTACTCTGTATAGTCTGTTTCGTCCTTCACAAAATCATAATCTTCGGGAACGGTATTCAGGCGGTCTTCCACCCCTGTGGCATCAAAGGCCAGGCGGAAGATTGAGTATTGAGGGTTCTCGTTGAAGAATTCGTTAATCTTTTTATCGGAAGGTTCTATCACGCTTTTGATGCGATGTATAAAGCCATTGTGCACCTTGATGTCACGTTCGGCGATGGCAGCCATTCCGTTGATCTCGTACGTATCATGAAGGGACTCAATATAAAGCACTTTCCCATACATATTTACATCAGGCAGTTTCCGAAGGAAATACTTGCTCTCGTACGACCGGGCATTTCCGGTTGAATTGATGATGTGCATAAAAGCCACCAGGTTGATAGCTGAGTCGGTCATCTGTTCGATGGAGCTCAACCCCTCCTTTTCCAGGTAAGCCGTCATAGCAGCATTATCCGGAGCAAATACCGTATAGTATCCATACGACGACAGCAATGACAACAGTGAAGCTTCCGTCCGGGCAGGATCCAATGAAGAAAACCGGCTACGCTTAACGATCTCATTGTATAGGCTGAAGTCTTTATGATTCTCCAGATAATCAGCCGCTGTTTCGCCCACAAATGTATAATAACTCTCAGAAGGGATATCGTCATTTCTGCAGGATGACATACTAAATATGCACCCTAGCGCCCAGATACCTAGTAAGAAGGCGTTTAATCTAAACTCTCTTTTCATTCTATTTTTCATTGTTAACAATTTGTTGCAAATATAAGAACGAAGGCCGTCTTTATATATCTGTTTTTAAGCAATCAAACACTGTTATTAGGCGAAATTCATCTTACAAGGTTAATGAGACGGAACAAATAGCTTTTGTCGATATAGATAGATAAAAAGAGCCGGGATTATCCACAAGAAACATTAGAATAATCCCGGCTTATAGAGAGCCCAGAAGGCCCTTAGTTCACACTACTGCACGGAAACCTTCACAGATTCCGCTCCGGATTTCACCACGTAGATACCCGATGCCAGCTGAGTATTCAGAGGCAGGGCAACGCCGTCGATCGTAAAGAGTTGGTATTCTTCTACACCTTCCACAACGATATATCCGTTTTCAGCGTATGCTGTAAATGAAGCAATGGCATCGTCTTCGAGTTCTTCCACTCCTACACCGAAGAAGTCACTGCTAATCCAGAAGAGTTTGAAGTCATCCACAGAGAAATAACCTCCAGCCCACGGAGTTCCAGTTCCAATCACAAGAGGATCACAAGAGCAACCTATTGTCATGCTATTGGTATTCACATTGATATTGGCCACTTCTATCCAGTTCCAGCCACTACCTTTACCGCCGTTTGCAAATTTCTCAGCAGTACCTTCCTTGGCATTTTCCCAGATCGAACCACCTGTGTCTTTGTTCGCAATGATTTCTGTCTTCTTCACGCCATCTTCCACCTGAGCAAATACGTATGCACCAACACCGCTTGCACGGGCAGCAGCCATAAGCTTGTAGGTACCGTTATGAAGGCCAGAGATAGTCTGCTTACCTGTATAGATCAATGCAGCAGTACCGTTGGCATCCAGGAAGTAATTAGAGGCAGCGCCACTCCAATGTCCACCGTTATAGGTATAATTGGTTACATTCTTGTCTACACGCCATCCTTCAGGACGATCGGTATTGGCTGTATTATTCACTGTCGGGTTCACAATAACCGACAAAGTAATTTCCGTATTTTCACCGGGTGTAAAGCCTCCGAGACGAAGGGCGGCCAGCCGTTTGTTGATCTCAATAGCAGCCTCCAAAGCCTTGGTATAATCAGCTTCCACCAAAGCAAGTTGCTTCGTGCATTCATTTACCAATTTCATAAAATCGTTCTCCTCAGAAGGTGAATCCACTTCATTTATCAGATCTAAAGCTGTTGTATACGTATCACAGAATGACATGAATACATCAAGCTGTTTTCTGGCAGAAAGCACATTCTCTGCATCAGCCGTTGCAGCCTCCAGCTCTCCAGAGAGAAGAGGAGTAAATATAGGTTGCAATTCGGTATACGTAACTTCATCCTTAAAGTTCACACATAAAGCATAGGTTCTTCCAAAGGCAAGGTAACGATCGAGTTCAGCAGTCAGCACGGGGTATACAGCAAGAGTGGTAGTATCCTTGCTGAGTAATTCGTCTACCTCTGAAATTGCTTTATCCATAATAGGAGAAAGATCCTGCGGGTACAGCATTTCTTCGTTGTCTCTTATGTCTTTCACCTTTGCATAAGAAGCATTCTTGAAAGAAAGCAATGCTTTTGCTGCATCCGACGCATCTGTCATAGCCTGGCTTAATACCAGCATTCCGGCTTCGGCAACTTCCGCATCCGCAGTATTCACAGCTTTAGCCACTTCAACAGCACCTGCAAGAGCCTCATGATCCGTCTGCAGCATTTCGGAGTTATCATTCAACTCCTCAGCCTCCTGAATAAGGTTCTGCATACCGTCTGCGTACGATCCGGTGCCATAATACTTCAATACACAAGCAGTCATAGCAAACCATCCGCTTGAACCGTTCTTATTGCTGGTAGAAGCCATGCCCACCTGCAATTTGCCATCTTTTCCAACCAGCACCTTACCGGTAATAAGCGATTCCCAGGCAGCCTCGTTAGTAAAGTTAGTCACATTGGGGTCATTCTGTATGGTATATGTGGCATAGGAAGAATTAACCGTACCACCCAGAGCCTTGATATAGGCATGCTGGTCAGTTACTTCGGGGCCTTCATTGGTTTGCAGGCATTCAAAGGTGTAATATCCGGCAGGCATACCTTCCAGTATTTGGTATACATCCATGCTGGTAAAGTCGGCAGACCAGTTGTTCCAGCAATTCTTTCCACCGATATTATTCAGTCTAAAGTCGCCTCCTACAGCTACATTCGCCGTCTTCCATCCTGTAGAAATTGCATCGCCTGAAACAGACATATCTCCACCTTCTTTTGTAAAGTTGGGCGACTGCATTGCCCAAGTAAAGTCCACTCCTGCCTCTACATCTTCAATAGGTTCACTGAAGCGGTACGTACGAGTGGCAGCTTTCAGTACAACGATTCCGGCTTCCAAGTCCTTAGCGTATACAAACGAGCCATCTTCCAGTGTAGCATTAGCTTCCATCAGGGCGAAAGCCGCATTGATAGCATCATTCAATTCTTCTTTTCCGTCGTACTTAAGTTCCACATAAATCATCGCCTCCTCGGCTGCAGCAAGAAAACGGTTCATGACGAGTTCTACAGCTTTGGCTCGGTCCAATACATGTGTTAATGAATCAATCACCGCCTTAAGAACCTGAGGATCCTCACTTCCGGAGTTACTTCCACCAAACAGAAGAGCAGCCTCTATATCCTTAATACAGCCACTTGAAAGCAGGCCGGTATCGTATGTTTCCAGATCGCTTGTAAGATTTTTAATAAGCGTAGGATAATAAGCAGTCAGATCAGAATAGCAATACAATCTAAAAGCATCCGCACTTTGCCAGGTACTTGCTGAGTTTGTAGCACGTATTCCAAGGGTAAGGGGTTTTCCTGCATCCAAAAGGAATAAGTCGGTAGTATAAGAAGCAAAACCATATTCAAGAGGTCCTCCTGTGTCGCCCACGCGATCTATCGCCACGGTTCTTTCATCGGTACCATTCGCATTCTTGTCATCAGTACCATTGTTTATAAAGAGCTCAAAAAGGCCTCCGGAAGCATTTCCGCGAGCGATAGTCTCAATTACATACGCACCCGCAGGAAGATTCTCGAATGTTTGGTAGCCATACACGTATGTACCGTGTGCATCCAGTACAGGGTTCGGATCCGTCAAAGCTCCGTTATACATCGTATTCTGGCCTGAAACAGATCCCCAGATACTCATATTAGTAATCCATCCGCTGGTACCATCATTGAAATCCGGGTTTACCAAAAGGAATGTAACATCATTATTTTCAGCATTGTAGATTTTATAGGCATGAATTGCTGCTGAAATTTCAGTTACTGCCGCTGCCAGCTCAGCCATGGTAACACCTGCATTTGCTGCAACTACTTTGGCTGCTGAAATCGCATCGTTAAGATCAGCTGCTTTCTCTCCAGCACCATTGCCATACAAGGTTTCCGCTTCTGCAATCTTATTGGTAAGATCGGTTTTATCAATACCTAAATAAAACAGTTTCACGTTATCAATATACAATTTGGCACCACTGGCAGAACCACCTGATGAGGTAGTACAACCCAAGCTGATCTTACCGCCGCTGCCATCCGTGGCAATCACAAAGTCAACAGACTCTGTTTCCCATTCTCCGACAGTATAACTCTTCTTGGTTCCGTATGTAGCCGTTCCACTACCCGGCACAAAGCCGAAATAGTTATTCACGATAGGATCCACAGTATTCGCATTGTATGCATCATAACTCAAGCGGTACTTTCCAGCCGGAAGACCTGACACAATCTGGGTAATAATTGCCTTATCTCCCCAACCGGCCGACATGTGTATACAAGCGCCTGTAGAGTTACCGTTTTTATCAGCAGCAGGAGGAAGCACACCATTCAAGCCTTGGCTGGTCTGGTCAATGTCAGAGTATCCATAAATAACAGAGGAAATTTGTACTGCATTTGAGTTTACAGTACATTCCGAGTTCCAAGAAGGAAGAGCATATACCCATCCCATATTGTCACCATAAAGTCTTTCGGCAACGGGATTTTTCCCTTCAGCCAAGAACGTGATAGGTTCTGCATCAAATCCAGTATTTGTAAGATACTGACTTGTTACATCTTGTTGTGCCTGCACCATTGTGGCACCCACACTTGCAACCAAAGTCGCAACAAACGTAAGTAATTTCGTTCTCATTTTCCAATTCATTAGATTAATAATCTCTTTACTAACTCTTGTGATTTTTTTGTTTTTAATAATTGCTCTGATATTTCAAAGACACTCAAAGATATTCAGAAATATTCAGAAATACTCAGAACAATGCAAATATAGAGAAAATATTCGTTTGAAAAGCTTCTTGTCCTATTTTTTTAGAGAATGAAATAAAAAAGATTGATTATAAATACTTGCGGGTGCCCGTTTCTAAAGAACAGACACCCGCAGAATGTATAAATTCAGAACTTATTTTACCACACTATCACCTTCCTCACTTCTTGGTAGTATGCAGAATAGATCTGTACGATATATGCTCCCTCCGGCAAGGCATACGAATAAGAATCGGAGATTCCATCCACTGCAAGCTGCAAATTACCGGAAACATCATAAATCTTAATGTCAGAAGGAGTAGGTATATTCTCAATCCGAACTTGCCTATCCTCTGCATACACCTTGATCAAGGCCGGCTCCACTTCCGGCAATGCAGTAGGAGATAAAGCCTGATCGAAAAGATCAACTTCATTTCCGGACAGGATCAGCCAGCGCTGCATTGTGGACGAATTGGCAATATTAAAGTTAGCTGCCGTAGTCAAGCCATTCGTAAGAGCCGCGAGACACGGGGGATTTAGTTTCTTCTCGGGACGAACGAACCAATAGCCTTTATCGGTGAAAGATGCATCTCCAGTGCCAATCACAGCATTTGTACGAGATTCCATCAACTGGAAGCTTTCCGCTGAGGTTGGTGCATCCTTTGCTACCAACCCGATTCCGTTTGTTCCGGTGGATTTATAAGTAAAGTACTTTCCGGTTGCCACGTTTCGGATCTGATAATAACAAGTTGTCGGAATGAAATCCATATACCAGGCCGCGCTGTCATTCATGATGGCTCCCGTTCCTGTAAGACTCTTCAGCATCAGTCTTCCTGTGGCATCTTCTGTCAGATAAGAAGTCTTGAGTCCCCCGGTTTCATCCTCGTTCTTGATGTAATACTTCACTCTTCCGTCCGACTCAAACGTATAGGCAGGAGTAGCAAACCCACCTGTAGGCGGAAGGCCATCCTCGCCAAGTCCTTGATGTATCAACGAGTTAGCAATATACAATATTTCGCTGCCCGTATCCTCCTGTGCTCCATTAATACCATAGGGCCACATGTGAACAGCATCGCCCCGCAAGTATCCGGCAGGATCATTATCAAAGAACTGCACCACCTTGTTGGCGCGCTCTCCCAGCCACGCACCGCGTGAACCTGTTTCTCGCAAGACGGAACTGGGACCGTACCACATACTGTGCGTACCCACACCGATTGTGTGCCCCATTTCGTGCATGGCAGTTCCAGTGCGCTGGTAACTTGCATTTGCTCCGAACTGCATACCGCCTCCATAGCCAGCCTCAGCCGTCGGAGTACCTGCATGATGATTTACCGACAAGTGGTGTCCTTGTATACTCGTCAGGTTGTTCCAGTATTCCACGGCCGATTTTATGGCGGCTCCAATACGCACACCGTGATCACCTGCACCTGTCACGCTGGAATTCAGCTGGTAGGTAATCGTTCCTTTCGGGATGGTAATCACCTTTACCACCTCACCATACCCTACGGCATACGTTTTAGTCAGCGCGTACGCCCGTATATAATATACGGTAGAGGGTTCCAGATTCTCGATGTGATAGATAGAACCGTTATAGGAATAATACTTGGTAGTCCGGTTGTCAAGAATGGTTGGCTCCGGATGGGTACTCCAGCAGAAACCGTTTTCTAGGATATTTGCCACAGTAACTCCCGAGACAGTGCTCCGTCCAAATGCCTGGGTAGCTCCACGGGCAATATAAGGATTGGTCACTACTTTGGGTGCCGCACCTGTAGAATTTGCCAGCCGGAACACCAAAATGGCTGTGTACAGATCCTCCGTACCGCTATAGATTCCATCCAAACTTTCCGTCAGGTTTTCAAAAAGACTTTGTGCAGTTCCAATGGCCTCCTCTAATTCTTCCGCGCCCTGTTTATCTTCCTCATAAACCGTATTTGCATCCTTTATTGCTGCCTGTAAGGCAGTATAGGCACTGATAGATACATTTGCTTTATCAA
Source organism: Bacteroidaceae bacterium (assembly GCA_031552405.1). GTDB lineage: Bacteria > Bacteroidota > Bacteroidia > Bacteroidales > Bacteroidaceae > UBA1794. Next base: position 149,118 of record JAVBMN010000029.1, on the reverse strand, counting down.
TCATTGCAAGTAACTGTGTCTGTGAGGTATGCAAATCATCCAAGACGAGCGGGCTGGCCGTTGTGGCGGTTTGAGCCTGCTGAATAGCGCTTTCCAGCTCCTGCCTCACAGCGCTTTGCATCCTTTCTGTCAGCAGATCTTCGGCTTCAGTGATCTGCACCTTAATAAGACTCGCAATAGACTGGATATCAAATCCTTTATATAACAGTCGGAAGTTATCACATGTCACCCAGTTGCCGGTTGCTTCTTCTGCTTTCATACCGATAGTAACCTCGCCATTGAGCACAAAGAAATCAACAGAGCGGTCTTTCAATGTATCCACGGCTGTGACAGCATTTCCTGCAAAGATGCATACTCCTGTTTGCGGAGCACCCAGGTTCACGATGCTTCCAGCAGCGGTTTGTTGTATGTTTCCGGCAGTGACAGTCAGCGTATAGCTGCCGTTAGGCATTCCGGTCAGGGTCTGCTGAATACTCACGTCCGGAATACGGGAGCTCCGGTTTACCCATTTCTCAATATAGGTATTTCCGTTTTTGGGAAAGACGGCATTGGTCTGTGTAGCCATTCCATTGTTCTCCCACCCTTCAAAGGCTGATTCAAAGCTGGGATTGGTAATACGGGTAGTGAAATCCAAAGGTTTATCATCCGAAGCATTTCCCAGTTGATACTCAAACATTGCATCAATAAGGGCTTTGGTGCTACTCAGCACTTCCAGCATATCAGCCTCTTCATTTGCTTCCACATTCTTTGCCTGGCTGATGACTTCCGCCAGCACACTGGCTCCTATGCCCGTTCCGGCTCCATACAGATTTTCCGCTTCGGTGATGCGGGCGTTCAAATCGGTTTTATCCACTCCGTAATAGAGCACTTTCACATAATCAATCAACACTTTTGCCTGACTACCCGATCCTACAGCTCCCACAGCCATAAAACCGGCTTGTATTTTACCTTCGGTCCTTCCCGATATCGTAAAATAGATAGTATCAGTTACCCAAGTGTTTAGCGGGAATGAATTCACCGTTGAAACGGCAGATGAGGTACCCTCGTTGGGAGTCCAGCCCACCAGACTGGAACCAGTTGTTACCGATCCCACATTATAATATGCTGAGACCAGCGCATATCTGCCTTTTACCAAGGTGACGGGTTGTGCATACCTGAGCGAGACTCCCCATCCCGTGCTCAACGCCAGTGCTCCACCTGCAGATTCTTTATATCCCGTTGCAGGGATTGCAGAACTGCCATTAAACGTGGCACCGCTACCGTAAGCAAATGTGCCTGCTACTGTAAAAGACGCATCCATGTCTTTATCCCAGCCGTATACCGTATTGATCACATCTCCTTTTACATTTCCGTTTGTGGAGATGTCATAATTATAGCGCTCATCAAAACCCGGGTTTTCCAGGAAATGCGCTGTTACATCCGTAGGCCCCTCAGTTTGTCCACGGGCTACAAAGGCGCAAAGACACGCCGCTAAAAGTAAATAACTCTTTCTCATTCTTACATGGTTATCAGGTTAAAAAAAGATCCGGGGTCATTCCCAGGCTTACCTGGAGATAACCCCGGACATATCAGAGAGTCTAAAAAAGACTCTTACTTCATATTACTGCACAGAAACCTTCACAGATTCTGCTCCGGATTTCACCACATAGATACCCGGTGCCAACTGAGCATTCAGAGGCAGAGCAACTCCGTCGATTGTGAAGATGGCATACTCTTCTGCACCTTCTACCACGATATATCCGTTTTCAGCGTATGCTGTAAATGAGGCAGCTGCATCCTCTTCGAGTTCTTCCACTCCTACACCAAAGAAGTCATTGCTAACCCAGAAGAGTTTGAAGTCATCCACAGAGAACCAACCTCCGGCCCACGGAGTTCCTGCACCAAGCACAGCAGGATCACAGGAACAACCTATTGTCATGGTATTGGTATTTACATTGATATTGGCAATTTCTACCCAGTTCCAACCGCCGCCTTTACCACCATTGGCAAATTTCTCGGCTGTGCCTTCCTTGGCATTTTCCCAGATTGAGCCGCCTACATTGCTGTTCACGATGATTTCCGACTTTTTCACGCCATCTTCCACCTGAGCAAAGACGTATCCACCGGCACCGCTTGCGCGGGCAGCAGCCATCAGCTTGTAGGTACCGTTATGAAGGCCGGCAATGGTCTGCTTAGCCGTATATTTCATTGCAACAGTTCCGTTAGCGTCAAAGAAATAATTCGAGGCTGCGCCGCTCCAATGCCCACCGTTGTAGGTATAATTGGTTACAGTCTTCTCCACGCGCCATCCTTCAGGAAGGGCGGTATTGGCAGTATTGTTCACAGTTGGATTCACAATAACCGATGAAGTGATCTCGGTATTGTCACCGGCTGTGATACCTTCCAGGCGAAGATCGGCAAGCAACTTGTTAATCTCAACAGCTGCTTCTGAAGCTTTGGTATAGTCTACCTCTACAATTGCAAACTGCTTCACACATTCATTCACCAATGCCACAACCTTATTTTCGTCATAAATAGGTTCTTCCATATTGGCGATATCTATGGCTACTGAATACGTATCGCAAAAAGAAGTGAACACATCAAACTGCTTGCGTGCAGCAGGAATATTAGCTACATCGGCAATAACAGCCTGTAACTGTGCCGAAAGAAGAGGGTCAAACAGAGGTTGCAATTCGGTATACTTGATTTCGTCCTTCAACGTTGCGCAAGCAGTATATGCTCTTGCAAAGCCAAGGTACTGACCCAGTAATCCAGTGCTTTCTACAAGCTTACCGGCATCTCCGTTTACAATTGCTACCTGAGTAGGAAGAACGACATCAAACAATGCGATCAGAGCTTCAGCACCCCCACCATCTACATACGTATAGCATGCCTGGTATGCATCTTTAAAAGCAATATAACGATTCAGTTCTGCTGTCAATACAGGGTATACAGCAAGAGTAGTGGTATCCTTATCAAGCGTTGCATCTATAGCCAGAATTTCCTTACCCATAAGGGCCGAAAGTTCATCGGAGTAAAGCATATCCATATTATCCGCCACAGCTTTCACGTTTGCATACGAAGCCTTTTTGAAGGAAAGCAATGTTTTTGCTGCATCCGTTGCATTCTTCATCGCTCCGTTCAAGGCTACCATTCCAGCTTCGGCAATTTCTGCGTCCGCAGTATTCACGGCCTTGGCCACCTCTATTGCATCCGCAAGATCTTTATGATCCGATTTCAGCATTTCGGAGTTATTCAGTTCTTCAGCTTCCTGAATCAGGTTTAACATTCCATCCGCATACGATCCGGGGCCGTAGTATTTCAACACACAACCCGTCATACAGAACCAGCCGCTGGAACCATTCTTATTGCTGGTAGAAGCCATACCTATTTGCAATTTTCCATCTTTTCCTACGAGCACCTTACCGGTCTTAAGTTCTTCCCAGGCCGCATTGGCAAAGCCCGTTGTATTGGGGTCATTAACCTGGGTATATGTAGCGTAAGATGAATTCACTGTACCACCCAGAGCTGTGATATAGGCATGCTGGTCAGTTACTTCAGGACCGTTGTTGGTCTGAAGGCATTCAAAAGTATAATATCCCGCCGGCAGGCCTTCCAGAACTTGGTATACATTCATGCTGGTGAAGTTATTAGACCAGTTGTTCCAGCAATTCTTCCCATTAATATTGATTAACTTAAAATCGCTCGTTACAAACACATTATCTCTTATCCATCCGGTGGAAGTAGCATCGGCCACAACAGAAGGATCACCACCTGCTTTTGTGAAGTTTGGCGACTGTATCGTCCAAGTAAAGTCCACCCCTGCTTCTGCATCCACAATAGGTTCATTGAAACGATAGGTGCGAGTTGCAGCGTTCAGCACAGCGATTCCATTTTCCAGATCTTTGGCATATACAAACGAACCATCTTCCAGTTCGGCACCAGCTGCCATCAAGGCAAAAGCCGCATCAATAGCTGTATTCAAGGCCTCTTTTCCATTGTATCCAAGATCCACATAAATCATAGCTGCTTCAGCTGCTAAAATAAATCGGGCCATTACAGGCTCCGCAGCCTTGGCACGATCATACGCATGTGTTAAGGAATCAACTACTCCTTTTAAGACCTCCAAATCAGAGCTTCCTGCAGTTTCCTCACTAAACAGGATGGCAGCTTCAATGTCTTTAATACAACCACTCGGAATCAAACTAAGGTCATATACATTCAGGTCCTCTTTAAGTTTTTTGATTAGAGACGGATAATACGCAGCCATATCGGTATAACAGTACAATCTAAACGCATCTGCACTTTGCCAGGCGCTTACCGTTCCGTTTTCAACGCGTACACCCAGTGTAATAGTTCCCCCACTTGTCAGCATAAGTACATCGGTTGAATAGGAAGCAAAACCAAATTCAAGCGGTCCGCCTGTGTCACCTACACGATTCACAGCAACGGTTTTCTCATCTGTACCATTGGTATTGTTCTCATCAGAGCCATTGTTAATGAATATCTGCATAAGACCTCCGGTAGTCTGACCGCGAGCAATAGCCTCAAGCATATAAGCACCGGCAGGAAGATTCTCGAAAGTCTGGTATCCATAGATATGGCCCGATCCCCCTTTATCCAATACAGGATTAGGGTCGGTCAAAGCTCCGGTATACATCGTATTCTGACCACTGGTAGCTCCCCAGATACCCATATTGGTAATCCATCCAGCTGTACCGTCATTGAAATCAGGATTTGCCAGGAGGAATGTCACATCATTATTCTCGGCATTATAGATTCCATACGCACGAATTGCGGCAGTCAGGCTCGTAATAGCATTTGCCACTTCAATCATAGTAGCACTCGCATTTACATTTACAGCTTTGGCCGATACAATGGCTGCATTCAGGTCAGAGGCTTTCGTTCCGCTGCCATTGCCATATAAGGCTTCCGCTTCAGTAATTTTACTGGCAAGATCAGTTTTATCAATACCTAAATAAAACAACTTCACGTTATCCACATACAACTTGGCACCACTGGCAGAACCGCCTGATGAGGTGGTACAACCGATACTGATCTTACCCCCTCCACCATCGGTAGCGATAATAAAGTCAACGGTCTCTGTTTCCCACGTTGCGGTAGTATAACTCTTTTTGCTTCCGTAGGTAGCCACTCCGGTACCCGGTACAAAACCAAAATAGTTACTCGTAATAGTTGCTACAGTATTTGCATTGTAGGCATCATAGCTCAAGCGGTACTTCCCGGCAGGAAGGCCCGACACGATCTGGGTAATAATCGCTTTATCTCCCCAACCGGCCGACATGTGTATGCTGGCTCCGGCAGAAGCGCCGTTCTTATCCTCCGTAGGAGGAAGCACTCCATTCAGTCCTTCATTGGCTGCTCCGGAGTACCCATAAACAGCGGATGCTATTTGTACTGCATTTGCATTTACCACACACTCCGAAGTCCAGGAAGGAAGGCTATATACCCATCCGGTTCCATAAAGCCTCTCGGCATCCGGGTTCTTTCCCTCTGCTAAAAACGTGAGGGGTGCTGTATCAAAGCCAGGATTTGCAAGATACTGACTTGTTACATCTTGTTGTGCTTGCACCATTGTGGCGCCCACACTTGCAATCAAGGTTGCAATAAACGTAAGTAATTTCGTTCTCATTTCTAAATTCATTAAATTAGTACTCTCTTTTCAATCTTTGTAATTCTTTTGTTCTTAGACTATTAAACTTATTATTGATTAATTTCCACTCCGGGCCTGTGCAAGGCCCGGAGTGGTTCCTATTCTTCTCTTAATTCACCATTAAGTTGAACGTCCTGGTAAAGGAAGACGTAGCAGCCTTGAGTATATACATACCGGGGTGTGCAGGCGCAAGGAGGGGTTGATCCGCTTTCTGGCTATGAATCAACTTACCTTCCGTATCGTATATCTCGATCACTATTTCGCTGGCAGACCACATACTATCATCGTAATGGATACGGAACGCTGCATGAGCTTTCACCGGGTTCGGGGTGATGTACACGCCTTCCCCTGACTTTACATCCTCAATGCCTACGAATCCGCCATCCCCTTCACTGCCATCGGTCTTTTTGGTAATCACCTTTACAGGGATCGCATTGGCGCTCTCGCCCCGGTTGTTCAGACTGTACACTTTATAATAATAGAGAGTATTGGGGCTCAGGGCCTTCATGTCATTATACGTAGTGGTGGTATGCATATCCTGTACAATGGTGTATATACTATCCGGATGCGAGGCGCGGTACACGCGGTAGCTCTTCGCGTTGGTCACTGCGTCCCATTTCAGTCGCACCCAACTTGCTGATAAGGCCTCAGCCGTGGGCTTGGGTGAAGTTGCGATAGGATCGGCTGCAATAGTAAGTGCAGTGGATACAGCAGTACTTCCGTCATACCCTATTACCTTATAGCGGTAGCTGACAGAGCCTGCACAGACATCGGTTGCGGAAAGTGTAGGTACGGTGCTCCCTGTTCCTACGTCGCTTTTATTGGAGGGGATGGTATCACTCACTGCTATCCATCCGCTGTAATTCACATTGCGTTCCAGGATATAGCCTTTGGCCGTTTCGCCATTATAATCAGGCCAGGTAAAGGTGTTTTTAAAATAATCATTTGTAGCTTGTTTATAATCCAGCCCCACAGTTACCAGTTTCCACTTATGATCATACTCTTCGGTAAAAGCCAATTTGGAGGGGTTGGCTGCATACCACTTTCCGGCAGGGGTCAGCTTATCACCCAACACCAGTGAGCGGGCGTCATTTACCCAGTTATACAAGAAATACCGTTCTACATGGATCGCAGGATCTTCCATGATCTCCACAATCCTTTGGATATCGCCAGCCTGCTTGGCTGCATTAGCTGGTGAACAAGGCAGGGTGATAACATCGGGTACACCAGTTGTTGGATTGATCACTTCATTACCATCCGCATCACAACGGTTACCAGTGGCATTGGGAAAGTTATGACCCGTCCAGTTGGCGCCGTTGTTCCATTCAGTGATCCATATTGGGCGTTTACCTTTGTCCCACACCGCTTTCAGGCTATTTCTCCAGTTGGCCATAGTAGTGTACCAATAGCTGTGAATAGCTACAAAGTCGACACGGTAATTCAACTTGTCGCATTCCTCAAGGAAACTGTACAGCCAGTTGAAGTTTGTGGGAGCCGGAGAACCCAGACGAAGCCCTGATGCCATCATCTGCGGCCATTGGCGAATAGCTGTTTCTACATCAATGGGGTTTCCACCGTTGTCATCCTTATGTTGTTCGCCGTGATCGGGCTCATTGAAGCCCAACAAGTGGTTCACATTGGATTTTGTATCAAAGATATCAAAGCCCGGCCAGGTACGCTTTTGTTTAATCAAGGCGTAGTTATAGTCGGTATGAGTGGAATTCCCACCAAAGTTCCAATCATAGAATGAGGTTGAGTTGGTCAACTCTACGGGAGTACCGCCACCCGACCAAGCCTTCTTGCTCACCCAATCCCAGCGGAACACACGAATGTAGGAGGCGGTTGCTTCCAAACCCTTGGGCATTACACTGATCTCAAGGTCTCCCTTATCAGCAATAAATACTTTGCTGAAACCCGTTCCATCCGTTTTATTGGCAAATGTAGCCATGTATCCGCGTTTCAGTTTGAATGAACGGATGGCATTGTTGAACTCAGCCAATTCAGTGTGCTTTGTGAATATCTGATAGGTACGTGATTGCCCTCCAAAGCTCTCCTCCATAAATACCTGCAAAGCAGCGTTGTCGCTTTGATTTCCGAATGGAATCAAAACTGAACCTTGAATCCATTCGGAGATACGGGCATTTTGAAGAGCGGTACCACTTGCACCACCCAGTCGCAGCACTACACTGTCACCATTGATGGTAACCTGCTTTGTGCGCAGAAGTTGTTCAATAACTACCGAAGGTTTCATGGCATCAAAGAACAACCACGAATCGGCCGATTTTAGATCTACCGTGCTATTTGTCAACGGGGCAGAGCCGAGGATATGCAGGTCTGTTTTGCCGGAAACAGTTACTTTTGCATCTATAAACTCAGGATAACTCACTACACCGGCATCGGTAAGTGTTACCACGGGCTCATTTCCGCTTTTCTGTTCAGGAGCATAGGCCTGGCCCGAGAGATAGGTTACGGATGTGGTACCGGTAATGCCGGGCTGTAGAGTACCCGCAGTCAGCGTCATACGGTCATAATGCGTAATGGGGAAGTTCTGACTGCCATTCTTGTCATACGGGTATACTGAGAATACAACTGTGGGATAGTCACTCAGATCATTCGTATAGAATGCATACTCATGATCGTATTTCGCATAGTTGGCCACATTGTCGGCATTGGAAAACTCGCCCCGGAATATTTCATACTGTTTAGCCTCCGAGCCGAAACCAATGTACCATTTGCCTCCACGCTGGTTGTTACCGTTATGCGCCCATCGCCTAAACTTTATCTTATAAGGTGTGTGAGGTTGTAAAGTCACAGGCTGTGCAAGGTATCTTCCTTGATGAGCCATCATGGTGCCCGCACCTTCGCGACCGGTTATATCCAGGTTGTAGCGACAACGGCTTCCGCCTGATACAGCAAGCCCATCGCCCGTCCAGGACTTTGGCAGATAGTTGTCGGCAGCAGGAACAGTGCCTGCTTCAGTAGTTTCAAAGCCTGGATTAAGGAACAGGTTTCGCGCATCATAGATACCTGTATGGGCCACTGCGTCATCCGTTGCTTCAAATATGTCGGGATAGCTGGCTGCGCCAAAGTTCAATCCGATACTGTCTTTATAGAATGTATTCTCGAAGACAAATACCGAACGGTCTTTACATACGAAACGCACCTTGCCACTGGAGGAAGGAGTGTATGTAATCAGTCCCCCGGCGATGCGGATTGTGGTACTGGCCGAGGCATCGGCCTCCAACGTAAAGTCATTTAGAGATGTAAACTGAAACTGGGCGAGATTAGCCACAGCCGTACCCCCGAAATCATTTTTCACGGGCAGATCGGATTTACCTGCCGCCCACCCATTCAGCAACAAGCCGCTGAGTAAAAAAGAAAGGAATAATCTTGTTTTCATGGTTCAATACTAATTTAGTTTTTAAGGTCGTTCTGAACATTCGTAAGACTTAACTTCAAAGACATTCAGAACGATGCAAAGATAGAGGCGGAAAGCTCGTTTGAGGGAATGGTTTTTAAGCAATATAGGTCGAAGATTAGGCAAAAACAGGGTTCTACACTAGTTGCGGGGGAAATGTAGCGCTCGCTTTTCGTGTTTGTGCATCAACCCTCCACGTTCCACTGCCCTCTGAAAGGCTTTGTGGGAAGGGGTTCCGCGGTGGAGGCTTGTTTTCAGGGTGGAGGGAGGTCTTTGCGGAAGGCTGGCGCGATGATGGGGATGCAAGACATCCCCGTTCCCATCCAGCGGGATGCCTAACATCCCGCTGAACGATACCCTTTAATCAATTCCCCTACACTGCGTACACATAGAGGCGAAAGTAATGTTCGTCGGGATGTTAGGCATCCCGACGCTTCAAAACGGGGATGTCTTGCATCCCCATCTGCGTACGTAGCCACCCCTTTGTGGAAGCACCCCGAAAACAACCCTCCACCGCGGAACCCCTTCCCACAAAGCCTTTCAGAGGGCAGTGGAACGTGGAGGGTTAAATACATTTCGCGTATATTGACATAAAACACTGCGTGGAGGCATGAAAAACGCAGGCCTGGACTTCCGGAAACACAAGCCTGAACTTTGATAACCTCAGGCCTGAGATTGTTGAACTCCAGGCCTGCATTTTTTATGCGCACAAAGGCGCTGATTTTGTCAGATCTTGGTGCGCATCAGATCTGGTACGCACCAGATGAAAAATTGGTGGGCACGAGTTTAACAATTGGTGGGCACCAATTATTGAATTGATGCCCACCGATTTTTAGGAGTTGGCAAGCGCCTTTTATCAAAGTGATCTTACAACTGGCTTAATGCGAGTTTGATTGTTTTTTGCTTCTGTCCGAGGCTCAGATTGATGAGGTATGTTCCGCTTAAGAAACCTCTTTCGGTAAGCAGGGAATAAAGATCCCTCTCTCCCATTTTTTCGCGAAAGAGAATTTTTCCGTCCACATCAAACACACTTATGAGGGTGTTCGGATCCTGAAATTCTTCGATTCCTATTGCTTCAGACAAGCCTACGGCAGTTGTCTTAATCAGTCGCAGGGAGTTGATTACCCAGTTGGCATCCACTCCGTTTCGGGAGATTTCAAAGTTAAAAATCCCGTCGTCGGTCTTCGCATTAAAGATGCTCACAAGGATCTCGCCGGAGTTGCTGGTTACATCCTGTAGTTTCACAACATCGTTTACCTTCACCGTCATTTTATCATGTGCATACGAGGTATCACCTTGCTTCAGCACTATTTTATAGTCTCCGGCATCTACCTTCACTCTAAATACAGTAGTGTTGGGGCCTAATACGAAGTCTATTTCTTCATCGTTCCAGCTTCCGGTTCTCAGGCGTGAGGCTATTCCCGTGGGCGACACCCAGCCGAAGGAGGTAGCTGCTCCCCACAGGGTAGCTTCCGTTACCCGCACAGCTCCTTCGGAGAGCGGAGAAGTTGCAGTACCGAAGTCATAGAAATAATCCGCTACTTCCACCATCACCTCACAAGTGGCTTTCACCCCGTTGTGTCCGGTAGCGGTAATGGTGGCCTTACCGGCACCTATAGCTACTACTTTTCCACCTGTTACGGTGGCTACCTTTTCATCGGAAGAGGACCAGACGATTGTTTTATTCCCGGTAAAGAATGGGAGAAGGTTCGCAGAGAGCTGCTTGCTTTCGCCTTTGAGCATCTCCAGTTTCTCGGCACTCAGCCGGATGCTTTCCAGCTCTTCGGAGATGCCCATTGACGGGAAGACCAGTGCCGTTTCATACTGCTGATTTGCATAGAACACATACTCTCCACGCATCCAGATCACGTCAAAGAACCCTTCCTTATGATGACGTGGTACGATGGGACGCACATTTACCAGGTGCGATGGGGTGTTCCAGGTAATGGCCTTTGCAGTCCAGCTCTTTCCCTGATCGGCGGTAACATACTTAAAGATCTCAAATACACCCTTCACTTCTTTAGAGAGATACACCACAGAGGGGTCGTCATAATCCATAATAATACCTCCTGAGTAGTTGGGCTCCGGTTCACTGGATGCTGCCGGAGTTTGGGGGAACCACTTTCCGGCTTCGGTGATCTGGGTATTCTCCCAGGCTGTGCCGTTCCAACGGGCATAGTGGTAGCGGTGATCGGTATCGCTGGGGAAGGAGGCATATACCATGACCGGGTTTCCGGTTTCTTTTTCTATGGCTATGTCCCAGATCCAGCCTTTGCCGTAAGTGGTCCCATTATAGACTACTTCCAGCTGGCTGATGTTGACCCCGCCATCTGCAAAGTCCTTGATCAGAGTCCCGTCTGCTTTGTAGAATTTATTGTCCTTGAAGCGGCAGTAGTAAATCTTGTTGCTGGCCTCGTTGCGGGGGTGCCCGGTGGTTACGGCCACGTGAATGGCGCCATCCGCTCCTTGGCAGTAGCGGGTGTACGGACGCTGGCCTCCGCCGGCGATAAACTCCTTTGTAGCGCCAAATGTTTCGCCATTATCCGTAGACACCACCATGTGGGGATGCCAGGAACTCTCACCGCGATACAGTACATAAATGGTCTTTCCTACGCGGAATGGATAGGGGTAGGTTACGTTGTTACCCAGTTCATAATCCTCGCCCCACGAGGTGATATCCTCCGGGTTAGTAGAGATGCAACGCTTGATGGGCGGACCGAAATGTTTGGCAAAGAAGATGATAAGACGTCCGTCATCACGAATCAAGAGGGAGGGGTTGTCATGGTCGTCCGACTGCCACTTGGCCCATACCGTCTTCTGGTTGTACTCGCCCGTTTCGTGGTTGTAGGACGCTACTACTATGTCGCCCTCGGTGGTAATCCAGGAGAAGTAGGTCTGCTTCTTTTCACCTTCGTAATAAATGGCACGCGGGTCAGCAAACCAGCACCAGGCACCGTCCTGTGTCAGGGTATCTATGCCCTGCTGGGGAAGGAAATCCGCGGGGAAGTCGGCCTTCAAGGTCATCTCTACTTTATCAGTACCCTGTTGCACGGTGATAGTTCCGGCGGTATTGGTATTTGCGGGAGAGGATATAGTCACTGTTCCTCCGCTGGAGGGCAAAGACTCCGGTGCGAACTTTATTCCCTCCGGAGCACTGAAGGTGATCGAGGCTTTTGAACCGTTGGGGTATACCACAACGGCCTTTTCCGGGCTAAAGAAGTTGAGGTTGATGGCAGACTCGCTACATTCCAGCTTCGCTTCCATCTCCTGTACCGACAGATCAGTGATAGACCCTAACATACCCGAAGCAGGGCTTCCGATGGTGATATAGTAGGTCATGCTGGCCGAAGGTACTATTTTAAACTCAGCCTCTTTGAAAGACTGGGTATTGGGAACAAGCGTTCCACTTGCCAACGACTCGCCGGTATTGTCTTTCTTGGAGTTTACACCAATCGTAAAATCCGTCTTCGAATTACTGTGGTGCGTGTACTTCATGGTAAAACGGTAGGCTTTACCAAGCTCCAACGCTACCGGATAGGAATAAATAGAGGTGGCATTGGTGCCTCCTACCCCGTCCCAACGGACAAACAACAAACGGCCCGGACAATAGGCATACGCATTGTCCATATACCGCACACCACCCGCTCCGGCCTGCGTCCAGCTGGCGGCCTGCAGATTGGTACAGTCCCACCCGAATTGGTTGGGCTCACTTCCGGCACCGGTCTTGCCGTTACCGTCCCAGCCTGCCACTAAGTTTTGCGCCTGAACCGGGGCAAGCCATGTGATCAGGCAGATAAGAAATAAAAGAGTCTTCTTCATTTTAAGAACGTTTTAAGTGTTATTTAAGAATATATTACGTGCTATTAAGAATATATTAAGCGAATCTTAAGAAAATATTAAGCTTTGTGGTTACTCATAAGATATGTTCTTAAGATCTTCTATGATACCGGCGGCTACCTTTGTACTGAGCAGATCCACCAAAGAATCTATACTCAGGCTGGCCTCCGGGTGAAAGGCATCTGAGATCATGTATTGCACCATACTGCGGTACAGTTGCCTCGCCTCCGGCTTTTCCTTTACAGCTTCAAGATCAGACATACACACTAAGAGCTTACCCTTGCCTACAGCCAATTCAAAGATTAATCCCAGTTTATGGTTCCGCTCAATATTATCAATCACCTGAACGATGGGTTTGTACCCTTTCGGCATCCTGTCCAGAATGAGAGGATAGCTTTGTTTGATAATGGAGAACCACTGCCAGTTGGTGTGGAAGTCGGTGGGGAAATCAGCAAACAAAGGATGTGCGGGGTTGGTCAGGATACCGAGCGTTCCGGGTGAAACGGGCTTCTTGTTGTTTTGACTGATATTCTTGAACATGCGGTAGTTCCAATAATCGGTTTGGAACAGGCCGCCTACGGTCAGGTCCTTGTAGGCTCCCCGCTGAGGAAACCACAGTACCTTTCCACCGTTTTGCAACTTGGTAAGGATGTCCTGGCTCAGCTCTTTGGCCACCGTAATCTCGGGAGAGGCCACCGCTTCGTTCTGTGCCGGATATATCCAAAGAGGATAAGAGTTCTTATACGCAGTACCTGCTATGGAGAGGTACAGATTAAGCCGTTGAGCCTTGGCTACGGAAGAAATCCGCGGACGGATAGCGCCTATCTCCATTAAGCCGGTCTCAGCAGAAGAGATGAGCTGTTGCCCCTTATCTATAATGTGGCCTTGCTGATCCTTTAACTCCCATACCAGCTCCTTACCCGCCAATGAGTGGGGAGAATAGTTTGCAATCTTCACAGCAGCGTTCAGGTTCTCTGCGTTTGTCCAACAAAACTTCTCAATAATGAGCAAGGGTACGATTTCGCAGCAAAACTCTCTCCACTTAGCCGGGTCAATGAGGCCTTTGCTATCCATAAAGGCATCCAGTATACCTACGTAAGCCGAGCCTTGTCCAGGATAATCCTGTAAGTCCAGCAACTGGAAGCCTGCAAAACCGGGTGTGCGAAGATCCATCTCAATATCCGCCCTATACAGTTCTGCCGACCATGCTCCGGAGGCCCGGAAGAACTCATCCGCTTGTTCAAGCATGCCCGCCTTTTCCAGCCGTTGCCTGAATATCTCCATATTGTGGGGGTACAATACACCTGTGTACTTGGCTATCTCTTTGTAATTGGGATACACCTGGAACTGCCCCGTTTCGTGGCTGATTACCGGAACGGTGCAACCAACAATGGCCGGAGTAAAATCCATCACGGTATTGGGGTAGGTATGGTTAAGGTATCCCCCGTCATACGTATCGGCGAAAGAGAAGGAACCGCGGGTGTGCGTATTGAAGCTTTTCTCCTTCTCGCCACCAATGCGGCAAGTCACCAGAAAGTCCTCCCCGGCTTGTTGCCCTCTGAATCCGAGGTAGTTGTTAGAGCCGTATGCATACAAGTGTCTGCTGTCTACCTGCCGGAATGTCTTTACCAGAGACTGCATAATCTCAAAATCACCGGAAAGCTCATTGCCCAATGCAAACAACACGAAAGAGGCGTGATTGCCGTATGCATTCTGGATATTGATGCCTTCTTTCCTCAGGAAAGACACAAGATATTCTCGGTCTTTTCCCAGCCACCCCCAGAAGGGAAGCTCTGGTTGCAGGTAGATGCCTTCAATATCCGCCGCCTCAAAGCAAGCCTTGGGAGGACACCAGGAATGGAAACGATAATGATTAATGCCGTACGATTTGGCCACCTGGAAATAATGCCGCCAGGTATCCACATCCATGGCGGTATGGGCAGTCAAAGGAAATACACAAGCATCGTGCTTTCCCCGGAGGAAAGTAAGCTGTCCGTTAATAGCAAATTGAGTGCCTTTTACGCTAAAATCACGAAGTCCGAAATCGGCCGTCTGGCGGTCATACCCCGCCAGCTCCACACTCAGTTTGTACAAAGCAGGCTGAAACTCGCTCCATAACAAAGCATCTTCGCCCAATGGGTATTCGAACTCATACTCACCCTTTGAAGGAACAAGCTTATAGGTTATGGCTTTGGGGGCATGTTTCCGGTTGGTGTTCCAAGCCTCAGCGCTCAGTACCAACTGCATATTGCGCTTTATCTTCTCGGGAGAGGCAACCTTCACTTTCACCTTCACTATTTTGTTATGAGCATCCGGTTCCGTGCGGATGTCTTCAATATTCAGCGGGCTTTTGGCTTCCAGGCAGATCTCACCTATTATACCGTTCCAATTGGTTTGCGTGGACTCCGTATAGGCATGCGAGGATTCGAGCAACTGGGGTGGAACGGATTTACCGTTATCCACCATAATAACTATATCATGCTTTCCCGGAGTCAGGAAACCGGAAAGATCATACACCTGCGCAGTCGAGATATTATCGTTCCGGCCCGCCTCCTTCCCATCTACCCAAACCTGTGTAGGCTTGGTGCGCTCAAGGATAAGGTCAATGTATTTGCCTTTCCAGTCTTTGGGTATGGTTACTTCTTTCTTATACCATGCCCTCCCTACGTATGAATACACGCGGGAAAGAAACGTGGTTTCACCCTTCTTGGGATTCAGATTCCCCTTCTTATTCGTATCAGTAGTCCCAGGGAGCTGTATGACATCAGAAAAGATTGCCGACTGAAAGTTCTTTTCGACACCACTACTATCCGGATCCAGCTTAAACTGCCAGGTACCTTGCAGATCCATTTGTACTCTCGTTCCCTTTCCCGGCTGTGCAGACAAAGTGGAAACAATGCCCAATAACAGGAGCACTAAATTAACTATTCTCATTACGCGTTTATTGATATTTTAATGATTACACATAAGTATTTAAAAAGAGAAAGGGGTAAATATACAGATAATCAACGTATTTACACTACCATCTCCTTTTATTTATTCACCACTTTCCTCAGGACGTACTACTGACACATCTTGGGCCAGCCATACAGCCATCCCGCCGCTGCCCCGATGACACCAAGCGTAATAAGGAGTCAGCGTCAAAGTTATATCCTTGGCTCGTAGCCTCCCTTCTGTATCCAATTGCAAAGACTGAGCCTGAGTTTTCAGTTGTTTAATACCTCCTAACAAGGCCGGATTGTCAAGCACTTCCACCGCTGGGCAGGTGGGCAACAGAATGCTGGGAATTTTACACGCATTGTCCGGCCATTCCGCACAATAGACAATAGGGCCACGCTCAAAGGACACCCTGCCTTGGTCGGCCTGTACCTTGGCGTGCGCTTTGACCATACGGGGCTTCATCTCAAAGTTAATATCTACTACATCTCCCTTTTTCCAGATACGGCTGATCACAAAATAACCTTTCTCAAGAGTACTATTCACGGTTTCGCCATTCACTTTTACGCTATATCCGGTAGACTGGTCGTCTGCAAAGGTATAAAGGTCGCTGGGAACCACCTCATTCCGTACCCATCCGGGAATACGTACTTTCAAAGCTATATGCTGCCTACTATGTGGATTCACAAGTAGGCGAATATCCCCATTCCAAGGGTATCCGGTGGTTTGGGAAAGACTCAGCTTCTTACCACCTATCATCAGTTCAGAAGTGTTTCCCATAAACAGGTTCACGTATACATCATTCTTATTGACAGCATACACATACCCTGGCAGCGAAGGGATGAAACGGCTGATATTGGAAGGGCAGCAGGCGCAGCCAAACCACGGCTGCCGCTCCAGCGTTTTGTCTTCGTTAAACTGAAAAACGCCGTCCGATTCCAGCGGATTCGGGTAAAAGAACGTGCCACCGTCCAAGGATACCCCAGCAATCAACGCATTATAAAGTGTCCGTTCCAATACATCATAGTATTTTGCATCGCCATGCAACAGAAACAGACGATAGTTCCAGTATACATTTGCAATAGCTGCACAGGTCTCACAGTAAGCTGTCAGGTTGGGCAAATCATAGTTCGCACCGAAAGCTTCTCCCGGACGTACTGAACCGATACCTCCGGTCACATAAAGCTTCTTTGATATTGTATTTTCCCAGATCTTATCAATGGCACGGATATAAGACGAATCGCCGGTAAGCGCTGCCACATCCGCCATACCCGAATACATATAGACAGCCCGCACGGCATGCCCCACAGCTTCATCCTGTGCTATGACCGGTTTGTGCGTTTGGTCGTATTCAAAACTCTTGTGCAGGTTGCTTGCCTTTCCTGCGTTTCTTGCATTCTCTCCCCGCTTGTCCAAAAAGAACTTGGCCAAATCAAGATATTTCTTCTGTCCGGTGACCAAATATAGTCTCGCCAGCGCCATCTCAGTGATCTGGTGACCGGGTGTCACGATTCTTTTACCCGGAGCATCACCCAGTTCACGCTCGGCACAATCGGCAAACCGGATGGCTATATCCAGAAAAGTGCGTTTTCCGGTGGCTTGGTAATGGGCTACAGCTGCTTCAATTAGATGACCCAGGTTGTAGAGTTCGTGGCTTCCGGCTTCTTCCATGTCCCACCTGTTTCTGCCCGCCCAATAGTTGTAATGCTGCGGATTCATGGTGCGGGCGGTAAACAGATACCCATCCGGTTCCTGAGCCGCAGCCACTATATTCAGAATACTATCCATATACTTTTCCAGCTTTTTGTCCGGATAGGTTTGTATGGAATAGCTGGCGCCTTCAATGGTCTTGTATACATCGGTATCATCGAACAGCAGGTCCTTAAATATATAATCGGGACTGGGATGAGCAGCTTTTTCAAAGTTCTTATACCTGCCGGTTTCTTCGCACTTATGAAATGCCAAGGGGATAGTTACTTCTCGATTTGCTTTCAACCGTTGTCCCCAAAAGGTATCGGTTACTTTCACGGATGTAAAAGGGACTGGGGATATGGGGTATCCGCCGGTTTTAAGTTGTGCGTTATTGTTTGTTACTATAACAAGCAAAAACATCATACTAATTGCTGCTTTTTTCATTCTAATTAAATGTTGTTTTATTCCACACTTGTTTTAACCTGGTTTATATTTTGAGGTAGCCATACCATCATGTCACCCTTTCCACGATGGTTCCATGCGTAATAAGGAATCAATTTCAGTGTCACGTTTCTGGCTTCAAGCAATCCATCCTTATTTATAACAAGGGATTGCGCCGCAGTCTCCAATTGTTTGATCCCACTTAGCATATCCAGTTTATCTACTACTTGTATTTCCTTTTTATCTGGCAATAAGATGCTCGATAGCTTAAAGTCTCTATTATCTACCCACTCAGCACAATACACAACAGGTCCTCTCTCAAACGAGACTCTGCCTTTATCTGCCTCTACTTTCTGATGTGCTTTAATAGTGCGCGGTTGCATATCAAACAGGATTTCTACCTTATCTCCTTTTTTCCATTTCCTATCAATGCTGAGATATCCTTTTACCAGATCACTTGGAGTAGATTGACCATTTACTCTTACAGTATAGTTCATTCTCTTATTATCTGCATAACTGTACAAATCACTTGGAACTACTTCATTTCTTACCCATCCCGGGATACGAATCATCAGGTTAAACGGCTTTTCGGAAGCTTTTGTAACTTCAACCAGTACGTCTCCGTCCCATGGATAATTAGTGGTTTGCTTTAATGAAATGTCTTTGCCTTCAACTTTTAGGTTTGTTGTATTAGACATAAACAGGTTGAGATAAACATCCTTGTCTTTTATTGCATATACATATCCTGGAAGAGATGGTATAAAACGGCTGATATTGGATGGACAACAGGCACAACCGAACCAAGGCTGACGCTGGTGCTGACCAGTGGACTCTAGCGTATTCGGATAGAAAAATGTTCCACCGTCTAATGAAACGCCTGAAATTAATCCGTTGTACAGCGTACGTTCCAACACATCGTAATATTTAGCATCTCCGTGTAGAAGAAACAGGCGGTAGTTCCAATACACATTCCCAATAGCGGCACAGGTTTCATTATAAGCTGTCAGGTTGGGTAATTCGTAATTCTTCCCAAATGCTTCCCCATGATGACTTGCTCCTATACCTCCGATTATATATAATTTCTTTGATACTACGTTTTCCCAGATATTGCCTATGGCACGGCTATATGCGGTATCACCTGTGAGAGCAGCAATATCTGTCATGCCCGAATACATATATGCTCCGCGGACAGCATGTCCTACAGCTTCATCCTGCTCTAATACAGGCTTATGAACCTGCGTGTATTCCGCTCCACGCGTGGGTGTGTAAGAAGTATAACCTCTGTGGTCAAGGAAGTGTTTAGCAAGGTCAAGGTATTTTTCATCACCCGTTACTAAATAAAGTTTTGCCAATGCCATCTCGGCAATCTGGTGTCCCGGTACTTTTATTTGTTTTCCAGGCATATCGCCGATTTCTCGTTCCGCACAGTCGGCATATTTCATGGCAACATCCAGAAATTTGCGGTTGCCGGTTGCCTGATAATGCGCGATAGCTCCCTCAATCATATGCCCCAGATTATATAATTCATGACTGTCTTCTTCTTCCAGTTCCCAGCGTTTGCTTCCGACCCATCTGTGAGCCTTATTTTCGGGATTCATGGTTCGGGCGGTATAAAGATAGCCATCGGGCTCCTGTGCTGCCGCTACAATAACAAGTACGCTGTCAATGTATCTAGCTAACTTTTTATCCGGATAAGTCTGCATAGAATAGCTGGCACCCTCAATTGTTTTATACACATCGGTATCATCGAATGTCAGCCCTATTTTGTTGTTAGGGTTTGGATTCGCTGCTTTTATGAAGTTTTCGTATCTCCCGGTTTCTTCGCACTTACGGAATGCCAGGGGAATGGTCACTTCACGACTGGCCTTCAACCGTTGTCCCCAAAAGGTATCGGTTACTTTCACGGATGTAAAAGGGACTGGGGATATGGGGTATCCACCGTCTTTTTTCTGCGCCTTCGCCCCAAGCAACAGAAGCATTAGGGCTATACTAATTATAACTTTTCTCTTTTTCATGTATATTCTCTTTTCTTTATTAATCATCAGATAATGCAGCGCCTTCAAAAGGCTCTCCTCCTGTACATACAATGTCCTTTTCCCGCTCCGATGGTGTTACGGTCAGCAAGATCAGCTTTCCTTTTCGTAATTTCCCCTCAACGGTAGTATTCCGGGGAGCGTGCAATTTGAAATCCACATTCCATTCCTGGGGCCACGCCGGGAACAAAACGATTTTATCTCCTATGGTCTGCATCAGCATCTCCTGCAATCCAAGCATACCGGTACCTCCCCAATTGTGGTCGGGTACCCAATCATAGCCCGGCCCCCAAAAGGTGGGATAACGGCGGGGGCTGTCTTTCAACTTCTCAATATTATATTCCGCTGCTTCGGCAGCCATTCCCATACGGGCAAACTGGATCCCGTTCTGATGCCAGCTTATAACGGACTTTGTATGGTTTCCGGCCATTTCATAGGCCTTTTTAAAGGCTGGCATTTCCTCATCACCCAACTTAAACCTGTTGAAGGGAAAAAGCGGATAAAGCTCGGGCTGTTCATTATTGATAACCGCCGTCCAGCTTACTGCAGGCTTTATGTATCTCGCTCCATCCTTTTCACCGTATGAATAGTCGGGAATCGTATTCAGGTATGATTGATAATACACTTTCTTTTCAGGTGACAGATATTTTTCATCCAATTCGAGCAGGCCACTTAGACAAGCCTTCAAACCCGCAATCAAATCAACGGGGTTTTTGGCTCCCCTGTATGTTTCACAGGCTGTGGAAGGATAGAGTACGAGCTTTCCGTCATCATCCAGTTCTTTACCATTTCTCATCTTCTGACGTGCACGGTAATGCTGGTCGAAAAACACTAGAGACTGCTCAATAAACGGCATATAAGCCGAAATATCCATACTTGAGAAACGATGGTACTCAAGTATCATATAAGCATGCTCTACTTGTGATTCCCAATGGTACGAAATGAACCCATTGGCCATTACGCCTTCTTCTACAAAATCATTATACCCTCTTCCGGCGGTGACCCGCGGATCGCCAAAAGGCACTTCTGTTCCACGTACCCTGTAACCTTTCTGATTCTCAGGCCATCCCCAGCCGTCTCCGTACGGAAGGCCCGCTGCATTGGCATATTCAGGATAAACCGCACCCTCGTGCTTAAAATGCTTTTTAACCCTTGCCCGGGCTCCTGCCAAGCCCTTGCGATATAACTCGAATTGCGGAATCATGGCCTCAAAGTCACCGCTTTTCAGCATGGGCCAGTATAGCAAACGCTGATTCTGTGCCGTAAAGACGCCTCCTCCCCACTGACGCCAGTCAGGACCATAGCTTCTATCCGGGTTTACCAGGTTTGAGTCAAAAATGAGGTTACCGCCATTAAACTTGGTCGGATATTCACCATACGTATTTCCACCCAGCTGATAGCGAAACAGTTGGTAGTTTCGTCCTGCCTGCCATACCGGATCTTCAGGATCAGGATTTCCGGGGTTAATAAAGATATAGCTCCTTTTCCAAAACTCGTTCCACCAGGCACATGTTTGGTCAAATGCTTTTTGAGGTTCTTCCTGAGCTTCTTTAACCATTTCCGACAGGTTATGCTTCCATTGTTGAATGGTTTCGGCCTGTTCAATATGCATGGCAACACATATACCATGCTTCTTAGCTGGTTTTTTACTTTTGTATCTCCACGACTGAAAGGGTGTTCCCTGATAAGCACCCGATGAGATTCCGCCTGCTTTTAAATTGTTTCCAAACAACATACCACCGAACGTGCGGTTTCTGGTGTCGTCACAAATCTCATTTTTGTACTCTTCAAGCCCCAGAAGCTCTATAAAGGTATCAGGGAAAAGCTTCCTCTCAGGGTTGCGATGGTAAAACAACACAGAATTCCCGCTTGGCTCAATATGATCCTTTGAACGAATCATACTGCCTGGATATCCCTGTAAACCAAAAGCACCATACCGCGCATTATCGCCCTGCGGGCCTAAATCTTTATCCAGTGTACGCCAGTTCTCATACGCCACAGTTACTTCTGTCTTTTGAGCGCTTTCAATGTCAACATGAACAACCGGGTTATATACGTCCACCCACAACTTTACCAAGGCCTTTTTCCCCGCTTCGATTTCGATAAAACCGTTCTCTAGAACCAATTCCTGTCGGAATACTCCCGTATCTCTAAATGGATTCGGGTACAATGTCACACGAAACCGTCCCATCTTCAGGTATTCACCGTTTTCATCAATACTGCCGCTACGTTGTACATACACAAGGATATCACCGTTCTCAACCCACACATTGCAACCTATGTCACCACCCACAAGAGGCATGGATTCGCCCGCATTATTACTTGGCGAATCCCACCTGATATGGTTTGATTTCAGCAGATTACTCTGTGCAGAGGAAAACTGCGCAGCAATACACACAAACAGAATAATGAAGCTAACTCTGAATTGATTGGTTCCGGATAATTGCATTGTCTAATAAATAATTACTTATTTTCTGTTTCAGGTCGCACTGCCGAAACGTCCTGCGGCAGCCACACAGCCATTTCGCCTATTCCACGATGGCACCAGGCATAATAGGGTACCAGTGTAAGTGTCACGTCACGGGTTTTCAGGAGACCCTTATTATCCAAGGAGAGTGACTGTGCAGGGAGGTTCAATTCTTTGATTCCATTGAGCAAGTCCGGTTTGCCAAGCACCTGAATAGTGGGGTTTGTAGGCAATAGAATACTGCGTAATGAGAAGTCATTATCCTTAAACTCGGCGCAATACACCACAGGGCCGCGTTCAATGGCAACCCGGCCTTTGTCGGCCTCAACCTTCTCATGAGCCTTCACCATACGGGGCTGCATATCGAAGTTGATCTCCACTACATCAGCTTTCTTCCACGTACGGTAAATGGTAAAGTAGCCTTTTTCAATCTTACTCTCCACGGGCTGCCCGTTCACTTTTACGGTGTATCCGCATTGCTTTCCGTCCGCATAGGTATACAGGCTGCTGGGAACTACTTCATTTCTGGCCCATCCTGGGACACGGATCTTCAATGCCATGTCTTGCTTCCCTTTTGTAATCTCCAGGCGAACGGTTCCGTCCCAGGGGTAGCTGGTGGTTTGCGTGAGGCTTAGCTTTTTGCTGTCGACCTTTAATTCTGAAGTGTTTCCCATAAACAGGTTGACATACACATCCTTGTCCTTTACTGCATAGATATAACCGGGAAGAGAAGGAATGAAACGACTGATGTTGGAAGGACAGCAGGAACATCCAAACCAAGGCTGACGATCACAACTTCCTTCTGAGTTGAACTTGTATTTCCCATCGGCCTCTAATGGGTTCGGGTAAAAGAATGTACTACCGTCCAATGAAACGCCAGAGATCAATCCGTTATACAACGTCCGCTCCAACACATCAAAGTATTTGGCATCGCCATGTAGCAGGAACATGCGGTAGTTCCAGTATACATTGGCAATGGCGGCACAGGTCTCATTGTAGGCAGTCATATTAGGCAATTCGTAATTACTGCCAAAGGCTTCACCCCAATGGCGTGCACCAATTCCACCTGTAAGATACAGTTTCTTGGAGACTACATTCTCCCAGATCCGGTCAATGGCATTCACGTAGGCTGTGTCTCCTGTAAGTGCGGCCACATCGGCAATACCGGAATACATATAAGCTGCCCGCACGGCATGCCCTACGGCTTCATCCTGTTGCAGGACAGGCTTGTGCGTCTGGTTATATGCGTCCCGGTTCTGGGTAAGGCCACGCTTATCCAGAAAGAATTTGGCAAGATCGAGGTATTTTTTATCCCCGGTTAAGACATACAGTTTGGTCAGTCCCATTTCAGCAATCTGGTGGCCGGGCACTTTAACCTGCTTGCCCGGAGCATCACCAATTTCCCGGTCCACACAGTCGGCATACCGGATGGCAATATCCAGAAAGTTACGTTTGCCGGTGGCCTGGTAGTGGGCAATGGCAGCTTCCAGCATGTGTCCCAGGTTATAGAACTCATGGCTGACGCTTTCCACCTTGTCCCAACGGTTTTCTCCGTTGTATCTATGCTCATAACCAGGGTTCATGGTACGAGCGGTGAAGAGATATCCATCCGTCTCCTGTGCCGCCGCAACCAACACCAATACGCTGTCCACGTATTTCCGTAGCTTGGCATCGGGGTAAGTTTGCATGGAATAGCTGGCGCCTTCAATGATCTTATACACGTCGGTATCGTCAAACCCACGACCTATAAATTTATAGTCAGCACTGGGATGAGCAGCCTTCACAAAGTTCTCATAACGCCCGCTCTCCTGGCATTTACGGAAGGAAGAAGGAATGGTTACTTCACGACTGGCCTTCAGGCGTTGCCCCCAGAAAATATCGGTCACCTTCACGGAGGTAAAGGGAACGGAATTAATCGGATATCCGCCATTCTGGCCTTGTGCCTTCCCTCCAAGGAGGAAAAGCACAAGAGTCAGGCTAATTGCTATTTGTTTCATTACTATTTACACAAGTTAGATGGTTACTTAACGATCAATTTTACGGTTTCCGACTTACCCTCATTGTCTGAGATGCTAATAAGATAAATACCCGGAAGCTCAGGGCTGTCTATGCTCACCGGGAAACTCACATCCTTTATTTGAGAAACTACCCGCCCTGCAATATCCTGTATCTCAACAACAGCCGGTAGCTCGGCATCGCTGCTGATAAATACCGGTTGCTTGGCGTTTACAGGATTCGGATATACAGAGAATGAAATAGCCTGTAAGGCATTCACCCCCACAGGGTCAAGCTGTATAGTTTGTATTTCCTCCTTTGTAAGGGCAATGTCATAGAGGTGGAACTCGTCCAAGGTACCGCAGAAATCGTTGTTGCCGCTGCTATAGCTGGTATCCCACCATTGGGTACGTCCAAGGTAATTTCGCGTATCAGCACTTATCAATGCCAATTCATACGGCTCGCGGGTAATAGTAGTAGCGGTGGCAGTTTGCACTCCATTGAGGTATACTTTTGTGGTTTTTGTCTTCGCATCAAAAGTAATGGCTATTGCACTTTCTTTCCCGGTAGGTATGGGACTGGACGAATCAAGCATTACCGTAGTACCGCCATTGTATTTAACTCCTGCACAAAAACTGCTCAGTCGCCCGAAGACACTATTGCCGCTACCCGAACCGAAATCATACATACGTGGGTATCCGTTTAGATGCACGGGGTTTACCTTTACAAGAAATGTATAGCTTCTCAGGTCTTTCAAAACTCCGCCAGGCACTTTTGCGCATCCGTTGGTTGAAAAATCGGACAATGTATTTGCAGAAAGGTCTAATACACCGTTTACCGTAGCACTTCCATACACAATGGCATCATTGTTCCTACCCGATTTATCGGTTACATACCTCTCCCCACCCATCATGTATACATCTGATTCATTAAATTGGTAGTGAACCAGTTGGTTGTTCTCAATACTACGCGGATGCACATTTATAGTAAATACTCTCGGTTCAATACCGTCGGCGTTAAGAGATGCAGTTAATGTTACACTGGTCACTTCAGCCGGAAGGGTTACAATTCCACTGTTCGAAAGAACTGCCGCATCTGAAGAAGTCCATGTCAGGGTATTCCCGGTAGAGAGAGTAGTCTTCAAAGGAATGTCTGTATAAATATCGGTGGGCATAGCAAGAGCGCTAAACTCCAACTCCAATTCCTTTCCGGCCATCTCATTTGCCAGCTGGGACGAAATGGCTTTAATCTCATCCTGCTGAAGTACACGGTTATACATACGGCAATCGTTTATCAAGCCCTCGAATCCGCCCAAGGTGATGTCGGAAAGTGACAAGCCCTCCACTTCAATATACTGATCCATCAGGCCATTGATATAGGTTCTCAATACACCGTTTTCATACACTACTGTCAAGCTGAAGAACTTGAATTTCGTGGGCGTAGGCCAGTTACCATTAGTACTGCGGGGTTGCGTTACCCACACGTCCGAACTGCCCAAGGTACTGCTGCTTGTATATGTTTCGGCTCCAATCTTTACATAAGGCTTCGGGCGACTGTCCTGATTCAAGCCAATAGTCAGATTTCCAAAACTGAGTATCTCACCATAATATGCGTCTTGGCTGATATACGGAGAAAGGGTAATGCTGAACTTATCCGAGGCAGGCACAGCAATCGTGGCTTTGTGAGAGGCCGAAACGGACAATACACCACTATTTACTGTAGCAGTACCGGTAAACCCGTCGGCATTCTCAAACTCTTCATGCTTCAAAAGTTCGATGGCCAAATCCACCGTTTCTTCCGGAAGCTCAAATCCGGCACGAATACCTGTGGGGAATCCCAATGGGGTATTGTTGCTTACAATCCAATCGTAGTAATCACCATACATCCAAACCAGCAGGCTTTTACCTTCTGTATTTGCAATGGCATACGGACGAATGTTGTTCTTCTCTGAATTGGATGTAATCTGAATGGTACTTATCTTACCATCTTCACCTACTGTGTATTTCTGTATTTCAAATACTTTTCCGCTGATTCCACTCACTGGTGCAGAACAATAAAAGATATTGGTATTGCCCTTGTCAATTGCCATACCCCCGCTATAGCATGGTTCTCGTCCCGGTGTTTGATGGAAAGCCCCGCCCCCATTTCCCAGAAGTGTCTTTTTCCACTCACTTCCAGTCCATTTGGCCTGGTAATAATCATGAGAGCTTTGATCACTGGTAATCCGCACCATTGCAATAACCGGGTTTCCATCTTCAGCCACAGCAGCCTCCCATATCCAGTCGCGATGCGAAGTGGGGTTATCCACCACTGCATTGGGATTGGCAGTTGCATAACTGCTGCTCTTATTGATGATATGTACTCCTGCATCTACTTTCGACAGTTGCTTTCCCTTTACATCAGTCAATGTAATATCTGCGGTGTTTTTTGAAGCCGGGATATTGATGTAGTTGAAGTACACCCAATTTGGACTTTCATTGCCAGGGTGTGTAGTGGTATAGGTAAGAAGTATCTTATCGACTCCATTCGATGCATATTTAGCATAGGGACGAGAGTCGTTTACCACATTTGTGCCATCATTTGAATAGCGAACAATCTGCTTGGGGCCCCAGTTAAAGCTGGCGTCATCATTCTCATCCGGAATGGTCATTCGGCCGATAGTGGGGTGCCACTGGATACCGCGCCAACAGAGATAGATGTGCTCCGGATCGTTTGAAAGGATAAAGGGCGACGGATAGGTAGTATTATTAGGAGTGACCAAACGAACTTCTCTTCCTAAAGTAGTGATGTCACCCGGCTTTTGTGAAACACGGTAATAAAAACAAGCCTCATCAGTATGTCGCGAGTAGAAAATCATGATGCGTTCATCAGGCAACACAAGAAAAGTAGGATTATTGTGATCATCGGGTTGGAGGTAAGAACGTATCAATATCTCGCTTCTTGTATTATTGATGTGGCTTATCTGAGTGGCTTTTACCGCGCCATGCACATCAATGTATCCGATATAAGTGCTATTTATCGCTTGATCTCCAGTTTTGTTATTATTATAATGAAGTGCACGCGGGTCGGCAAACCAACACCAGGCCCCTTCCTCTGTTATCACGCTAGTGAGTCTGAAATCAGCCACCACCGGAAGCGTTATCTTGTCTTCTCCCTGGGTTACTTCGATCACATCCGACAATTCGCCCGCTCCCTCTGCGCAGGCAACGGTTACAGTTCCTCCTGCAGCCGAAAGTGATTGCGGAGTAATAGTAATGCCTTGCGGTGCTAAGAAAGCAATGGGTTCATCCGAACCATTGGGATAAATATCTATACTGACTTCTTTCTTAAGCGAGGTAAATGACAGAGAGGAAACATTACTGCTTAAAACAGGTGCCACCTCTTCCATTACCAACTTACCTATGCCACAAAGAGCAGCTACACCGTTCCCTTTGATTGTCAAATAGTAAGTGCCGGCTTCTTTACTATAAAAAGAAAACTCTCCGGGCTGCAGCTGCTGTTTGGTGGAAGCGCATACAAAATCAGCCTCAGCAATATTGTTTACTGCAGAACGGCTCTTATTGATGCCCACAGTCAATGTAGGCGCCGAAGCATTGTTCCACCATTCATACACCCATGAGAACTGGTATCTCTTATTGGCTTCCAGCGTTACAGGAAAACTGTAAAGTGAACTTGTATTGGTACTTCCGGTACCATCCCAACGAATCGTCATCAAACGACCCACATAATCTGAGTTATCAAGTTTATGGCCGGTTGTTACATCCATCCAACGAAGACCACTGCCTGCATTGGCATAGTTAAACGCACCAGGATTTACACCCCATCCGTATTTATCAGGAAAGGAAGTAGTTTGGTTCACATCACCATTGCCATCCCATCCGGCAAGCAGATTTGTGTTTGCATAGGTAGTGGGAATGCCAAGCAACAAGAGGATGATTAGAAATAAATATCTTTTCTTCATAATTCAATTGTTTTTATATGGTTATAATCAGTTTAGTTATTTATTTCTTCAGGACGGACAACCCAGACCAGCTACTCCTATCCGATATGCACAGGTCTATTATTCATTTACCGAAGCGCTCCTTTTAGCTTTTCGATTGCATTCTGTATCATATCATGTGTACCGCTACCGTCATTTACATAGGCCACCACCATTTTGCCATATTCAACAGCCTGGGCCAAAGTGGGGGTCTTCTCTGCAGCGGGCACTCTGTCGGCTTGCCTGAGCAGGGTAGACAATGGTTGGAGGTTTTCGAGTTCGGGCAGATTACCCGGTCTCATTGAGTTGATAGCCGCATTAAGGGAAGAGGCAGCTGAATTAACCTCACTCTGGGTATAATTCTTGTCCTTATTCTCATAGACATTCTGTGCTTTCTGGAGCTGATTCATCAAACGTCTGAAAGCGTATGGCGCCCAAGGCGAATACTCAGGAACCTTTACGGTGAGGACATTCCATGCCTCCTGTGCCTCTTTTCTTTCTATGGCAAGATCCAGCACCTCACCCAGATACCCCTTATCCACACTACTGATCAGCACCAGCTCATTCATGGCTTTGCGCAGGGCAAGTATTTGTTTATCCACCAACAACTGGGAATTTCCGGTGGTTTCCACTTCTTTGGCAGTTGTGATTGCCATTTGAAGAGCGGTGTATTTATCCCATGTATAGTCAGCCGCTTTCTTTGATTCGGCCTCTTTTAGAATAGCTGAAAGCTGGGACTTATCCAACTTGGATGATATCAGTCCGTTAATGGCATTGTCTATTGTAGACATTCCGGCAGTGATCTGGCTTTGGGTGACGCTGCTTGAGGCGCTCAGCTTTTTACCGGTAGCTACTGCCGTTTTCAAAGTCTTATAGGATGCTTTGGTATAGTTCTTGGACTGGAACACTATTACATCCTGCAACTTATTAGATAGCATGGTTCTAAATTCAGAGGTCATGTCATCTACAAGGTTTATTCTGAAATAGTGGGTAGAGTTCTCACCTCTGTAATAATCAGGCTCAAACGTTTTGCCTCCCACTGTCAGGGTGTAGAGGTTGCCATTAGAACCAGTAGAGCCACCACTGGAACCGTTGAGTGTAATACTTTCCAAGTAAGAGTCTACGGTAAGAGTAGCTTCCTCCCAGTCGTTTACACCGGTAGAAGTCATGGCCAGCGGGCCATACATCAAGGTACCTGCCCACATGGGGGCAAACTGAAGGTTGGGTTGGTTTTGTCCTGCGGCGGCTGTTTCCATCTTATCAGGACCGAAATCGATATGCTTGCTAAAAGGCATAGTTACTTCTATAACATCAGCACTGCTCCAGTCACGTGCGGGAATGGTTACATAAGAGCTTGGCTGGTAGCTGGCAGCTACCGAAACGCCATTGAGCTTCACATCAAAACCTTTGGTAGCCCAATAGGGTACACGCAGCTTCATTACGAAATTAGCCTTCCCGGCGGTTAGTTTGAGGGTGGACTTTTCGGCCGGCCACAAGCAATCCTGCTGAAGGGTCACTCCTTTATCATCCCAATGAAGGGTAGTGGGCATATACAAAGCAACCCAAAGCGTGTTCTCGGAAGTAAAATAGGCAGCCTCCTGGTACTTGACATGGTTCTCGGAACCCGTACCACCGCAGCAGGTGGATTGCGGAGTATTATTACCCCACGGCTTCGAGGCATTAAGCCCTACTGCATATTGATAAGTGGTCATATAATGCGTAGGGTGTAAGGATCCTATAAGTTGGTTATACAATACGCGTTCATAGTAATCCATGTATCCGGCATCGTCGGGGTTGAAGCAGTTGAGGTCTCTGGTTAGCTTAGCCAGGTTATACGCACAACAAGTCTCGTTTAGCGTAGGTGCGGAGTTGGTGGCCATGCTCAGTACTTGGGTATAGGGCTGCCTGAACATTTCGCCATTGCCCACCCCACCGGAAGAATAACGGTAACGCCCTTGTATCATCTCCCAAAAGTTCTGAGACAGGTTGTAATAGTAAGGTTCATTATTGCCTCTGAAACTTCGGAGGGCACTAATAATCTTTGGGATATGTTGATTTGCATGCCGCGTGCGAATATCGTCGATATTTCTTGCCAATGGATCATAGAAGGCAGGGCTGTCAAAGAAAACCGAAGCCTCAAGTAAATGCGCCTTTTCCACAGGATCACTCACCATCTCGGAGAGCCGTGCCAGCGATTCACCCGTTCCACCGTCTTCGCCTGCGATATACATATTCCACATTTCGTAGCGATTACCGGGTGTGGCACGTCGCTCTTCCGGGGTACCGTCAATCTTGACGTACGTACGATAATGCAGCCGGTTCCAAATCCACAGGCCCATATCTTTGGCAATCAGAAGGGCTTTGCTTGCTACTTCTTTATCATCCACATAGGTAGCGATGTCAATAAGGCCTGCCAACTGTTTATGAATGGAATAGTAAGGGGCCCATACCCAGCTTTCATTGTTATAGGCACGATACATTTCGATAAGTGCAGCATGATGTGCCGGAATGGCATTGAGATAGCCGTAACCGTACTTGGTCCACTCCGTTTTGTGGGTATCAAAATCCTTCCAGGTACCCTTCATCTCGCGCAGCTCGGCTTCGGGGGCAAAGTCCCTTGCTTCCCAATATCTGCCGAGTTCTTCGTTCCAAACGAATGTTCTTTCCTGACACTGGCGCAGTTCGTTGACCATCTGAGTCATATTATCACGTAGCTTATTCTTTTGTTCCGGATTCGTAGCACTGGCAAAAGCGATGGCAAGAGCAGACATATAATGTCCGGATCCATGCCCCTTCAGCTTGGTAGTGGGAGAATCCCATCCGTCCGACTTTGTATACCCCTCTGTACTCAACCCATAAGTGTCCCTGTAATTGTATAACTGTTGCGTCACATCCCAACTTATGATTTCACGAAGGGCAAGTTCCCTGTTGGATGTCAACCGGTTATCTCCGGTAATCAACACCTTGTTCAATGGTACTGTTTCAGCCACCGGCTTATTGGAGGGCACGGCAGATGCCTTAGCCACAACCTTAACCGATGCAGTGATGGGATACCCGTTTGCAGTGGTGTTATCACCGGTTATAAAACCGCTTACCGTATACTCACGCCCTGCGGGATGAGTGGTTGGGTCAGCCTGGTCTTCCTCTGCGGAACGAGCCGCGTTCGCCCATCGGGTCTGCCGGTATTCCGATTTACCATCGGAATAGGTTACCCAAACCTGATAGGGTAGCTTCGGGGCTGTACCTACCGGACATTCCATACGAATCAATTCAACTTTCGATATGGTTCTGGCCTCTGCAAGAATCGAATTCTCTACAGCGACAGAACTTGAAGCCATTGAATGCAATGGGGTCAACAGCAAGGTGCAAACTAATGCAGGTATCACCACTTTTGGACTTTTCATTATCATATAAGTTCTTTTAGGAGTTAGAATGAGCCTATTACAATCTTCTGATTGTAGCTTTCACCCCCAAAAGTAACATTTATTATATAAACTCCTGGAGAAAGTGTGGTTGAAAATGAAGATTCTTTTACTTCTTCATTTATTAGGATCTCTCCTTCCGCAGTACTGACACGAAGCATGGCACCCAGCTGGACACCACTTATCGACAATTGATCCCCTCTTACAAACGCCTGAATCTCATCTTCAGCAAGTGTAGAAAGGCCTACCGGATTATTGGCTAATCCATACAAGTTCGTATTGCCGAACCGCACCTGGTACGGCCATTGAGCCGGAGTCCCTTCGTGCTTCCAGTGCAGAGTAGGTGCACCCATCACCACAAACCATAAATAGGACGTATTGGCTGGAACAGTGTATGAGATATAACCATTGACATCAGAGTGTGCTTCGCCATATTCCTTGCTGCCATCTTTCTTATACGCCACAAATCCATATCTCCATCCGGCTCTGGTCTTATTAATAATGTTGTAGCCGGAGGCCTCTGTCAATCCCTTGAAACTTGCTGTGATTGTAGTATTGGCAGCGGGTACATTCAGGCGGACCCCATTGTATCCGTAGTTTTGCGGAGTATGAGTAGTAGCTACCTGATGCCATCCAGCGCCTATATCGTTCAATTTATAGGTATGTTTGTTGGCATGTTGAGAGATAGTGTTCCCTCTTTTCAGATCCCATGTAATAAATTTACGGGCAGCATCAAACATCTCGTCATTGAAAGCAGCCTGAGTCAGACTGTATACCCGTTTATAAGTACCTACAAAGTCTTCTCCGCTTGTGGCTTTGTTCCAAAGATCACCAACTACATCTTGCCCGTGTAAATCGGCCCAATATTCCAACACAAAAGGAGAATGATATTGATTATCTGCATGTGTAAAAGCAAGGTGGGATTGTCCCATAAATGAAGTTACATGATACCCTTCGAAAGTAGGCCATGTATCATAGTATTGCCACAACATGTATTGCGAAGTCATTTCCCACGCCGTTCCGCCAAAACCTGGATGCCCGTCTGCAGCTACCATACCCTGAAAAGCATGTCCCAACTCATGGGCAAGAGCTCCATATGGCCCGTACTGAATACGGGAAGGGTACAAGAATAGCGCTCCGGTGGTATTATCCACCCCACCACCATATACAGTTCCGAAGTCTTTGTTGTAGAAGAGAAAAACAACCATCTTGTATTTATCGGTTTTCGAGCTTCCTTTCTTTACAAACTTCAATTTATCGCGGTAAAATGCATACATATCCTCCAACTTTTCCATGATTTCTTTCATGGGAACTTTATATCCTGCGGCAGCGGTTTCCGGGTCATCGCCGAAACCAGCTTCCCATAAGAATACAAAGTTCTGAGTTTGCTTCATCCGTGCGGTACTAAACCGGCTTTCCGGTTTCTCGTAATCGGCTGTACTTTGGCTAATATAGCCTCCAGCAGCGCCATTATAGATAGAATAGGGCAGATAAACCTGTTTATCTACGGTTTTTGTGACTGTTGTCAAAGCAGTTTCTGCTTTGACAAGTTCCTCTAAGGTGAGATTGAGGTTGTTCGCAGCTTCATTCGCGGTAGCCACTACGGGTTGCAACTTCTCTTTCTTGGCAGCTTCATCAGCATACCATTCCAATACCTGATTCGCATAGTTTATTGCCGTCTGCAATTTATTGTATGCCTCCATAGAGGTTTGAGCTACATTCACTGCAGCAGCAATAGCTGTCCTTGCTGCGGAGAGATCGTCTTCCACGAGAGGCTTAGCCGCAATTGTTTCACGGGCTTGGGCAAGAGTCGCTTCCAAGCCGTGCCAGGCTGTATTTTGCATCTTTGAGGTCAGCAGTTTCTCCGCCTCGGTGATATAATCATTTAAATAATCCGCATAATCTTTCAACCCGTGCAGACCAATAAACTTCAGCCTGAAGTTATCACACGGTACCCAGTTGCCTGTGGCATTCTCGGTCTTTAATCCGATTGTGACCTGATTGTCGATCACCACAAAGTCCAACGACTGATCCTTGATAGTATCTACTGGTAACGCTTTGTGTCCTGCAAAAAGGAATGCTCCGGTCTGAGGCTTTGAGGTATTATTCACAGAACTTCCGGTAGCAGACTGCTGGATGTTTCCAGTTTTTACAATCAGTCGGTACTTACCGTTAGGTATCCCGGTCAAAAGCTGCTGCATACTCACATCCGGCACACGGGATCCCCTGCTCACCCAGGCTTCTACGTAAGTACCACCGGTCTTTCCCGGGAGGTATGTATTGGTTTGTGTAGTCATTCCGTAGTTTATCCAACCGCCAAAGCCCGATTCAAAACCTGGATTTACCAGATAGTGAGTCATATCCAGAGGATCTGCTCCCGAAGCATTTGTCAGTTGATACGTAAGTATAGCATTTTTTAAACGAGAAGTAGCATCCAATATCCCCGACATACCAGCCTCTCCATCCCCTGCAACACCTTTAGCATAATTGGTTGCAGCCAGTAGTGCATCCGCTTCGAGACCGGCACCAACGCCATATAATACATCGGCTTGGGCAATCAGAGTGTTCAGCTCGGTTTTGTCCACTCCGTAATAGATAATCTTCACAAAATCAATCAAGACTTTTGCACTGCTGCCGGAACCTACACCACTCACTGAGGTAAAGCCAGCTTGTATTTTACCTCCGGTCTTTTCCGGCACTACAAAAGGAATAGTATCAACCACCCAGGTATTCAGCGGAAATGCATTCACTGTAGATACAGCCGCTTGACCACCTCCATCCGGGATCCACCCCACCATACTGAACCCGGCTTTTACCGAACCTGCATTATAATAGGCTGAAACCAATGCATACCTGCCTCCCGGCAAAGTTACTGTCTGAGAATAATTGAGTGAACTCCCCCAGCCCGTACTCAATGCAAGCGCTCCACCTGCAGAACCTTTATAGCCGGAAACCGGAATGGCAGAACTCCCATTAAAGGTAGCCCCACTACCATAGGCAAATGTACCCGCAACTGTATAAGTGGCATTCGTATCCTTATTCCAACCAGACACTACGTTGATCACATCGCCCTTTACATTACCGCTTGTAGTGGTACCATAATTAAAGTTACTATCAAAACCGGGATTGGCTAGATAAAGCTCTGTTACATCAGTAGCCACTTGACCATACAATGCAAACGGAAACACACACACAACTAAAAGCAAATATCTCTTTTTCATTTCTATACTCTTCTGAATAGTATTTCAACACCATGCAAAGATAGGAGGAGACAACAGCACGGAGAATCTGTTTTTAATCAATATAAGTCCAGTATTGAGCAAAGTGCTTGTCATGAAAGGAAAAAGAGGGTGAAATGGTAGTTTATAATTATTATGCGCTACAAACATTATGTTTGCAGCGCATAATAACGATCGGCATGAAATCCATTGATTGAATAGAAGAAAATAAAAGAACTATTGCGATTTCAACTTCTTAATATAGTCCGATGGCAATACACCATACTCTGTTTTGAAGGAATGGCGAAAGTGGGTCATACTGCTAAAGCCTACGCGGAGGGCAATCTCGGAGATGGTCATCTCAGGGGAGTGCATCATTTGTTCGGCGGCCTGCATCTTTATCTTCCGAACCAGCTCATTGCCGGTCATTCCGGTCAGGGCTTTGATCTTCCGGTAAAAGGTGGAGTGGCTCATGCACAGGTGATCCGCAAGAAAACCGATGTTCAGCTGTTCGGATTCCAAATGCTCCTTGATGAATGCCACTGTCTTTTCAATAAACTCATTGTCCTGACGGGAAAAGGCATTCTCCTGTGCTTCGCTTTTCATGCCCGTAGAAAAGGCAGCGACCAGCTTCTTCCGTGACTCAAGCAGATTATGAACTCTATTTTGCAACAGCTGGGCTGTAAAGGGCTTTGTAAGATAAGAGTCGGCTCCGATAGAATATCCTTCGGCCTTATCCTGTAATGAGTCTTTTGCTGTAAGAAGGATGACCGGGATGTGGCAGGTACGGATATCCTCCTTTACAATCTTACACAGACTGATTCCATCCATAATGGGCATCATAATGTCGCTGATGATGAGGTCGGGCATCTTCTCAAGCGCAATTTCCGTACCTACCTGGCCATTTTCTGCGGTCAGCACCTCGAACTGATCTTGAAGAGTACTGGCAATGTACTCACGGATGTCCTTATTGTCTTCCACAACCAAGAGCACCGGATCCGCCTGTTGCTTTTCTCTTGCGAATGATTTAGCCTCTTCCTGGTGTGCTGCATCCGGATAGGTGTATTCATTGGACAGACTGAAATAGAATGAAGTACCATGATTCACCTTACTGTCCACACAGATGGTCCCTTTGTGGAGCTGCACCATATTCTTGACTAAAGCCAGTCCGATACCGGAACCAGTACTTTGCTGATCGCCCTTTACCTGATAATAGCGGTCGAAAATACGCGCCAGTTCGTTTTCCGGGATGCCCCTGCCTGTGTCGCTAACCTCGATTTCAGTGTGCAACTGATCCTCAACAACCGTATTTCGCATCCGTATGGAGACTTGTCCCCTCTGCGTACATTTCAAGGCGTTGGAGATTAGGTTATCCAGTATGATTGTGAGTACTTCCGGATCATAATACAGTTTTACCTGTTCGGCCTCAATGCGAATGTCTACTGCGAGCTCCTGATTCTGGTTCAGCTCCTTGTACTTTAAGCCGATTTCGCGAACCAATCCGGATAAATCACCGTACTTCACACACAAAGCCCGGTTACTCGTTTCACTCTTCCGGAACTCTAGAATCTGGTTGATCAGGGTCATCAGGCGGGCTGCGCTTCGGTGGATCAATGAGATTTTCTTGTTTTGCTCCGGCTGTATGGTATCATCCACCAGCAGATCTCCCAACGGCCCAATAATCAGAGTCAGAGGCGTTCTCAATTCGTGGGCTATATTGGTATAGAACCTCAGCTTTTCATCATTCAGTTCCTGCTCCTTTTTATGATTTTCCTGCTCCAGATAAAGCTGGCCTTCCAGGTTCAACTTGCGTTTGTAGAAGCGCGCAAGAGAGAGTATGATCCACAGGATCACTATCACATAAATCGTCTTTGCCCACCAGGAAAGCCAGAAAGGCGGAGCTATCTCAATCTTTACTGAAGCGGTTTTCTCAGACCACTCCTGATTACGGATGCGGGCAGTGACGGTAAATATATAGCTACCCGGCGGAATGTTTCGGAATGTAACCTCATTTTGCCCATTTGTAGAATGCCATAAGTCATCCATTCCCTTTAACTGATAGGAATATTCCACCTTATCGTTCAGCCCATAATCCATTACATTGAAGTCGAGAGTAAATGTATTCTGGTCATAATTCAGTTTCATATCAGGTAATACAGGAATATCAATGGAATTTCCGTCCTGCTGATTCCCGGTATCGTAAATCGTAAAGCCGGTAATATGGGTAGCCGGTACCGGGTCTTGCCGCCGTGGATCCGTAGGATTGAAGTAGCACACTCCAGCCTGGGAACCAAAATAGATCGTACCATCCGCCGCCTTTGCCACTGATAAAGGCCGAAAACTTCCCAAAGGAATATTATCCGAGTAGGTGTAATTATTAAACTTTCCCGTAGATATCGTGTAACGGCTGAGACCGGAGTTGGTAGCAAACCACATTTCATTCGGGCCTCCTTCCGCAATTCCCATAATAAAGTTATCGGCCAGGCCGTTCTCCTTATCCATATATTTGGTATGCGTATACTGCGTATCGTCGGGGTCAACTACCACAATCCCGTTTCGGGTTCCAATCCACATTCGGTTCTTGGAATCCCTGAGCAACATCATAACCCCATTTGCCACATCTAAAGTGCGTATCACCTTCAGTTCTGGTGTAATCAGGGTGATTGCATTGATAAGGGTTCCCACCCAGATGTTTCCGTTATGATCCTGCGAGATACTCCGAACCAGGTAATTCCACCCTCCCATCCGGGTCGCATTGGATTCCTTCACCTCTTTTGTGAGCAGATTATACCGCAGGATACCCGAGTTGCTTCCTACCCACAGGTTCTTATCGCGGTCCTCGTACATACAGGACACATAATATTCCAGCAAGTGGTTACTGGCCAGCTTCACCTGCTCGAAAGCATCCTTTTGTTTGTTATAACGAAGCACTCCCTGTGAAAGGCCCAGCCAGATGTCGCCCTGACTGTCACATAAGGCGGATAAGATTCGGTTATCGGGTAGGTTCTTGTTCTTTTCATTGAACGTCTTCACTTTCTTTCCATCCTTGTATACATCCACTCCGGCATCCGTGCCTATCCATAATTGGCCCTGTTTATCCACA
Source organism: Bacteroidaceae bacterium (assembly GCA_031552405.1). GTDB lineage: Bacteria > Bacteroidota > Bacteroidia > Bacteroidales > Bacteroidaceae > UBA1794. The sequence continues at coordinate 110,923 of JAVBMN010000029.1, read as the reverse complement.
CAAATGGCACGGGCTGCTTTACTGCTCAACCCATTCTGATCGCCTTTGAAGGGTGAGTAGGTCAGGGTATTGAAAAAGGGAGTCTGGTGACTGATAAAGTTGATTCCGCCTCCAAGTGTACCGATCCATACATTACCGAAGGAATCCTGAAACAAAGATGCCACCGACTGGCTAGACAAACCGGTAGGCAAATCATTCTCCCTGATATGCCGGAAACGAACCTCTTCGGGAGTAGAAAACAGATGTTGCGGAATATCCAAAATGCTGATTCCACCTCTCATGGAACCCACCCACAAACTATTTTGCCCTATTTCCCTGATGCAATGCACATCATTATATAGTAAACTGTAAGGGTTGTCCGGTTCATGACGAAACACAGTAAACTCTCCCTTTTCAGGATGAAACAGTGCCAAACCGTTTACCGTAGCCACCCATACGTTCTTCCGGGAGTCAATGTATACCTGGGATACTGTATTATGGGGCAGGCTGTTCGGATCATCCGGGTTATGCTGATAGTTTTTCACTTTCCAGTCTTTAAGTGAAATCATACTCATACCTTCATTCACATGTCCAAGATACAGATGTCCGTTTCCGTCATCTGCTACACTCCAGAGGTTATGCGATTTTAATTCTGGCAATTCGGCAGGGGTATAATGGGTCACTTTATTGGCACGTACGTTCAGCTTCTTCAGTCCATTGTTATAGGTGGCCATCCAAAGGTTTCCGTCGTCAGCAAAACACAAGTCCGTAACTCCGTTAGCCCCTATTACATTAGGTTCATCCCCTCTGACAGGGTAATGTATAAAGGTTTGGGTAACGCAATCAAATGCGCTTAATCCGGTATTCTGTGAGGCAATCCATATTAAATCCCGCTGGGGATCGGCAAGTACCCGGTTAAGACCGTTGCTACGGATGGTATTCTTTTCAGTGGGGTGGGCTTTGTATACTTTAAAGCCATTTCCGTCAAAGCGGTTTAGCCCCCAGTCAGTGGCAAACCAAAGAAACCCTTGCCTGTCCTGAGTTATACTCAGCACATTATTATCAGATAAACCATGCTCCAAGCCGATCTTCTTTACCAGAGGAGAAGATGAAAAGACCGGAAGTGTAACCATCCAGCCCAAAAAGAAGCAAACAATTAAACAGATGCCAGCTCTTGAACGATACTTCATGGAATTCCTATTTTAAGATATTGTTCTGTCCCCAAAGCTACTATTATTCTCTCATTTTCGCATAACCGGATCTCTAAAAATTGCACTTCTCATTTTATGAAATCCGCTTTTTGCCGAATAAGCAACTGTGCATGACTAAAAACAGCTTGTATCGCACAGCCACACATCTGTATTTAGTAGGATTTCAGGCGAGAAGACTTGCATATTTCATTTCTTTTTACGAATATTGCACGTGAAATAAAAGATCACATGAAAATACTCATGCCTTCTATTACTATATAAATCACTTTAACCTGATACATTAATCAATTAAATACCAATTACATGAACCGAAAAATTCTATTAATTTTAACCGCAATGATGCTTATCACTTTCACAAAGCAGGACACGGTCTGTGCGGAGGAAAAAGGAGGAGACACCTCAAATATATTCCTTGTAGAGCAGCCCGACTACCAAAAAAGCCCCCATACCGGAATGACGCGTAAGCACTGGATGGATGCAGCACGCTATCTTTTGGATGGCGCCTTTAGCTATGTTCACTCGTTGGACGATGCTATGAGATTCCCCAAACAACCCGGAGTAAGTTATCCGCAGGATGAAAAGTGGAACAACACAGAGAACCTGGAAGGCCTTTGCCGCACCATGTTCGTAGCCATCCCACTGCTCAAGGAAACCCCCGGGCTGGAACTTAACGGCGTAAAGGTAGGCGACTATTACCGCAAGCAGCTGTGCAATATGTCGGACCCTGAAAAGAAAGGCTACATCAAACACCGCACCGGAGGACCCAGCCAGATACTGGTGGAATTTGGCGGACTGGCCGTTTCACTCACTGCCATGCCTGAGATCCTTTGGGATCCCCTCTCGCAGGGAGATAAGGACGCTCTGGCTGCTTTGATGCTCAGCTATGGAAACGGACCTACGATCGGTTCGAACTGGCGATTCTTCAACATCTTCGTGATGTCCTTCTTCAAGGATCGTGGTTATGAGGTGAACGACAAGCACCTGCAAGAACTCCTTCAGCTTTCGCTGAAACAGTACCGCGGCTATGGCTGGTACAATGACAGTCCGGCGTACGACTATTACAGTATGTGGGCATTCCAGATGTACGGTATGTTATGGTCGCACTATTACAGCGAGAAGTTCAACCCCGAAGCAGGTCGCGAGTTTACCAGCAATTTCGCCGACTTAGTACCTAATTACCCTTACCTGTTTAGCAAAGAAGGCAAGATGGTGATGTACGGACGCAGCATGTGTTACCGCACCGCAGCCATTGTACCCTTCCCGCTGATGGGCTGGCTGAATGATCCTTCGGTAAACTATGGTTGGATGCGTCGCATCGCTTCAAGTACCCTGCTGCAATTCTTCCAACACCCCGATATGATGAAAGACCGTGTACCTACGCTGGGTTTCTATGGGCCTTTTGATCCTGCCGTACAGATTTATACCTGCCGCGGCAGTGTATACTGGATGGCGAAAGCGTTTCTTGGACTGCTTGTACCGGCCGACAACCCCTTCTGGACCGCTACAGAGAATGAAGGCGCCTGGAAAGATGAGCTGAAACCCTATCAAGTATATAACAAATTCATGCCCGGATCCAACACCCTTGTTACAGATTACCCCAACAGTGGAGCCTCCGAGATACGCGCCTGGTGCCACGAAACCGTAGCAAAGGACTGGCAAAAGTTCCGCTCTACCGAGAATTACAACAAACTTTCTTACAACAGTGAATTCCTCTGGATGGCTGATGGAGCCAACGGTGAGGTAGCCATGAACTACGCCATAAAGAACGCCCAGAGCAAGTGGGAAGTACTGCGTCTGTACACCTTCAAGAAGTTTGAAGACGGTATTTACTACCGCGATGCTGTACTGGAAACGGATACGAACATCACGTTCCGCTTGGCGGACATCCCGCTTCCCAATGGTATCCTCCGTGTAGACAAAGCAAGAAGCCCCCAATCCATCGAACTTCGACTGGGCCATTACTCGCTTCCACAATTCGATTCCCCCATCTCTGAGAAACGTATCAAAACCAAGAATGGCGAAGCTTGCATCATCAACAATGGAAAATACCAGCTGGCCATGATCCCCGTCGCAGGTTTCCAGAACACCGTATTTACCCACGCCACCGGCTTACACCCCGAAAGCGATAAATGCACTGTGGTGAATGCAATAGACCGCCTTTCCAACGAGAAGATATACATTACCCTCATGCTTTGGAAGAAGGGCGACAAGGCTTTCTCATCCAAAGAGCTCGAACCTATCAAGAAGTATACTATCTCTGGAAACGGCCAATCCATCGAGATTATCTTACAGGATGACAGCAAAAAGACTGTACAGTTCGAGAAATAATAAGATCTGATAACCCCTCCCAGTCAGGGAAGCCTCATCTCTATCAAAATACAGGCCTGCGTTTACACAAACGTAGGCCTGTATTTTATAATCTCAGTCCTGAGTTTCTCCAACTTCAGGCCTAAGATTATAAAACGCAGGCTTGGAATTGGAGAAACTGGTGCGCACGAACTGACGAACCGGTGGGCACCAGTTTCTCAACTGGTGGGCACGGGTTCTCCAACTCGTGCGCTTCACTTTTCCGAACTCCGAGCGGCATCCCACAAGGCTTAAAATATTCTTAAATGCCTCTAATACCCCTTCTCTCATAGACTTTTCTCAATTGCTATTCACATCCTTCACGCTTCCTACAATCCTGATCCACAAATGATTTCCGGGTGAAGGGCAGGTGTGAAGGGGGTGAAGGGTAAGAGCAAAAAAGAATACAATAGGAGGAAATATCATATACTAATCACAATCTGCAGGTAGCAAGGGGTTGCGATGCAACTCGGCCATTCGCATGATTTGTTCGGGCAATACACGCTCCAGAGACATGGGAGGGAGGGAGGTCAATGGGAAAAAGCCACTCTCTAAGATATCAAAGGCGCCGGAGAGGGTACCTCCCAGCAATTCGCAGTCAAGGAACAGCTTGTAAGCATAGTGCATGGCGGGAGGATGGTGGTGGCACCGCTTGTCATATACAGCCAAAAGTCGGAGGGGTTTTACATCAAGGCCGCATTCTTCTTTCACCTCTTTTACTGCGATCTCCGAAGGGGCATAGCCCACATCGGCCCAGCCACCGGGCAGAGACCAAAGGCCGTCGCGCTCGCGTACCAGCAGGATTTCGTTCTGAGCATTGAAAACGACAGCACGTACATCCACTTTGGGCGTTACATAATCGTGTTCTACAGGAAAAGAAACCGCGATTTCATCGGCGGAATGACCGGAAATGGCGGCCAAGACCTCATGACTCAACTGGAGAAGTTCCCCATAACGTTCCTTATTATAGTCGTCCTCGGCATATACCAACCCAGTTTGCGCCAGAGCGCGGATGCGGTTTGCAAGGACTGTCAGCGTTTGATCCATCTCTATTGTATGATATTTATACCTGATAAACGGTAGAATACCAAGAATATTGAAACACAGAAGAATATTTCCAAAAAAACCGCTACCTTTGCACCCTTATATATCACGCGCGTAAATATAACGTATGAGTTCTTTGGATTTTACACACATCCTGACCAATGCCGTAGAGGAATTGTCGAAAAGCGAATCCTGCACAGGGTTGATGCATCAATACCGTGACGGTGAACCACTTCCCTCGGCCAAAGCACTGGAAGAGATTATAGGATTGGCCCGCGCCATTCTCTTTCCCGGATATTACGGTAATTCCACCGTAAACAGCCAAACCATCGGTTATCACATCGGAGTAAACGTAGAAAGACTCTTCGGGCTGCTGGAGAAACAAATCCTGGCAGGGCTTTGCTTTTCCGATGAATACGAAGAAAGTATACAGGAGAAGCGCCACAAAGCTGCTGAGCTTGCTGCCCATTTCATCGGAGGACTGCCTGCCATGCGCTGCATACTGGGCACCGATGTAGAGGCTGCCTACAAAGGCGATCCGGCGGCTACCAGTCACAGCGAAGTGATCTGCTGCTACCCGGCCATCAAAGCCATCTCCAATTACCGCATCGCACATGCGCTCATGGAGTTGAATGTGCCCCTCATACCACGTATTATTACCGAAATGGCGCACAGCGAAACGGGCATTGACATCCATCCCGGTGCGCAGATTGGTTCCTATTTTACAATCGACCACGGCACGGGAGTCGTAATTGGTGCCACCAGCATCATCGGCAATAATGTGAAGCTTTACCAGGGTGTCACCCTCGGTGCAAAGAGCTTCCCACTCGATGAAGAGGGCAAACCCATCAAGGGCATCCCCCGCCATCCCATCTTGGAGGACGACGTAATCGTATACTCCAACGCCACCATTCTGGGCCGTATCACCATAGGACACGGCGCTACTGTGGGTGGAAATATCTGGGTAACAGAAGACGTACCCGCCGGCGCACGTATCGTACAAGGAAAAGCAACGAAATAATTTATATGAATTTACAATTTGAAATGATAGCCAAAACGTTCCAGGGACTGGAAGAAGTGTTGGCTGGAGAATTAACTCAACTGGGAGCCAATGACATCGAGATAGGAAGGCGCATGGTGTCTTTCACCGGAGATAAACGGCTGATGTACCGTGCCAATTTCGAGCTGCGAACCGCCCTTCGTATCTTGAAGCCCATCAAGCATTTCACCGCCAAGGATGCCGATCAGGTATACGAGCAGATCAAAGCGATGAATTGGGACGAATACCTGACTACCGACAAGACTTTCGCGGTGGATTCAGTGGTTTTCAGCAACGAGTTCCGTCATTCCAAATTTGTAGCCTATAAGGTGAAAGACGCCATTGTGGACTATTTCCGCGAGAAGTACGACAAGCGTCCTTCCGTACGTATCCATAACCCGGACCTCTCCCTCAACATCCACATTGCCGAGACAAAATGCACCCTTTCCCTCGATTCCAGCGGTGAGTCATTGCACCGTCGCGGATACCGACAGGAAGCTACCGAGGCACCCCTCAACGAGGTGCTTGCCGCAGGTATGATTATGCTTACCGGCTGGCAGGGCGAGTGCGACCTGATTGACCCAATGTGCGGATCGGGCACCCTGCCCATCGAAGCCGCACTCATTGCTCATAACATCGCCCCCGGCGTGTTCCGCAAAGAGTTCGCCTTTGAGAAGTGGACAGACTTTGATGCCGATCTGCTGGCTTCTGTGTACAACGATGATTCCAGGGAAAAGGATTTCTTGCACCACATCTATGGCTATGACATCCTGCAACAAGCCAACCAGATAGCTGCCCGCAATATAAAAGCGGCAGGCCTCAGCAAAACCATCACACTGGCCGTACAACCCTTAGAAGACTTCATCCACCCCGGCGGGAAAGCACTCATTATCACCAATCCACCGTATGGCGAGCGCATCTCTACCGATAATTTATTGAATCTGTACGATACAATCGGCCGGAAGCTGAAGCACGAATTCTACGATAATGAAGCATGGGTAATCAGCTACCGTCAGGAATGCTTTGACCACATCGGCCTACGTGCCGCACAAAAGATCCCCCTTTTCAACGGATCTCTGGAGTGTGAGTTCCGCAAATATGAGCTGTTCAGTGGAAAAAACAGCGAATACAAGCAGCAGCTAAACGAAGATGGAGGGCAAAGTAATTTCGAGAGAAGGCCGGAACGAAGAAGCGATGAAAAGACTGGTTTCCGCACCGAGAGAAAATTTGAAAGACGGGACGACAGGAAACCATTCGACAGAGATAGAAAACCTTTTGATAGAGACAGAAAGCCCTTTAATAAGGAAGATGGTGAAAGACCACGTTTCGGAGGAGAAAGACGGTTTGAGCGTCGGGATGACAGCAAACCCGCTTTTAGCCGCGACAGAAAGCCCTTTGAAAGAAGAGACGGTGAGAAACCCCGCTTCGGCGGAGAAAGAAAGTTTGAACGCCGCGATGACAGCAAGCCTGGATTCAGTCGCGACAGGAAATCTTTCGATAAAAGAGGAGGACATGCCTCTACCCCGAAGTTCGGGAGAGAAAGAAAATTTGAACCCCGTCGTAAAGACAACGAAAGAGACTCTCACGAATAGATGAGATACGGTATCATGGCATTTGCTTTATCTGCATTCACCCTTAATACTTCGATGAAAGGGCAGGAATTAATGTCGCTCACGCTAGAGGATCTTATCCCTGGCGGAGAGAGTACACACCTGTTTCAGCCGGAAGATATAGACGGGTTACAATGGTGGGGAGAACAATGTATATATACCGAGAATAGCGACAGCCTCTTTCTGCTAAACCCTAAAAATGGAGAAAAGAGTCTGCTCTTCACCTTTGATTCGCTGAACGACCTGCTCGAAAAAAAGGGGTTGAACAAAGTATACCGCCCTAACCGCCTTTCTTTCCCTGATGGGAAGAAATACGAGGTATATGTGAACAGCCCCGGAAAGGGGTACGCACTGGTAGATCTTGCAGAGTGGAAGGTACGCCAGTTCATCCCTATCCCTTCTGCCGGTGAAAACGTGGATTTCAACAATCTGTCGCGAACCGTAGCTTATACAAAAGGTAACAATCTGTTTGTATCTACAGCCGATAAACCGGACAAAGCTATTACCGATGAACCCGACGGTATTGTATGCGGACAAAGCGTGCACCGCGATGAATTCGGTATCACCAAAGGTACTTTCTGGAGCCCCGATGGGAAAAAGCTGGCCTTCTACCGCATGGACGAGAGCATGGTAAGCGCCTATCCGCTTGTCAACACCGACGTCCGGTGCGCTGAAGTCGATTTCATCCGCTACCCAATGGCTGGAATGACCAGTCACCAAGTCACAGTAGGCATCTACAATACCGCCGATGAAAAGGTGCTTTTCCTACAAACAGGAGATCCTACTGACCGGTACTTCACCAATATCACTTGGAGTCCAGATGGAAGTAAGATCTACCTCATCGAGTTAAACCGGGACCAAAACAAGGCCGATCTAGTACGCTATGATGCCTCTACCGGCAATCGGGAGGGAGTAATCTATGAGGAAACTCACCCGAAATACGTACACCCCACCCAGCCCATACACTTTCTTCCCTGGGATGAAGAACTCTTCCTGCTGCGAAGCCAGCGCGATGGATACAATCATTTGTACCTGTACCATACAAAAGGGAAGTTCATCAGGCAACTGACCCAGGGAGAATGGATTGTACGTGATGTGATCGGCTTTGATTCCGAGAAGAAGGAAGTACTTATTACCAGCAATGAGCTGTCGCCTCTGCAGAACAACCTCTTTAGAATCTCCCTTTCCAACGGGAAACGCTCTTTTATGGGGACTAAGAAAGAAGGATGGCAAAGTGCCATACCCTCCCCCTCAGGACGTTACTGCATTCAAACTTATAGTGCACACCAAACTCCCCGCGAAATTGATATTATCGATGGATACGGAGGAAATAATATACACCTGCTCTCAGCAAGGAATCCTTATGAGGGCTACAGGATGCCTTCCTTTGAGGCAGGTACTATCAAGGCGGCAGATGGAAAAACAGATCTGTACTACCGTCTGCTGAAACCAGCTGACTTTGACCCGCAAAAGAAATATCCCGTAGTGATCTATGTATACGGCGGCCCGCAAATTCGTCTCATCAATGATACCTGGCTTTACGGAACACGAGGATGGGATATCTACATGGCTAACCGCGGATATCTGGTCTTCACACTGGACAACCGCGGAAGCAGCGACCGCGGATTTGAATTTGAGAGCTGTACCTTCCGCCACCTGGGTATCGAAGAGTGCAAAGATCAGATGAAAGGTGTGGAATACCTCAAATCCCTACCTTATACGGATAATACCCGCATCGGTGTGTGTGGCTGGAGCTACGGAGGATACATGACAGCCTCGCTCATGCTACGCTATCCGGACGTATTTAAGGCAGGAGTAGCAGGAGGTGCCGTGACCGACTGGCAGTATTATGAGGTTATGTATGGCGAGCGATATATGGACAGCCCGCAGGAAAATCCCGATGGATACGCGGAATGTGACCTGAAAAACCTGGCCGGACAGCTCAAAGGTCGCCTCTTGATGATACACGATTCCAACGACCCTGTGGTAGTACCCCAACATTACCTGACTTTCCTGAAAGCGTGCGTTGAAGCACGAACGTACCCCGACGCCTTTGTGTATCCGGGGCATGGACATAACGTCCTCGGCCGTGACCGCATGCATCTGTATGAGAAAATCACCCGCTACTTTGAGGAACATCTCAAGTATACACATTATTAATACTATATTAAAGTAACCAGATATGAAATTACTCCTTTTAGGCTCCGGTGGTCGTGAGCACGCAATGGCTTGGAAGATAGCCCAAAGCCCAAAGATAGAGAAACTGTACATTGCTCCGGGAAATGCCGGAACAGGAAACGCCGGCGAGAACATCGCCATCAGCGCCACAGACTTCCCTGCGGTGAAACGCACCGTACTTGAAAAAGAGATCGACATGGTGGTAGTAGGCCCCGAAGTGCCGCTGGTAGAAGGAATCACCGATTTCTTTGCAGCGGATGCAGAGCTGAAACACATCCCGGTAATAGGCCCCACTAAAGCAGGCGCCGCCCTAGAAGGCAGCAAGGAGTTTGCCAAAGGATTTATGGAGCGTCACGGCATCCCCACCGCCCGCTACCGCAGCTTCACCCCTGAGACACTGGAAGAAGGATATGCCTTCCTTGAAACGCTGGAAGCACCCTATGTACTCAAAGCCGACGGCCTCTGCGCCGGAAAGGGCGTGCTCATCCTCCCTACTTTGGAGGAAGCCAAGAAAGAACTGAGCGAGATGCTGGGCGGTATGTTTGGCGATGCCTCAAATACCGTAGTCATCGAAGAATTCTTGAGCGGTATCGAGTGTTCCGTGTTCGTACTCTCTGACGGCAATCATTACAAGGTGCTTCCCGTAGCCAAGGACTACAAACGCATCGGCGAAGGCGATGCTGGCCTCAACACCGGTGGAATGGGATCTGTATCCCCCGTACCCTTTGCCGATGAAACCTTTATGCAGAAGGTAGACGAACGCATCATCCGCCCTACCATCGAAGGATTGCAAAAGGAGAATATAGAGTATAAAGGTTTCATCTTCCTCGGCCTCATCAAGGTAAAGAACGAGCCGATGGTAATTGAATACAACGTACGCATGGGTGATCCGGAAACGGAGAGTGTAATGCTCCGCATCAAGAGCGACCTGGTAGACCTGCTGGAAGGTGTAGCCCAAGGAAACCTCGATGAAAAGGTGCTGGAAGAAGATCCGCGTACCGCTGTATGCGTGATGCTCGTTTCCGGAGGATATCCAGAGGAGTATGGCAAAGGCTTCCCCATCACCGGGATCGACAAGGTGAATGACAGCATCGTATTCCATGCCGGCACAACCTGCAAAGACGGACAGGTAGTTACCGACGGAGGCCGTGTTATTGCCGTAAGCTCCTATGGAGCCAACAAGGAAGAAGCCCTTGCACAGTCTTTCGCTGCGGCAAATACGATTGAGTTTGAAAAGAAATACTTCCGTCGCGATATCGGATTCGATCTGTAATCACATCTCAGGAGAAGTATAGGCTAGATAGAATAAAAAAGGATGAAACAGAATGGCTTTCAGCACTATATAACCACAGGTGGGCTCACCCTGCCTGTGGCTATGCTCATCCTTTTAGGGGGCTGGGTACTTTCCCTCTACTTTTCCTCCCCACCCCTCGTAGCAAGCAACACCTCCTCTTCTCTATGGAAAGAACTCGCTACAGTTATTCCCTCTGATCCTACCCTTTCACTGGGTATCAACCTGCTTATTTATGTAGCTGTCGGTTTCTTGCTAATCCCTTTCAACAATGCCATTGCGGTGATTCGTACGCGAGCTTCTATACAAACATCATTCTTCTTTGTATGGAGCGCCTTCTTACCGATCCTACACCCGCTCAGGCCGGATATAGCTGTCACATTGCTGCTGCTGCTTTCCATCTTCTGCTTTACGGCTGGATACCAGGCACCGAAACCTACGCCTTATATGTATCACGCCTGGTTGTTCCTAGGGCTTGCCTCTTGCATTATGCCTGAGATGTTGTGGCTGATTCCGGCGTATCTCATCGGGGCGTATCTCTTTCAATGCCTTTCGGTAAAAAGCTTTATCGCAGGGCTGTTGGGCCTGGTTTTTGCGTGTATAATATTCTGCGTCTTTGCATGGAGTACCCAACATACTGCATTCCTTGGCGAATATTTCGACGCTCTGCTTTTGTTATGCACCAGCTATTCCTTGCCTACACATAGCATCTGGGCCATCGCATTGATGGGAATTCATGGATTGTTCCTGCTCATCGCTATTTTCTATTATTGGGTTAAGAGGGGCCAGACAAAGATAAAAACACGGGATTTTATCAATTTCATCCTCATGCTGGAGCTTATGATCCAGTTACTGATGTATGCCAAACCGGACACGCTGTACGCGTTGCTTCCCGTTTCGCTCATCTGCCTTTCCCTGATACAGGGACATTTGATGACCACGGTATATACACGCGCCACCAATGTGTATCTTTTGTTTATCATTTTCCTTACTTTGATTTTATACGGACTTATTCTTTTTAAAATATGACGGCTGACCTGCAACAACTACTTCTGCAATGGGGATATCCCGGCCTTTTCATCGCTACCGCTATGTCGGGGAGCATCATTCCCTTCAGCTCGGAACTGATCCTTGTGACTCTCATATATATGGGATTGGACCCCTATTTATGTATCCTATGGGCCACCTTAGGCAATACAGTGGGAGGAATGAGCTGTTATTACATGGGATATTGCGGTCGGCTGGAATGGATTGAGCGCTACGCCCACGTCAACCCTGAAAAGCTGCAGAATATGCAGAAACGTCTGGAAAGAAAAGGCGCTTACATGGCTTTCTTTTCCTTCTTACCTGCCATTGGAGAAGTCATAGCTATCTCACTCGGACTGATGCGGTCCAATGTAGCCATCACCCTCTCGTCTATGATGCTAGGTAAGCTGATACGCTACATTGTGCTTGCGGTTCCTTTGCTCTACGCAGTGGATGGTCTATGGAATCTATGTATTCGTCTATTCCAATGACCCTTTCACATACGAAGCACAAAAACTATCCGTTATAATACAAAACAAAAATAAATGAAAGCAGTCACCACCCTTTTTCTTTGCCTCCTGCTATTTGCAGGTTGCAAACGAAATACACGCCCCGATACTGAACAAGTACTGACCATTACTATTGAGCCCCTGCGGTACCTGGTGCAAGGCATTGCCGGAGATCGATATACCATACAGTCTATGATCCCACAGGGTGGAAATCCGGAAACTTACGAACCTAAACCCAGCCAGATAGGAAACCTTCAACACAGCAGGGCCTACTTCCACATCGGGCAATTGGGCTTTGAGAAGTCGTGGCTGAACAAAATCACCAAGGAATCTCCCCACCTTTTCGTGTGCAACACCAGCGAAGGAATCGAATTCATCGGCCATGATGATCATTCCGACCCCCATATCTGGGCCTCTCCCCAAAACATGTCACTCATGGCAAGTCATATATACAACATGCTTTGCACCATAGACCGGGCAAACTCAACCTCCTATCAGGAAAAGTATGAAGAGCTACAAACTGCTATCCATCGGATAGATGACAGCATTTGCTCCATATTCAACAACCATAAATTTGCTTTCATGGTGTATCATCCCACCCTTTCCTATTTTGCCCGCGACTACGGCTTGAAACAGATCGCTATCGAGGAGCACGGAAAAGAGCCTTCCGCCCGACGGATGAAAGATCTTATTGCCGAAGCAAAGAAATATAAGATAAAATCGATCTTTGTACAGAAAGAGTTCGACACCCGCTATGCCGAACTCATCGCGCAGGAAGTACAAGCCAAGATTATCCCCATCGATCCGCTCTCGGCCAACTGGGAAGAGGAAATGATACGGATTGCACATACGTTAAAAGATGAATCCGCTACAGATTGAGCTGAAGAATATCTGCCTGGCTTATGAGCAGGGAACCGTGCTGGAGGACATTAACCTACATATCCACCCGCACGATTTCACCGGCATTATAGGTTCAAACGGAAGTGGGAAGACCTCGTTGCTAAAGATCATCCTTGGTCTGCTGCAACCTACCTCCGGAAGCGTAAAGTATTATCAGGACGGCGCACCGGTTTCTAAAATACGGATGGGGTATCTGCCTCAGTACAACCAGATCGACCGGAAGTTCCCTATCTCGGTATACGAAGTAATACTCTCCGGCCTTAACCGTGAAAAGTCACTTTTCAGTCGCTTCACCCCGGCACATCATGAAATGGTGCAACATACTATTCATGAAATGGGTCTGGAAGGCATGGAGAAGCGCGAAATAGGCGTACTCTCCGGCGGAGAGCTGCAACGCACCCTGCTGGCCCGTGCCATGGTTTCCAACCCCGAAGTACTCATTCTGGACGAACCCAGCACCTATATGGACCGCAAATTTGAAGGAAAGCTCCATGAATTATTGGAGAAAATCCGCAACCAACGCACCGTAATCTTAGTATCCCACAACCTGACAGAGGTGCAGAAGCTGGCTACACAGATACTCAATTTATAAGATAATCAGAACATTTCCACGCTTTTACTTTGCACATTCAAACAGAAGCATTACCTTTGCGCCACATTTTATTAACTCAATATATTTAAAGCGAAAGTTATGTATTTAGACTCAGCTAAAAAGGAAGAAATCTTCGAGCAATACGGAACGTCCAACACTGATACTGGTTCTCCCGAGAGCCAGATTGCATTGTTCTCATACCGTATTTCTCACCTGACCGGACACCTGAAGGTCAACAAGAAAGATTATACCACAGAAAGATCCCTTACTATTCTTGTAGGAAAGCGTCGTAGACTGCTCAACTACCTGAAAGACCGCGACATCACCAGATACCGCGAGATCATCAAGAAACTGGGATTGAGAAAGTAATTTCTCCGAGCAGAACTTGCAAAAGCCGCCATTTCACGCAGAAATGGCGGCTTTTGTCGTTTCAATCCGCAAAGAATCATTATCTTTGTTGCTCTGTACTGACCTGCAAACGTTTATAAACAATATACAAATGGAATTATTTTCTTCGCTCCCCTACAAGGTAGCTGATATTACGCTGGCTGACTTCGGCCGGAAAGAAATTGAACTGGCAGAGCACGAAATGCCCGGTCTCATGGCTCTCCAAGAAAATTACAAAAACAAAAAGCCTCTGCAAGGTGCCCGCATCATGGGCTCGTTGCACATGACCATTCAAACTGCCGTACTCATCAAAACACTCGTAGCCTTGGGCGCCGAGGTACGCTGGTGCTCCTGCAACATCTACTCCACGCAGGACCATGCCGCCGCAGCCATTGCTGATATGGGTGTGCCCGTATTCGCCTGGAAGGGTGAAACGCTGGCTGATTATTGGTGGTGTACCCTCCAAGCCCTGAACTTTGGCGAAGGAAAAGGCCCCAACCTGATTGTAGACGATGGAGGAGATGCCACCCTCATGATCCACCTGGGTTACGAAGCGGAACAGGACGCCTCCATTCTGGACAAGGAAGTACATGCGGAAGATGAAATAGAGCTGAATGCCATTCTCAAGAAAGTGCTTAGCGCCGATGATAAGATGTGGCACCGCATAGCCACCGAAATGCGCGGAGCATCCGAAGAAACCACCACCGGTGTACACCGCCTGTACCAGATGATGGAACAAGGCAAGCTCCTTTTCCCTGCTTTCAACGTAAATGACTCTGTAACTAAATCCAAGTTCGACAATCTCTACGGCTGTCGCGAATCACTGGCCGACGGTATCAAGCGCGCCACAGATGTGATGATTGCCGGAAAGGTAGTGGTAGTATGTGGTTATGGCGACGTAGGAAAGGGTTGTGCCCATTCCATGCGCAGCTACGGAGCTCGTATTATTGTCACCGAGATAGACCCCATTTGCGCCCTGCAGGCGGCTATGGAAGGCTTTGAGGTTACCACCATGGAGGAAGCATGCAGCCAGGGTAACATCTTCGTGACCACCACCGGAAATATAGACATTGTACGCATTGAGCATATAGAAAAGATGCCCGATCAGGCGATTATCTGCAACATCGGTCACTTTGATAATGAGATTCAGGTAGAAAAACTCAAGACCTACCCCGGCATCCACCACCGCAATATTAAGCCACAGGTGGATCAGTACTTCTTCCCCGACGGGCACAGCATCCTGCTCTTGGCAGACGGTCGTCTGGTAAACTTGGGTTGTGCCACAGGCCACCCCTCCTTTGTGATGAGCAACTCCTTCACCAACCAGACACTGGCTCAAATTGAGCTCTTCGCCAAACACTACGAAACCAATGTATACCGCCTGCCTAAACACTTGGACGAGGAAGTGGCTCGCCTTCATCTGGAACGGATCGGCGTGAAACTCACCACTCTCACCCCCGAACAAGCTGCCTATATCGGCGTACCTGCGGAAGGACCTTATAAGGCGGAACACTATCGCTACTAATCAGAATTAAGTGTCACTTAAATAAATACCAAGAGTATGAATTCACTTCTCAAGAAGATAGGGCCCGACGTGATAGCAATCGTCTGCTTCGCCCTACTTTCATTTGCGTATTTCTACCCGGCGGACATTGACGGACGTGTGCTTACCGGACACGACCACACCGGAGGCGCTGCGCTGGGTACCGACGTGCGTGAGTACCGGGAGGAAAGCGGTGAAACATCCCGCTGGACAAACGTAGCTTTCGGTGGTATGCCCACGTATCAGATCTCTCCCTCTTACCCCTCTTCGGACCTGGTAAAGGACATCTCCAAAGTATACCAACTGGGCCTTCCCGGATATGTAGGATTAGTGTTCATCATGCTGCTGGGATTTTACATCCTGATGCGCGCATTCAACTTTAAAGCTTGGATGGCCGCACTGGGAGCTGTGATCTGGGCCTTTTCATCGTACTACTTCATTATCATTCTGGCCGGACATATCTGGAAGTTCATTACTCTGGCCTACATTCCGCCCACAATAGCAGGTATCGTACTTACCTACAAAGGAAAATACCTGTGGGGAGGTATTATGACCGCCTTCTTCGTGGCCATGCAGATTATCTCCAACCACGTGCAGATGAGCTATTACTTCCTATTTGTGATCCTCTTTATGGTTATTGCCTATCTGGTAGAGGCTATCCGCATGAAACAACTACCCCGCTTCCTTAAAGCCACCGGGGTACTCATTGCCGCCGGACTGGTAGGTATAATGGTAAACAGTACTAACCTGTACCACACCTGGGAATACAGCAAACATACCATGCGCGGAAAGAGCGAACTGGTAAAAGCAGATGTACAAAACCAAACCAGCAGCGGACTGGAACGTGACTACATTACCCGCTGGAGCTACGGTATTGATGAGACCTTCACCCTGATGATCCCCAATGCCAAAGGAGGCGCATCGGTACCCATGGCGCTCAACGAAAGCGCTATGAAGGATGCTGATCCACAACTGATACCCCTCTACCAACAAATCGGCCAGTACTGGGGCGAACAGCCCGGCACTTCTGGTCCGGTATATGTAGGTGCATTCGTCGTAACATTGTTCATCCTAGGCCTATTCATTGTAAAAGGACCGATGAAATGGGCGCTTTTGGCTGCCACCATCCTGAGCATTTTGCTCTCTTGGGGAAAGAACTTCATGGGATTCACCGACCTGTTTATTGACTATATGCCCATGTACGCCAAGTTCCGTACAGTGGCGTCTATCCTTGTCATTGCCGAATTCACAATACCCTTGTTGGCTATTATGGCCCTGAAGCAATGGCTGGATCATCCGGAAATGCTGAAAGACAAAAAACAGGCTCGCTGGTTCTACCTTAGTTTCGGACTCACAGGCGGATTAAGCCTGCTCATCGCTCTCTTCCCTTCATTCCTGGGTAGTGTGGTATCTACCTCTGAGATGAGCGCCCTCAGCGGCTTCCCACCTGAACAGCTCTCCTTCATTCTGGGCGACCTGGTTAAGGTGCGCGAAGGAATCCTCTCTGCCGATGCATGGCGCAGCTTCTTCATTATCGCAATCGGCACAGCCCTCTTGTGGGCCTACGCCGCCAAGAAGCTGAATAGTACATTGACAGTGGCAGGAATCCTTATCGTATGTCTTGTAGACATGTGGGGTGTGAACAAACGCTATCTGAATGACGGCAAGTTCGTACAACCGCAGCTGCAGGCCGAAATGGCCGAAAGTGCCGCCGATACGCAGATCTTACAGGACAAAGATCCCGGGTATCGTGTGCTCGACTTCTCTGTGGATACCTTCAATGACAACACCACCGGCTTCCACCACAACAGCATCGGCGGTTACCACCCTGCCAAGCTACGCCGTTACCAGGAGATGATAGAATATCACATCGGCAAAGAGATGTACTACGCACGCAAAGCCGTGCTCAGCGCCGGAGGTGATATGACTCAGGTCAATCCCGACTCGCTTCGTGTACTGGATATGCTCAATACCCGCTACTTCATCTTCGGCCTGCAAGGAGGCGAAAAAGCGCCTGTACGCAACCCCTACGCACTGGGCAATGCCTGGTTCGTGAATAACGTACAGTACGCCGCCAATGCCAATCAGGAGATTGAGGCCCTCTATTCCATTGACCCTGCCAAGACCGCTGTAGTAGCCGAGGCTGACCGTGCCAAAATAGGTACTATCAGTGCGGCAGATTCCACTGCGCAGGTCCGTCTCACCACCTACAAGCCCAACTGGCTGGTATACGAAAGCCAGTCGGCCCAGGACGGCGTAGTGGTATTCTCCGAGATCTACTACCCTGGTTGGACTGCCACTATCGACGGTAAAGAGGTTGAAGTCCTTTGCGCCAACTACATCCTCCGCGCCCTGCGCGTACCGGCCGGCAAGCATACCATCGAGTTCCGCTTCGATCCCCAATCTACCCATACCACAGAAGGGATTGCCTACACCGGAATCGCACTGCTCGCTCTCGGACTCACCACCGGTATCGTCCTGTCAATATGCAGAAAGAAGAAACCGTTCGAAGAGACTGATGGTAAGCTTTAAGAAAGCATAGTCCCTATTATCACACTGCCCCGGAACGATGCAACCCATCCTTCCGGGGCGTGTGTTCATTTTCCCCCTACATCAATCTTACAACACGTTATACACAGAAGTATTGATGCGTAAGGCTGACAGTAACCAGATCAAAGTTTCCGTTCGGCACGATGTCCGAAAGCGCGAATGATAAAATAGAGATGAAGAAGGGCTGTAGTGCACCAACCGTAGTGGCGGGCCATGATGCGGAAGCGTTCGCGAAGGGAGGCTTTGTGATTGTGGGTGGTCATACCTTCATCAAGATAATTGATGAGGGTGAGGCGGGTGTAATAACAAAAGGCGCTTTGCTTTAGGATACGAATGCACCAATCAACATCTGAGGAGAAGCGGTACTGCAAGTCGTACGGCTCACACAGGGCGCGCTTCACCCAGAAGGCTTGGTGACAGACGAGCATACCGTGGCGAAAGCTCTTCCAATTAAGATGCTCGGGAGCAGAATGATGGCGCATGCCTAGGTGACGGCCGGTGGAATCAATGAGCATAGTTTGCCCATAGACCACATCGGGAGCAGTGGATAATGCGCTTAACTGTGCGGCTACTTCAGCCAGGGTGGCGGGGGAGTGAAAGCAGTCGCCCGCATTCAAGAAACAGACATAATCTCCCGTGGCGTGCTTCAGGCCCTTGTTCATGGCATCGTACAATCCGTTATCAGGCTCGCTGATGAAACAGGCGAAACGGTCGCGGTATGCAGCGGCCAATGCCAGGGTGTTATCGGTAGAGCTACCGTCTACAAGGATGTACTCAATATGAGGGTAAGTCTGGCCAAAGACACTTTCCAGAGTAGACGGCAAGGTCTGGCCTGCGTTATAGGTAACGGTGATAATGGTAAAAACGGGGTTAGCCATTCTTCTTCTCCAGCAAGGTGTGATACAGCTCCATATAACGACGGGCCACGCTTTCTTCGGAATAGAGAGCCTTTACCTTTTCCACACATTCCTGGCAGAGGGCTGCATATTCCGGATGGGTAAGTACCCAGTAGATACCCTTTGCAAAGTCTTCGGCAGATTCATACTCCGCCACGTAACCGTTGCGGTGGTGATCGATCATTTCGGGGATTCCGCCCACCTGATAGCCCACACAGGGCACTCCACAAGCCATGGCCTCCATAATGGTATTGGGGAGGTTCTCCTCAAGCGAGGGGGTTACATACATATCCACCGTGTTATAGATGGATACAATCGCCTTTTCATCGCTCACATAATCCAAGGGGAACACCTCAAAAGGCAGCAGTTCACGCAACTGTTCCGAGTTGGTACCAAACACCACTACGCCAAGTTTCTCCCTAAATTCCGGATAGCCAGCAGCCAGCAGCTTGCAGGCTTCCACCAGATAATCAATTCCCTTCCGCTTATCGGTAATCTTCACTGATCCGAAAAGAATCAGGGGCCGATCCTGCGGAAGGCCCAGTTTTGTGCGGGCTTCCGTTTTATCGGTAGAATTAAACAGATTGGTATTGATAGGGTTGGGGATAGCCATGATTTCCTTCCCTTGCAGGAGAGCGCTCTTCCGGGCCTGTCCTTCCAGCCAACGGCTGCAAGTAACAAAGGCAAGGGGGGCGTCTTTATATAAAGCCTGCTTCTTACGAAAGATGCGATAGGAAAGATCCTTTGTACCGCCACCTCCATACAGATACATGCACTGGTGGCATCCGCCGTGGTACGCCTCGCACTGTCGAGCATGGTGACAAATGCCCGTACAGGGCCACATATCGTGCATGGTCCATACCACCGGCTTACCGGAGTTTAGTATTTTACGAATATTTTCTAAGGAGAGAAAGCCTTGGTTTATCCAGTGAAGGTGTATGACATCGGCATCTTTAAAGTCGGCATACGAGGTAATATCCGTCCCTACATTGGCAATATCCACCGCAAAAAGGTTGTTCTTACGAAAGCGGTTGGCAGCCCAGATCACTACCCGTTCCCATACGAACTTCACCACCAGAAGCCAAGAGCGATGCAGGGCGATGACATCGATGCGATGACTCTGCTTGTCGCGCACCAGCATTTTGACCTCCACACCATTCAGCTTCAAGGCTTCACGCAGGCGACTTGCAGCTACTGCCGCACCTCCTATCCGTTCAGATGTATTGACTATCAGTACTTTCATGGTTCTTTCTTATTTCGTAAACACCATGTATTTCCGTGCCAGGAAGTTCCACAGGTACACAATCACGGCAGCTACCAATTTGGAATACATGTAATATACGCTCAGGTAGGTGGTGATGAGCCACAGGAACAGGTTGTTAAGCAACAAGCCTACTACGCCCACCAGGAAGAACAGGAGGAACTCTATGCCCTTGCTCTTAAACTTAGACTGGCTGAACACCCACCATTTGCTTATAAAATAGTTCACCACCAGCCCGACCATAAAGGAGATGGTAGCCGATTCCAGGTAGTGAAAGTGGAAATGCTCCGTGAGGATATACAGCAACACATAATCCACAATAAATGCCAGTCCGCCCACAAAGGTATAGCGGAAGAACTGGATAAACAAATTGTCCGTATTCTCTATCAACGATTTCTCGAAAACTCTTTTTACACGCATTGGATTATTTTTGTCATTCACAGCACATTATTCGGAAATACCCAGTCGATGTGCTGCTTCCTCGCGCTCAAATTTCAGGAGGTAGGTATCAGGATTCTCCAGGTGTATCACCAGCGGGAAGAGTTCCATATTCTTCTGGATGGCAGGCATAAGGTACATCGGGGTAGAGCTATAGCCCAGCTGATCCAAGATTACATAATCTGTTTTGCTTTCAATGAGGCCTTTCAGTACCACCTTGTCATCCGATGAAAAGGCGTATCCTACCACACTTGTCCCAGAGAACATATAAAGCAGTCCCGGCTTACGTGAGGCCACTACTGTCTCAGGAGCCACATTTGATTTCAACATCTGCCCCAGCTGGAAGAAGTTGGCATAATTAGGCGGGAAAGGGAACTTATTGATCTTGTGAAGATCCTGGATGGGAGTTTTAGCACTAAACAACAGTATCACCAATATCCAAGGCGAGAAACCAGAAAGTTTAACCTTGCGGCATAAGCTATCCGCCAGCGCCCAGATACCTGTCATCAAACCGATTGTGAGGAAGGGCAGCACCGTTACAATATACCGGTTCTCGCTAGGAGAACTAAAGATGGAGATCACGCTGAAAGTAAAGACGATGTATCCGATGAGCAACCAACGAAAACGGCCAAACTGCCAGAAACCCCACACCACCAGTGCCAGCAGCACCAATGCAAGCAACCAAAGACCGGCGTCTGCCTTTTCTTCATAGTTCACATTCACATAAGGAATAATGGAATTAGGCATCGCCTGTGACACCAGCATACCCATGGTTTCAAAGAAACGGCCAATAATGCCGGAAAGATCCAGCGTACCGTCTTCCGGGCGCCAGGGATTCACCTGTGAGATAGATTCGAAATAGCGGCTCTGCGTCACACCAATCATCTTATTGCGCAACACCCAAGGCAGACACCCGAGGATGAACCCAGCCGCCGTGCCTGCAACCTCTTTCCAACGGCGGGCACACAGGAAGAAAAGGACCACGGCAGCTACCAAGGCGATACCCTGCGTACGTATGTGATAATTGAGCACCAGCGCCACCAGCATCACATAAAACCAGCTATCCTTCCAGAAAGGCTTCTTCTCCTTCATCTTATACAGCGCATAGAGCACCAGGGCGGAGGTGAAGAAGAAAGACATCTCGCTCATCATCATGGTAGAGAAATGCAGCATCCGCTCGCACAGGATCATGGCGCATCCGGTGACAAATGCCAGACGCTCGTCAAACTTCGCCCGGATCATTACGAAATACAGCAGCAATACCCCGGCAATCATACACAGTCCGTTGAATATCTTTTGCGGTATGATACTATCCGTCAATACGCGGATGGGCGCCATGAGTACCGGATACCCCGGAGGAAAGTTGTTGGTAGGATTGTATGCCGGAGTGGAAATATCAGAGTAACCATGCCCGGTGGCTATGGAAGTGGCATTCATATAGTAGGAACAGTTATCGCCATTCAAATCCAGTTTCTCATTGAAGGTGTAATTATACGCGATGATCCACACCAGAAAAAGAAGTGCGGCAAAAAGCCATTTACCGTATGCTTTCATTTGTTCAAAAAAGTTGTTGAGTGAATATTCAGGTTACAAAAATAGCGTTTTTCATCCGCGGGGGCAACAAAACGGAGCATAAATGACAGAATGTATTGAATATATCCACTATCTTTGCCCTTTACATAGCATAAGAAGAAGATGGAAGAAAAACTGAAATACCTCGTGGAACAACTGTGGCAGACCTTTCTCAGTCTGGTAAAGATCGCGTTAAAATCGAGCTTTTCCACGCACATTCCAAGACTTACGAGCGCTGGAAAGGAACTGGTAATACTGGCCAATGGCCCTTCACTGAACACCACAGTAAAAGAACACCCCACCTTCTTACAGGGGAAAACACTGCTGGCGGTAAACTTTTGTGCGGTTTCCGACCTTTTCACCGAGCTGAAACCCCAGCTCTACCTCTTGGCCGATCCCCTGTTCTGGATACTTCCGGAAAGCCGGGAGAAGGTGTTCGGCGCCTTAACTTCAAAGACCGACTGGCCGCTTACCCTGCTCATGCCCATGCGCGCCTATACCGATAAGTTGTGGCAAGACATGATCCGGAAAAACCCCCATATCACCGTAGTAAAGTACAACACCACCCCCATCGAGGGCTATCACTGGTTCTGTAACCGGATATATCGCAGCGGCCTGGGAGTACCCCGTCCGCACAACGTGCTGATCCCCAGCATCGCCATCTCCCTGCGCATGCCCTTCGAAAAGGTATACCTGACCGGGGCCGACCATTCCTGGCTGCCGGAAATCAGCGTAACCGATGAAAACGAGGTTCTCATGAACCAGAAGCACTTCTACGACCAGAAAGGCTCGCAAGCGCGTACTGTCAAGAAAGAGAACCTAAAATCCGCGCCGCTTTACACCATCCTCCACCACATGTCGGTGGCCTTCAAGAGTTATTTTACCCTGCGCGATTTCGCCGATTTCCAGCACAAGGAAGTCATCAATGTAACTCCCGGCTCGTACATCGATGCCTTCCGGAGAGAGAAACTTTAACCAGAAAAATGTTTTTTCGGATTTTGCTGCATTTGCTGCATAAAATGCATTTATTCAGCTGTAGTACAACAACTTGGCACTATGCAGCAAGGTATGCAGCAGCTATGCAGTAAGCGGTTTGCTGCATAGTTACTGCATAGTCCCGCATATGGAATCGAGGGGCTCAACTCGCCAGTCGGCGCCCTCGACTGGCCGTTTGAGCCCCTCGACTGGCGAGTTGAGGGCGCCGACTCATAAATTGAAGCTCATGAGATTCTTTTTCGGAAGATTCTGCTATGCGCATCACAAACCAGAGGTTTTTCGATATGTAAGGTCGGCGTTTCTTAAAAAAGACGTAACTTTGTACACTAAACGTGCAGGTTTCGGTGTTCCCGTTGAACATTCGGACCTTTCCGCTTGTAAAGACTATATGGACGGTATTATTATACAAGCCCGCACAGGCTCTACGCGCCTGGCAAATAAGATTCTGCTTCCCTTCTATGGAGAGCTGCGAATCATTGACATCCTGATCCGGAATATCAAACAAACCAACCCGGAGGTATCTGTGGTGCTGGCTACTACGGAGAATCCGCAGGATGATGTGCTGCAGAAAGTGGCCGAGGAACACGGCATCCTCTGCTTCCGGGGCAGCGAAGACAATGTGTTGGCCCGTTTCATCGGAGCAGCAGAGGCATTCGGGCTCACTCGCTTTATCCGTGTATGCAGCGACAACCCCTTCCTGCAGGCAGATACCTTCGCCCAGCTTTTCTCGAATCACAACCGGTTTCCGGCGGATTATACCGCATACGGCTTTGGCGACGGTACGCCCACCATTAAGACTCATCTGGGATTGTTCTCGGAACTGACCACTCTCGCCGCCCTGAAGCGTGCGGCAGCGGCTACCTCTGAGAAACTGTATATCGAGCATGTAACCAACTACCTGTACACCCATCCGCAGGACTTCAGCGTGCTGCTGCTCTTCTTGCCTGCCTGCCTGGAAGGACGACGCGACCTGCGCTTTACGCTGGATACAATGGAAGATTTCACACTTCTGCAGGAACTATATGCCGATTTCATCGAAGGCAGCGACCATTCCGTCGAAACACTCCTGCAACTTGTAGAGCGCAAACCGGAGTATCGGGAGAAGATGTTACACAATATTCAGCAAAACAGCAAATAAGGAAGCCTTATGAAAAGTACCTATATTATTGGTGAAATCGGCCAAAACCACAACGGCTCCACAGACATAGCCAAGCTCATCGTGGATCTGGTATCACGCCCGGTAAAGGAAGACGTGTTCGGCATGGAACTGAAACCGATGGATGCGGTAAAAATGACGAAGCGCGACCTCAATGAGGAGCTTACCGACAGCCAGATGAACCGCCCCTATGACACCCCCAACTCCTTCGGACGAACCTACGGTGAACACCGCGCTTTTCTGGAGCTGGACGACAATTCCCACTTGGAGGTATACCACCATGCCAAAGGCAAAGGCCTCGATTTCATCGAGACGCTGTGCAGCAAGGGATGTATGAGTCTGCTGAAACTCTTTACGCCCGACTACCTGAAAGTGGCCAGTCGCGACCTCACCAACCTGCCCCTCCTGGAGGTGATGGCCGAAACCCGCATCCCCATCATCCTCAGCACCGGCATGGCCGGAAAGAAGGAGCTGGATGATGCACTCGAAGTAATCAGCCGTTACCACTCAGACATTAGTATCCTGCACTGCGTAAGCCAATATCCTACACATCCGGACAACCTGAACCTGCATACCCTCACCTACCTCAAAAAGCACTACGGGCAATATCGTATCGGGTTCAGCGACCATACCATCGGCATTTCCGCCCCCGTGGTAGCGGTAGGTATGGGAGCCGAAATCATCGAGAAGCACATTACCATCGACCGCCACATGAAGGGCACCGACCAGCTCGGATCCCTCGGCCCTGACGGGGTGAACCGCATGATCCGCGACATCCGCGTGGCCGAACGCTGGATGGGGAGCGAAGAGCTATACACAGACCCCTCCGTGCTTTCCTCCAAAATAAAGCTGGAACGTTCCATCGCCACACGAACCGCCCTGAACCCGGGCGACGTGATTACCGAAGAGATGCTACACCTGCTCTCCCCCGGCGATGGCTACAAATGGGCGGAACGAGCCCAACTCATCGGCCATCGCGTGAAGAATGCTATTCCGCGCAACGAGATTATTTACCCTGTTGACATCGAGTAATATGAATATTCCGGAGATGATTCACAGTACCCTCACCCGCTGGCTCAAAACTAGTTGGCTGGGCACTCATGAACTGATCTATGAGGAACAGTTGTACATAGAAGCCCTCAACGACTTTCGTGCCGACTACGCCCGATGGTATCCACTGGACGATGAAATCGACCTGTTGCACTTGGAGATGGTACCCCAGCTGCACCCCGTTCTTACATATCGGCTGGCACATCGCTGGTGGAAGACCAACGAGGATCAGGCACTCCTGCTCAGCAACCTGGGGCGCATCAACGGACAGTGCGAGATCTTCTACTCATCTGAAATAGGCCCGGGGCTGAAAATATACCACGGAATCGGTAGCGTGATTGGCGCACGCTGCAAGATTGGCGCCAACTGCACCATACACCAAGGCGTTACCCTGGGCGACCGCAACGGGCTCCGCCCCACCATAGGCGATGACTGCTGGCTATACGCCCATTCCCTCATACTGGGAGATATTACTTTGGGCAATCGCTGTGTGGTATCCGCCAATGCAGTGGTGATGCAATCCGCACCTGATGATTCCCTGCTGGTAGGTACCCCTGCTAAAATTATACGAAAACGAAATCCTATATGAAACTTCCAAAGCTTGTAATAACTGATATTGACGGCGTGTGGACCGACGGTGGTATGTACTACACCCCCGAAGGCGATGTCATGAAACGCTTCTGCGTAAAGGATGGATGGGGCGTAGCCTTCCTGCGGCACCACCACATCCCTGTAGCCATTATGACCGGTGAAAACACGGAAATTGTGCGAAAGCGCGCCCAAAAGTTAGGCATCGAATACTGCTACCTCGGCGTGAAGGATAAGTTACAGCTTACGCAGGAACTGTGTTATAAACTCCGGATTTCCCTCGATGAAGTGGCGTATATCGGGGATGACATCAATGACTTGAAGCTGTTGCGTGAGGTGGGTTTTGCCGCCTCACCCAGCAACACGCCGGAATATGTAAAGAAGGAAGTGGATTTTGTATGCCAGACGCACGGTGGATACGGGGCATTCCGCGAATTTGTAGAGCACCTGCTCAATGAGGCCGGGGTACTGGAAGAAACGATAGAGGCTATAGCGTAAGGACGGATTGCACCATTTCCTTAACTCCTGATACGAGGAACGGGGATAAAGCGCGATACCCATGCACGGCAGCGCGATAAGAAAGGCACAGGGACTATGTACCCTTCAGGTAACTCCTTCATCCGTGCCCGGTTGAACTCAATGTGATCAATACTTTTCTGCAGTAGTTCGCACACCTCATTGCTTTGCGAAAATTCGTCCTTTCTACCGTTGAAATAGGCAATAAGGAGGCGACGAATGGTAATGGATATATCCCACTTCTTGTCCTGCCCCGTGCGACTCCAGATGGCATTGCTGTGCTGACGGTACACAGCCATCGGGGTCTTCATATAATGAATAGGTCCGTATTCGGCATTCATCAGGTGAATCGCATAATCGTAGGTGCTTACCTCCTGCATCCATTGGGGCATCTCTCCAAAAAGCTCCCGGCGAAACAAAGCCGACACATTGCTGATGGTATTGGAAGCTGCCAAGTCCAGGATGGTCATCTCCGACTTTTGTCCGCCGTTGCTCAGGCTCTTAATATTTGTATCCTGATAGTAATTAATCACCCGATGAAAACAGCAGGAATACGAAGGATGGGCCTCCATCCAGTCTACCTGTCGTTGCAATTTATACGGGGAGCACCACCAATCATCGCCTTCACAGATGGCTACATACTGACCCCGAAGTGCTTTGTAGCTTTCTACAAAGTTCCGGGCAAGGCCGATGTTGACGGCTTGCTTCACAATCCGAATCTGTCCGGGATGTTTCTGCTGCCAAGCCTTACAGTGTGCCAAGGTATCGTCTGTACTGCAATCCTCACCGATAACCAGCTCATATGCAAAGTCGCACTGTTGCAACATCACGCTACGGATAGCCTCATCTATATATACCTCCTGATTGTAGGTCAGCATCAATACACTTACTTTCATGCCTGCTTCATCTTGTTAATAAATAGATCCCGGTGCATCCGGCGTGTCAATCCCTGAAAAGTACCGGCAAAGAGGGCTTTCATCTTCTGCCATTTATCCTGTTCGATACACAGAATACGAATGAAACGGCGCAGCACAAACAACTTAAAGATGTACTTGCAGTCGTACTCCGGATACAGGTAACGCAGAAAAAGGAAGTTGCGGGTAATATAATAGGTACGCATGGGCGAGTAATTGAAACTCTCCAACGTCCACCACAAAAAGCGTTTACGGAGGGGGTACCCCAGCTGGTGTTTCAGATACACAGCACGTATCTTACCTATCTTACCACCTGCCCGGTGGATGCGCAGACCGTATTCCGTATCAATGGCATCCATCACAAATGGCTCATAGAAGAGCCCAAGTTCTTGCAAGACGCTTACGGGAGTAACTGTTCCAGAGATAATGGTATCAGGCGTTTCCTCTATTATTCCTTCAATCTGGCCGGGAGGGAAGAATGCAGGACGCTTCATTCTGGAAGGGCAGAACTGGAAAAAATCAGAGTTCGTGCACCCGGCTATAATAGCCAGATAATCAGCAAACTCTCCCGAAAGGAAGGCGCTGTCCTGATCCATCGTGAGCAAATGGGTATACTCATGCGCTATGGCATAACGAGCCGCCTCATTAAGGGCCATGCCTATTCCCACATTTTCTCCGCGGCGCACATGCACTGTTTTTTCGTTTCCACCGAAGAAATCGGATATCTCAGAGCCTCCCTTGGTGTTGTCCCAGATGAATAATCCGTCCAATCCATCGAGGTAAGAAGCAATGTGTTGCTTCACCTCCTGCGAAGGGTGATACAGAGTTACTACACCAAGCGTTTTCATTTTCGCTTTTTCTTTAGAAGATACTCTATACTCTCACGGAACACTACCGACTCCAACTTCCACATAATGCCCACATAAAGCAAGGCAGCCACTACCACCTTTACCAGCAGGGAGAGATATAGATTCTCTATATTCCGCGCCGCCAGCCAAGCAATTCCTATAGCCACTATTGAAACAGCCAGATACGGAAGGGAATCTTTCAACACATCTCGCAAGCGAAGTGCGATATGCTTCCAGGCAAAGTAATGCCACACAAACAGCCAGGCTATATTTACCACAACAAAAACCACCAACATTGTGGCCAGCCCGTACGAACACGAAAACCACACGCAGATCAGCTGAAGCGCTCCCAGCCCAATGGTATTCCACATATATATATCCGGTTTACCGATGCTGTTCATCAAACTGGCGTACAGCGTACTCACCGGAGTAAAGGCACCCCATATACACAGCACTTGCATTACCATCACGCTGGCGAGCCATTTTTCGGTGATGGCAATGACAATAAGTTCCTTTGCTACCAGTCCCAATCCCAACATAAGCGGAAAGGATACAAAGACGGTGAAACGGAGCATTTTGCGAAATACGTTGCGCAAGCGCGCCACATCATCTGCTCCCGCCTCACGCAGCACCGGCTGCGCCACCCCGTTAATCATCCCGGCAATAGTAGAGTAGCCCATCGTGGTCCATTTGCTGCCCTGCGAATAAATACCTGCCGCATTCATCGTGGATATACGCCCGAGAAGAGCGGAGAATACGTTCACATTAACCTGGTTGAATATATATGTAAAGAACAACTTGGAGCTGAACGGAAGCATCTCACGCAAGGGGCGGAAGTCAAACTCCCACGTGGGTTTCCACGGCGAGGCACACCATAACAGTAAAGTAGTAAGACCCGCGAAAAGAACGGTTTGTACGGCAATACACCAATACCCCAACCCGTGAAAAGCACAAATGACACTCACCACACCCGCCACCGCCATAGCCGTCATGGTGATTTTGGCACGTTCCTTCACCATGATATGTCGGAAGAAGTACGCGCTTGGCGCCGTACTGAAGGCAGAAAACAGGATTCCCAAAAAGAAAAACCGAGAGAGAGAGACCAAATCCGGAGTACGGTAAAACGCCGCAATCAGCGGAGCACACAGGAACAGAATAACGTACACCACGATTCCACCGAGTATATTGAACCAGAAGAGGGCATTATAATCCTCGTGCCGTACCTCTTTCTTATTGACAATGGCTCCTATGAAACCACCTTCCAGAAAGACACCAGCCATAGCGGAGAAGATGAGAAGCACACTCACCATACCATAGTCCTCTTCCGACAAGATACGTGAGAGGAATACACCAAAAACGAGATTGAGCAACTGCATAATGCTGTTGCTCAGTCCGCCCCAGAATAAACCTTTGGCAGTTCGGTTCTTCAGACTCTGCGGTTCAGCCATTCTTCATGAGTTAGGTTCACCCGTTTTTCGTGAATTCATCGTATTCTTCCTTCAGTTTATCACGCAGCTGAAGGGAATTCCACAGCCTGTTATGGGGAGTAACTGTAGCCTTCAAAAACACCGGCTCAATGCCTTCGGCACGATACGCAGTCAGGAACTCCGTCAGTTTTTGGTCTGTAAATCCGTTGAAAAGGAGCATCTCGTCCTCAAAAAGGCAGCAGGGGCATTCAAGTCCCAGGCGTGTCACCTCCGGCCCGCCCACCAATACTTCGATAGGTTCCAGATACATGGAAACAGGAACGGTGGCTATCACCACCCCCATCCTTACACACAATTCCTTGATGCGTGAGGCTTTCTCGCCCTGCAGGTTGTACAGCAGGAGTGACGGGAGGACGCTACTCGGGGTCATTTTACTTCGCTTCCGGGTTTCACTTCCTTCATCGGAGTAACGACAGCCAGCGTGCCATCATTGTTTTCGGCAGAGAGGATCATGCCTTCGCTCACGATCCCTTTTAATTTGCGGGGGGCAAGGTTGGCAATAAAGCACACCTGCTTTCCCACCAGTTCTTCGGGCTGATAGTATTTTGCGATACCGCTCACGATGGTACGCTTCTCCAAGCCATCCTCAATAAGGAACTGCAGGAGCTTATCCGCCTTGGGTACTTTCTGGCATTCCAATACGGTACCTACACGGATGTCCAACTTCTCAAAATCAGTGAATTCAACGGTCTGTCGGATGGGGTTAGCCTTGTAGTTCAGTTCCTCGTTGGCTTTCTTTGTATCCAGCAGCTTCTGCACCTGGGCTTCGATAACACTGTCCTCGATCTTTTCGAAGAGCAGTTCCGGCTTGTTCAGCGCATGTCCGGCTTCAAGCAGGGAGGTACTACCCAGTTCGTTCCAGTCGAACTGCTGGATGTTCAGCATTTCACGCAGTTTAGCGGCGCTAAAGGGTAGGAACGGTTCAAAGGCTATAGCCAGATTGGCCGAGAGCTGAAGGGAGATATTCATAATGGTAGCCACGCGGTCCATGTCGGTCTTGGCCAGTTTCCATGGCTCGGTGTCTGCCAGGTATTTGTTGCCGATTCGGGCCAGGTTCATGGCTTCTTTCTGCGCATCGCGGAAGCGGAACTGGTTGAGGAAGTGTTCTATATCTGCCTTAATATTGGCGAATTCATTGAGCGTTTGCTTGTCATAATCCGTCAACTCATCGGCAGCAGGAACCTTTCCATCGAAGTATTTGTGGGTAAGCACAAGAGCGCGGTTCACGAAATTGCCGAATACGGCCACCAACTCGTTGTTGTTACGGGCCTGGAAATCCTTCCAGGTAAAGTCATTATCCTTGGTTTCGGGGGCATTGGCGGTAAGCACGTAACGAAGCACGTCCTGCTTGCCGGGAAATTCAACCAGGTACTCATGGAGCCACACGGCCCAGTTGCGACTGGTAGAAATCTTGTCGCCCTCCAAATTAAGGAACTCATTGCTGGGCACATTATCGGGCAGGATGTAGCTGCCTTCCGCCTTCAGCATGGCGGGGAATACGATGCAGTGGAACACGATATTGTCCTTTCCGATGAAATGGATAAGGCGGGTTTCGGGGTCCTTCCACCAAGTTTCCCAGGAATCGGGCAGCAGTTCCTTGGTATTGGAGATGTATCCGATGGGGGCATCAAACCACACATACAACACTTTACCCTCGGCGTCTTCCACAGGGACGGGGATACCCCAGTCCAAGTCGCGGCTCACGGCGCGGGGTTGCAGGCCCATATCCAGCCAGCTTTTGCACTGGCCGTACACATTGGGACGCCACTCTTTATGATCTTCCAGTATCCATTGACGCAGCCACTCCTCGTGCTTATCGAGGGGGAGGAACCAGTGCTTGGTTTCTCTGAGCACAGGCTTGCTGCCGCTGATGGTGCTCTTGGGGTTGATCAGATCCGTGGGGCTGAGGGCGCTACCGCACTTTTCGCACTGGTCGCCGTATGCACCTTCGCTGTGGCAGTGGGGGCATTCACCGGTAATGTAACGGTCGGCCAGGAACTGGTGTGCCTCTTCATCGTAATACTGTTCAGAGGTTTTTTCGATGAATTCGCCCTTATCATACAAAGTGCGGAAGATACCGGAGGCTAGCTCATGGTGCGTTTTGGAAGAAGTACGGGAATAGATATCAAAAGAAATGCCGAACTCTTCGAAGGACTCCTTAATCAGGGTGTGATAGCGGTCCACTATATCCTGTGGAGTACAGCCCTCTTTGCGGGCACGGATGGTGATAGGCACACCGTGTTCATCGGATCCGCCGATGAAAAGGACGTCTTCTTTCTTCAGACGCAGATAACGCACATAAATATCAGCCGGTACATACACTCCTGCCAGGTGGCCTACGTGCACCGGTCCGTTGGCATAAGGCAATGCCGAGGTAACGGTGGTTCGCTTGAATTTCTTTTCCATATATTGCTTATTTTTCGTTTTCCATTAATGAGTTTTACCGGTGGAAAGGGCGCGTTGTATCACTTGCAACAATACCTTTTCCTCGTTCTCCCAGCTATATTGGCGGGAGGTTTCCTTTAGCTGTTCCTTGCGCGAAGGCAGGCTCCACTGCTGTAAGGCTTCACGTATCTGCGTCGCCAGGTACTCCGGTTCGTAATGATTGATCAGGATACCGCTCCGGGCCTCGCGGACTACCCGCTCGATTTCCGGGAAATCGGTAGCCAGCACCGGCACGCCGAAGCGCATATAATCAAAAATGCGGTTGGGCAAAGCGTAATAATAGCTAAGCCCCAGGCGCTCCAGCAACACGAATCCCAAATCGGCCTGCATAGTATATCGTTTCAGCTCCTCCTGCGGGATACGCCCGGTGAAAAGGATGCGTTCTGCACATCCCGAGCCCTGGGCGCGCTGTTTCATTTCCAGGAGGCAGTCGCCGCCACCGCAAATCAGCAGGCAGCATTCCGGCAGGTGCTTCATGGCTTCGATGAGCCATTCGATGCCGCGCCCCACATTCACTACGCCCTGATAGAGCAGAATGTATCGTTCTTTGCGGTGCAGGGGCACAGGCTGCAGGGTGGCATTCTGCGGTTCGTGTGCAGGGATGTTCCGTACTACCTCCATCCGGATGTCGTAACGTTCGCGATAATAATCGGCAATGCTCTGGCATACTGTATAACAATACTTCAGGCGGGGGAATATAGAGTCCTCCAGCCTTTGCCACGTCTTCTTCACAAAGGGGCGGTCTACCACCTCCGGTACTTCCGGGAAGAGTTCGTGCGCATCAAAGATGAGCGGCAGGCGTTTCAGCTTTGCAGCAATGTAACAGGCCAGCAGTGCATCCGTATCATTGCACAGCACCGCCTCGCCTTTCATGCCCAGAAGCACACAGAGCAAGCGAAGGTTAAACTCGGCGTACCACAGCGGGCCTCCTTTCGTCCACAACCGGAGCCTGCGCACGGAATAGCTGCGGTTCAGCTCCATGCTGCCCCCATTCTTCCGGCCCACAAGATACACCGCATACCCTGCTCCTTCCAGCGAGGTACATACCTTATGCACGCGGGCATCGGTCACCAGGTCACTGTTTACTCCTATCAGTATCCGTTTACTTTCCATCGGCATGACGGGGGTAATCAATGGTATAGTGCAGCCCCCTGCTTTCTTTTCGTTCCATGGCCTGCCTCATGATGAGGTAGCCCACGTTGATGATATTTCGCAATTCACAAATTTCGCGCGAAGCTCTGGAGCGTTTGAAGAGGCTTTCCGTTTCTTCGTACAAGATGTCAAGGCGCACCCAGGCGCGCTTCAGGCGGAGGTCGGAGCGCACGATGCCTACGTAGGAATTCATGATCTGTCCCACTTCCTTGGCGCTTTGGGTGATGAGGATCATCTCTTCGGGCGAGGAGGTGCCCTCATCGTTCCATTCGGGGATGGCCTCATTGTAGGGATAGCCGTCCATGACGGTAAAGATATGGTTGGCAGCGGCATCGGCATACACCACTGCTTCGATGAGCGAGTTAGAGGCCAGGCGATTTCCGCCGTGCAGCCCGGTGCAGGCACATTCGCCTACGGCATAGAGGCGGCGGATGCTGCTCTGCGCGTTCAGATCCACCAGGATGCCTCCGCACAGGTAGTGCGCGGCAGGCGCCACGGGGATGTATTCTTTGGTGATATCGATTCCAAGGGAGAGGCACTTCTCGTAGATGGTAGGAAAGTGCGCTTTTGTTTCCTCGGGGTCTTTGTGGGTTACATCCAGATACACGTGATCGTCGCCACGGTTCTTCATCTCATTGTCGATGGCACGGGCCACGATATCACGGGGGGCAAGCGATAGGCGCTCGTCATACTTCTGCATAAACTCCTTGCCATCTTTGGTGCGGAGCACGCCGCCGTAGCCGCGCATAGCCTCGGTGATGAGGAAGGAGGGGCGATCACCAATATGGTAGAGGGCGGTAGGGTGAAACTGCACGAACTCCATGTCCTTCACCGTTCCTTTGGCGCGATACACCATGGCGATACCATCGCCGGTAGCTACAAGGGGATTGGTAGTAGTCTGATATACAGCACCGGCACCTCCGGTGGCCATGAGGGTGATCCGGGAAAGGAAGGTGTCCACCTTGCCGCTGTTCAGGTCCAGGATGTAAGCGCCGTAGCACTCGATGTCCTGCGTCTGGCGCGTCACGGTCACCCCCAGGTGGTGCTGGGTGAGGATCTCAATAGCGAAGTGGTTCTCGAACACGGAGATATTGGGATGGTTCTTCAGGGCCTTGATAAGGCTGTCCTGGATCTCCGCCCCGGTATTGTCCTTGTGGTGGAGGATGCGAAACTCGGAATGGCCGCCCTCGCGGTGGAGGTCGAACTCGCCTTCTTCATTCTTGTCGAAATGAACGCCCCAGCTGATGAGCTCCTCAATCTGTGCGGGAGCCTCACGCACCACCATTTCCACAGCCTCGCGGTCACTGATCCAGTCGCCGGCAATGAGGGTATCCTCTATATGTTTCTCAAAATTATCAACCAGCGTGTTGGTGACCGAAGCCACCCCTCCTTGGGCAAAATAGGTATTTGCTTCCTCCAGTTCGGTCTTACAGATCAGGGCTACCTTTCCTTTTTCAGCCACCTTCAGTGCAAAACTCATGCCCGCTATTCCGGAACCGATTACCAAGAAGTCGAACTTTCTTACCATTATCAGATTGTTTTACGGCTACAAAACTACAAAAATGCGGGGAGATTTGTATCTTTGCCCGTCAATAAAATGGCAATAAAGCAGTAAAAAGCACCATGATTCGTCACATCTCCCTCCTTTTCATCCTTTTCATCGCTGCGGGTACGCAGGCGCAGAGCCGTTTGGACAGTATTATGGCACAGCTCCTGCAGGCCGATTTCTTGCGCACCAGCGAGGTGGGCATCTCTATTTTCGACCTCACCGCCGACAGCACCCTATACACCTACCAGGCCGAGAAGCGCCACCGCCCGGCCTCTACCCAGAAGTTACTCACCACCATTACGGCGCTCGACATGCTGGGTACAAACTATGAGGTACACACACAGCTGTACCACGACGGTCATATAGAGGGAGACACACTCTACGGGAACCTGTACATAATGGGCGGCTTTGACTCTGAGTTCGGCAGCAAGAGCATGGACCAATTCGTGAAGATCCTTGTAGATCGTGGTATCCGGGGCATCCAGGGAAGCATCTACGGAGACCTTTCCATGAAAGATGCCCTACCCTACGGCCCCGGCTGGTGTTGGGATGACGCGCTGGAAGATTATCAGCCCGTACTCTCCCCGCTCATGTACAACAAGGGGGTTCTTACTTTTTGGGCCACCCCAGGCCAGAAAGGCGACTCCGCCATCGTACACGTAAGTCCTGCGGCCGACTCGTACCGCATCGAGAACCTCACCCGCACCGACGACAGCAGCGCCGGGAAGTTCCGTGTAACGCGCAACCTGTTCAGTGGCTCGAACCTGATCACCGTATCGGGCAACGTGGCAGCGCCCACCAAAGGCCGTACCAGCCTCACCGTGGCCTCACCGCAAGACCTGTTTATGTCTGCATTTATACAGAAACTTAGCGAGAAAAACATTTTACATAAAGGCCTTATCGGATATAGAGAATGCCCGCAAGACGCCGACACGTTGGGCGCTGTAACGCGCTCCATCAAAGAGTTGGTAAAGCGCGCCATGAAAGTAAGCGACAATCTCTCCGCCGAAGCCCTCTTCTACCATCTGGCAAGCTTCCACAAAAGCGCCCGGTACGCCTCTTCTGAGGACGGAACCGCTGCCGTGAAAGCCCTCTTGGCAGAAAACGGCATACACTCTGACGAGTATGAAGTGGCCGATGGAAGCGGACTTTCACCCTACAATTACACGTCGGCCCACGCTCTCACCATCCTCCTGCGCTATGCCGCCCGCCGTCAACACCTGATGGACGTGTTATATCCAGCTCTACCCGTGACCGGAACGGACGGCACCCTGAACACCCGCATGACGAGCGGCCCTGCCTATCGCAACGTCCGTGCCAAAACCGGCACCCTCACCGGCGTAAGCGCCCTGGCCGGATATCTCACCGCCGCAAACGGCCATATCATAGCCTTTGCCATCCTCAATCAAAACATGAAGGACGGGAAGCAAGCGCGGGCTTTTCAGGACAAAATATGCCAAGCTTTGTGTGAATAAAGCCGTCTTAAAATCATCTTAAAATTGCCTTAAATTTTTCTTAAAACCATCTTAAGATTTTCTTAAAATGCAGGCCTGCATTTTTTCCAACTCGTGCGCATCAGCTGAGAAACCCGTGCCCACTAGTTTAAAATTGGTGCACACCAATTTTCAGCGTGAACCCTGTGAAGGGTGGGGTTCACACCTGCCCTTCACCCGCAACCCCCTTGCCAGTCGGGGCTACAGAAGATGTGAAGAGTGTGAAGGATCACAAGAAAAAGTCTATGAGAGGAGGGGTTTCCGGGATGTTTTCAGAACACTTTAAAGGAATACCCTTCTGCCAGCATCCATTCAATGGCTCGGGGCAAGGCATATTCAAGCTTCTGCCAGGATTTGAGAGAGTCGTGAAAGGTGATGATGGAACCGTTGCGAACGTAGCGTTTCACATTGTCGAGCACCTGCTGTCCATTCAGACGCTTGCTGTAGTCGCGGGTTACAAGGTCCCACATGACAATGCGGTAATGTGTGCGGGCATAGAGGTATTGGGCAGGAGTCATGAAACCGTGGGGCGGGCGAAACAGGTCTGTCTGAAACAGCTCATTGGCCTTTTCTGTGTTGGCAGCATACTCTCCAATAGGAATACGCATTCCGCGTACATGATTAAAAGTATGATTCCCCAGGCGGTGCCCACGATCTTTAACCATCTGAAACTCTTCCGGATACTTACGTACATTGTCGCCTACCATGAAGAAAGTGGCCTTTATACCGTAGCGATCCAGCAGATCCAGCACCCACGGTGTCACCCCGGGGATGGGTCCGTCATCGAAAGTCAGATATACTGCTTTCTCTTCCGGATCCATCCGCCAGAGCGCATCTGGGTATAGCATCCTGAATAACCGGGGAGGCTGTTCAATCAGCATTTATCAATAGGATTGACTGCTCATCAATACCTGTGCACGCTGGTTGCACAGTTTGTCAAGGGCGTCA
The DNA here is from genome assembly GCA_031552405.1 of Bacteroidaceae bacterium. Taxonomy (GTDB): domain Bacteria; phylum Bacteroidota; class Bacteroidia; order Bacteroidales; family Bacteroidaceae; genus UBA1794. Next base: position 73,409 of record JAVBMN010000029.1, on the reverse strand, counting down.
AACTGAACACGGGCTTCATTGAAGTACGCGCTATTATTCTGCTGCATCAGACCCAGACATTCCATCATGATCCGGTGATTCAGAAGGCATTCACGAGAGCTGTTGGCCAAGCGTGAGTCTGACAAGCGGAGGTACCAGCTTACAAACTGCTGGCTCTTATCGAAGACTGCCTTCACCTGCTGGTCGCCCTTCTTCGTCTGACCCAAAGCATAATATACTTCAGCCATTTCGTAGTTTCCAAAGTGGAAGCTGGGCGGCACGGTGGTATTAGGTATCATCTTCACACTGTAATCCAAGACCTTAAGAGCTTTCTCGTTCTTACCCTCCATGTACAGTTCCGAAGCCAGAGAAGCCAAGGCGTTACGATGGGTGTTACACATCCGCAGGGTGTTTTCATCCAAGTATACCTTCGGATCGTTAATGTTGCCAAACTTCCATTTCGTCATCACATTTTCGTACATCCGCTCAGTATCGATACGTCTCTTGGTATCTTGAATATTAAACGGCGTAAAGCGGTAAGCCAGTCCTTCCTGACGGAAGTATCTGCTAAGTGAGAGATGGGCATCCGGCCCTACGGTAGAAGCCATATACAAGGGGCGCTCCCAGTTGCACTGCACAAGCATGTCAAGCATCATAAGGTTAGACTTGCTCAACCCACCCTTTCCCTTCAGGGAGATAAAGATCTTGTCGGGGATGCTGTCACCGGGTAACATCATGCCCGAGCGGCGTACGGCTTCCTTATCGATGGTCATCACCATACTGTCAGTAGGAATAAAGCCCAGCTTTTTGCAGTAATCCAGTACATTCTTCAACTCAAAGGGATCATTACCAAGCACCTTGGCCAACTCGCCGTTGGGGTTATTGGCCACTTCGGATACGACAGCAGCCTTATATTCCGGACGAATCGGGTATACCTCGGGAGTTCCGGTTACATAGTCAATACGTTTCCAGGAAACAGGCAGAGCAGGACATTCATAAGACGGGCGTACCATCTGGTCAATGTACCAGTCGGTCTGCAGGTAGCTCAGGTTACACACCTTCATATCGGTACGGATGCCTTCTGTTTCCTGGCAGTACCACAAGGGGAAGGTGTCATTATCGCCATTGGTAAAGATGGCAGGGTTCTTATCTTGCTGGCAACTGTACAGGTAATTCTGTCCGAAGTCGCGGCATACATACCGGTTGGAACGATCGTGGTCATCCCATGTCTGGCTCACCATCTGAATGGGAACAATCAGACACACCGCAGTAGCCAACGAGGCAGCCAGCAGTTCGCTTACCTTCTTCTTTTTGAGGAACTCATAAATGGCAGCTACAGCCATACCGATCCAGATGGCAAAGGCGTAGAATGAGCCGGCATATGCATAGTCGCGTTCACGTGGTTCTATCGGCTTCTGGTTCAGGTAAAGCACAATGGCGATTCCCGTCATGAAGAACAGGAAGAACACCACCCAGAATCCCTGAATACCCTTTTCCTTGCGGTATGCCTGAAAGAGCAAACCCAGAATACCCAGAATGAGAGGCATGCAGTAGAACACATTGTGCCCCTTGTTGTTCTTCAGTTCATCGGGCATAGTGCTCTGATCGCCCAGCAACAGGTTGTCAATAAAGCCAATGCCTGTAATCCAGTTGCCGTGCTCTATTTCTCCGCTACCGGAGATATCGTTCTGTCTTCCGGCAAAGTTCCACATGAAGTAGCGCCAGTACATGAAGTTTATCTGGTAGCTCAGGAAGAACTTGATATTCTCCAGCTGGGTAGGTACAGTAACCATGACCATCTTTCCACATTGGTCATACGGCACCTGGTGCCCTTTGAAGTTCACCCAATTCTTATAGGCCTCCACATGCCGGGCATCATCACTATACATACGGGGGAAGAACATATTCTGTGCGTAGTTTATGCTCTGCATTCCGGGCACCTTGATATATTCATCAGGCTCGTTGGCATCTGCCTTTTCTTTACGGGCATACGTGGGGTTCCCTTCGTCGATATCGTATTTGCATTTATCACCTTCTATGATCAGGTTAGGCTCAGAGGCGAAAGTTTGTCCGTAGAACAGAGGGCGGCTTCCGTACTGTTCACGGTTCAGGTAAGTGCTCAGGGAGAAGATATCTTCGGGGGAGTTCTGGTCCATCGGCGTATTAGCTGAGGAACGAATCACAATCACTGCATAGGAAGAGTATCCGATTACAATCATCATGATACACAACATGGTGGTATTGAGCAGGCGCACAGAGGGTTTGTATTTCTGGCCAACCGACTTGCTAAACAGGTAAAACGCCAAAACAGCGAGCACCAACACACCAATCACAATACTGGACACACCGTATCCGTAGAAGGGAATACCCAACATGGCAATGGATACAAGCACAGCTATCTTCATACGCTTCTCATTCAGCATGCTGGAGCTTTCATAGACACCCCACAGGATTACTCCGATGAGTAGCGTAATATACACTATCAGACCAGAATTAAAGGGAAGTCCGAGGCTGTTGACAAACAGCAATTCAAACCATCCACCTACCTTCACAAGGCCCGGTACGATACCGTACAGCACTGCCACAACCAACAGGAAAGAGCCCGCCAGTGCCCAAAGGCTGCCTTTAGCTGTAGCATGCGGATGCTTCTTATAATAATATACCAGTACAATGGCGGGGATACATAACAGGTTAAGCAAATGGACGCCAATGGATACACCCGTAAGATAGGCAATAAATACCAACCAGCGATCACTGTGCGGTTCGTCAGCCACTTCTTCCCATTTCAGGATCAACCAGAACACCGCTGCAGTAAACAGAGAAGAGAAAGCATATACCTCGCCTTCCACCGCACTAAACCAGAAAGTGTCGCTGAACGTATACGCCAGCGCTCCCACCATACCGCTGCCCATAATAGCAATCAGTTTAGGGGTGGTCATCTCGTCGCCCTCATCAATCAGCAGCTTCTTCGTAAGGTGCGTAATACTCCAGAAGAGGAACAGGATACAGGTAGCACTCATCAGGGCCGACATGACGTTGACCATCTTAGCTACCTGCGTCACATCGCTTGTGAACTGAGAGAACAGGTTGGCTACCAACATGAAGAACGGAGCCCCGGGAGGGTGGCCTACCTCTAATTTATAACCGGTGGTGATGAACTCGGGACAATCCCAAAAGCTGGCAGTAGGTTCTATTGTCATGCAATACACCACAGCCGCAACGGCAAATGCAAACCACCCGCAAAGGTTGTTCACTAATTTGTACTGTTTCATTAAATATATCTAAGTTAACTGTTTTTTTAGAGTATTTGGGCGCAAATATACAATTTATTCCTTGTAAGGTTTTGCGCGTGATTGTTAAAGTACTTAAATGCTTATGCACAGTGGTATTTTTATGTTTTTTATGCTACCTTTGTCTTGTACTTCCTCCTGAGATAAAGAAATAATGCAAATTGCCGAGCCTACCAAAGAATTTATCCTCTTACACCGGACTCCGGATGCGGATGTCCGTCAACTGGCTTTGCTCGCCGGGAAGTTCCCCAAGGTGGATAAAGCCGAAGCCCTGAATCAGATTGCAGGCTGGCAGATGGCACTGCATAAACTCCCCTCATGGGCCGCCGTGGAAGAAATCCTGTATCCTCCGCATCTCTCAATGGAACAATGTTCCTCAGAAGCAACGGCACGTTACAAGAGATCCGTCATTGAATCTTTCGGAACAACTGATAAAGACACCCGGCTGGTAGATCTGACCGGAGGCTTTGGGGTGGACTTTTCCTTCCTGGCCCGCGGATTTTCCGAGGCAGTATACGTAGAACGGCAAGCTGGTTTGTGCGAACGCGCTCTACACAACATGTCTCTCTTAGGGCTGGACAAAGTCACAGTGGTAGAAGCACAGGCTGAAGACTACCTGAGCGATATGCCTCCTGCCGACTGGATCTATATCGACCCCGCCCGTCGCGACGGACATGGAGGAAAAGTGGTGAACATGGCCGACTGTCAGCCTGATGTACCCGCCCTCTACCCCCTGCTCCGTACCAAGGCAAGGTATATACTTGTCAAACTCTCCCCCATGCTGGATCTTACGCTGATACACCGCCAGTTGCCTGGCGCTGTACTTTCTACTCATATCGTAGCTGTAGCCGGTGAGTGCAAAGAAGTACTGCTGGTATTACGGGGCCTCGCGGATGAAGAAACTTCTGAGAAATGCTATGCCGTAGATTTTCGCCGGGACGAGAGTCAACACGCCTTCTCTTTTCATCCTCTGGAAGAAAGAGAAGCTGTGTGCGAATACACCACACACCTACTGACTTATTTGTACGAACCATGCTCTGCGATCCTGAAGGCCGGCGCCTACCGGTTGCCAGCCGTACGTTTTGGAATGAAAAAGTTGCACCCCGACAGTCATTTGTATACCTCCGACGAGTGGCAGCCGGACTTTCCTGGACGCTGCTTTCAGGTACAAACCTATGGCAGCCTTGGGAAGAAGGAGCTAAAAAACCTACTTACCAACCTGAAACAGGCACATCTTACCGTGCGTGGATTTCCCGCCACAGTGGCTGAGTTGCGCAAACGTCTCAAACTGGCCGAAGGTGGTGACACCTATCTCTTTGCCGCCTCCCTGGCTGACGGCAATAAAGTACTTATCCGTTGTCTGAAGAAACAATAACATTAATTCTACACCTTATAAAATAAATAGATCATGAAAGATATTCGAAATGCCCATCTTATATTCTTCTCTCCCACAAAAGGCTCGTCCAAAGTGGCTCATGCCGTATCCGAAGGTTTAAATATAAAGAGCACAAAGGAAACAGACCTTACCTATATGTCTGGCTCCTTTTCTCTTGAAATAAGTAATACACTGGTAGTGATCGCTGTACCGGTATATGGCGGACGGGTGGCTCCCATGGCCCTCAAACGTCTGCAAAACATAAAAGCCGTGAACTGCCCAACCGTACTCATCGCTGTATACGGGAACCGCGCTTATGAAGACACTTTGGTAGAACTGTATGACGAGACACTGCAACTGGGTTTTACCCCGATTGCGGCAGCAACCTTTATTGCAGAGCATAGCTTTAGTGTGCCTGACAGGCCTATTGCAAAAGGGCGGCCCAATAGTGCGGATCTGGAAAAGGCAAAGCAATTTGGAAAGGATGTGTTATTGAAATTACAAAGTGACAACCCGAACGGGCCGCTTTCCATCCCCGGCAACCGCCCTTACCGCGAGCTAAACCCCTCTGCCCCTATTACCCCCTTATCCGGCGAGGGATGCACTGTGTGCGAATCTTGCCTCCTGGCATGTCCCACAGGCGCTGTATACATCAATTCAGCAGGAGTTTCCGAAACCAATGCTGAACGTTGCATCAAATGTTGCGCCTGTGTCCGCGCCTGCCCTACAGGGGAACGCTCTTTTCACACACCGTTTACAGTCTTTCTGCACACCAGTTGCCAGATTGACCGCGAACCGGAATTGTTTCTGTAGTATACAGAAGTCTATACGAAAGAGCTGATTACTATATGACACATCAGATTCTATTGCTACTTCCCTGCCTTGTTTGTCTTTACTGGATGGTAGCCCTGTTTTTACAAAGAAAGACAAACAACAGAGCGCAGAATATATTTATCATTGGAGCAGGAGTCATGGCAATAAGCACCTTTATATGGAGTGTGTTTTTTACTGGCATACATGACTACAGCCTATTTTACAAACTGGAATTAATAGAAGCCATCTCCACCCTGCTGCTTTTGGCCATACTCTATTACTTCTTCCAGACAATGACCAATGAACGGCCGTTAAGGGGCAGAGATTATTTATGGCTGTTGCCCACCTTGATAATCGGCACATCCATGATACTGCTCTATCTCCTGATGGGCGACCAGCAGGCTACAATATATGTACGCGAGATTACAGAAAACAAAGGCACCCTTGTTACGCTCACTGATCCGGTAAGCCGCATGCAGCAATTCATCGGAGTACGCATCTACATGCCACTCGTTTTTCTGCAAATAATATACGTATTGGTATATGCCAGCGTGCGCTTGGTGCAGTACAGGAAACGTTTGAATGAGTTCTTCTCCAACCCGGAAGGGAGATCATTGCGCAATGCAAAGGCAGTACTGGTCGGGGTGTATTTCGTTCTTCTGCTGTCACTATGCAGCTACAAGGGACGCTTCCATTATAACGACTCTGAACTGTTTACAGACATACTCATGATTCTTTGGGCAATACTGGCCTATTACATGGGATATAATGTGTATAATCTAACCTATACCGCCGATAACCTGGTGAATGACCTAGCTGCATTTGACAATCGTAGACTTCTGAAAGGACACCCTCAGACGAAAGAGGGTAGTATCATAGTCAACACAAAAGATCTGATAGAAGTGAAGAAAAAACAGCAAGAGCTACTGGACCGGTTTAATCTGTGGCTTGATAAAGAAAAACTCTTCCTTCGTCCCGACCTCCGCATAACAGATGTGGCCCTCCAGATGAACACAAATCGCACATACCTCTCACGTATGATTAATGAAGAGTGTGGATGCTCCTTTTCCGATTTCATCAATTACAAGCGTATAGAATATGCTCAGGAGAAAGCACTTTCCAATCCTTATATATCGCAGGAACAACTCGCCGAGAGCTCAGGTTTTCTGTACTCTTCCTCTTTTAGCCGCACCTTCAAACAGCAGACAGGAATTACCTTCCGCGAGTGGCAAAAGCAGATATCAAAGAAAATGTAAGCCCATTCGCTTCGGTTAATCACAAGCGGGCATCCGCTCCCCAGCCTAACTTAGTGCGAAGGGTAGAGAAAAAGTCCTGACGCTGGCGCTTCACCACCCGGATCGTATATTCACCTTTATATACTGTCAGGGTGGCATGGTCGGGACAAGTGTAGTTGCGCCCATCCAAAGCAATAAGGAAATTATGACTTCGTGAATCCACATTGAGGGAAAGCGTCCAGCGATCGGGGATTACAATTGGGCGCATGTGTAAACTATGGGGAGCTACCGGTGTGACAGAAACCGTGCTGGATTGGGGCACGATAATCGGCCCACCGTTACTCAGTGAATATGCAGTAGATCCTGTGGGAGTGGAAAGGATCAATCCGTCAGCCTGATAGGTAGTCAGATATTCATCATTAATAGAAGTATGTATAGCGATCATGGAAGAGCTGTCACGCTTCAAAATGGCTATTTCATTGAGTGCATACGTATACCCCGGAATGTCCGCTCCATCCACCTGCAGGTGCAGGGTACTGCGCTCTTCTACGCTGTAATCGCGATTGTATATCTCTTCAACCATGATTTCCATGTCTTCGGGAGCCGAGGCAGCAAGGAATCCAAGCCGCCCGGTATTGATACCTAACACAGGAATACCCTTATTTCCCACTTTGGCAGCAGCACGCAGAAAGGTACCATCGCCTCCCAGACTGATGGCCAGATCGGCTGAAAAGGTTTCTTCGTCGAGTAAACCGGTAATGTTCAGCTCGTCGCCATGCTCCTGCTGAAGGAAGTCATAAAACTCGGGATCTACATAGATCTCAGCCCCGCGCTCACCCAGTAATTCAAACAGCCGGCGGGCGTGTTGCGATTTCTTGTGCTGATGGCAGTTCCCGAAAAGGGCAAATTTCATCGTTAATTAGTTTAAATAGTTGTAGTATTATTGTTCTTTTTCCTATGAAAGAGCAGCTTTCTCAGGAAAGAATACTATTTTTGCGCTTAATTTACCGGTTCTCTGTATGTTAGGAGATCCGCAATCACCGCCTTTTCCGAGGTGCAAAAGTGGGTTTTTCTCACGAATAATACAAATTTTACAATGACTAATTTAAGTGTAAATATCAATAAGGTAGCCACGATTCGCAACGCGCGCGGGGGGAATACCCCTGATGTAGTACAGTTTGCTGTAGACTGCGAGAAATTTGGAGCTGCCGGTGTCACGGTACACCCACGCCCAGATGAACGGCACATCCGCCGCTCGGACGTATATGCAATAAAGCCTCTACTCCGCACAGAGTTCAATATAGAAGGCTATCCTTCAGAGGAGTTTATGGCATTGGTATGTGATGTAAAACCTGCGCAGGTAACCTTGGTTCCCGACTCGCCGGAGCAACTCACCTCTAATCACGGGTGGAATACCGAAACACACTCCGACTTCTTAAAGACAATTATAGCCCGGCTAAAAGAGGCAGGCATCCGTACCTCTGTCTTTGTAGACCCAGACGCTCGCATGGTAGAATACGCCGCCCAGGTCGGAGCCGACCGTGTGGAACTATATACTGAGCCCTACGCCACCGAATACCCCGCAAATCGTGAGCTGGCCGTAAGCCCTTTCATACAGGCTGCTCTCAAAGCCCGTGAACTGGGCTTGGGCCTGAATGCCGGGCACGATCTGAGTCTGGAAAACCTGGCCTACTTTGTGGAATGCATCCCTTGGGTGGATGAAGTTTCCATCGGACACCAACTCATCAGCGACGCCCTCTACCTGGGGCTGGAGAAAACCATTGAGGCCTATAACCGCTGCCTTCGCCCCGAAAATAATAAGTAACAGATAAAAGAATTATGAATACACTACTGATTTTGGCAGCAACTGCCCCCGTTCCCGAAATGAACCTTTGGGAAATGACCTGCAAAGGCGGATGGATGATGATTATCCTGGCGCTATTCTCCCTGATTGCCTTCTACATCCTTTTTGAGCGCAACTACTCCATCCGCAAAGCGGGCAAGGAAGATCCCATGTTTATGGACCGGGTCAAAGACTACATCAAGGCCGGCGAGGTACGTGCTGCTATTGATTTCTGTCGCCATCAGAACACGCCTTCCGCCCGCATGATCGAGAAAGGCATCACCCGCCTGGACTGCCCCGTGAATGACGTGCGCGTAACGATCGAAAACGTAGGTAACATTGAAGTGGCTAAACTGGAGAAAGGCCTTCCCGTAATAGCCACCATTGCCGGAGGTGCACCCATGGTAGGATTCCTCGGCACAGTGACCGGTATGGTACAAGCCTTCTGGAACATGGCCAATGCCGGGTCTGAGAACATCAACATTAACCTCCTATCCGGCGGTATTTATGAGGCTATGATTACTACAGTAGGTGGTTTGATTGTAGGTATCTGTGCCCTGTTTGCCTACAACTACCTGGTAAGCCTTGTGGACGGAGTGGTGAATAAGATGGAAACAAAGACCATCGCCTTCATGGACCTACTCAATGAGATGAACAAAGATAAAGCGTAATCTATGGCACTGAGACGAAGAAGCCGGATAATCCCCGAATTCAGCATGGCCTCTATGACGGACGTGATCTTCCTATTGCTGATATTCTTTATGATCACTTCGACGATGGTATCGCCCAATTCGCTGAAGGTACTTCTGCCGGAAGGCAGCCAGAAGAGTACCGCAAAACCTCTTACCCGTGTCATTGTGGATAAGGAGCTGCGCTATTATGTAGCTTTCGGACAGGAACCCGAAACGGAGATCGAATATTCTCAGCTCATGGATTACCTGCAACAAACCGCTGCTACAGATACTACAAGATATGTAGCCCTGTATGCCGACGAGTCCGTACCGTACCGCGAAATCATACGCGTACTGAACGTGGCCAATGAAAATCGTTATAAAATGGTGTTGGCTACCCGCCCGCCTGAAGGAGAATGAAGAAATTACAAAAAGCTGACATAATCGCCCTGAGCGCCACATTGCTGATTCACCTTGCGGTACTATTGCTCCTGTGGTTCGTGGTACTTCACATGCCCGAACAGGAAAAACAGGAAGGTATACCCGTAATGTTGGGTGAGGTAGAGATGGCCAGTGGCACAGATAACCCTGGCACCCTGAACGGACCGGACCAGCTGCCCAAGGTATCTCCCGTACCTCCTGCTGCTCCCAAGCCTCAGCCGCGCACAGAGCCGCCCCTTATCACGCAAAATGAGGAGCCCAGCATATCTGTAAAGAAGCCTGTCAAGCAACCGGAACAGAAGAAACCCACCCCAGTGCCCCCCACTACTCCCACCCCGCCACAAAAGACCGAGGCCCAGATTGCTGAGGAGGCCCGTCAGGCTCAGGCACGTGCCGAAGCACAAGCCAAACTCGACGCCGAACGGGCTGCTGCAGCCGCTGCCAACAGTCGCATAGCCGGAGCTTTCGGAACCGGATCGGGCACTGGAAACAGAGGAACTTCCGCTTCGGGTACCGGCACGGAGGGATCGCCTACAGGCAATTCCGCAACCGGAGCCAAGACAGGTACCGGAGGAAGAGGTACTGTGGCACTGGCAGGGCGATCCCTGCGCGGCACCCTTCCGCAGCCAGGCTACAATGTAAATGAAGAAGGCGATGTGGTAGTCAAAATTGTGGTAAACGCCGCAGGCACCGTACTCAGCGCCACCCTCGAAGCCAAAGGTACAAATACAGGAAACGCGTCCTTACGCGATGCCGCTCTGGCTGCCGCCAAACGCGCCACATTCAATGCCATGGAGGGAGCCGCTAATCAAACCGGAACAATCACTTATCATTTCAGACTTAAATAACAAGGAAGAATTATGAAAATGACTGGTAAAATTTATCTGTTTCTGGCTGACGGCTTTGAAGAAATCGAAGCAATAGCCACTGTAGACATCCTGCGAAGAGCAGCGCTTGAAGTGCAAACTGTATCCATTATGAGCAGTGCCACAGTAGTCGGTGCGCATGGGATACAGGTCGTTGCGGATTGTACGTTTAAAAATGCGGTATTCGAAGACATCCTAATGCTGGTAATGCCCGGCGGGATGCCAGGCGCAGCCAATCTTAAAGCACATACCGGTTTGCAGAAGCTCATTCTGCAATGTGTAGCAGCACAGATTCCCCTGTCGGCCATTTGCGCAGCGCCGTTAGTATACGGCAAGCTGGGACTGCTGGAAGGCAAGAAGGCTACTTGTTACCCCGGCTTCGAGGAAAACCTTAAAGGAGCCATCCTGCAAAAGGGCCCCGTGGTGAAAGACGGTTTGTTTACCACTGCCAACGGCCCTGGAGCCACCTTTGATTTTGCCTATTCCATCGTAGCTCATTTCTGCGGAGAGGCCAAGGTTGCCGAGCTGAAAGCAGGCATGATGGTACAGAACTAACCCTCATCCACTACAAAGAGAGAAGAGGATACGGAATGAAACGCCAAATTATCGTAGTAGCCGGAGGCAAAGGCTTACGCATGGGAACAGAGCTTCCCAAACAATTTCTACCCATAGCAGGCCGTCCGGTGCTGATGCATACACTGGAACGTTTTCACGCATACGATCCGCAGATGGAGATCATCCTGGTATTGCCCCGCGCCCAACAGGAGTACTGGAAGGAACAGTGCGCACAATACGTCTTCTATGTTCCGTTCTTGTTGGCCGACGGGGGAGATACTCGCTTCCATTCCGTACTGAATGGTCTCAGCATGGCCTGCCGGGAAGGTCTTATAGGAATCCATGACGGAGTACGCCCGTTTGTATCGACCGAAGTCATCGACCGCTGCTTCCGTGAGGCGGAGCAATCGGGAACAGCCATACCGGTACTACCTCTGGTGGATTCACTGCGCCACCTGCTACCCTCCGGAGGAAGCGAAGTGGCAGATCGCGCTGCCTATTGCCTGGTGCAAACTCCGCAGGTATTCCATGCCGAATTGCTGCACAAAGCCTACCGCCAACCTTGCAGCGACGCCTTTACTGACGATGCCTCTGTAGTGGAAAGCCTCGGCCATTCGGTTGCGTTAGTGGAGGGAAATCGTGAGAACCTGAAAATAACCACCCCTTTCGACCTGGAAGTAGCCGAACTGCTGGCCCGGGACGAACGCTTCGCCCCGAATGTTTGACCTGCTGACACGGAACATCATGTACCTGCCGGGAGTGGGCCCTCAACGCGCCGAACTGCTGGCCAAGGAACTGGAAATCCGTTCCGTGCAGGATCTGCTTTATTATTTTCCTTATAAATACATTGACCGCAGTCGCCTGTACTATATACACGAGATCGACGGGAATATGCCTTACATCCAGCTTCGCGGCGAGATCGTAGGCTTTGAAACCGCAGGCGAGGGGCGCAACAAACGCCTCGTGGCTCACTTCGCAGACAATACCGGGGTGATTGACCTAGTATGGTTCCAGGGCCTTAAGTATATAATAGGTAAGTACAAGCTAAACCGCCCGTACATCATCTTCGGTAAGCCCACGATGTACGGCGGACGCATTAACATCGCCCACCCGGATGTGGACGAGCCGGAAAAGCTCACCCTCTCGCGCATGGGCCTCATGCCTTATTACCACACTTCCGACCGCATGAAGCGCGGAAGCCTCAACTCGGCCGCCCTGCAGAAGTGTACCACTAACCTCTTTGGCCTCATCACCCAGCCCCTTACTGAAACACTGCCCCAGTGGCTGCTGGAGAAATACCACCTCATGCCTCTCACCGAGGCCTTGCGAAACACGCATTTTCCGGAGAATGCCGATGTACTGCGGCGAGCACAGTACCGCCTGAAGTTCGAAGAACTGTTCTATATACAGCTCCAGATCCTGCGATACAGCAAAGACCGCCAAAACAAATACCGGGGGTATGTATTCCCGCAGGTAGGCGATATATTTAATGAGTTTTACTCTCGCAACCTGCCCTTCGCACTAACCGGTGCACAGAAGCGCGTCATCAAGGAGATCCGTAACGACATGCGCAGCGGTCGCCAGATGAACCGCCTGCTGCAAGGCGATGTGGGCAGCGGAAAAACCCTCGTGGCGCTAATGAGTATGCTCATAGCCCTTGACAATGGTTTTCAGGCCTGCCTCATGGCGCCTACCGAGATACTGGCCAACCAACACCTGGATACAATCCGCGAACTGCTCTTCGGCATGAACGTGCACATAGAGCTGCTCACCGGCTCTGTCAAAGGAAAAAAGAGAGAAAAGATCCTCTCCGGTGTACTTAGCGGCGAGGCACATATCCTCATCGGCACACATGCCGTGCTGGAAGAGAACGTGGAGTTCTCACGCCTGGGCATGGTGGTGATTGATGAGCAGCACCGCTTTGGCGTGGCACAACGCGCCCGCATGTGGACCAAAAGCGTACAGCCGCCCCATGTACTGGTAATGACAGCCACCCCCATTCCCCGCACACTAGCCATGACGGTGTATGGCGACCTGGATGTATCCATCATCGACGAGCTCCCCCCCGGACGTAAACCCATCCAAACCCTCCACCAGTACGACAACCGTCGCCAAAGCCTGAACCTGTTTATCCGCAAGGAGATTCGTGCCGGCAGACAGGTGTACATCGTATACCCCCTCATCAAGGAGAGTGAAAAAATAGACCTGAAGAATCTGGAAAACGGCTACCAGCAAATGCTGGGCGACTTCCCCGAATACCGTATCAGCAAGGTACACGGTAAAATGAAACCTGCCGAGAAAGATGCCGAGATGGCCCGTTTTGCAAGCGGAGAAACCCAGATCATGGTGGCCACTACTGTAATAGAGGTGGGAGTAAACGTACCAAATGCTTCGGTCATGGTCATAGAGAATGCCGAACGCTTCGGACTGTCACAGCTCCATCAACTGCGCGGCCGGGTAGGACGCGGAGCAGAGCAATCATATTGCCTCCTTGTTACCGGATTCAGTCTGGCCGAGGATACTCGAAAACGACTCAATATCATGGTGCAAACCTGCGACGGATTTGAGATTGCAGAGGCAGATCTTAAGTTGCGCGGCCCCGGCGACCTGGAGGGTACCCAGCAGAGCGGCGTAGCCTTCGACCTGAAGATTGCCAACATAGCCCGCGACGGGCAATTGCTGCAATACGTGCGCGACATAGCCCGTGAGATTGTAGAGGCCGATTCGGAAGGGAAAAATCCTGCAAACGAGCTCCTGTGGAAACGCCTCGACATACTGCGCAGGGAAAAAATGGACTGGTCGGCCATCAGCTAATCAAGCCATCCCATTTTCCTCTCCACTTATCATCTTCAAAAACAAGCTGTTACAAAGCCTAAAAACTCAGGCCTGAAATTGGGTAAATGCAGGCCTGGGTTTTGTAAATCTCAGGCCTGAGTTTCCTCAAGCGCAGGCCTGTATTTTTACGCCTGCTGCACCTCGATGTAACATGCACATCCTTTGCGTATTGCGCTTTTTGCGCTTCACTTGTGTTAATAGCAGCCTTTTTATGTTTTAAAACACATCTACTCTCTATCCCCCTTGAATAAAGGGATAGAGAGCCCTTATACGTGGAAATTCAAGCCTTAAAGTCTGAAAAATAGTTAAAGAGAAGTACCGTCTTGAATAGAAATGCCCTATCTTTGAAAAGCTAACCCGCTTATTTACTCTCAAATAATAGTATAAAAGACCAATGCACTTTTCTAAAATAGGAACTTTTTTTGTAGCCCTTTTGATGGCAGGAAGCACTACGGTTTCCGCGCAAGACCTTATAGCCCGGCAGGCTCCCGTGGACAAGAAATTGAAAAGCATCGATTCTTTGGCCTTAAAACATCAGATCGCAAAGGAAGTAGCTACGTATACTGCTTCCAATCTATACACCACTTGGAATAATGACTATGTACATGTATATGGCAAGACCAATACACCTGGTACATTTCGTATAGACCTCCGTAATTTTACTATGCCTACCCCAAGTCGGCTGGTTACTTCAAAATTCGGATACCGCCCCCGTTTCCGTCGCCAGCATAACGGTTTGGATATAAAGGTATATGTAGGCGATACGATTTATGCAGCCTTTGACGGAAAAATCCGCGTAGTGAAATACGAACGCGGCGGATATGGAAACTACATCGTAATCCGCCATAACAACGGACTGGAAACCATCTATGGGCACTTGTCAAAATGGCTGGTAGACGTAAATGAAGAGGTTCGCTCCGGGCAACCCATTGGTTTGGGAGGTAATACCGGTCGCTCCTTCGGTTCGCACCTGCACTTTGAAACCCGCCTGCTGGGTGTAGCCATCAATCCTGAATTCATGTTCGACTTCCCCAATCAGGACGTAACGGGCGACTTCTATGTATACCACGGATCAGGTCCTGTTTCCTCTAATGACGATGTAGAATATGCGTATGAAGAAAGCTCCGACATGCCCGGAACCGCAGGCATGGCCGCTCCGGCTACTGTAAGTACAGCTTCCAACACCACTCCCAAAGCTTCTTCTTCCTCCGTTCTCTACCACAAAGTACGTAAAGGTGATACGCTGTATCGCATCGCTAACGAGAATGGAATTACTATAGATAAACTGTGTCAATTAAACGGACTGTCGAAGCGCACCACGCTTCGCCCCGGACAAGTATTACGTTGCTCATAATAAATACAAATAGTTGACCGTGAGGGTGCTTTAAAAATTTTAAAGCACCCTCTCTCTTTTATATGAGAGAAAAGTGCTAACTTTGCAGTCCAAAAGACGTGTAATCATGGAACATACAAACAGGCAATTCGAGCAGATAATAGCCACCTGCAGAGACCTCTTTTCAAAAAAGTTGCACGACTATGGTGCAGCATGGCGCATCATGCGCCCCTGCTCTGTAACAGACCAGATCCTGATCAAGGCCAACCGCATCCGTTCCATCGAAGTAAAGGGCGTGAGCATGGTAGATGAAGGCGTCCGTTCCGAGTTCATAGCTATCGTAAACTACGGCATCGTAGGATTGATTCAGTTGGAACGCGGGTTTGTAGAAAAGGCAGACATCACCTCCGGCGAAGCACTGGACCTTTACGATCGTTATGCCAAAGAAGCTCTAAACCTGATGATCGCTAAGAACCACGACTATGACGAGGCCTGGCGAAGCATGCGCATCAGCTCCTATACCGACCTCATCCTGATGAAACTCTACCGCACCAAGCAGATTGAAGACTTGGGTGGAAACACCCTGGCCTCAGAGGGGATTGATGCCAATTACATGGACATGATCAATTATGCCGTATTCGGACTCATAAAAATGGATTTTGACAAAGAAGGGTAAAGACATATTCTGGAATGTAACCACAAATGTATGCCGTTTCCTGTTGGCCGCGGCCTTCATCTTTTCGGGCTTTGTCAAGGCGGTAGATCCGCAAGGCACAGCGCTGAAGATAAAGGATTATGCTGTAGCCTTTGGCTTTCATGAAGCCACGGAAGGGGTGTATTTCTTCCTCCTCTCCTTTTTGCTTTTCACCATAGAGTTTGTATTGGGTACCAACTTGCTGCTGGGCATCCGTCGCAAAACCAACTCGGCCCTGGTGCTCCTCTTTATGGCCGTCATGACTCCGCTCACCCTTTACCTGGCCATTGAAAACCCGGTAAGCGACTGCGGGTGCTTTGGCGATGCCTGGGTGCTGACCAACTGGCAAACCTTCTGGAAGAACGTAGTACTGCTGGCTGCCGCCACAGTAATCTCCATAAAAGGCAAACGAATCATCCCTTTCATCAAATACGGCTTCCGACTGGTAGCACCCCTGTATTCGATAATATACATCCTGATGTTTGCTGCCTACTGCAACATGCACCTGCCCGTGATTGATTTTCGTCCGTACAAAATAGGGAAAGACCTGCATAAAGCCATCCACGAGGCAGATGAGAAGGGAAACTTCCTGGATTTCGCACTCTACGACCGGGCCACACTGGACGACCTTACCGACTCGCTGCTCACCTCCGATGAATACCTCTTCCTGCTCATCGCCCCCCGCATTGAGGAAGCCGATGAAAGCGACATCGACCTGATCAATGAACTCTATGACTACAGTCAGGAGAACGGATACTCCTTTTATGGCGTAACCTCCTCCGGAGAAAAAGAAATAGAAGCATGGAAAGAACGGACGGGAGCGGATTATCCCTTCCTGGGAGCAGACAACATCGTACTGCTTACCATCATCCGTTCCAACCCCGGGGTAATGCTGTTGCGCAAAGGTGTAGTGCTGAACAAGTGGCACCACTCCCAGCTACCGGATGAATACCAGCTGACCGGGCGCCTGGAAGACCTCCCCGCCCTTACCAACCCGGGCGAACTCAGCAAGAGTAAAATAGTGACCAACTGCATCCTGTGGTACATCCTTCCCCTCCTCTTCATCCTGATGGCGGACCTCCTGATACTACGGCCGCTGGACAAGATCAAAGGACATCTCTCCAAGAAGAAAGCAAAAAAAGCAAAACATATCAACCCTTTAATAACAAATGAAATGAGAAAGAACATTGTTGCAGGAAACTGGAAAATGAACAAGACCCTCCAGGAGGGCGTGGCCTTAGCGAAAGAACTGAACGAAGCACTGGCTGCCGCAACTCCTAATTGCGATGTGGTAATCTGCACCCCCTTCATCCACCTGGCATCCGTGACTCCCGTTGTGGACGCTGCCAAGATTGGTGTAGGTGCTGAGAACTGTGCCGACAAGGAAGCGGGTGCATACACCGGTGAAATTTCTGCTGCTATGGTTGCTTCTACCGGAGCAAAGTATGTAATCCTGGGCCACTCAGAACGTCGCGCATACTATGGTGAAACCGCTGAAATCCTGAAGGAAAAAGTAAAACTGGTGCTGGCCAACGGACTTACTCCCATCTTCTGCATCGGAGAAGTATTGGAAGAGCGCGAAGCAGGTAAGCAAAATGAAGTAGTGCTGAGCCAGCTTGCAGGTTCTTTGTACGACTTCTCAGCTGAAGATTTCTCAAAGATCGTACTGGCTTACGAACCCGTTTGGGCTATCGGTACCGGTAAGACTGCCACTTCTGATCAGGCGCAGGAAATCCACGCTTACATCCGCTCTACCATCGTAGAAAAGTATGGCGAAGAAGTAGCTCAGAATACTTCCATCCTGTACGGTGGAAGCTGCAACGCCTCCAACGCAAAGGAATTGTTTGCAAACGCCGACGTAGACGGTGGTTTGATCGGTGGTGCTTCTTTGAAAGTAGCCGACTTCAAAGCAATCATTGACGCATTTTAATTAATGCTCTGAGGACATACAGTGTACCGCCCCATCCGGTCCACTCCGATAAGGAGCGGTACACTCTCCTCCTCTTTCTTATCCTAAAAATTATGCAAAGAATAGTACTGCCAATACTCACCGGCCTTTTCTGTATTGCAGGAGAGGTAATGGCGCAAAACAACTCCATTGTAAGCTCACTGGAAACCCCGGCAGAGGGGCAGGGAGTAGTCACAATCGACCAAGATGCCCGCCTGACCGAATGGCTCAAGAAGGGATCGGTAACCCCACGCCGCTGGTCGCCCTCTACAAGCAATTCCGGTAGTGCACAAACTTCTTTGCCAAAGAATAATCTGGCCGACAAAGCCCCCTCTTCCCACAGCACCGACAGCACCTCCTCGCACCGCCAGGTGGTATCTTCCGAGTCGGTAAAGAAGAGCGGATACCGCGTACAGATCTATTCAGGCCCCGCCACGCGTGAGGCCAAAAACCAGGCTGCCGCTGCAGCCGCAAAAGCACGGACATTTTTCCCCGATGTATCAGCCTACCCCATCTTCGTATCGCCCCGCTGGGTGTGCGTGATAGGCGATTTTCTGACCCGCGAAGAGGCCGTCACAATGAAACAACGTATTAGCAACTCCGGAGTGTTCAATGAATCAACCATCGTACGCTCACAGGTACTCATTATCCGATGATGAATAAAGAAGAGAGACAAAAGGCGCTGATGGAACACTATCACGCCATCTTATCCCTGCTGGGCGAAGACCCTGAACGTGAAGGACTATTGAAAACCCCCAAACGCATGGCCAAATCTATGCTGAACCTGACCCGCGGATACGAGGAAGACCCCAACGCTGTGCTCCTCTCAGCCCGCTTCAAGGAGGATTACCGCCAGATGGTGATTGTAAAGGACATCGACTTTTACTCCCTTTGCGAGCACCATGTACTACCTTTTTACGGCAAAGTACATGTAGCCTACATTCCGAACGGCTATATCACCGGACTGAGCAAGATAGCCCGTGTGGTGGACATATTTTCCCACCGCCTGCAGATACAGGAACGTATGACCCTGCAAATCAAACAGTGCATCCAGGATACCCTGAACCCTCTTGGTGTAATGGTAGTCATAGAAGCCGGCCACCTCTGCATGCAAATGCGCGGCGTGGAAAAGCAGAATGCGCTAACCACTACGTCCGACTTTACCGGTGTTTTCAATCAGGCCAAAACCCGTGAAGAGTTTATGAACCTGATCAATCGTAAATAACCGCAGTGGCTCTTTGTCTGAGCCTTATTCTACATTCCTTTCCAACTCCGGCATAAAGGCCGGTTCCTCTGCATTTTCCAGGGAGTCACCTGGAAGAGTAGGGATTTGTCGTGCTGCAACGCCCGTCAGCCGTACTGAAAACGGATCAATGGAAGCCGCACGCTCCTCCGTAATCACTCCGCTACGAGCCATCAGGCGGGCAAGAGTATGGAAATATCCGTCGAGCCAGGGCTGCAAATGTCCCTCTGCAGTAAACTGACTGCGATACCGTTTCGGCTTAGGCACAATGGAAGCCAGGAAGATGGCCTCCTCTGGCGTCAGACGGGAGGCCTCCTTATCGAAATAAAACCGGGCTGCCTCACGGGCGCCATACACGCCCGGCCCCCACTCGCAGATATTGAGATACACCTCGTACATGCGGTGCTTGGAGGAAAGTCCTTCGTTTTCTATGAGCCATACAATCAAGGCTTCTTCCAGCTTACGAAGCAGATTCTTATTGCGGTTCAGGAACACATTCTTCACCAACTGCATGGAAATGGTGCTTCCCCCACGGGCAAAACGCCCCACCTTCAGGTCGTGAATTAGCGCCTCCTGCAACGCCTCCATCCGGAAACCACGATGCGAAAAGAATGAGCCATCCTCCGATTGCAACACAGCAGTACGCAACAGTGGCGAAATACTGTCGAGCGGCAAATAACCCGGATTGCCGGGACCCACTTCGAAGGTACGTACCGGAACTCCTTTGTCGTAAGCCGTATAAACAAACGGGGCGTTCAGTTTCAGCAGCCCGCTGCTTCCAAAGTCCATAATCCGGAAGTTCCTTTTCTTTAGCTCGCTCTCAAACCGGAGAGAGTCCAGATTCGCAAAATTCACATCCCACAAGAAATGGTAAGCCAGTTCACCCTGCGCCCGGATTCCTTCAAGCGTATCAAACAGTCCCTTCGGGAAGGAAGAGAACAACTGTTGGGCGGGGAAGAAAGGTTTATCCACGACTGCAGTGATCCGCCACTTCTCTCCTTTTTTCTCTGCACGAAGGGAGGGATTGAACTCCAACTCATTCATGCGCACCAGAGAGCGGTCGGTAAGATGCACATAATCCTTTCCTATTTCAACCTCGTAATGCATACGCGCATCATCCAGCCAGAGCGGATGCGGCGAAAGGAGCGCATTGACAAGCTCCATATCTTTCCCCTCGGCATCTCCGCTCAGAGTAGTGACTCCACCGTTACGGCTGCCCTTCACGCTAAACGACAGAGAGTGAAAAGAAAGAGCCGAGTCCCAACGTTTCAGTCCCGGCACATGCACCTTCTTCCCCTCAGGAGCAGAAAGCGAAGCACGGAGCAGATGCGCAGAAGGATGCAGCTCACCGTCCATTTTCCAGCGTTGCACACCTCCCGGGGTATGCAGCTCTATATCGGTAGAAAACAGGTGATCCTTACTAGAGAAAAGAGGTATATGCAAACTCGTCAGCACCCCATCACGGTCCATCCTTATATGCAAGTCTTGCATTTCGGCCTGCTCCGGTAGGATGTTAAAGAGAAGATTTAGAAGCCCCTCGGTACGCTTCCCATAATCGCGAGCCACAGAAGCAGCAGGTGCTTTGCTCTTTCGAAACAAGAAATCGTAGTTAGAAGAAGAATCCCGTTTCACAAAGTTTACACTCATATGCTCCGTCATCAAATTCTCCACCTTAGGTGTGAGCTTCATCATGCTCCATGCATCAAGCCTCACAGCCAGGTGCGAGATACAAACCAGCGTATCTTTATTTTTTGGGAGGATTGTGAGATTACTCAACTCTATCTGCCGGAGCCCCTTCATGTGCAGATCCTCATACCGGATGGATAGGACCTTTTCATTTTCTATCTCCTTTATTTTGCGGGTTATAAGATAATTCAAACAAATATCACGTCCCAGGAAAAGAGAAAGCAGAAGAACTGCAAAAAAAGAAGCAACCCACACAATATACCGTTTAACCTCTCGTTTCATTTATAATGTATATTAGGAATCATTCGCTTTGTATCGAGTGATTTGGATACAAAATTAGCTAATTATTCCAAAGGAATGACCCTGAAAGATCCAATTGCCGAAAAACTGTACGAATTTTCCCCTATCTCCCTGAAAGAAATGGGCGCTGTAAAGCTCATGAACCGGGTAGATACTAAATTTGTAACTCCCCAGAGCAACCTCATCCCCTTTCTTAATCTCCTGAAGGAGAGTCATCAAGTACAAGAAATCAATGGGAACCGCACAAGTTCATACCGTACCCTCTATTTCGATACCGAGAGCAAGCTGATGTATAACGCGCATCAAAGCGGGAAAGCAACCCGTGAGAAGATCCGAATGAGAGAGTATGTGGGTTCCGATTTGGTGTTCCTTGAGATAAAAAACAAGAACAACCGGGGACGCACCAAGAAAGTCCGGATACAACTCCCCGGCTGGAACGAGTATGAAAACGAAGAGGCAACCAGCTTCATTTCTGAGAAGTCTTGGTTTCAACTGGACGAGATACAACCCCATCTTCAGAACTCCTTTGACCGCATCACCCTGGTCAACAAAGAAAAAAGCGAGCGCCTCACCATTGATATTAATTTAGGCTTCCATAACTTGGACAACGACCAGACTTACAAGTTGAGCAACCTGATGGTCATCGAGTTGAAACAAGATGGGTTCTGTTTCAGTTACAGTCGCCAATGCCTGCGCAACCTGCGCATCCACCCGAAGGGTTTCAGCAAATACTGCATCGGATCAGCGCTGACCAATCCCGCCCTAAGACAGAATAATTTTAAAGACCGCATCCGCCAGATAAAGAGAATGGCTGCTGCACTATAAATCCTATAAAGAAACTATTTTATACAGAAAAGACTATGATGTTACTTGACCAACTCAATGAGTTCAATGACTTAACTGACGATCTTGATTTTTCAATGCTCGGTGGTTCCGCACTGATGGATTCCGACGGATTGATTCAGTTATTGCTACGTTATGCTATCAACATTCTGGTAGTGGGGATAATCATCCACTTCTTCTATTACCCGAAAAGCAAAAACAGGGAATACTACCAGTCGTTCTCACTGATAAACATCAGTGTGTTCCTGCTGATCTTCCTGCTGGGAGGAGTAAAACTGAAGATCGGATTCGCCTTGGGAATCTTTGCCATATTCGGAATCATCCGCTATCGTACGGAGTCTGTGCCCATCCGCGAGATGACGTACCTCTTCCTCATCATTGCCGTTTCTGTAATCAATGCATTGTCTGTACAAATCAGCTATCTGGAAATGATCGCTACCAACGTGATCTTCATCCTATCCATCTGGGCGCTGGAAAGCATCACCTGGATCAAATCGTACAATACCAAGATTATACGATACGATAAGATCGACCTGATCACCCCGGAAAAGCGCAACGAGCTGATGGCCGACCTCGTAAAGCGTACCGGTCTTGACATCAACCGTATAGAAGTAGGAGCTATCGACTTTCTGAAAGATACCGTATACGTGAAGATCTCATACACCAGTGCGCAAAAGAAGAATACCGTGGACCGCATGGAGCGCATGCCTAAGCCCAACGAACCAGACGCTTTTTAATAGTTACTTAATTATATAAAGAGAAAAAGAGAAATGAAACATGCACGTTTACTTGCTTTAGCTTGTTTCTGCAGTCTGTGGGGGGCAAACAACCTCACAGCGCAGACTACAACTCCCAGTAACGACTGGGGTGGAAGCTTTAATCTGGAACTCAGCAAAAAGATCACCGACAAGTTATCGCTGGGTTGGGAAGGGGAGTACCGTTCGCGGAATAATTTCCGTAGTACGGACCGCTTTGAAAACACCATAGATGTGGGTTATAAACTGTTCGACTTTCTGAAAGTGGGCGCTGCATATTCGCTCATAAACTACGACTCGCCCAAGAACAAGTACAGCGATTGGGAGATACGCCACCGCTGGAGTGCTTACATGACAGCGTCTTATGAGATTGCCCGTTTCAAGTTCTCCCTGCGCGAGAAATACCAGCAGACCTATCGGGTGGGAGTACCTGCTACTGAAACCGACTCGACATACAATACTGTCACCGAAGAGTGGGACTATTACACCGAAGAGCGTGCCAATCCCAAAAAGGTATTACGTAGCCGCCTGGCTGTTTCCTACAATATACGTAAGTGTAAATTCGAGCCGTATGCATCCTTGGAGCTCTCTCATCTGATTGATGCCCCTTATGATGAAAGCGGACTAGTACGCGTTCGTTATACCGTGGGTACCGACTATAAGATTGACAAAAAGAACGTACTGACTCTTTTCTACCGTTTTGATGACGAGCAAGGGGCCGGTGATGATTCCGAAGCCAACTCCAACTACATCGGAGTAGGATTTACCCACAAATTTTAAAGGAGGAAGAACGTATGAAAACAATCCATTCATTGCTTAAGAAAAGTCTTCCAACCGCTACCATCCTGCTGTTATCCCTGGTTTTCCTGACCGGCACACTTAGCAGCTGCGTGGATGATGGAGAGACATACTACCGGAAAGATTACGGAGTATACATCGATTATAAAGCCGATGGCACAGTAAGCATTATCAACCCCGTGAATGACGGAGGAGTAACCATTACTGCCCAGGGACACCACGTATCCGTAAGTTCCAAGGCAAATGACGTGACCTACTTCCTCTCAGGCGCTACCACCGACGGTACGTTCCGCATCACCAGCAGCGAACACAGCCAGAACGTAGTGCTCAACGGAGTATCCATCAAGAACCCCAACGGCGGAGCACTTAATATCCTCTCGAAGAAAACCACCTATCTCGTCCTGTCCAGAGAGACTCAGAACTACCTGGAAGACGGTGGTGTTTCCGAAATTGACGGAAGCAAAGGTGCCCTTTTCTGCGATGGAAAGTTGAGAATCTATGGCGAAGGCAAGCTGACCGTTAACGGAAAGACCAAGCACGGCATTGCCTGCGACGACTTCCTGGAAATGTACAGCGGTGATATCACCGTAACAAACGCCCTGTCGGATGGTATGCACGTGCATGATTACATCGCCATTTACGGCGGTAAGCTGACCATTACCGCACAAAGTGACGGGTTGGACTGCGACCGTGGATACATCGATATCTACGATGGAAACATCAGCACAACGACAGGAAAGAAAGGTATTGCCACCACTTCCGACTCTGCGGCGCTGGATCGCCACATACGTATCGTAGATGGTACCATCCTGATCCGTTCGCTCAGCACCGTAGAAAATGACAGTACAGGATACGGCCTGCGAAGCGCTGGAAACATGTACATCGAAGGAGGAACCATCACCATCGACACCCAGAAGAAAGGCATCAGTGCCGGTAAGAGCATCAGCACTTCGGGCGAAGAAGACGATGACGATTCCGACGTATTCCAACCGCAGGAACTGTACATCTCAGGCGGCGAAATCACCTGCACCGGTACTGTACGCCCCGAGGTGAACCTGGGCACGCAGAATTGCATCTATTATGTACAAGAGACTAATTTCTCAAAGAACACTACTTTTGTGGTGACCGATGCAGCCACCGGCGGGCGTTTGACAGACCTTAAGAACAGCTTTAAGATAAAGAAGTTATTCTTTAGCAGTCCCAAATTTGAAACCGGAGGTAGCTACAGACTTCTGAATCCTACCAGCATGCCCAGCCTGTTGAAGCAGTATGATATTGAAAGTACATTCTCTTCTTTCGTGAGTATCCGATAAGAATCAGGAATATACATATCCCCAAAGAGGCTCCGGCATACACACTAAACCTTGTGTATGCCGGAGTTTTTTTGAAGTGGAACGTGGAAAACATAGGCCTGCGCTGAAGTGAACTCAGGCCTGCAATTTAAAACCTCAGGCCTGAGGTTGTGCAACTTCAGGCCTGAGGTTTTTTATCTTTCTGCGGATTTTATCGCCCCAATCTGGTGCGCATGAGTTCGGAAACCGGTGGGCACGAGTTCAACAATTGGTGGGCACGAGTTTTTGGGCTGATGCGCACCAGATCTCGTGCGCACGAGAAGGGTGGTTTTACCCTACACTCTCCCCTTTCAGGGTAGCAGAGGAGGCTTCGCTGATACGCACCTGGACATACTCGCCGATGCGATGCTGCTTACGGGGAAATACCACCACCTTATTTTGCTGAGTACGCCCGAAGAGCTGCTCGTGCGAGCGCTTTGAAACACCCTCCACCAACACCTCGTATATGCGACCTATGGCGCGCTGGTTGCTCGCAAGGGAAAGCTGATTCTGGAGGTCGATGATCTGGGTGAGGCGGGCGGTCTTCACTTCATCGGGCACATCATCGGGCAGATGTTTGGAGGCATAGGTGCCGGAACGCTCGGAGTATTTAAACATAAATGCCGCATCATACCCGCATTCACGCATCAGGGAGAGCGATTCCTGATGATCTGCTTCCGTTTCGCCGGGGAAGCCGCAGAAGATATCCGTGCTCAGGCCACAATCCGGAACAATACGACGAATGGCCTGTATGCGTTCCATGTACCACTCGCGGGTATATTTGCGGTTCATCAGGCCCAGGATGCGAGTGCTTCCGCTTTGTACGGGCAGGTGGATATGGGTACACACGTTGGGCTCTTCGGCTATTACGTGCAGGGTTTCATCGCTCATATCCTTGGGGTGCGAGGTGCTGAAGCGGATGCGCACGCCGGGCGCTTCCCGGGCTACGATGCGAAGCAAGGCGGGGAAGGAGATGACGGCTCCGGAGGGGGTGGTGTAGCTGTAGGAGTTTACGTTCTGGCCCAGCAGGGTGACTTCCTTGTAGGCCCGGTCACGCAGATCGCGCACTTCGGAGAGGATGCTGTCAAGGTCGCGACTGCGCTCCCGTCCGCGGGTGTAGGGCACTATGCAGTAGGTGCAGAAGTTGTTGCAACCGCGCATGATGGATACAAAGCCCGAGATGTGGTTGCCGCAGATGCGCTGAGGGATTACATCTTTGTAGGTCTCCGTAGTGCTCAGTTCCACGTTAATGGCCTTTTCACCGGCCTCTACGGTGGCGATGAGATCGGGCAGGGAGAGGTAGGCATCGGGGCCCACTACGAGGTCGGCATGGTGATTTTCTATCAGATCCTCCTTTACATGCTCGGCCATGCAGCCCACTACGCCTATGATCAGGCCTTTCTTGCGCTTGCGCATTCCGTGCAGGGCATCCAGGCGGTTGTATATCTTTTGCTCGGCATTCTCGCGTACCGAGCAGGTATTCAATAAGATGGCATCTGCCTCGTCGATTATCTCCGTTACGTCATAGCCTGCCATTTTCAGCACACTGGCTATCACCTCACTGTCGGCCACGTTCATCTGGCAGCCATACGTTTCGATAAATAACTTTTTATTATCGTTCATTCCCTCATAAAATCTACGGTTCAGCGGGCAAAGGTACAAAAAAAGAAGCAATCCGTTTGGCTTATCCTTGGAAACTCTCTATCTTTGCAGTCTGAAATTGTATCGACTTTTATACAGTTCCATCCGGCTCTGTATCAAGTGATATACATTTCCTTTTACACCATTAAAAAGACCGGTTATGGATGATATTCTTCCTATATTACTCATCGCTGCCGCACTCATATTTAATGTGATGAAAGCGAGAAAGAAGATGCAGGAACAAAAGGAGGCGGAAGACGAAACTCCCCCCGTGGCTGTCCCTGCTCCAAGTTACGAAAGAAGGGCTCGGACCTCTGCCGCTATGTCTTCTTCTGCGCGGCAATCAGCGGAAAAGGCGGTTGCAAAAGCGAAGAAAAGCATGCATGATACCCCGAAGAGTGAAAGAAGAGCCGCCCCTCCCACCCCCTCCCAGGCACCTCCCATCCTTATGGAAGAAGAAGATACTTACGCCATTCACAACGCTGAAGAAGCGCGACGCGCCATTATCTACTCCGAAATTATCAATCGTAAATACTAACATTCCCCCTTTTATAAAATTCCTAATAACAATGTCGTTTAAAATCATTTCAGCTGCAGAAGCTGCGAGCCACATTAAAGATGGCTTCAACATCGGCTTAAGCGGATTTACCCCTGCGGGTACACCCAAAGCCGTGACCTTTGAACTTTCTAAAATTGCGGAAGAGGAGCATGCACAAGGCCGCCCTTTTCAAGTAGGAATCCTGACCGGAGCATCTACCGGTGATACCTGCGACGGAGTATTGTCACGCGCCAATGCCATTCGTTTCCGCGCTCCATATACTACCAACAAAGACTTCCGCGTAGCCGTAAACAGCGGAAAAGTAGCCTACAAGGACATTCACCTCTCCGAGATGGCACAAGAAGTACGTTACGGCTTCCTAGGCAAGGTAGACGTGGCCATTATCGAAGCCTGCGAAATCACTCCCGACGGAAAGATCTACCTAACCGCCGCCGGAGGTATCTCACCCACCGTATGCCAACTGGCCGATAAGATCATTGTGGAGGTGAACGCCTTTCACAGCAAGAACTCCATCGGTCTGCACGACGTATACGAACCCCTCAGCCCTCCCTACCGCAAGGCTATCGAAGTGTTCAAGCCCAGCGACCGCGTAGGTGTGCCCTACGTACAGGTAGACCCCGCCAAGGTAGTAGGTATCGTAGAAACCAACATCCCCGACGAGGCCAGAAGCTTCACCGAACCCGATCCCATCACCGACCAGATAGGCCAGAACGTGGCCGACTTCCTGGTGGCCGATATGGAACGCGGCATCATCCCCCCCACCTTCCTGCCCATCCAGAGCGGTGTAGGTAACATTGCCAATGCCGTACTGGGCGCCCTAGGTAACAACAAGACCATCCCCGCCTTCGAGATGTACACCGAAGTGCTGCAGGATGCCGTAGTAGCCCTCATGCGCAAAGGCCGCGTGAAGTTTGCAAGTACCTGCTCACTGACCCTCACCAACGAATGCCTCCAGGGTATTTACGAAGACATCGAGTTCTTCCGCGATAAACTGGTGATGCGTCCCAGCGAAATCTCTAACAACCCCGAGATCGTGCGCCGTCTGGGCATCATCTCCATCAATACCGCCATCGAGGTAGACCTCTACGGCAACGTAAACTCTACCCACATCAGCGGTACCAAGATGATGAACGGTATCGGAGGCTCGGCCGACTTTACCCGCAACGCCTTCATCTCCATCTTTACCTGCCCCTCAGTGGCCAAAGAAGGGAAGATCAGCGCCATCGTGCCCATGGTATCCCACGTGGATAGCAGTGAACACTCCGTGGACATCATCATCACCGAGCAAGGCATCGCCGACCTGCGCGGCAAAAGCCCCAAGCAACGTGCCGAACTCATCATCGAGAACTGTGCCCACCCGGAATACCGCCCCATCCTGCGCGAATACCTCAAGATGGCCGGCGCCAAGGCCCAGACTCCCCACACCATCGGTGCCGCCCTCGCCATGCACGCCACCCTCGGCAAGCAAGGCGACATGCGCCTCACAGATTGGAACAAGTTCGAGTAATCGAGTTACGTCTATATATACAAATTTACCAGCGATCGGGCTGTACCTCTCACAACAGGGTACAGCCCGATTGCTTTATATAACTACAGCCCTCCCTTCTATCATAGTTGATGGGGCCTCAACATTATTACCAGCTGCAAGAAATAGTCACACCAAGGGCCACCGGATAATTATCCGCCGTTTTCTCCCATAATTTGCTAATCATAAAAATGTACTCTATATTTGTAGAATAAAAAAGTTTCACCTCTTTTTATCTTGAAGGCAAAAATAAAATTCATACTAATGAAACGTATATTTTTACTAATTACACTATGCTGGTGCATAACAGAGTGTTTCGCCCAAACCGTAACCAATGTCAACAATATCAGATATATCATTGAAGACGGAAAAGCGTTGATTGGGCGACAAGATAAGGAATTGTCCGGCGATGTAGTGATTCCGGAAAAAATCACATACAGCGGTACTGACTATGTGGTTTCAGGCTTTGTTTCACCAACAAGCATTACAGCATGGTCATCAAGCACTGTTACCTGCGAGGGTGGTGCTTTCCAAGCGTGCCAAATATCTTCTATAGAGATTCCAAGTACAATAACTGTGGTGTCTGCCGGTGCATTCAATTCCTGTACACAATTGAAAAAAGTAAAGCTGCCGGAGACCATCACAATGCTGGGGACAGCAAGCTTCGCAGAATGTGTGAATCTCACGGAAATCAGTCTGCCTGAATCCGTGAAGGACCTTGGGAGTTTAACTGGTTATGGGTATAAATCTTACGTTTTCGGAGGATGTAGCAGTTTAAAGAAGATACACATTCCAAGCAGCCTTACCTGGCTTGCAGAAGGATGCTTTATGGGATGTGGTTTTGACAGCATTTACATTCCTGAGACCATCACTTCACTGTATGAAAATTGTTTGGCTATGAACAATCTCAAAACAGTAAAGATGGGTGTACGTGATCTCCGCAAATTAAGCTATTCCCAGAAATGTTTTGCAAGCGTATCAAATGCCGATTTATATGTACCAAAGGGAAGCCTTAGCATCTATCAGGAATACGAGCCTTGGTCAAATTTCAAGTCACTACGTGAATACGGAGAATCAGCCGGAGAGCCTTTTATTCCTGATCAAATCAATGTGGTGATTGAAGGATTAAAATATATTCTCAAAGAGGGGAAGGCCACTGTTGGACGACAATCCAGTCTGTTGGAAGGGGATATTGTTATTCCCGAGTCTGTTCAATATGAAGGAATTTCATATCCCGTTACTGATATTGTAGGTTCTAAGAAATTAACTTGCTATTCCGGAGGTTCAATTATTTGTGAGGGCGGGGCTTTTCAATCTTGCCCTATTACATCTATTAAATTACCCCACACAATAACTGTTATCCCCGCCGGCGCTTTCCAATATTGTAGTAAGCTTAGCGCGGTAGAATTGCCCAAGGCAGTTACAATGCTTGGTTCTGCCAGCTTCGCAGGATGCACAAGCCTCACAGAAATGAACCTTCCGGAAACTGTCAAAGACCTTGCTAGCGAATCCAATTATGGGTATCGTTCATACACTTTTGGAAACTGTAGCAATCTAAAGAAAATCAATATCCCAAAAGGAGTCACGCAACTTGCTTCAGGATGCTTTATGGGTGCAGGTATTGAAGAAATAACGATACATGAAAAGCTCTTGACTTTATCTGAAGCCTGTTTAAAAACAAACAATCTGAAAACGATAAAGATTTGCGTACAAGACATGGAAAGTCTGACATACAGCAATTCCAGCTTCGGCAATGTAAGTAATACGGATTTAATCGTTCCAAAAGGAAGTAAACAAGTGTATCAGGAATACTATCCTTGGATGGATTTCAAGTCAATAAACGAATATGATGATGGCAGTGCCCCATTTGTACCCAATAACGTTACAGTCAAAATAGACGGGATCAGATATATCCTTGAAGATGGTAAAGCAACAGTTGGCCGTCAAGACAATGACCTGTCGGGAGATATTGTAATACCATCTTCTGTCACTTATGAAGGAAGCGTTTTTTCCGTAAAAGCTATTATTTCGCCCACAGAAATCATCGCATGGTCTTCAAATATGGTAACATGTGAAAACGGAGCTTTTCAGTTTTGTCCTATTATATCTGTCAAATTACCAGGTTCTATCACAATCGTTCCGGCAGGTGCATTTAACAATTGTAGTAAACTCGTTTCTGTTCAACTACCCGAAAATGCCACAATGCTTGGTGCTGCAAGTTTTTCAGGATGTTCAAGCTTAAAAGAATTATACATTCCCGAAACAGTTAAAGACCTTGGAAGCCATACCCGTTATGGATATAAGTCATATACATTTGGAGGATGCCGTAATCTAAAAAAAATAAATATACCTAACGGCATTAACCAATTGATGGAAGGATGTTTTAAGGAAAGCGGACTTGAAACATTCCTCATTCCTGCATCCATAACAGCAATAGAAGAAGATTGTTTTAGTGCAAGCACTTTGAAAAACATCAAAATATGCCATACTGATTTCAATAACCTCAGCTATACAGAATCATGTTTTGCCAATGTGAGCAATATAGATTTGTACGTACCTTTCGGATGTAAGAATTTGTATAAAGAATTTTATCCTTGGAAGAGCTTCAGGTCAATTACCGAATACGATGACAAAAACGATTCCATACAATACAACGCTTACAGAATTTCGTATGTGATGCCGGATAATCAGATAAACAAGAGCCATTTATACATGTCTCTGAAAGCTGAAGATGTAAGCAATGAATCCGATAATGACATATTCAGGAATGACTATATCCCATCAGGCGTAGAGATTGCCTCCATAGAAATGCCGCAACTGGATGGGTATGATTTCAAAGGATGGGATAATCTGCCTGAAAAGATGCCTTCCCATGACATTGTTGTAAAAGCGATATTTGAGATAGCGTCAACCGGAGTAAAACCCATTGAAGCCAATCACAAGAAAGCTGTTGCTTATGATTTAAAAGGAATAAAGATTGCAGAAGCTGAATCCGAAGAAGTATTAAAAATAAAACTTTCTTGTGGTATTTATATTATCAATCAAAAGAAAGTAATGGTATGGTAAGAGCCTATTAGATTCCCACCACTTAGCGACTAGAATGGAAGAGATCCAGAAACTGAAATGTATCAGCAACAGTCTGCAATCCACTGAATACTACTCCAACGGAAGGCTCTATCGCGTTTCACAGCCCACCTTCACCGGTGCTGCTGTACAATGGGCAACTACGTATTATGACACCTACGGAAGAACTTCTTCCACCACCTCGCCCAAAGGTACTACCACTGTTACCTACAACGCAACTGAGGATAATATGACGGTGAAGACCCCAGACAATATGACCAAGACGACCGTATGGAACACCGCAGGACAGGTGTCCAAAGTGTTGACCAACGACAAAGCCGTGGAATACACCTATACTGCTGGAAACAATGTAAAAACAGCTAAATCCGGAACCGAAAACTTTATCGTACAGAAAGAATATGACCTGCAGGGTAACCTCACCAAAGAAACAGACCCCGACCTGGGAACCAAAGAATACAGCTATGACGGATGGGGACAGCTAAAAATAGAAAAAACCACCAAACAGGGACAAATGTATTCCAGTGTAACCTACAATTACAACGCTTTGGGCCTATTGACCTCAAAGGTGCGCGGAGGGGAAACTACCACCTATACCTATGATACGTATAAACGCATACAATCAATATCGCTTTCAAATGGAAAGCACCAGCGTTCTTTTGAATATGGCTCCTTTGACCGTATTATCAGTACCACTGATTTTATTTGTGGTAAAAGGCTCACTACGGGAAAAGGATATGACTCCTACGGAAGGGTACGGACCGAAACATACCCCACCGGATACTACACTGTCAATACTTACGATTCATGCGGCTTCCTGAGGAAGATAACCGACAATTCTTCACGACTCATCTGGCAACTCGACTCCTGTGATGCGGCAGGCAGGGTACTCAAAGAAACCAAAGGAAGCACCATTACCCGTTACACCTACGATGCAGCAGGGCGCATCCTCACCATTCTGTCACCCGGCTTTATCAATTCCGCGTATACCTATTACCCCACCGGCAATGTAAAGACCTTCACAGACCTTATCAGTAACCAGACCGAGACCTACAAGTATGACAATATGGACCGCCTCTTGGACTGGAGAAGCCACAGCGCCAGTTACCTGTACGAGAACTGCATGGAGTATAGTGAATCCGCCAACCGTATCTTTATAAAGAGTGACTATGCATGGGCAAAGAATATATCACACACTTATTCATATCCGGCAGTAGCTACCACCGCCTCAAACACCATGATGAGCACCGTAACAAGTGCTATTGGAACTTCATACGCCATCCCTCCCACTCATAGTATCAACTATACCGGCTTTAAAAAGGTGAAGTACCTGTCGCAGGGCACATACGGGGAATCCATAACCTTTGAGTACGGAGTGGATGAACAGCGCATATATGCAAGAGAGGACCATCGTTACGGGATGGAGCGCTATTACCTGGGGAATTATGAAGAAGAATACGGCATATATGGCAGTGATGAATCAAAAATACACTATATTTACGGTGGAAATGGACTGGCAGCCGTCTATAAAGGAACTGCAACTACCGGGACCCTTTACTCAGCCTATACAGACCGGCAGGGTTCATTGGTAGCTCTGGCCAGAGGAACCACCCTGGCACAACGGTATGCCTACGACCCCTGGGGAAACCGCAGAAGCCCCTCCAACTGGCGAACAAAAGATGAATCAGGATCAGGAGGACTGATTGTCAGAAGAGGCTACACCCTGCACGAGCACCTGCCCGAATTCGGACTCATCAATATGAACGGCCGCATGTACGACCCCCTCACATGCACCTTCATGAGCCCGGATCCCTACATACAAGACCCCACAAACTGGCTAAACTACAACAGGTATGCGTACTGTATGAACAATCCGTTGAAGTATACGGATCCAAGCGGGGAGTTCTGGTGGGTGATTCCTGTTGCTATAGGTGCTTACCTTGGAGGATCTGCGATCAATGGAAACTACAATCCTTTCAAGTGGGATTATGGCAACTGGCAGACTTATGCTGGCATAGGAATCGGAGGGCTCGCCGGCTTCGCAGGTGCAGGAGTAGGAGCCGCTATTACTGGTTCGGCAATAGCAGGAGGTTCAGGGGTTATAGGCGCAGGTGCTGCCGGAGGAATGATTGGCGGAATGGCAGCTGGAGCTATCAGTGGAGCCGGAATGACTGCAATCAGGGGTGGCAGTTTGGACGATGTCCTAGGTGGAATGACAACGGGAATGGTTATGGGAGGATTTGGAGGAGCACTCTCCGGCGGAGTAAATGCAGCGATAGGCGATTTCTCCGGAGTATCAGGAGGGGCATTCAAGAATAGCATGTATGAACTAGGCCACTCCGCACTAAAAGGAGCGGCAACCGGACTTGCAGGAGGAGCAATGATGGCTGCAATGGAACAAGATGCCAGCTATTTGTGGAAAGGAGCCGCAACGGGTGCAGCACTCAGTACTGGTATGGCGGGATTAAGGATTGGATTAATGGGAAGTATAATTATTCCCCTTGGTGTGAAAGAACGTTTCGCCGCTGACGATGCTGCTTATGGAATAAAAAGTAGCTATCCTGTTTACAGACGTGGGGGACTTTTAACGCTTTTCACTCCTGGGATAGCTTTGGGTAGGAGTATGATGGTAGATAGCCGATTTATAGAAAAAGATCCCGGCTGGTATCATGAAACCTTGGCGCATGAAAGAGCTCATATCTATCAACAAAGAATTATGGGAAAGTTTAATTTTTATAAAAGAGTATTGTATGAATACCTCATCAACCCTGGATATTCAAATAACCCATACCGCAACCCAAACTGTTTAGATTATTGGGCAAATCAATACATGTACCTAACCCCATAATAAAAAGAAACAGCAATGAAAAAGTTATATTTAATAATATTGATCCTAAACTCTGTGATTCTTGTATCATGTCTCCCTTCAAGGGTGACATACAGACCTGTTGATAATCCACTAATAATTAATGATTCTGTTAGCTTGACTATCCGCAATGGAGGGCTGTTATATATGGGTGGGTTTCATTATTCCATTCAATTTCAGATTGATAATGAATCCTATCTACCTGTCTATATTGATAGTCAAGATACAATGATATCTGTTTACGGAAGCAATATGACCCCTTATATTGTTAATTATTTGTCTGACACCATTATTGAACATCATTCAGGAAAAGAGGTTCACCTGGCATTCAAAGGAAAAGACATCTCAATAGAACCGGACTTCTTTTCAAATCGAAAAGCTCTTAAAAGAGGCCATCAATTTGTAATCAATTTACGTTTTATAATAGGAGACAGTGTAGTGAGAAAGAAAATCGTTTTTAAACCCAAATAATGTAATACTATAGAACAAAAAAAGAGAAAAATGAAGGCCATAAAAATCAATATACTGCTCTTTGTCGTTTCCATCCTTACTTCTTGTGATTGCCTACAACATGTACAAGGAATTGTGATTGACTCTGAGACACTATTACCGATCAATAATGTAATGGTAATAAAAAAAGAGGCAGATAGGATTATCTACACAGACAGTGTCGGAAATTTTGCACTTATGTCCATGACAGGAGGCTTATTTGGCTGCCCAAAAATCGTATTATCCTTTGAGAAATATGGATATGAGGAGACAACCAAGAAATATAGGTCCTGTTGTAGAGATAGCGTTGTTGTGATTTTAAAAAGAAAAGTGGAATAGATAAAGAAGAGAATCTGAAGAAAATAACAATCTACTTCTGCATAAGTTCTAACATGCATTATCCTATTTTTGGTGCAAGCTATTAGTCTTAGCATCAATCCTGACTGTATCCAATAGTGACAGCCTATCGGGTGTACATTTGTATCTGTGCATCAATCCGTCTTTATCAACTAGAAATGATTCTTCTTTATATTTGACTTTTCCATAAGGGGTGGTATTATTGTTCATAAAGCAAACAGACATGGAAAAATTGCTTGCTGCATCGAATATGGGAGGGCAAAGAACTCCTTTACGCGAAACATAACCGTATTTATCACCAACTTTGCTTACTGCAATAGATTCGTCTGTATTCAAAGGGCCAATCTTATCATAAATAACAGGTACTATCACACTTCCGTTTCTATCTATATATCCTTGTTTATCAGCAAGGAAGACTTTGGCTTCGCAAGTCATTCCAAAGGGTTTGATCTCGTCGTACTTCATTTCGGTTAAGGGATCTCCGTTCTTATTGATTATTCCCCATTTCTCATTTAGCTTCACTCTGGCAATGTCTCCTTCAAATAGATATACGTAATCATATTGAGGCCGGATAGTGATATTCTGAGCCGAATCGATATATCCCCATTTACCATTTTCTTTGCAAAGTATCAGATCCTTAACTTCTGACGAACTGACTTTTGAGAAAGAATATTCTTTCTCGTCTGAAAGATCGCCAGCTGCAAAAATCAATATCATACCCCATCCTTCGTCCCACTTGTAAATCAAAAGATCAGAATCGGAACTTGATCCTATACGAATTCTATCTACATCAAAAACGGTATATAGTATGGGTATAAAGATCCTTTTATTTGTAAAATAGATTTCAAAGAAGTTCTTCTTCAGTTTTCCTTTAAAATACTTGGTTTGCGTTCCGGATTCAGTGTCGTATGACAGTTTTAGGGAATCACCTCCATTGTATTCAAGCGTTATGAAATTCGGGCTGCTATCCCGGATATTGAGTAATGCAGACAATTTGCCATCCTCATTCAAATATGTCCCATTAAACGATGCCGGAATTGTAAGGTTAGAGAAATTGGCAATCGGTAGTTTCTTGGAAGCACAAGAGGAAAAACCGATTGCCAATAACAAAATCATTATACGATGTGTCTTCTTCATAATTATTGCAAATATAATAATTGCGTTTATAATAAAAACGCTTTCGGGAAAAAAGGTATCACGAATTGAGGCGCACGTTTGCATTTGCTTTGTAGCCTACAAAATCTACGAGGAACTGGAACTGGATTCTAAAGATAAGGTGACGCATTGTCGAAGTCAGGAGATATTAGCAATCGGCTATTTCTTATGATACACAAGAAATAAAAAGGCCTATCTTTGCTTCTATAAACAAAAGTATCGAAGATGATTAAATTTGAAAAAGACAACAGCATTGAATCGCAAGAAATAATCCATGCTAAGTTAAGAGAATACAACAGAGAAAAATGTCAATGGTTAAGAGACAATGTGCCTCCTGATTTTGTGGAGTCAGAGACAAAATACTGCAATATTCTTGCATTCAATGATAATGAATTAATAGGTGGTGCGATTGGATTTGTTGAATACAATTGGTATGTCTTGAATCTTTTGTATGTAGATGAAAAGTATAGAGGACAAGATATAGGAACATATTTGACAAGTCGGGTTGAAGAATCTGCCAGAACCAGGAAACTGACCGGGATCAGACTGGAGACATGGAATTTCCAGTCCAGAGGATTCTATGAAAAGAATGGATACACAGTATTTGCGGAACTGAAAGATTGTCCTCCCGGAACAACCGTTTATTTCCTTAAAAAGGAGTTGTAACCATATAAAGCTTCCTCGGAACAAATGATTATACACCTCTTTTACAGAATAATATCATTTGCCGTATGTAGTTTAGCGGGCTTGTCTTATCTTTGCGCATATATTAAATTTTACTATAGGTATCATGAAAAAGACTATTTTAGCAGCAGTACTTGCTTTTGCCGGGCTTACGGCAGGGGCGCAGACGGATAAGGAACTGGAATTCCGAAATTGGGCATTGACGCCACCCATGGGGTGGAACTCGTGGGATTGCTTCGGACCCACGGTAGTGGAGAGCGAGGTGAAAGCCAATGCCGATTATATGGCCAAGAAACTCCTGCCGTACGGATGGGAATACATAGTGGTGGATATTCGCTGGTTTGTGGAGAACGACAAGGCAGGAGGATACAATCAACGCAACCCGATCTATGTGTACGATGCCTACGGACGTTATACCCCGGCATTGAACCGTTTCCCCTCTGCCGCCGATGGAAAGGGCTTTAAACCGTTGGCAGAGTATATACACAGCAAAGGACTGAAGTTTGGTATTCACATTATGCGAGGCATCCCCAAAGCCGCCGTACGCGAGAAACTGCCGATAAAGGGCGCTGATGGTATTACATGTGATATGATAGCGAATAATGATTCGGCCTGCACCTGGCTGCGCGATAACTTCAAGGTGGACTGCACCAAGCCCGGGGCACAGCAATATTACAACTCACTCTTTGATATGTATGCCGAATGGGGTGTGGATTTCATCAAGATCGACGACCTCTCGCGCCCGTACCATACCGGTGAAATCGCGATGATTCGCCATGCCATCGACCAGTGCGGACGGCCCATGGTACTGAGCATGTCGCCCGGCGAGACTCCGTTAAACCAATACGAACATGCTTCTACCCATGCCAATATGTGGCGCACGGTGGATGATTTCTGGGACAACTGGACGCAGCTTAACTACCAATTCACCGTATGTGCCAAGTGGGCACCTTACATCAAGCCCGGCGCATGGCCCGATGCGGATATGCTGCCATTAGGAAAGATTTCCGTTCGCGGAGAGCGTGGTGAGGAACGGTATACGGGTTTCTCACGCGATGAACAGTACACTTTGATGAACCTGTGGAGCATATTTAAGTCGCCCCTCATGTTTGGCGGCGACCTGCCCCAAAACGATTCCTTCACCGATTCACTGCTTACCAACCGCGAGGTGCTGTACGTACATGGCCATTCCACCGGCAACAAACAGTTAAGCCGCACAGAAAACAAGATCATCTGGACAGCAGAAGACCCTGCCAATGGAGACAAATTTGCGGCGCTTTTCAACACCGCAGGCGATGAATTCGTACAAACCAAGAAGGCGCTCTACCGCAGCGGCATTATCTCTTACCTGACCACCGGCTACGGACAGGAAATGGAAGTGGACCTTCCCGCCGGAAGCAAACAGCTGTGCCTGGCAGTGACCGACGGAGGCGACGGGTTTGATTGCGACCATGCCGACTGGATCAACCCCACCCTCGTTATGAACGATGGAAGCGAAGTATCCCTCATGGACCTCACCTACACAAAAGGCACCTGCGGATGGGGCAGTATCCACAAAAACGAGAACCTCAACAAAGGCGCACTCTCTGTAAACGGACGCACCTACGACAAGGGATACGCCGTACACGCCAACT
Organism: Bacteroidaceae bacterium; assembly: GCA_031552405.1. Lineage (GTDB taxonomy): Bacteria > Bacteroidota > Bacteroidia > Bacteroidales > Bacteroidaceae > UBA1794. The sequence goes on along the minus strand of JAVBMN010000029.1, from coordinate 34,584 downwards.
CCCTGATGCTGTTCAATATTCCCGAAGGAGTGAAGAAATTCAAAGCATTCGTAGGCATTGACAATGCCGGCAGCAACCAGGGCAGCAAATCCTCCGTTGAATTCATGGTTTTCAACGAAGATGCTACCGTCGATAAGAAAGCCGCGAGAGTAGAATCGGAAAGCATCACGCTCGACCTCCGCACCCTGGGATATGCACAGGGACAGGCATGCACCATCCGCGACCTCTGGACAGGCCGCACCGTGGGTACCTACAAGAACGATGAATTCGCCCCTTCCATCAACGAGCACGGCAGTAAGCTTTACCGCATCAGCCCTGTAAAGGGAACGAAAAAGAAGTAACGTGCCATGAAAAGCACCCTTTTAGCCGCAATAACCGGTCTGCTAAGCCTCACCGCGGGCGCGCAGACCGGAGGCGAGCTCCCATTTCAGCAATGGGCGCTGACCCCTCCCATGGGATGGAACTCGTGGGACTGCTTCGGGCCCACCGTAGTGGAGAGCGAAGTAAAGGCCAATGCCGATTACATGGCCAGGAAGCTTCTGGCGTATGGCTGGGAATATGTGGTGGTAGACATCCGCTGGTTCGTGGAGAACGACAAGGCAGGCGGGTACAACCAGACAAACCCCATCTACGTGTACGACGACTACGGACGCTACACCCCGGCCGTAAACCGCTTCCCCTCGGCAGCCGATGGAAAGGGATTTAAATCACTGGCGGATTATATCCACAGCAAAGGTTTGAAATTCGGCATCCACATCATGCGCGGCATCCCCAAGGTAGCCGTAGACAAGAAGCTGCCTGTTAAAGGCGCGCCGGGCATTACCTGTGACATGATAGCCAATAACGACTCGGCCTGCACCTGGCTGCGCGATAACTACAAGGTAGACTGTAAAAAGCCCAGTGCACAGCAGTACTACAACTCCATCTTTGACCTGTACGCCGAGTGGGGTGTGGACTTTATCAAGATCGACGACCTGTCGCGCCCGTATCACACCGGTGAAATCGAGATGATCCGCCACGCCATCGACCAATGCGGGCGGCCCATGGTGCTGAGCATGTCGCCCGGCGAGACACCCCTGGAGAAATACGACCACGCCTCCACCCACGCCAATATGTGGCGCACGGTGGATGATTTCTGGGACAACTGGAGCCAGCTTAACTACCAGTTTTCCGTATGTGCCAAGTGGGCGCCCTACATCACGCCCGGCGCCTGGCCGGATGCCGATATGCTGCCACTGGGCAAAATCTCCATCCGGGGTGAGCGGGGTGCCGAACGCTTCACCAGCTTTACCCGCGACGAGCAGTTCACGCTGATGAACCTGTGGACCATCTTCAAATCGCCCCTCATGTTTGGCGGACACCTGCCGCAAAACAACGCATTCACCGACTCGCTGCTCACCAACCGGGAGGTGCTGTACATGCACAGCCACTCAACGCGCAACCGCCAGTTGAGTCGCCAGGATAACAGAATCATCTGGACAGCGGATGACCCCGCCAACGAAGATAAATTTGTGGCACTCTTCAACACCGGAGGCGATGAATTCGTACAAACCAGGAATGCGCTCTACCGCAGCGGCATCATCTCCTACCTCACCACCGGTTACGGACAGGAGATGGAAGTAGACCTCCCCGCCGGTAGCAAACAGCTGTGCCTCATCGTAACCGATGGCGGCGACGGGTATGACAGCGATCATGCCGACTGGATCAACCCCACCCTCGTCATGGAAGACGGCAACGAAGTGAAACTCACCACCCTGACCTATATAAAAGGCTCCTGCGGATGGGGAAGCATCCATAAGAACCAGAACCTGAACGGAGGCACCCTCTCCGTAAACGGGAAAGCCTACAGCAACGGATATGCCGTACACGCCAATTCTATCCTGCAGTTCATCCTGCCCGAGGGAGTGAAGAAGTTCAAATCCTTCGTAGGCATCGATAATACCGGAAGCAGCCAGGGCAGCAAATCCTCCGTTGAATTCATGGTTTTCAATGAAGACCCCACTACCCGCAAAGGCGTGGACCCGCAGAAGGCCATCGCCCACTCGCAGCTCATCTCCCGCACCTTCCAGAAAGAAGGGCTCACGCTGACCGCCGATATCACCAATGCCCGCAAGCTATATCTGGTAGTGACCGATGCCGGCGACGGGATAGACTATGACCATGCCAACTGGTGTAACCCCCTATTGATCGATGCCAAGGGCAATGAAACCTCCCTCACCACCCTGAAATGGGACGGCACCCCCGTGAACGGATGGGGCTCCGTGCAGATAAACAAGAACAATGACAGCGGCCCGCTGGTTGTAAATGGCGTAACTTACACCAAAGGATACGGTACCAACTCCAATTCCGTCATTACCTTCACCCTTCCCGAGGGGCACAGCTACACCACCTTCTCCTCCATTGTAGGATACGACGGCGCTATGGAAACCGCAGCCAAGGGGGTAACCGTTGAATTCCTCGTATTCACCGAAGATCCTACGCCCTCCACACCCGAGAACATTCCCCTCGACCTGCGCACACTGGGCTATGCCCAGGGGCAGGAATGCACCTTGCGGGACCTGTGGACAGGCAAATCCGCCGGAACGTTTAAGGACGCAGAATTCGCCCCTTCCATCCACCCGCATGGCAGCAAGCTGTACCGCATCACCCCCGTGAGCGGCACAGGAAGCAGCATAAACCCCTCCGCACAGAAAACAGCGAAGAGTATACAGGTGTACACCCGGGAAGGTGGAATCCTTGTGCAGAGCCAGGAAGACGCAAATCTCCCCATATATTCCGCCGGCGGTGCTTTGCTTCTCATCCGGCAGATACCGGCAGGAGAAAGCTTCATTCCCCTGCCTGACGGAAGTTATATTGTAAACGGATCGGTGGTGGCTATACCCTGACAACCACCGCCCTTACGGGCACAAAAAGCATAGGCCTGCGGTGAAGAAACCGCAGGCCTGGTTTTTAAAAAGACAGGCCTGAGATTCGTTCATCTCAGGCCTGCGTTTTTTGAAGGGATTACAGACTTTGCATATCATTGAGGCGCTTGTAGTAGCCCTCTTTGGCCAGAAGCTCATCGTGCGTACCGCGTTCTACAATTTCACCTTCGTAGAGCACACAGATTTCATCGGCGTGTTTGATGGTAGAGAGGCGGTGGGCAATGGCAATGGTGGTGCGGGTTTTCATCAGTCGCTCAAGGGCTTCCTGTACCAGTCGTTCCGACTCGGTGTCAAGGGCAGAGGTAGCCTCATCCAGGATCAGGATGGGCGGGTTCTTGAGAATGGCGCGAGCGATGCTGACGCGCTGGCGCTGTCCACCGGAAAGACGACAGCCACGGTCGCCTATATTAGTATTGTATCCACTTTCGGAATCCATAATGAAATCATGGGCATTGGCTATCTTAGCAGCCTCGATGACTTGTTCCTGGGTGGCATTCTCTACGCCGAAGGCGATATTATTGAAGAAACTGTCGTTGAAAAGGATGGCTTCCTGATTCACATTACCTATCAGGGAACGCAAATCATGGATCGAAGTGGCTTTTACATTGATTCCATCGATCTTTATCTCACCCTTCTGCACATCGTGATAACGCGGGAGGAGATCCACAAGAGTAGACTTTCCGGAGCCCGACTGGCCCACCAGGGCAATGGTTTTTCCCTTTTCAACGGTCAGGTTCACGTGCTTCAACACCTCGCGCGAGCCGTTGTAGCTGAAGGAAATATCGCAGAACTCTATCTTGTCCTTCAGTTCATGCAAAGGCTGGGGATTGGGTACTTCACGGATGGGATTCTCTGCATTCAGTATCTTCTCAATGCGTTCCATCGAGGCCAGCCCCTTGGGGATGTTATACCCCGCCTTGGAGAACTCCTTCAACGGGTTGATTACGCTGTACAGGATCACCAGGTAATAGATAAAGGTAGAGGCATCTATCGAAGAACTGTTGCCCAAGATGAGCGATCCTCCGAACCACAGCACCAGCACAATGAGGCAGGTACCCAGAAACTCGCTCATAGGGTGCGCCAGTGCCTGACGCATGGCTACGCGATTGGTAGCAGTACGAAACTCGTTGCTGCACTTTGAAAAACGACTGATCATCTTTGTCTCGGCAAGGAATGCCTTGATGATGCGAAGGCCGCCAAGGGTCTCATCGAGCTGCGACATGGTATCACTCCACTTGCCTTGCGCCGTGAGCGATTTCTGTTTCAGCCTCCGTCCTACTGTTCCCATCAGCCATCCCGCCAAGGGAAGTACTGCAAGGGTGAAGAGGGTCAGCTGCCAGCTTATCATGATCAGCGTACCGAAGTACATAATGACAAGGATGGGGTTCTTGATGAGCATATCCAGCGAACTGGTGATGGAGGTCTCTACCTCGTTCACATCCCCGCTCATGCGGGCGATAATATCGCCCTTACGCTCCTCAGAGAAAAAGCCCAGGGGTAGGTACACCACCTTCTTATATACCAGAATGCGGATGTCCCGCACCACTCCCGTGCGCAAGGGGATCATCACAGCCGAAGAGGCAAAGTAAGCCCCCGTCTTGAGCAGCGTCATCACCGCCAGGAACAAACCCAGAATAAGCAGCGTGAGCGAGGCTCCATGCTCCTCTATAATCTCTCCGATGTAGTAATAGAAGTTGTTCATTATCGCCTCCTTGGTCCAAGCCCAAGGCATGAACTCGTACACCTTCTCCTCAATCTTGAAAAGGATCTGCAGGATGGGTATTATTAAAGTGAAGGAGAAGATGTTTAAAAGTGCCGAGAACACATTAAAAACAATGGCCCAGATAAGGTTTTTCTTGTAAGGCGGGAGGAAACGCCGCATAATCCGAAGAAATTCTTTCATACTTGGATAGGATCTTAATTATAGGATGGCAAAGATAGGTATTTATTCCTTATCTATCCGCGGGCCTGATACATAAATATCTATGTCTCACTGCCAAATTACGAACAAATAACTTGCATACTTCCGGATTTTTGCCGATCATTGTAGAGAATTTATTCTAAACATGTTACAATGCATATCTTAATCTCAGGAGGTTGGGGATATGGCAATTTAGGAGATGACGCTATATTAGTATCTACAACCAAGTTGCTCCGTGCTCGCTTTCCTCACTGCAAAATCACCATCTTATCCTACAATCCGGCAGAAACACAGAAGTTGTTTCCGGCTGATTCTATCGAGGTTTTTCCTTCTGCCGACCGACTGTTATATGCCGGAAAGATGGATATCGGAAAGACCGACAGCCTCACCTTCTGGCAAAAGAAGCGTAACCGTTTTGTCCAAAAGAAGGAGATTCATCTGGACCGCTTCCTACCGCATACCCACCTCCGCATTGTAAGACGGGAGATAGAGAGGGGCAAACAAATAATATCCGCTTCTCACAAAGATTTCCTGTTGCTCTTTAAGCAATGCGACCTCTTCCTTCTTTCAGGAGGAGGCTACCTCAATGACTGGCTTCACATGAGTATCTCTAAAAGCGTGGAGTGCGAAACAGCCGCCGCTTGTCATAAGAAGATATTGACAATAGGGGTTACGGTGGATGCCTGTAAGTACTATTGTTCCAAGAAACTAATCACCGCCCTTTTGGAAAAGTCGGCTGCCATCTATGTGCGCGACCGGGAATCAAGGGACGAATACCGCTCCCTGCTCCCAACCATCAAGGACGAAATCATTCCGGATCTTGCCCTATACGAAACCAAAAGTTATGAAAAGGAGAAAGGCCTGCTGACTATCATCCCCTTTAACAGCATCAAACACCTGTCGGGAATGTACGTCAATGTGTTAAAAGAGCGGAAAGAAGTAGAAAAAGTCATTATTACCGTATCCCAAACCTGGGACCGCCCTCTGCGCAATGCAAGGGAACTATACGGGATACTCACGGAAGCAGGAATTGCAACCGAGCTGATCATCCCGTCAAGCTTTCAGGAGTTGGAGGACACCCTGGGCCGTTCATCCCTGGTTCTCTCGCAAAACCTGCACGGACTGATCCTGGCATATAGAAACAAAACCCCTATTATCTGCCTAAACGGCTCGCGCAAGTTCAAAGCCTTTATGGAAATAACCGGTGAAAAAGAGAACTTTTTACCCCCTTCCCTGCTCACTGAAGAGAAATTATCCGCAGCCATTTCTGCTGGAATACAGAAAGGAGAATTGGAAAATGCAGTGCTTTTATCCAACTTTTCAGCTAAACTGACCCACGTTTTTCAGACCATCAATAGCCCTGTATAAGCTGTTGGGGGCTATATCCGATTAGCAAAAGATTCGTAAAAGCCTCTGTTCGTTTTCAAAAGAATATTGTATATTTGTCCTTTTCAACCTTAACTCATAGAGAAAAAGATGCCCTTATCTCCAGTTGTGTCCGTCATCTTGCCTAACTATAATCATGCCCTCTATCTCCCGCAGCGGATAGAAAGCATATTAAGTCAGGACTTTCAGGATTTTGAATTGATCCTGCTGGATGACAGTTCCTCCGACGATAGTGCGGAGATTCTTCGGCGCTACGCACAACACCCTAAGGTATCACATCTTATCCTCAATGAAGAAAACAGCGGAAGTACATTTGCACAATGGAACAAAGGACTGGCTTTGGCGAAGGGGGAATACATCTGGATTGCGGAAAGTGACGACTATGCCGCTCCCACTTTCCTCTCGGAACTAATGAAAGCCTTACGCTCTTACCCCGATTCATCCATCGCCTTTTCAGGCTCTGAGATGGTGGATGCGCAGGGGCATCCCACAGGAGCCGACTGGGACCATTACAAGGATGTTAAAGAAGTAACCGTACGCTATAGCCCAACCGCCTTTCTACAAAAGCGAATGCTCTGGAAAAACGAGATCTACAATGCCAGTATGGTAGTGTTTCGTAAGAAGTATCTACAAAATATCCGGCCCGACTATCAAACATTCCGCTATTGTGGCGATTGGCTTTTCTGGAGTGAGATCTGCCGTCAGGGAGACGTGTTGGAAGTGCGAAAGAAGCTTAATTACTTCAGACAACATGCCAACAAGGTATCTCCTGGCGCCGAGAAAGAAGGGCTTTACTTCTCTGAAGGAAGTAAAGTTATTCAGCATAACATACGGTTTCTGCACCTCAGTTACTACCAGAAACAGGTAGCGGGAGGGCGGTTCCTAAAACGTTTAAAACGACAAAAGGCACTCCCAAAAACACAACAGGAGAGCCTCTTCCAGCAGTATCAGGAGGCATATGGAAAAAATCCCTTGCTAAATTATCTCTCGATCCTGCTTTATACCTTTGATAAATATTGTAACCTTTCACACCTGCAACGATGAAAACCCGACTATTGCTACTCATCAGTCGATTCTTGGACGGAGGAATAGATACCGTCCTTCTGGAGTACCTGCGTAACCTGAGTCCCGACAAGTTCAGCATTACCTTAGCTATTGGTATCAAACTCAATGAATTGGAGGTTTTCATCCATCAGATTCCTCCCCACATAAAGCTTGTGTACCTGGTTGACTCGCCCATACTTACCAGTTTGCTCAAAAGAAAGATAACAAGGCGCCTGCCCTTTCCTTATAAAGCTTTTGACGCTATATCGTTAAGCCCTTTGCGCCGTTTTCAGACCGGCCGCCGCCTTCGCTCCCTGCTGAAAGAGCACGACACAGTGATCGATTTCGACTGTATGTTCTACTCCTTCCTCCAAAACACTCCCGTATGGAAGGCCGCTTTTTTCCATTTCAGCTTCGCACAAAGCTATAAGAATACCCCCCGAAGGATACGACGTATTGGCAAGAAACTGGAGCAATATGACCGAATCATCCTCCTCTCCGACCAGATGGAAGAAGAAGGTTTCGCCCTCTTCCCAGCACTTCGCAATAAGTTTATCCGTATCTACAACTCCTTCGATCCACGCAAACTGTTGCTTCGGGCCAAAGAAATTCCAGATGACGAACTTCTGCATAGCAATTACCTCTTATCGGTAGCCCGCCTGGAAGAAAGCCAGAAAGACCTGTCTACCCTTATCCATGCTTACCACATCCTGAAACAGGAGTACCATATTCCCCATAAACTTCTTATTATCGGTGAAGGAAAAAGCCGTGCACAGCTCCTTCAGCTGACAGAAGAGCTTGGCTTGTCTGAAGACATCCTGTTCTTGGGCTTCATCACCAATCCGTATCCTTGGATTCATCAATGCAGAATGCTGGTACACAGCTCCAAATTTGAAGGACTTCCCACCATCCTAATAGAAGCCCTTTTGCTTGGAAAGCCCATTGTAGCGACCGATTGCCCCACAGGCCCCCGGGAGATTCTGGCCAACGGGAAAGCCGGGATGCTAACACCCGTTGGCGACAGTAAAGCACTGGCCGATGCCATTCAGCAGATTCTGGAAAACCCGACATTGGAGAAACAGATCCTATCCGAAGCAGAGAAACAAAAAGAACTCTTCAAGATAAAAAACAACATTAAGATTGTCGAAGAACTATGCGAGAAACCCGTTCACTGACCCTACCCCGCATCTCAGTAGTACTAAACACCTTCAATGCTGAGAAGCATCTTGAGAAGGTTTTGGAAGCCGTGAAGGATTTCGATGAAATCATTGTTTGCGACATGCACAGCGAGGATGCCACCCGGGACATTGCACGAAAGTACGGAGCTGTAATCGTAGACCACGAGCGCTGCCACATCTGTGAACCTGCACGCAACCATGCCATTCAGTCGGCCACCCACCCCTGGGTGCTGATTATCGATGCTGACGAGGTGGTACCAAAGGATCTGAAAGACTATTTATACGCTCGCATCCAGGAGAAAGAAGCCCCGGCCGCCCTACGCATCCCCCGTAAGAACTTCTTCATGAGACGTTTCATGCGTTGCCTATACCCCGATTATGTAACCCGTTTTGCCCGAAAAGACGCTATAGACTGGCCCCCTGTGATCCATACACAGCCCGTTATTACGGGATCTATTGAGCAGATAGAGGCCCGCAATGAGGAACTTGCCCTTATTCATCTGGCAGAAAATACCATCAGCGACCGCCTGCAGAAAACCGATACATACACCGAAAAGGAAGTGTTACGTCGGGGAGCGCGAAGCTACGGATACGTCGCACTCCTGCTGAAACCCTTCGGACGCTTCTTTCATCTCTACATCCAGAAGGGAGGGTTCCGCGATGGAAAGGAAGGTTTTATTTATGCTTCACTGAATGCAATTTATAAATTCGTCACCCTGATTAAACAAGAGGAGAAGAGCCATGAGAATAGCCTTTGACGCCAAACGTGCTGCACAGAACCGCACCGGACTTGGTAATTACAGTCGTTTTGTGATAGAAGGATTGTGCCGATTATACGGTGAAAACGAGTATTTGCTCTATACGCCAAGCCTCAGGAAAGCCACTTTATTGGGCCCTCTGCGTACCTCTCCGAGTTGTTCCGTACACTATCCGGAGAGTGCAATCTGGAAGAAGTTACCCTCCCTTTGGCGCGTATACGGCCTTTCCGGACAGTTGCAGAAAGATTCTCCTGCACTGTATCACGGGCTAAGCAACGAGCTTCCCGAAGGCATTGAACACATCCAAGGGTTGAAGACGGTGGTTACGATCCACGATCTCATCTTCCTCCGCCATCCGGAGTTCTACCCTCCTATTGATCGTTTTATCTACAACCGAAAGTTCCGAAGCGCCTGCAAAAGGGCCGATTCCATCGTAGCAGTAAGCGAATGCACCAAGCGGGATATTATGCATTATTACAATATCCCCTCTGAAAAGATACAGGTGATTTACCAAGGATGCGATGAGAGCTTCCGTCAAAAGATGACCCCGGAGCGTCGCCTGGAAGTACAGCAGAAGTATCACCTCCCGGAACACTATCTGCTCTATGTAGGCAGCATTGAGAAACGTAAAAACCTGATGCGGGCCGTAGAGGCCCTTGCCCAGACACATTGTATATTACCACTTGTGGCCGTAGGAAAGCACACTCCATACGCAGAAGAAGTAAAGGCCCGTGCCGATGAATTGGGTGTTTCCAACCGACTGATTTTACTACATGGAGCGCAGTTTGCCGACTTTCCGGCACTTTACCAAAGCGCTTCGCTCTTCATCTATCCCAGCTACTTCGAGGGATTCGGGATACCTTTACTTGAGGCACTATGTAGTAAAATCCCTGTAATCGGAGCCACCGGTTCCTGTCTGGAAGAGGCCGGAGGCCCACATTCCCTGTACATACACCCCGACGATACCCAAGGGTTGGCAGAGGCCATTGACCGCGTCATGGACTCCCCCTCGCTACGCGAAGAAATGATCACCTGCGGATTGGAATATGCAACAGGCTTTCATCCCGACACACTGGCACGCGAGATGATGAAGCACTATCGTTCCGTCCTGGGAGAGTAACAGCCCCTTCTTTGAAGCTTTAAGTCTTCAATCTGTTACTTTCTTTCATCCGAATCCAGAGAAATCCGGTTGCTCAGCATGCGCTGCATGTATTGCTGGATGATGGCTTTCAATTCGCGTTCCATGATTCCTTGTACGGGGAGTTTGCCGAGGAGGTTTGTTTTCAGGAACTTGTCCTCATGGATGTTATACACGCCCAAGGGCTTTTCGCCATCAAACTGGAGAAGAAAATCACCTTTTATATATTGATACACGCCATTCAGGTAGCACACGTCAAACTGCTGCTCGGGAGGAGTATGCAAAAGATCACAGCCAAAGGCAAAGTAAGGCTGGTCATAACCCAGATAACCCAGTACGGTAGGCATAATGTCTATCTGTTGGGAAATACCTTCCCGACGGCCCTTTAGCTCCGGATCGCCTGGGGCATAGAAGATAATAGGTACTCGTAAACTGCCCAGTTCATTCTGATATTCAGCGTGGTCGCTGATGTTCTGATGATCGGCACATAGTACAAAAATCGTGTTTTCAAACCACGGTTGCTTGGAGGCTTTTTTGAAGAACTGCTTCAAGGCATTGTCAGAATAGCGGATACTCTTATGAATAATCATCCCTTCCTCCGGGTAAATCTTCCGGTACCTCTCCGGTATGTTGAAGGGATGATGTGAGGTAGCTGAAAACAAGCCTGTCACAAAAGGTTGCTTAAACTCGTTGATACGGTCACAGAAGAACTGCATGAACTCTTCGTCCCAGATAGCCCAGACACCATCAAAGTCCTTGTCGCCATTGTAATTCGGGTCTGCACAGTACTCCGTATATCCGTAATAATTCTGAAAGCCGGTAGCACGGGCAAAGGCCTGAAAGCCCATCGACTCATTGTCGGCCCCATGAAAGAAGGCCGAGTAGTACCCCTTCTGCCGAAGCGACTGTGCCAATCCTCCTACCTTATTCGCAGAATAGGAAGTCAACACAAAGGGCTCCACAAACATAGGTATCCCAGACAGTACGGAAGGCATGGCATCAATACTCTTCCGTCCGTTCCTGAAAGAGTTGGTATATGTCAGGGCATGATTCGTAATCAATGAATCCAGAAAGGGGGTATATCCCTTGTATTTTCCTCCTTCAAGGTCCTTATTCAAGGAGCCTACAAACTCCTGGCTAAAACTCTCCAAGATGATTACCACCACGTTTTTAGCCTGAAATGGATGCTGCGGATTCGGTATATGTACAGGATCAAAGACACGTACCATCTCCTCCTCCGGCATATACGCGGGATCTTTGAATACGGCATTGCCAAGGGTTCGGTAGATAGAGAACGGGGTATTGAGCACAATAGCCCCGGCCAGCGGATGATCCACATACTGAGCAGCATTGCTAATGGTAATGGGGCGTATAGCCCTGCTGGGGCCACCCCTCAGCCCGAATACCACAAGCGGTATAAAAAGCACCATAAACAAGGTTTGTACAGGGTAGTATACCCATGACTGGGTTTTCTTCTGTACCGGCTTTATCCCCCGATAGAAGTACCACAAGGCAGCGATGAGCACTATAGCCAGGAGCGTAAGATACCAATGGTTTACCACCTCACGGCCAAAGATGGCTCCTAGGTTGCCTTCCTTGCTGAATTCGCTGAAGATGGTACTGGTAGTACGGCGGTTGGTATAAGCGAAATACACCGTATCCATCAGGTTGGCCAGAATACACAGGGAATTGGCCACGATGAAGTATATCTTAGCACCCAGCTGATATCCCTTTCTCTCGCGAGCGTGCAAGGGAAGGATCAGGAGCAGGATGTATACAAGATTAGAGTAGAGAATGGCAGAGGTATCAAAGCGCAGACCTCCGGCAAAGATAAGTTTCAGTTCATCAAAGCTGAGGTCGGGGAAATACTTTATATTCACCCACAGGAATACGATGCGGCAGATCAGGAAGACGACATATACCAGCGCCAGGTTCCAAAGGAGCGCCAAGGGGTTTTGCCACAGGTATGCAAGGTTTTTCTTATCCGTACTTTTACGTTTCATTTATTTACTTTATAAGGTATTGTTTATAAGCAGGGTTGGTCAGGCGAAAGTACTTCTGTAACACCAGCAGGGAAGTGATTCTTTCCCGGTCCTTATCCAGGAACTGGGCTACCCACTCGTGGGCATGGCGAATGATCTCCTCCGCTTCTTCGGGGTTGTCGATGTAGTACTGCATACGCTCCTTGAGATCCGAATAGTCGGGCTTGATCTCTACGTAGTGGTAGTTGGGGATGAGTTTTCCTTCCATGAACCAGGTTTCATAAGAAGGGCGTGGCATGACGGCCAAGGAGTTGGAGCTCATAACCCATTTCAGGTTACTGGCCACATCATTCCCTTCGAGAGCCATCACAAACTTATAGTCCAGGTGAGCATACAGCGTCAGCTTCTCGCGGTGCCACTCGGCCTTTACCCGCTGCTTTCCTACATCACCCAAGTCAAAATCCGGATCTCCGTACCATGTCTCCATGAAGCGGATCCGCTCCGGTTTGCCATGCACTTCGCCCCGGAAGATGACCTTGTTACACTTCTCCCGAAATGGGATACCATCATTCAGGAATACGAAATGGCGGATCTTATTAAGATTGAGAAGCACAGAATTGGCATTCTCACCGGCTATAGGTCTACTTTTGAGGATGGTAGGTGCGGGAGGTATGGTTCGCACATCACCAAACAGGTAACACCATTTAAGCCCTGGCTGAAAGCAACGCAGATACTCGTATGAGTCATAGAAGAAAGCTTTGCTGTGGTCCTTTCTCCGCAATGTTCCGATGCGGGGGGCGCCCTCAGGAAGCAGGGTTTCCTGTTGCAATTTGCAGTAGTACTCCACACGCTGACGGATGGCTTCCCGGTCCGGTCGCTTCGTCCAGCCCTTCAGGAGGTAGTGGTAGCGTTGGCGGAAAAGGAAGTCGGGCAATTGTTCGCGGAAGAAGTTCCGGGCGTAAAAAGTTACTTTGTTATTCTTCCCACTTCGCAGCATGTACTTAAATCGATCCATGGCGTCAGGATTGTTTTCTCTGCAAAAACTTCTCATAGGTCCGTTTCCATCGGTTGTGGCTCCACAGCCAGTACTGGGGAGCGCGGCATATGGAGGCCTCCAGGCGCTTGGCGTACTCGATGGTAAGCTGATACTCGGTATACTCTTTGGGAGTATCGGTTATTTTCACAAATTCACCGCGATAATATCCCCGTTTTACACGGACCATATCCAGATAGTATACTGCGGCATTCACGCTCTTAGCGATACGTTCAGCTCCGGTGAATACGGCCGATTTGTGATTCAGAAAGTCGGTCCACAGGTTGATATTATTCCAGTTGGGTGCCTGATCGGCAATGAATCCCACAACAAAGCGCTTGTTCTGTTGCTTGAGGAGTACCAGTTGCCGCAGAGCAGTAGTCATCTCGATATTCGCACCTCCAAAGCGTGACCGCAGGTAGAGGAATAGATTGTTGAACGCCTCGTTTTCCAGGGCGTGATAGATCTGCCCGGGTACTATCTCTTTATCCAGATGCAGGGGCAGTGAGGTGATCCACTCCCAGTTGCAGTAATGGCCCATGTACACCACGCAGTTGCGGGTTTTAAGGTCTTTGTTGAGCTCTTCCAGTCCGCCGAGCTCCATGCGTCGGCGCATCTGTTTCTCGCTGATGGAGAAGAGCTTGAGGGTTTCCACGATATAATCTCCGAAAAAGCGATAAAAGCCTTTCTCTATGCGTATGATTTCTTCTATCTCTTTTTCAGGAAAGGCCTCGGTAAGATTCTTGCGTACAATCTTCCGGCGGTATCGCACCAAGTGGTATACGATATAATATACTAGGTCAGACACTCTGTATAGCAGCCAGAAAGGCAGCAGCGACAGGAAGTACCAGCTTATGAAGAGGATTACGTACAAGGTCTTTTTCATGCTCGCTCACCTCCCTTCTCGTGTAGCAGTTGCTCCACACATTGGATGATACGTTCGGGGGGCAGCTGGTTCAGGCAGGCATAATCCCTGCGGTAACAGGGTTTGTTGCCGAATACTGAACAGGGGCGGCACTCCAGGGGGAGCTGTACACAGTGATCCATGCTTTGCCCATAGCCCAGAAACCCGGCATAAGGATGGGTGGCTCCCCATACAGACACTACAGGGGTGTGTACCAGCGAGGCAAAGTGCATATTGGCCGAATCCATCGTAATCATGGCGTCGATGTGGCTCATCAGGATGAGTTCGGAATCCATCTTGAGGCGTCCTGCGGTTACGAATATCACATCGTTATGATCCGTCTTCCAGCTTTCCAGCAGGGAGCGTTCTTCCTTTCCTGCCCCGAAGAGGAACACCTTACAGCCTTCCACGGAGGCAAAATGACGCACTACCTGACGCATCTTGTTCAAGGGGTAGATCTTCCCCTTGTGTTTGGCAAAGGGCGCTACGCCAATCCACATCTCGCCTTCGCCCTTAGGGGGTGTAAAGTCTGACAGGAGGGATATATCGCCTTTGCCTTCTCCAAAGAGGGAGGTGAAGTGCATGGGAAACTCATATCCCAGGCGATTCAGGGTGTGGCAGTATCGCTGCAGGGAGGTTTCCTGAGGCACCATGATCTTGTCCGTGCGGCGTGTAAGGAGCTTCTTTTCCTTGTGCCCTTTCTCGATGTGGGCTATGCGAATCCTTCGCGCCTTGAAGCGGAAATAAAAGAGCATGCTGCGCAGCACCCAGTGGAGGTCGGCCACCGCATCAAAGCGCATGGGCTTCAACTCACGATAGTACAGGCGATGCAGTCCTATAAGTCCTTTGTGTTCCCCCTCGAGATCGGCTCCAAGAAAATGGACGTTCGAAGGCAGGATGGCAAAGAGGGAAGCATAGTTTTTGCGACTCAGGATGGTTATATCCAATTGGGGATATTGCTTCGCCAACGACCATACTACAGGGAGGGTCATCGCTACATCGCCAAGAGCTGAGAAGCGGATAATGAGGAGTTTGGGCATCAGGCCTTTCTTATTTCTTGGCGTAGAGTACCGGGTTAAGTTCCGGGTCGTTATACATCTTCATTTGTTTGTACACTTTCATATACTTCCGACCGGCCTGAATGTCAGCCAGCAGCTGGTCGATGGCGGTGGAAAGGTCGGTTTGCTGTTCCAGCAGGATCCCCAGCTTTGTGCGGCACTGGGCCAGATGTTCGGCCGAAGAGTCGGCGCGTTGCACTTCCTGCTGCATGTGGTATATCTTGAGAGTCAGGATAGACAGGCGATCCACAGCCCAGGCGGGACTTTCAGTGTTTATTGTGGCGGAAACATCGGGCTTCACGTCCTTATACTGATCCAGGAAATAGCTGTCAATGAGCTCCACCAGATCCGTACGGTCCTGGTTGGATTTGTCAATACGCCGTTTCAGCACGAGGGCTCCAGCCGGGTCGATATTGGGGTCACGGATGATATCCTCAAAGTGCCACTGTACGGCATCGATCCAGTTCTTCAGGTAAAGGTAGAATTCGATGGTCTTTACCGGATAGGGGTTGCGGATCTCAGCGTCCACACTGTCAGTCACGTGATAATCCTGCGTAGCCTGCAAGAAGATTTCGTTACAACGGTTGCTAAAACTCATAAGAAATAATCGCTATTTACAGTAATACATTAAACATGCAAAATTACATTATTTCCTCATACAAAGCAAATATATTCCCCTGAAAGTTTGTATTTTTGCATCGCATCAAAAAGGAATACAAAAGAATGTCCATTCAAATATCCCTTCTCAGCAAGAGTTACCAGGATCAGCCGGCCCTTTCGGGGGTCAGTTTCGAGGTAGGCCCCTGCGAAACGGTAGCCTTCCTGGGCCCCAATGGAGCCGGAAAAACTACCTGCATGAAGATACTGACCGGAGGCCTTGCTCCCGACTCAGGACAAGCCCTTGTATGCGGCTTCGACCCCTTCCGTCAGCCCCGGCAGGCACGCCGCTGCTTCGGGTATCTGCCGGAGCATAACCCATTGTATCCCGAGATGTACGTCCGTGAATACCTGGAGTTTACAGCCGGCCTGTACGGCATCTCCCGCCGCGATGCGCGCATCGACAAGGCACTAGAAGAAACCTTGCTGACCGACGTAGCCCACAAGCCCATCCATACCCTGAGCCGCGGTTACCGCCAGCGCACAGGCCTGGCTGCCGCCCTGCTGCCCGATGCCCCGGTACTGATACTGGACGAGCCCCTCTCCGGCCTCGACCCCAACCAACAGGAAGAGATCCTCAGCCTCATCCGCCACCTGGGCCGAGAGAAGAGCATCCTCTTCTCTACCCACACCCTGAGTGAGGTGGAAAAGGTAGCCCGGCGCGTCCTCATCCTCTCCCGCGGAGAGCTGAAGGCCGATGCCCCGCTGGAAGAACTTATCGCCCACGCCTCCCTGGAAGAAACCTTCAAAACCCTGACCCGATGAAAATCCTTATCGACAATAAGATCCCCTTCCTGCGTGGTGTGCTGGAACAGATTCCCTCCCCGGAACCCCTTTTCACCGAATACCTCCCCGGACGGGACATTACCCCCGAGAAAGCCGCTACGGCCGATGCCCTCTTCATCCGCACCCGCACCCGCTGCGACGCCTCCCTGCTGAACGAAAGCCGTGTGCGCTTCATCGCCACCGCCACCATCGGATATGACCATATCGACACTCAATACTGCGAACAAAACGGCATCTGCTGGACCAACGCCCCCGGCTGCAACGCCGCCTCCGTGACCCAATATATAGAGTCCGTGCTGTACCTGCTGGAAGAGCACGCCGGCCGCCCCCTGCGGGATACCACTCTGGGTATTGTAGGCGTGGGGCACGTGGGCCGGTTAGTAGAAGAACAGGCCCGTCGGATGGGCCTCACCGTACTGTGCTGCGACCCTCCCCGCGCCCAGCGCGAAGGCCCCGCCACATTCCTCCCGCTGGAAGAGCTGGCCCGCCGATGTGATATACTCACCTTCCACACACCCCTTACCCGCCAAGGCGCATACCCCACCTACCACCTGGCTGATGCCCGCCTGCTGAGCCTCATGCCCAAGGGAAGCACCCTCATCAACACCTCCCGGGGCGAAGTGGTAGATAACCCCGCCCTCCTCCGCTCCCTGCAGGAAGGCCACCTGGCCGATGTCGTGCTGGACGTATGGGAAAATGAACCCCACCCCCTGCCCCAGCTTCTGGAATGCGCCTTCCTGGGAACCCCACACATCGCGGGGTACTCCGCCGACGGCAAGGCCAACGCCACCCGCATGAGTCTGGAAAGCTTCTGCCGTTTCTTTCACCTGCCGGAGGCCTTCCACATCCAGCCTCCCGCCCCGGCACAACCCCTTATTCACACCACCACCCCGGCACAGGCCGCTCTGGCAATATACAACCCCCGCCGCGACAGCGAAGCATTGAAAGCCGCCCCCCATCTCTTCGAGCAGCTTCGCGAGGACTATCCCCTACGCCGCGAAAAGGCCGCATACACCTTCGTGCCGGCAGAGTAACAAAGTGCAGGCCCGGATTCTCGAAAACACAGGCCTGAACTTCGGACAAGACAGGCCTGAGATTTGAAAAACCAGGCCTGAGATGCTCCCGCCGCAGGCCTAGGATTAAAGAAAAAAAGAGAACAACTTCA
Organism: Bacteroidaceae bacterium; assembly: GCA_031552405.1. GTDB lineage: Bacteria > Bacteroidota > Bacteroidia > Bacteroidales > Bacteroidaceae > UBA1794. The sequence continues at coordinate 16,650 of JAVBMN010000029.1, read as the reverse complement.
AAAACACATATATTTTTATTTGTTTATTCTCTTATTCATTACTTCTTATTATGGGATACGCGAATAGAAAACGAGAACCTACGCGCATCACACAAAAAAGCAAAGACAAGATATTGTCATCCAACAGATTAGGTCCGTCATTCAGTAGACAGAAACCTACGCGTATAGGTAAGCAGCTAAAATACGATTAAAAAGGCCGAACGAAACTCTTGCTTTATTCATTCCCTTTTCATACCTTTGTAGGATACCTCAGTAAAAACATAAGCCTATGAAAAAAGCAGTACTCTCCTTACTTTTCTTGTCACCGGCCTGCTATGCATCAGCACAGTACGGAACCACGGTAGTATTCTCCTCGATGCAGGATGTCAAAAGTTTCGACTTCGGATACGATAACAGCAATCACTTCCGCATCACCTTTGGGGAGGACAGTGTTGCAATCTGGCGAAACGACCAGCCCGCCCTGAGTAGCGACTACGAAAGATTTCAGCAGATCTATTTTGCCGGTCTTTCAACCGATTTGCAGACTGCAGAGGACAACAACGGCGATCTCCCATCCATCTTCCTGTATCAAAATAACGGGTTCCTCTCCCTGCAGGGAAGCACTGCGTTCAGCATGTGCAACGCGCGTATAAGCCTGTCCACCCTCACCGGCCTCTTTGTGGAAAGCCGGGAAGTCGTCTTTTCCTCCGAAAGCGAGGTACAAATACCCCTCACACACCTGCCACAAGGCATTTACCTGCTGACACTTACCGGAAATTTCCCCGGAAGCAGCGCATCTCTTAAGTTCCATGTACAACCTTAAACCACCAGCCACTATGAAGAGATATATAACATCCGCCGCCTTGGCACTACTTGCCTGCTCCCTTTCCACGTATGCACAGCACGTTGTGGTACACTTCAAAAGTGGAGAAAAGGCAAACCTGGGAACCCTATATACGGAGAATCCCCACTTCTACGTAGGAAAAGCCGACGAGAAACCCATTGTAATGTACGAAGGTCAGTGCATCGGCACCCCGCAAAATGTGGACAGCATCAGCATCATTCCCCAGAAGTCAGCTGTACCCATCCGCCACGCACTCTTCTATGACGGACGTTTCAAGTATACCATACGACTCCTTGATGAGTTTATTCGGATGGACAGCTATGCCCCCAACTACACCCTCTTCCCCGCCAGCGACGAGGCATGGGAGCGCTTCTTTGCCAGCGACAACGCCTGGGGCGTACACTGCTACGACTCACTGAGCATCGCACAAAAGAAACGCCTGCTACACGCATCCTTGGTAAGAGGCCCCTTCTGGGTATCCCAGGCCTCCTCCTTCATAAACGGCCATACCCTACAGTTCGACAGCGAAATAGCCCTGAAACCCTCCGAGATCGGAACAGGTCTCGTACAAGCCTACCCCTCGCAACAGCTTTCCCCACTCACCTCCCAGATGGACGAGGCCGACCGCCGCATATTACTCCCCTCCGGCACCAACCTGCAAGCCCCCTTTTACCTGTGTGGCATACCACCCGTAAGTCCGTTCAAGGAATTCATCTGCTGCAACGGCTCAGCCTACGAAATGCAAGAACTCATCGTACCCGTTAGTACCCTGGAACAACTGGCCCGCATGCCGGAGTGCTCCCTCTTCTACTCCTTTGTGGAGCAGCTGACCATGCCGTGCCCGCTCTCCCTCCTGATACCCGTCGAAATGCACTCAAGCTTCAACCTACAGGAAGATATGTATGATCCGCTTGACCTGTACGAGATAAATTACCCTCTGATACCCACCCTGCAACTCTCTAGAAACCCCTCCGTACAGCGCACCTTGTTTGCCCCCACGGACAGTGTACTGAGAGAATGGCTGTACTACAGCAGCGAAGCCTATGCACTGACAGGCAACGTCTACTACACTTGGGAGGAAGTACCACAGAAATGGATCGCCCAGATCACCCAAAACCTCATCCGGAAAGGAATGATACTCCCCTCGGAATTCCATAACATGACGGAGGTACTGGATCCCACCGATTGCCTCCCCGACGCCTCCATCCTCCCGGAAGACATTGTCAAGACCCACCTCTGCACCGACGGGATAGTATACGCTCTGGACAAGGTGTACAGTCTGTTCCCCCTCCCAAAACTACAAAACAAAGAAGCCGAAGAGTACAATGGATGGGTAAGTAACACACACCCTACCATCCACCCGCTGAAAACCGACAGCCTGCCCATGATCCTTGCCAATGCTATGGACAGCACCTGGCAAAACGCAGAAGAGAGGTGGAGTATATCCGGTAACCAATACACCTTTTTCGCTATGAAAGACGACACTGTACGATGTGCAATCGACTTTACAGGCGTTCCTTTAGGAAAATACGCCGTCTATGTAAACTTCCTGCCCACCAGCCTCTATAGCGATAAGAAAGAGTCTAAACTGGTAAATGGTTACGTACGTTATGCCTCAGGAGCCGAAGAAAAACTACCCACCTACACCGAAATCCCCTTTTGCTCCATGCCCATAAGCGATGAAAAGGTAACCCGCATGAAACTGGCTGAAATAGAAGTCGGCGCATTCATACAGCAACTAAAAGAGGAGGAGTTGTACCAGCACCATGTAAGAGATCCGAATAACGGAGAATCATACGACTGCTCCAGCTGGCGTGCAGAAGACATCAACAGATCTCTACATAGCGTAAGGGTCTATGTGGAGAGCTCCAAAATGACAAAGAATTCATTAGGCTATTACCACTCAGTACTATGTATTGACAACATCGAGCTGGTACCGATATATAACACCCCATTCTAAAGCGGGCAGGCGCAAGGCCTGCCCCTACATGAAAATCCTTCAACAGGAGTATCCCGATAATTATTATTAGAACAATAGAGATTTATACCTTTGTTAAACATTGCAACCGAAGTATGGCAAAAATAAGTGTAAAAGATAAGGATATAGCTATTATCCAACAAAATGGCATGGATTATGTTTCTATCACCGACATAGCCAAATTTAAAACAAATGAGCCTAACACCGTGATTGGCAACTGGATGCGGAACAGAAACACTATTGAGTATCTGGGGATGTGGGAATATCTTTATAATCCGGATTTTAACCCCCTCGAATTCGAGGGGTTTAGAAAGGAAGCAGGATTAAATGCTTTCACTCTTTCACCTCAGAAATGGATCGAGAAAACAAATGCTTTTGGTCTGATTTCAAAATCAGGGCGCTATGGTGGAACATTTGCCCACAAAGATATTGCTTTCAAATTCGCAAGTTGGATCTCGATAGAGTTTGAGTTATATCTCGTTAAAGAATTCCAACGGCTCAAAGAAGAAGAACAGAGGTCAATGGGTTGGTCTGCAAAGAGAGAACTGGCCAAGATCAATTACCATATTCATACAGACGCTATTAAGCACAATTTGATCCCCACCGAACTCACGGCAAAACAAACCTCAATTATTTATGCCAGCGAAGCTGACGTGCTCAATATGGCACTGTTCGGAATGACGGCAAAGGATTGGCGGGAAGCCAATCCAGACCTTAAAGGCAATATCCGCGACTACGCAACGATAAATGAGTTGATCTGCCTGTCAAATATGGAAAACCTTAATGCTGTATTTATCAATGAGAGGCTTTCCCAACATGACCGACTAATCAAATTGAACCGGATTGCCATTCAGCAAATGCGAGTTTTGGCGGAGGTTAAGGGAAGAAACATGTTGAAGTAAAACTCTCGCTCTTTTAGAAAAGCAGCGAAAATTAAAACAAGAGGAAACCCCCATCCTCGCGTAAGCCCTCTATGCTGTATGTAAACGCTCCAACGGAGCGTACCTCCGCCTTGTCCTCGCAGCGTAAAGCGGAGCATCGGCTGAGGGAACGACCAGAGCGGAAGCTGTCTGAGCGCAGCGAGTTCTTCCGCTCAGTGACCGAGGCCGGTGCGGAGTAGCGTAGAGGACACAGCGGAAAAGTTTCTTTTGCTTACTTTTTGATAAAAAGCTCACGCTCTGCATAATGAAAGCAAGCTTTCCCTCTGCTCTCACTTTTTCGCTTTTTTCTTTGCGTCAAAGAAAAGTAAGACCCCAAAAAGTAGTATCTTTGTACAGTCAAAATGATCGACCAGCTCACCATAGACCGCATCATGGACACCGCCAACATCGTGGAGGTGGTGTCCGAATTCGTCACCCTGCGCAAACGCGGGGTCAACTACACCGGCCTGTGCCCCTTCCACAACGAACGTACCCCTTCCTTCAGCGTATCCCCCGCCAAGCAGCTGTGCAAGTGCTTCAGTTGCGGCGAAGGCGGCAACGTGGTACACTTCCTCATGAAGCATGAGCAGATCAGCTATGTGGAAGCCCTGAAATGGCTGGCCCGCAAGTACGGCATCGAGATTCAGGAGCGCGAGCAGAGCGACGAGGAAAAGCAGGCCGCCAGCCTCCGGGAAAGCCTCTTCATAGTAAATGACTATGCCCGCGATTACTTCCAGCACACCCTCTTTGAGCATGTAGAAGGACAAACCGTGGGACTGGCCTACTTCCGCCAACGCGGATTCAGGGACGACATCATTCGCAAATTCCAGCTCGGCTTCTGTACCAAGAGCTGGGATGCTCTGGCCCAGGCAGCACTGCACAAAGGCTATAAGCGCGACTTCCTGCTCAAGACCGGCCTGTGTTATGAGAAAGACGACCACTCGCTGGTAGACCGCTTCCACGGGCGCGTCATGTTCCCGGTACACACCCTTTCGGGCAAGGTAGTAGCCTTTGGCGGGCGCACCCTGTCGTCCGACAAGAAAGTAGCCAAGTACGTAAACTCCCCAGAGTCCGAGATCTACCGCAAAAGCCACGAGCTGTACGGCATGTACCTGGCCCGGCAAGCCATCGTAAAGCAAGACCGCTGCTTCCTGGTAGAAGGATATACCGACGTGATCTCCATGCACCAGGCAGGTATCGAGAACGTGGTAGCCTCCTCGGGTACCGCCCTCACCACCGGACAAATACGACTCATCCACCGCTTTACCAACAATATCACCGTGCTGTACGACGGAGACATGGCCGGCATCAAGGCCTCCATCCGAGGCATCGACATGCTGCTGGAAGAAGGCATGAGCGTGAAAGTACTGCTACTGCCTGATGGCGACGACCCCGACTCCTTCGCCCGCAAGCACAACGCCACCGCCTTCCAGGAATACATCGCCGCCAACGAGAAAGACTTTATACGCTTCAAAACTGCCCTCCTGCTGGAAGATGCCGGACGCGACCCCATGAAGCGAGCCACCCTCATCAAGGACATCGTACAGAGCATCTCCATGATACCCGAGACCATCGTACGCTCCGTGTATATGCGGGAGTGTAGCCAGCTCATGCAGATTGAAGAAGCCCTGCTGCTGGATGCCGTAAACAAAGCCGTAAAACACCGCAAGGAAAACAAACCCCGCACCGCAGACACCCCTACCACAAACCAGATCGCCTCTCCCCCGACGATGCCGGAAGGCGGGCCGGATATGCCACCGCCCGACCTCTTTGCCGAGGGCAATGACCTGCCTCCTTTCAACCCATCGGGCACCCCTGCACCCACCCCCGTCGCCATACAAAGCGAAGAATGCAGCGAACAGGAACTGCTGCTGGTAAAACTGCTGGTGCGCTATGGTGAGAAAATAGTGTGCAACATCGAAGACGAGCAAGGACATGTGCAACCCCTCTCCGTAACCGAGTACATCCACCTGTCCATACAGGAGGATAACCTGCCCTTCCAGTCGGCCCTGCACCGCCGCATACTGGAAGAGGCCCTCCAAAACCTCCACCAGCAAGGCTTCGAGAGCGAGCGGTACTTCACCCAGCACCTAGACCCCGTCATCAGTCGGCTGGCCACACACCTGGCTACCGACCGCGATGTACTGAGCAAGATCTTCACCCGCGGGGGCCAAACCATCCTCACCGACGAAGAACGGCTCTACGAACTGGCACCCCGCCTCATAGCCGATTACAAGATCTACATGGTAGCCACCGAGCTCAAAAAGCTTATCCGCGCCCTGCAGGATCCTCAATACGCCCAAGACCCCGAAATGCTGGATAAAAGCATGGCACGCATCAAAAAACTGCAGGACATACGGGCTCTCATGGACAAGCATCTGGGCGACAGAGTAGTAACACGTCGCTAAAGAAATCGTTAAAAAACAGGGGATATCGCCCCAATCGACTGATTTTTAGCACTCCAATTAGTAGATATCCGGAAAAACAATTACCTTTGCCCTATTATTGCCTTTGCAATAAGGAACTTACATTGATTTACTTTTTGCCCCGACGATGAGCTAAACTAACCTAAATAATAACTATCTCATGATGAATTTTAAACCGAAAATCTTTCTTTTGTCCATGCTTCTTGCAGTAGTCTTCACGGCTCATGCACAGCGTTTTATGGATAGACTCGACCGTGGCCTGGTGGCTACAATTGCTCAAAACGGAAGTGGCAACTTTATCAGTTGGCGCATTCTGGGCGAAGAATATTACGACGTGACCTACAATGTCTACGCCAACGGCTCTAAGATCGCCGAAAACCTGAAAGTGTCCAACTTCGTTCACCCTACTGGTACTGCCACCACCAAATACCAGATAGCACCCGTAGTACGGAGTGCGGAAGGCGAAAGATGCGACGAGGTAACCCGCTGGACCGGTACAGACAAATATAGCCTTACCGGCTTTACCACAGGTTATCTTGATATCGCCGCAAAGACCGCAACAGACCGTGCCGGACTCGATGCCACTTCGACGTACGAGTTCAATGATGTGGTGGCAGCCGATGTGAATGGTGACGGGCAGATAGAACTTATCTGCAAGCGTAACTACACGGGTGACCGCTATATAACCACCAACACCAGCCGCTTTAACCGTATTGAGGTGATCACCCTCACGGGCGAACGTTTGTGGTGGATCGACCTTGGTCCTAACATGCTGGCTGGCCCCGACGAGCAGTGGGACGCCATTGCTTTTGACTGGGACATGGACGGCAAAGCCGAGGTGCTGCTACGCGGTGCCGATAATATGATTATCCATAAGGCCAACGGAGAAACTGTAACCATCGGCGACAGCCCCGAATACGACTCCCGCAAAGTAGCCAATACGGAATACACCAGCGTGGGTAACGAATACCTCCTTTATATAAATGGCCAGACAGGCGAGCCCTATCCCATTGGCGACAATAATAAGGGTTGGATGACCTACCCGCTGAAGCGCTATGAAACAGGCGAAAGCAATTTAGGCGTGTGGGGTAAGGACGGTGATGGTGGTCACCGCGCCAACAAGCACTACTTCGGTGCCCCCTATCTGGATGGCAAGAAACCCTCTATCTTCCTCGGCCGTGGCTGCTACACGCGTCATAAATTTGGAGCCTACGATGTAGATCCCGTCACTCACAAAATCACCCAGCGCTGGTACTGGACCAACAACATAGGATCAAGCCCCTGGTTCGGACAAGGCTACCATAATTTCGCTATTCAGGATGTGGACATGGACGGGCGCGACGAAATCGTGTTCGGTTCCATGACGTTTGACGACAACGGTAAAGGTCTTTCCACCACTGGCCTAGGCCATGGCGATGCACAGCACTGTAGTGATTTTGACCCCTATCGTTTCGGCTTGGAGCAGTTTACCTGCAACGAAAGTTCGCCCAACATGAACTACCGCAACGCCACTACCTCTGAGCTATACTACCGCTCGCAGGGAACAGCCGATGACGGCCGTGGGCTTATGGCCAACTTTACCAACAGTTATCCCGGCAGCCAGGGTCGCTCCGTGAACACGGGCATGATGAGTTCGGTGGCCGACAAGGCTATCAGCGAAATCAGCGATCTTATAGCTTGGGGCGACCTCAATTTCCGCATCTACTGGGACGGCGACCTCCTGAGCGAAGTACTGAACAGCCCGGGTACAGCCAGATCACCTAAGATCGACAAGCCCGGCGTAGGCCGTATCTTCCTGTCCAATGCGGGCAATATGAACAATGACTCTAAGAATAATCCTTGCATGAGCGGTGACATCCTTGGCGACTGGCGCGAAGAAATTGTCATCCGTAATGGCACAGGCATGCGTATCTACACTAGTAACTATACTACGACCTATCGCATTCCTACGCTGTGGCACGACCACGGGTATCGTCAGGCGATGGTATGGGAAACGATCGGCTACAACCAGCCTCCTCACGTATCCTACTTCCTTGGAGAGTTAGAAGGCATCACTATGGCACCTCCCACGCTCACCACTACCGGTCGTGAACTTGTAGCAGGCGACGGCACCATCGGTTCTTCCTATAATGACAAGCAAGTGCTTGTGCATGAGAATCAGGACAACGCTATCACCGTACAAGAGGGCGCCCGTCCGTGGAATGTAATCTTCAATGCCCCCTCATGGACCCAGGGCCAGAACAATTCCGAGACCAGCACGAAGATTGCACCCGTCTCTCAGTCCTACACCACCACAGTGTCAGGAGGAGCCTTTGCCGGCCCTATGCGTCTTATTAAACAGGGTGAGGGTGAATTGATCCTGCCTGCCGTGGAGCAGAAATACACGGGTAACACCGATGTGTGGAACGGTACGCTCACCTTTAACGGCAAGCTTCTCAGTTCTACCCTTTGGCTGAACCGTCACACCAGCCTTAACTCCAACGGGGGACAGTTCCGCTGCATCAAGGCAGACTACAATGCCACCATCCGCCCGGGCGGCAAGGGCACTATCGGCACTATCACCACCGATTCTCTCATCCTTGGCTTTGGCTCACGTCTCCAGATAGATCTCTCAAACGATCTCAAGGCCGACCAGATCAATACCAAGCTCCTCAAGATCGAGACCAAGTCGTGGAATTACGGCCCCAAATACCTCACGCCTGTCATTGAATTCGTGATCAAAGACCTCACAACCGGAATCTACGATCTCGGCGAGGTTGCTACGCTCACCGGTTCACTCTCCGACATCGTTATCGAGGGTGTCAGCACCAGCAAGAAAGCAGCGCTTTCCTATACCAACAACCACCTCTACCTCACTATTGCTGACATCCGCGAGGCTGCCTCTATCATCTGGAACGGCAAAGAGAGCGCTGTGTGGGACTTCGCATTATCGAACAACTTCACCTCAGCCACCGATCCCACCGCCACCACCGAGTACTTCGTGACAGGTGACAAGGTACTCTTCAATGCCACCGGCAGTCAGAAAAGCGTGAGCCTCAAGGGCGAGTTGGAGGCAGATAGCATCATCGTAGACGGAACTGCAGCCTACACCTTCGGCGGCACTGGAAGCATTATAGGCACGTCCACACTCGTCAAGCGTGGTACAGGCACACTTACCGTCAAAACCGATAACTCCTACACAGGCGGCACACGCATTAGCGGCGGAACATTGGTTGTATCCTCCCTCAGCAATGCAAATCTGGCACTCGGCCAACTAGGAGGTGTCAATACTGCTGCGGCCAAGTTCGTCATTGAGAATGGAGCCACTCTTCAAACCAGCGGTACCGTCACACAAGGTTCGCCCATGCAAATGGCGGGTGAGGACGGTGGTGTCATCAACAATGCCGGCGACTTTGTGGTGAACAAAGCCATCAGCGGTACCACCCTTACCAAGAAGGGTGCAGGATGGATGAAGCTCAATATAAACAACACTGTGGATCGTTTCATCGTCGCTGCCGGAACCGTGCAGTGTGTGGCCAGCACTGTACCGGGCAAAACCGTAGAATTCCAGGGCGGCGCTCTGCTTGAGAATGCCGGTAGCAGTTATGCCATCGAAGTACCCAAGGGCAAGACCGGTTCGCAAACCCTTGTGAATACTGCCTCATTCTCTAATAAGGTAACAGGCGAAGGCACCCTCACCATCAATTGTCCTGTTATTAAGGGTACAGGCTGGTACGCTACCCGCACCCGTATACAGGGCAACTGGAGCCAGTTTACAGGTATTATCAAGGCCGTGGGAAGTTACGGTACCGATGATCCCGGGCCACGCTTTACACTCGACGCATCCACAGGCCTGGCCAATGGTACACTTGACATAGCCAGCACCACCACCGTTCAGAACACTGGTAAGACCTTTACAATCGGTAAAGTATCGGGTGGCGGTAAACTGGGTGGTTTTGCTTCCTTCGCCAATGACGGTGCTTCGGGAACAAACACCTGGAAGCTGGGTAATGAAAGCGACTGGAGCTGGAGTGGTATTGTTACCGACAACTCCAACTTTACCAAGATCGGTAGCGGAAAGGTGAGCTTCACTGGTGCGCATGACCATACCGGCACCACGATCATCGAAGCTGGTCAACTCCATATCAGCGGCAACACCGTGAAACTCGGTACGGGTGCACTCACCGTGAAGACCGGTGCTACACTGAGTGGTGTTACTGGAACGGGTGCACTGTCTAACAGCGCTTACACCATCAGTTCCGGTGCTACCCTTCTGGTAGGTACTACCGCTACTGCTACCACCGGAACTCTTAACTTCGGCAACAAGAGTGTTACCATAGCCAAGGACGCAGTAGTAGAGTTTGGCATTTCCTCTGCTAAGAGCTACACCACGCTGAAGAACATCAACAAATTCACCATGAACGGTACTATCCGTATCCATTGGAGCACATGGGAACCTGCCGTGGGCGACAGCATTCAGCTGTTCCAAGATGTAGTGACCTTCGCCGGGACCCCCGTCATGGAGAGCCTTGTGATTGATGCAGAGAAGGGTCTCTACTGGGATGCTTCTGAACTCGAAACTAAGGGTTTCCTGCGCGTTATATTCATGCCTACCGGACTCAATAAAGTGGAAGCTCAATTGACAAATGTATACGTGGTCGATGGCAAAGTAATTGTGCCGGGAGCCAATGAGATCAGCATCTACACGTTAGAGGGTGACTACATCGCCCCTGAAACCCGCTTGACCACAGGAGTCTACATCGTCAATGCCGATGGACGTACAGCCAAGATTAGCGTTGAGTAAATAGAAGGATACTATCTATATCATAAGGCCGGCCTGTCTCTTTTGGACAGGCCGGCTTTGTTATATTCAATGGTATCCCCACTAAATAAATCAGCCGAACTTACGTTATATAGCAAAAGGTATTACAACTTGACCGAACAGACCCATCCTTCCTTCCTGCTGAAACAGCAGATCAAAGCCGAAGCGTTACGCCTCGGCTTTGACGCATGTGGCATAGCTGCGGTGGAAGAGGTGGAAGATACGGTACAGCAACACTTCACCCACTGGATCTCCACAGGGAAGCACGCCGGGATGGAGTATATGGAACGCTACAGGGAACAACGTATGAACCCCTCGCAACTCCTGGAAGGTGCCAAAAGCGTCATTGTAGTAGTCCTGAACTACTATCCTTCCACCCGGATTCCAGATCACGAATTCCAGATAGCCTGGTACGCCTACGGCAAGGATTACCACGATTGTATGAGAGAGAAACTGAACCAGTTACTCCACTACATCCGTACACTGACCGCAACAGAAGGGAGAATCTGTGTAGACACAGCTCCCATACTGGAACGCTACTGGGCACAAAAAGCCGGACTGGGCTGGATAGGTAAGCACACGCAACTCATTCTCCCGGGAAAGGGCTCCTGCTTCTTTCTGGGAGAGATTCTACTCAAAACAAGTCTTCCACCCGACGAGCCCATGGAAATGCACTGTGGGAGCTGCAAACGATGTCTGGAGGCCTGTCCTTCCCAAGCCCTCTCCTCGCCTTTTATACTGGATGCGGAAAGATGCCTCTCGTACCAAACCATCGAAAACCGGGGCCCGCTCTCCGCGCAAGCCCGCCAAGTCATGGGACATCGCATCTACGGCTGCGACGAATGCCAAAAAGCCTGCCCGCACAACCGCCATGCCACCCCCACCCTTACCGAAGAATTCCAACCCAGTACCCCCCGGCTACAGATGCGCAAAAACGACTGGCTGCATCTATCTCCTGAACAGTACCGCCTGCTCTTTAAAGGCTCTGCCGTGAAACGGAGCAAGTACGAAGGGCTGATGCGCAACATACACGAAGCCGCCCTGTCTGAAACAAACAAAGAGAGACCCCTTTAGGAATCTCTCTTTGCATACCTTACCTCCACGAAGGAGAAAGGCTAAATCATATCTTGCACGGCTACTTCACCTTCACTTCCAATGGAGTACGTGCTTTTGCTGCAAAGTCTTTCAGGTAGGCAAACCACTCGGCACTGTTCTTAAAGCCATGCTTGCTCCAGCCTGCACCGAAGTAATACGTTACCTTGTCGCGGGGATTGTAATCCACCACGCCAATAAGGTGGCCGGTAGCTCCTGCCTTAAGGGCCGCAGTTTCTTTCTCAAGCAGGGGCTGTACACGTACGTCGTCTACCGCTCCGGGGAATACCAATCCCAGGTACATAGTACCGTTTGTGGGATCTTCGGGCTCCACATATCCGGCATAGCCTTCTTCTGCATTCATGGTCACCTCATCACTACCCTTATGCATTACAATGCCGGCAGTCCAAGGGATGGTGCTGAAGATATTGGTATACCACACAGTACTCTTGGTCATCTGTGAACCTTTATCGAGGGAGATGAGGCGGGTTTCAAGCACACGCACATCATTCACCGTCAAGTCATAAGTAAGGCGCGCACTGAAACGCAAGGGTCCATTGTCAAGGACAGTGCAGGTGGTATATGCATACGGATACACGAACTCGCCTGTGGCGGGGGAGATGAAAGCGGGGGTACCAGCTCCCAAGGTAGGTCCTACGCCATAGTAGTCGCACCCTTCCCCATGATCCACGTGGTAAGACATGGCTTGTTCTTCCTCACGAGTCATCTTCTTTCCTTCCTTACCCAGCTCTGCCTTTTTTGCATTCAGCTGTCTGTCCATCTCATAAAGCTTGTCCAACAGAGGATACTCCACACGTTTGCTCCAGAGGTCGTAACCAAACAGCTGATCGCCACGCTTCTGCACGGCAGGGCCGTAAGCACGCCAACCGATGCGGTCGTTCTCCCAGGCCAGGTCGTCCATACGCTTGGGATATATATTTCCATAGCAGCAGGGATCCACCTTTATCGGATCACCAGGCTGGATGGTATATACAGCCTTTCCTTTGGCTTTTACTTTAGCGGGGAAAAGGATGGCACCTTCGTTGGTGATCTGGTAAGGCACCTGTTCACCGGCTTCATTCAGTACTACAAGGGGTAGATCATCGTGATTAAGCAGCTTCGTATTCACGGTTTCCTTGTACACTGACACCAATTCACCGTCACGATCGATCGACGATTTGTTGGTCACGGTCACCGTCACGCTCTTTCCCGTACAGGAAGTAGCTACGACAAGCGCCAGCAGCAGATAAAAGATCTTCTTAATCATCTTCATTAGGGCTGTTTTCCGATGTAAGCCAGAATACCACCATCTACGTAAAGCACGTGGCCGTTTACAAAGTTAGAGGCCTCGGAAGCGAGGAATACAGCAGGTCCCTGCAAGTCTTCAGGCGTACCCCAACGAGCAGCGGGAGTCTTGGCGATGATGAATGAGTCAAACGGATGACGGCTTCCGTCAGCCTGAGGCTCACGCAGAGGAGCGGTCTGGGGGGTAGCAATGTAGCCCGGTCCGATACCGTTACACTGGATGTTGTGCTCGCCATATTCCGAACAGATGTTACGGGTCAGCATCTTCAAACCACCCTTTGCAGCGGCGTATGCAGATACGGTTTCGCGTCCCAGCTCAGACATCATGGAGCAGATATTAATGATCTTACCATGACCTTTCTTCAACATTCCGGGGATCACAGCCTTCGCCATAATAAAGGGGGCATTCAAGTCTACGTCAATAACCTGACGGAAATCGGCAGCGCTCATCTCGTGCATGGGGATACGCTTGATGATACCGGCGTTGTTTACCAGAATATCTACGGAGCCCACTTCTTCAGCTACCTTTGCGATGAATTCGGTTACCTGGTCTTCGTTGGTTACGTCGCACACATATCCGTGAGCTTTAATACCCTTTTCGGCATATGCAGCCAGGCCCTTATCTACAAATTCCTGCTTGAGGTCGTTAAACACAATCTTTGCACCTGCCTCTGCCAATGCGGAAGCAATACCAAAACCGATACCGTAAGAAGCACCTGTAACAAGGGCTACCTTACCTTCTAATGAAAATTTTACCATAATTTTTTGAGGTATTAATAAAGTTATCTGTGACTATTATCAAGCATTGATATAGCTCTTTACTTTGCAATAAAGAGCACATATTTCACGCTTTACGAGGCAAAGTTAATAAAAAAGTAATCAGTAGGAAGGCTTCCGACTTGAAAACAGTTTCTTTTTCTGCAAAGTGGAGGTAGCAAAAGAGAGAGTATTCCCTCTACAACTCCCGCTACACGCATTCGGGAACATAAGAGAGATGGTAGAGATCCGCCACCTCTTTGCAGGCAATCTCTCCATCTATCACATTCAAGCCCAAGGCCAGTCCCGGATCTTGCCTGCAGGCTTCTTTCCAGCCTTTATCGGCCAGTTTCAACACGTAGGGAAGGGTGGCATTGGTAAGGGCCAGCGTAGAGGTATAGGCTACTGCACCGGGAATATTGGCCACGGCGTAATGCAATACACCATCCACTTCATATATCGGCTCAGCATGTGTAGTGGGATGCGAGGTCTCGAAACAGCCTCCCTGATCGATGGCTACATCCACAAAGACGGTACCCTTAGGCACCAGTTTCAGCATATCCCGGGTAATGAGATGCGGACATCGGGCACCGGGTATCAATACGGAGCCTATTACCAGATCACTCACAGCAAGCTCTTTCTCTATGTTATAGCGCGAAGAGTACAGGGTTTTTACGTTCTTGGGAAGTGCATCATCCAGGTAACGGAGGCGGGTAAGCGATATATCGGTTATGGTTACATCCGCACCCATCCCGGCAGCCGTCTGCGCAGCATTGGTACCTACCACACCGGCGCCAAGAATCAACACCTTGGCGGGTTTCACACCGGGCACGCCCCCGATGAGCATACCCTTGCCTCCCTGCGGCTTTTCCATGAAGCGGATACCTTGTTGTACGGCCATTCGCCCGGCTATCTCCGACATGGGAACCAGCAGGGGCAATGAGCCATCGGCAGCACGCACTGTTTCATAGGCCAGGCATACTGCTTTGCTCTTTATCATAGCCCCGGTAAGAGCTTCATCCGAAGCCAGGTGGAAATAGGCAAAAAGGAGCTGTCCGGGTTTTATCAGTGGATATTCCTGTGCTACAGGCTCTTTTACCTTTACAATCATATCGGCAATGGAGTACACCTCTGCCAGGAAATCAAGCAGGATAGCTCCCGCCCCTACATATTCTTCATCCGGAAACCCACTTTCGAAACCCGCGTTACGCTGCACATATACGGCATGTCCTCTGTCTGTCAGTTCTTTTACTCCTGCAGGTGTCAGACCTACGCGACTCTCATTATTCTTTATTTCTTTGGGTAATCCGATGTTCATACTTTGATCGACATTAAAGATTCGTTTTCTTTTATCGCTGCAAATGTACGAATAAGATAAAAAAGAGGAGGAGAATTGAATGATTATTTCTGTAAAGTAGTAGCTACAATAGCATACAAGTCTATATTGTCTGCTTTGCTTTTACGACAGTAATCTCTACCACCCTTGACAAAAACGGGAATTTTTCTTTCATCTTATCGTATTCCTCACCTGATTCCAGATATCTTGCAGTTCCATCCACAAGGAACCCGGTTCCCTGATAGTCTTTGTATCCCAAGACTTCCCTGCTTCCCACAGTGAGCTTTACACGGTTGTTTATTGCTACATTTCTTTGGGTTTTCCGAAACCCTGCAGCAGGGATCAATATACGTTCATCCGGAGTTACCACAAGATAAGAGTTCCATGTATTGGCTACATGCGCTTCACCTTCCGCCCATGATACAACTGAAACAACTCCTTCATGCGTAAGAACCTCGTGAAACTTTTCCGATAGCTTTTTTGAATCATCCATAAATACATTTGTTTTTAATGCTGCGATAAACAGTAAGGCAGTAGTTTGAAAGGATAACAATATGGGAGTAAGAATTGTTCTGTCAGCTCGACAAGAAAGGTTTACGGCTGTTCTTGCTTGTTTTCATCCAGTCTGTCTGATGCAACCTGCGCCATCCATACTTTAAAAGGCTCTGCTTTTGGGGAAGGGATGGATTGTATTAAGCGAAATAGCTGCTCTGTATCAGCCACATCGGTAAGGTGCATTTTTCCATCAGCGGCACGCATTTTCAACTGGTGACAATTTGTCACCGTTTCATTTCCTTCTTCCTTGAGTCTTTGCTTAAGCTTATTCCAGTATTTTCGTCCATCCAAACTATCTGTAAGGATAGATACCACATCCACTATTGAGAAATACCATTTCTCAGTTTCATCGTCCCAGACGGAACGAACTTTCGGGTCAATCCGAAAAGTAGGTTGCATTGTTAAATTCATACTCATACCTTACATAGTCTAACGATGAAGATAGCCCGCATGGGCTTCAACTTTAATAACCCCCAGTAGTGCGGAACGAAGTGAAGCTACTGGGGGTAAAAGTGAGTCTCTCCTTGGCAACCCCGAAGTGGGTTGAACAGGGGCAGCGTATGGACTACGTCCTTGCCTGCTTTACTCAGACTGTTCCAATTCATCCCTTTCAGGGAAGGGAGGAAGAGAAGGAGGTTACTATCCGGAGGTTACGCTA
>JAVBMN010000039.1:0-7047 GCA_031552405.1 Bacteroidaceae bacterium | reverse complement strand
TTCTTTATTTTGTCGTTTTTTCTGTGGGGGGGGTTTGCAAGCCGCCCCAAAAACTTGCGTTTCCCGGGGGGGGGTATCAAATCCGCCCCTACAGAAAATAGCCTTCATTCAAAGTAAGAAGAAAGAGATTATTCCTTATAGATAATCTGTGCAGGAGTGTCTAAGAGCTCCACAAAGAATCTTGCTTTTTTATTCTTCGGAGTCCAGTTCCTTACAGCGGGGTTCTTTCCGGAATATTGGTAGTAATGGTAATCCCTTGAGGCAGTCAGGTTCTCCACCTGGATGTGGCAATCCTCTATGGTACAACGCTCCATGGAATCAAGATCCAGACTCAGGGTGTCCACTTGCGAATCGCGAAGTTCCAGGGTATAGGTGGATCGCACGTCTAAAGCCGGCAGTACACACTCTCCAAGAAAGCCCACATACGACGCCCCTTCTACCCATAGTGGATAGGTGGAACGAAAGGTATTGAAATGGACCTTCATAAAGCCGACATTCTTCATGCCGCGCAACTGAACAGGATAATAATGCAGATTGAAGTTGTACAGCGAGTCGGTACGCATCTCAGCAGTCAGTGCCTCCAGTCCTGTAAAGCGAACCACCAGCGTATCACCTTCCTGCCGGGTGGTGATGTATTTCTTCATTTCCTCAGGAAGAAAGAGCTTCCCCTGTTGCAGGGAATCACTGGAAGAGGCAATCCGGAAGGCGCCTGATACTTTTGTTCCGATCCCTTCAATCTTCAGATAGGGACAATCCGGCACCTTCAATGCCATCAGCTTGCTATCGTCAATAATATACTTCCCTCTGTATCCGGGGATGACCGCAAGAACCACGAAATACAATAAAGAGATCAGCATCACGGATGCCAGGGTTGCAAATAATATTTTGGATGTAACTTTCATACGATTCACGGTGTTTAGGTAGGTAAGGTATATGCATCCGTTCCGGGAGCGGGGTGTTTCTTATCCCACTCGGCATAACGGCGGTCAATCTCATCCAAGCTCAGATCCAAGGTACGGATCGTACGGAATACATCAGGCAATTCCTCATTGAGGAACTGATTGCGGCGCATGGCAAGGATTTCCTTCTTAGCACCGAAGGATACGAAGTAGCCGATGCCGCGCTTGTTGTAGATGACCCGCTCTGTTTGCAGGTACTCATACGAGCGCATGGCTGTATTTACATTCACCTCTACCAGTGCAGCATATTCACGCACGCTGGGCACACGCTCCTCCTCGGCATAGCGCCCCTGCACGATCTCGTCACAAATACGATCGGCAATCTGCAGGTAGATGGCTTTGGGTTCTTTGAATTTCATGTTACCAACGATTTATGATTTCCATTTCTTTAAAGCGATAATACGCCAATATCAGGAAGTACGGGAAAGCGATACCCCCCAACGTAAGTCCCAGCCATTTCCAATCGGCAATCCGCACAAACCAGTACTCCCTGGCCCAAGCGGAAGTTGCTATTTCACTTACAGTCTTCGGACCTTCAGGGAAGAGCGTCCACACCCAGGCGTAAATAGTCATAAAATACAGAATGCAAAGAGCAAGACCCACTATGGAAGTAATTGGCAATGAGTAGGTAGGCCAGATGCACGCGCCCAATATAATACCCGAAAAACACAAAAGGTAAAGCACCAGCAGCCCATCGGTAAAAAACGCTTCCCAGTCTCTCGACCATGTCCAGTAGCTATCCGTGCCATCCCCTATCAAATGAGAGATATTGATAAACGCTACCGGCTTATCCGGAAATGCCACACTAAATATACCCACCCGGAATACTTCCTCCACACACATGGCCAATGGGAAGATCACGAACAGGGAAACCAGCACTCCCACCATGGGCACCATAAACTTTTCAAGCGTAGAAGCAGGGGTCAACAGCCAGAGGGAACGATCTTTCTTGTAGGCTATGCGCCGCATAAAAAAGCTACAGATAAAAGCTGTATACAGCACAAACAATATTGTGGCAAGTGTTAACAGTTCACTTTCGGAACGGCGCACCCATCTTTCGGCACTACCCGCCATTCCCTGACAGCAACTCAGGTAATAGTCCCACCACAGAACCAATACCACTCCAACCAAGGGAATCGCCGCACGGATGAGCAGAGTGTCCTTCCATTTCTCCAACCACTCCTTGCGACAGAGCATAAGGAAGCGTTGCCAGTTAAATGTGCTATTCTTCATCTTGTTTTGTTTTTAAGGTTTCTACTTTGTACAGTACACTCTTCACCGCCTCTGCATTGGACTGCATGGCATTAAAGAGCAACTCAAGGTTAAGGCGGCTTTCCTGCCCTGTATCATTAGGCAGCACAATGCCATATCCTCCCAGATTGGGCTGGGAATAAAGAGCTTTTTCAGCCTCATCGACTTCGGCATTCTCTATAAAAAGCAACTTCTTACAGAGGCGTAAGGTCGTTTCATTCAGTTGCACCCCCTGCTCATCCAGTATCACTACCTGATCCAGCATCTTATCAATATCCGCCACCTGGTGACTGGAGATGAGGATGGACCGCTCCTCCGTCATACTTTCCGCAATGAGGCGGCGAAACTGGCTTTTACCGGGGATATCAAGGCCGTTGGTAGGTTCATCCATCAGCAACAGCGATACGCCTGAGGCCAGGGCAAAGCTCATATATACCTTTTTCTTCTGTCCCATGGACAAAGCGCCCAGTTCTTGGTTAATATCCATATTGAAGAGGGCCATGTTACGCTCCATATCCTCTATGCTAAACTTGGGATAAAACCCTGCATTCGCCGTGATAAAACGGTGAAGCGGCATACGGGGCAGGTCGAACTCTTCGGGAATCAGAAACAAGTCGCTGGTTTGTACCGGCAGGCGTTTAAAGCTATGCAGCCCTTTATAACGTGCTTCCCCACGGTCAGGGCGCAGCAAGCCGCAGATAAGATACAGGAGAGTACTCTTCCCCACCCCGTTCTTCCCCAACAGGCCACATATCCGGCCGGGCTCCAGAGTAAATGAGAAGTCTTCATATAACGGCTTTTTTTTCTTGTAGCCGAAGGTAAGGTGATCTATGCCAATCATAATTCTTTCTGTTTAAATGGTATATATAAATGAAGCACCGCTATCAATCGGAAGCAGGCGAACTCCCACCACTACCGAAATAAAAATCGCTACAAACAGCAACAGGTAACATCCCGCCGCGATACGCATAGAAGGAGACAACGGGAAGATTTTGTGAATAACACCCAGTTCCTTGAAACGGAAATAACACAATACATAGAATAATAGGATCACCAGAATATGAATCACACTGATTATATCCTCCAGCCCACCTATTGGTTCCAAAGAACTAGGATACAGATCTCCCCGCCTCACATGAGAAAAAAGGATGAAAGAACATACTATGGTAATCAGTCCCACAAAGCAAATATGAAAAAGAATCGTCTTAAAGACAGAGCTCTTCAGCCATACCATACTACCCAGCATAAACACAGCCTGCAAAGAGAAGACCATCCAGACATCGTGCATACCTATCCAGCCCAGATTGCTAAAAGGCCAATACATCATCCCTCCATAAAAGTAATGCTTTACCAGCATCCCTGCCAACTTTGCCAGAATAAAGGCTGCCGGGAATATCACAAAGATAATGCTGGAGGTATACAGGTAACGCGACAAGAGCTTCTCCAACGGCGAGGCGGGGATGGTCAGATAAAACATCCGCTTCTGCCGGTTGGAAATATTCTGCATCAACAAAGCAGAAGCACCAATCACCACGGGATAAAAAATAAGCTGTATAAATATAGCTCCAGGCCCTCCGGGAGTAGACCAGGCGGTTAATACTCCCACCAGACAGGTAAACCAAATCTGCAACTGCCGGGATCCCTCTGTAAACTCCCGTTTACAGAGCAAGCCAAATCGTTTGAAATTAAAAGCTGCGTTCATAAGATTATTTTCATTCAGGGTTATACATTGAATCCATATCCCCTTAATTACGATAGAAGAAGACAGCACTGCCTGAAAGCATACTGATTCCCATCACCGTCGCAACAGTCATACACACGAGCAACAACAAGTAACACCCGATCACAATACGCAATGAAGGCGAAATCCGAGACAGTTTTTGAGTAGCACCTAGTTCCTTAAAGCGGAAATAGCTCAACACATAGAATAGTATAACTATCAGGACATAAATCACGCTTATGATACTCCTCCCTATTCCATTGTTCATTGAATCCCAGAAGCCAAGCACCAGATCACCACTCTGTATGGTATAAAAGTAAAGAATACAGGAAGAAAGCATGGTAACCAACACTGCAAAACTAATGTGAAAAAGTATGACTTTAGCGAAGGGGTTCTTCAACCAGATCGTACTTCCCAGCATACACACAGCCTGCAAGGTGAGTAAGAACGTCCAGAGATTCCCTTCTATCCACATCCTCTGTATGCTTTCTGATAGCGGAGCACTTGGGTGGATGGCGAAGCCGATGAAGCTACTCCCTTCTATCCTCATCTTCTGTATGCTCTCTGATAAGAATTGCACGCTCCACGGATCTCCAAAAATAAAGTGAGAGAACACTTGCTGCACTCCCCATCCCAGCACCCAGGCCGCAGGAAATGCCACAAAGATAAAACTCATGATATACAGAAAGCGCGACAAGAATTTCTCCAAAGAAGAGGCGGGCAGAGTAAGATAGAAAATCCTCTTCTGACGATCAGCCAGTCCTTCAGTCAAGAGAGATGAGGACATCGCTGCAAAAATCAAAAAGGCCATAAAGACAAAATCGCCCGAGCTTTTCAGAGAGAAAAAGAGCGCTATGACAGCACAGGTCATCGCGTTGCGTAGCCACAAGGTACGCCCCTCCATTATTTCCCGCTTGCACAGCAGGCAAAACCGGTTGAAATTAAAAACAGTACTCATGTGATTCTTTTCATTCAGGGTTATACATTCAATACTTCCTTAATCCGGTCACCCACCCGGTGCACTGCATTGAAGAACAGTTCCACGGAGAATGCCCCTTCCCGAAGGCCGGTGTTAAGCATCACCACCCGATATCCGTTCGGGGAAGGCTCGCTGTAGAGTACTCCTTCAGGTTGCTCACCCTCGGCGATCTCCACAAAGAGAAGCTTCTTACAAAGGAACTCTACGGAGGCTTGCAGGCGCAGACCTTCTTTCTCAAGGATCAACACCTCATCCAGCATCTTCTCCACCTCGTTACCCTGATGGGTAGAGATTACACAGGTGCGCTCCTCCGTCATGGCCGAAGCCATCAGGCGGCGAAAGGCGCTCTTGCTGGGGATATCCAACCCGTTGGTAGGCTCATCCATCAACAGCAGGCTACATCCTGTGGCCACTGCAAAGCTCAGATAAAATTTCTTCCGGCTTCCCATAGAAAGTTCGTGGATGCGCAGATTGTAATCCACCTCAAACTCCTGCAGCCAGTGCATAAACTGCTCGCGGTCAAAGCGCGGGTAGAACGGAGCATACAAGTCGAGAAACTTTTCAATCTTCAGATTGGGAAGCTGAAACTCCTCCGGCAGCAGGAATACATCCGCCAGCATCTCCGCCGCGCGTTCCTTGCAATCGTATTCCTTGTAGCTCACCTCTCCCTTGCACGGACGAAGCAATCCCATAATAAGATGTAGCAGGGTGCTCTTCCCTACTCCGTTCACTCCCAGCAGGCCGTAGATGCGGCCCGGTTCTAGGGAGAGGTCAAAGTTGGTATATACCGGCTTTTTACGGGTATAACCAAATTCCAGTTGTTCAATTTTTACCATTTCCATGTGGCTCTTTCTTTTTGTTAAGGTTCAAAGGTTGGGGTTGTACACTGTAATAGTTCAATAGTACACCGCAAACATAACACACTTTATTTTCATGTGCAAGAGATTTCGCATATTTAACAATAAGAAACAATAAGAAATGGTTTGCGCGCTAGGCTGAATAGCTACATGATTTTGCGCGCTACGTTCATAAGGGGTGCGTTCGTGGAGATGTTAGGCATCCCCATGCATCAAAATGGGGATGTCTTGCATCCCCAACACTGTATAAGGCTTATACACTGATTATAAAACCAATATGCTGATGTGGATGCAAGACATCCACGTTTTAAAACTCCGGGATGCGTAACATCCCGGAGAACTCAATACTCAATACTCGTTGGGCAGTTCAGCCAGTTCGGCGGCGGTGAAGACGGGGCCGTCTTTACATACGTAGGTCTTGCCTACGTTGCAGCGGCCGCATTTACCGAAGCCGCATTTCATGCGGTTCTCTAAGGTGGTGTAGATATTGGCGTCGCTGAAGCCGAGTTTCTTGAGTACGGGGAAGGTGTTTTTGATCATGATGGGAGGGCCGCATACGATGGCGATTGTATTCTCGGCCGAGGGAGCAGTTTGCTCCACGATGGTGGGGACAAAGCCTACCTTCCCTTTCCAGTCGGGCGTTTCGCCACCGGGGTCTACGGTGGTGTAGAGGGATATATCGGGGCGTTGCTCCCATTCTTCGAGTTCGTGTTTGTACACGAGGTCGTTCACGTTCTTGGCGCCGTAAAAGATGGATATGTCTTTGTAATCCGCCCGGTTGTCCAGGCATGACCAGATCACGCTACGCATGGGGGGCAGGGCGATGCCTCCGGCGATAAATACCAGGTTCTTCCCTTTCCATTCGTGAATGGGAAAGGTATTTCCGTACGGGCCGCGGAAGCCTACGATGGCGCCTTCTTCAAGGTTGGACAGGGCGGTGGTTACTCTTCCTGCCTGGCGGAAGGTGCACTCTACATAGCCTTTGCGGGTATGCGGGGAGGCAATACAAAAGGTGGATTCTCCCTCGCCAAAGACGGAGTACTCGGCAAACTGGCCGGTATGAAAGGTAAAAGCCTCAGCCTCGGCCGGGTCAAGAAATTCCAGGCGGAAGGTGCGTACAAAGGGGGCTTCTTCGGTAATCTTTGCCACTTTCATGCGATAGGGCAAGTATATATTTCGTTCCATAATGATGATGTTACATGGGTTATTGTTTCCTGTAGGGGCGGATTGAATCCGCCCGCTGAATGCTATTATTCACTGTATACCGGGCGGATTCAATCC
>JAVBMN010000040.1:0-54388 GCA_031552405.1 Bacteroidaceae bacterium | reverse complement strand
AACTAATTAAAAACAGTACAATGAACAAGTGGAGAAAAATGTATTGCTACGCCCACCGGATGTGGGACGTGTGCAGTAAGAAATGCGTGCAGCTCTGTGCTGCGATTCCTGCCCTTTCCGACAGGAAGAGAAAAACCAGTGTGCCCTCCCCGCCACTCACCGCGGCTTCTGCCGAAAGGCCCAGAACACAGGATAAGCCTGTTGCAGCAGATTCCGGCCGACTGATGGAACAGCTGCGTGAGTTTCTGACGGAGCGCTATGCCTTTCGCTACAACCTGTTGACGGATGAAACCGAATTCCGCCCCCTGCAACCTGAGAAAGACGGGGAATCTTCCTTCTGCCCCGTCACCCAGCGCGAGCTGAACAGTATCTGCATCGATGCACTAAACCACGGTATCCGTTGCTGGGACAGGGACCTGGCACGCTACATCCGTTCCACCAAGATAGCGGAATACCACCCCTTTACCTTCTATTTTGAGGAACTCCCCGCATGGGACGGCACAAACCGCCTCCATAATCTGGCCTCCCGCGTATCCGATGCTCCATTGTGGGTAGAATCCTTCCACCGCTGGATGCTGGCCCTCGCCGCCCAATGGATGGGACGCGCCGTGACACATGCCAACAGTGTAGCTCTGCTGCTGGTAAGCAAGGAGCAGGGCCGACAGAAATCCACCTTCTGTCGCAGCCTTATGCCGCCCTCCCTGGCACGCTATTATACTACAGCATCGACCTCACCAGCCAGGGCCAGACTGAGCGGAAACTTTCCGAAATGGGTCTTCTCAACCTGGATGAGTTCGATAAGATCCCCGCCTCCAAAATGCCCCTCCTGAAAAACCTGATGCAAATGTCGGCCCTCAGCCTGTGCAAGGCCTATCAGCGCAGCTACCGCTCCCTGCCGCGCATCGCATCCTTCATCGCCACCTCCAACCGTACCGACCTGCTGACTGACCCCACCGGAAGCCGCCGCTTCCTCTGCATAGAAGTAGAGCGCAGCATCGACTGCACCCACCTGAACCATGCCCAGATCTACGCCCAGCTAAAGGCCCAACTGCAAAGCGGCGCCCGCCACTGGTTTACCACCGAAGAAGAACAGCTCATCCAGCAGCACAACGAGCGCTTCTATCGCCAGTCGCCCCTGGAGGAAGCCTTCCGTCACTGCTTCCGCCCCGCCACCGGAGATGAAACCTGCCAGCAACTATCCCTCGTAGAGATCCTCAAAACCCTCAAAGCACATTGCTCCATAGTATTGCGTGGCGTGCAGCCCGTCCAGTTCGGCCAAGCCCTCATTGCCGCCGGTGTGCATCGCAAACACACCCGCTACGGCAACAAATACTGCGTAGTACCCCTGGTAAATTAATGATGTGAACCCCACCCTTCACGCCCTTCACACCCGCCCTTCACCCGCAAACGTAGTATGAATGCGGCTTCCAGAGTGTGTGAATAGCGAGAAGGGGGGGGGTGGCCAAAAGTTTGGGATGGCATAAATCTGAATCATGATTCGGAATATTTACGATAAAACGGGTGTACTCCCCATTGCCAGTGGTAGAACAATTCCTCTCGGTAATGATGAATCCTTGCTAACCAGAGATAAGCTTGATGCGGTTTTTTGTTAAACCGTTTAAACTTTCTTCGAACCCAGCTGGCAAGTTCATTATTTAAATATCTCAAAAACAGTCTTAATTTACTTGGATAGAATTTTCCATAATAATGAATCCAGCCTCTGACTGATGGATTTATTAATGAAGCCAATTTATTCAGACTTACATCTGTCTTTTGACCTAATTTCCATCCTGATATTTTTTGTTTAATATGATTCATCGCTTTTGAACTGATAGCTGGAAGGTATTTTGTAAAAGTCATCTTGAGTTTGTGGGGAGCAAAGGTATAGCCAAGAAAATCAAAAGAAACATTCTTGTAGTTTTTTCTTCTACGACTGCATTTACAATAAATGATCTTAGTTTTTTCCCTGTTTAATGAAAGTTTGTATTCGGAAAGTCTGACTGACAGGACCTTAAGAATCTTTTTCGCTTCGTCTAAAGATTGACAATGGCAGATAATATCATCTGCGTAGCGTTCCCAAAGAACTGTGGGATAATATTTAGCCATCCAAAGATCAAAAACGTAATGCAAGAATAGGTTTGCCAATAATGGACCTATAACCGAGCCTTGGGAGACCCCCACAGTACGTTCTTGAAAACTGCCATCTTTAAGAGAATATGGGACCTTAAGCCATTTTTCCACATATAAAAGTATCCAACTATTATCCGTATGTCTACATATAGCATTCATTAGAAGTTCATGATCAATCGTGTCGAAAAATTTGCTAAGATCCATATCCAGTACCCAATCATACTTCCAGCAACGCTTTCGAGCCATAAACAATGCATTATGAGCATTACGACCAAGCCGATAAGCATATGAATCTTGATGGAAGTGAGGCTCAAGAAGAGGATTTAGAACCAATACAACAACCATCTGGGCAATACGATCATTTACAGTGGGGATACCCAATGGGCGAAACCCTCCACCAGACTTGGGAATCTCAATCAGTTTAACAGCTGAGGGGAGATAACTGCCAGAGCTCATATCATCCCATAACTTAAGCAGGTTCCCCTCACGATTTTTTTCGAATTCTGCAATACTGACTTTGTCAGTTCCAGCACTACCACGATTAGATCTCACACGCTTGTAGGCCTGCTGAATAAGCTGAAAATCAATGTTGAAAGGTTTTGTTTTTTGTAATTCCATAATGTAATTTTATTGGTTCTATATACTAACTTGCTAGCATCCTTATTTTATTGGAAGATACTCTCTGAGTGTTTATGCTCAGAGGGGGTACAAAGCCGACCGTTAGTCTTAATCCTTATTATATTGGAAGCTACTCTTTGAGGTATCGAAGGCACTTACATCGAGGATCGCTCCTCCGGTCTTAATCCTTATTCTATTGGAAGCTACTCTTTGAGTTCCAGAAGAATGGGTCCTACGCTATGAGATCAACTGTCTTAATCCTTATTTTATTGGAAGCTACTCTTTGAGTGTTATTGCAAAGAGCAAAACATATGTTGATCCGGTGTCTTAATCCTTATTTTATTGGAAGCTACTCTTTGAGTTAAGTTTAAATTTTACGTGCTGCTCTGCCCCACTGTGTCTTAATCCTTATTTTATTGGAAGCTACTCTTTGAGTTTGTTTCATAGTGTTATCAGTTGCTTGTTTCTTAAGTCTTAATCCTTATTTTATTGGAAGCTACTCTTTGAGTCGTACCCTTCTTTATCCATGTGGAAAGAAAAATGAGTCTTAATCCTTATTTTATTGGAAGCTACTCTTTGAGGGCATCATCCCTAACTACCGTAACAAATTTATGGTGTCTTAATCCTTATTTTATTGGAAGCTACTCTTTGAGTTACCAAAGAAGTGGGTGTTGCTCAGGAAGAAGCCAAGTCTTAATCCTTATTTTATTGGAAGCTACTCTTTGAGCTGCCGAAGAAGCGTACGAGTACTTGAATGGATATGTCTTAATCCTTATTTTATTGGAAGCTACTCTTTGAGATTACCAATTTATAGTAAAAATCTAAATAATGATTTGTCTTAATCCTTATTTTATTGGAAGCTACTCTTTGAGCTGCTTATGGAGTATTCTAATTTGCAAAAAGACTAGTCTTAATCCTTATTTTATTGGAAGCTACTCTTTGAGTATTTCAGGTGGAGTGGATGGTGAATACATCCAACGTCTTAATCCTTATTTTATTGGAAGCTACTCTTTGAGTCTTTTTGGGTTATCTGTTTTGGATTGCTGGTCTGAAAGTCTTAATCCTTATTTTATTGGAAGCTACTCTTTGAGTGTAGACGTTGTTACGGGATGCTTTTTTGGTTCTGTGTCTTAATCCTTATTTTATTGGAAGCTACTCTTTGAGATTAGACGCAATTGTAATTCATTTTAAAATTGGTATGTCTTAATCCTTATTTTATTGGAAGCTACTCTTTGAGGATTTACAGAAATGAGAATGGCACCATTGAAGTGAGTCTTAATCCTTATTTTATTGGAAGCTACTCTTTGAGGGCAGGCCTAAATTTGGCTGGGGATCATGCAGATGCGTCTTAATCCTTATTTTATTGGAAGCTACTCTTTGAGTATTGCCAATTTGGAAGAGAAGAACGGTGTAACAATGTCTTAATCCTTATTTTATTGGAAGCTACTCTTTGAGAAGTCAAACAAATGACCAATCATCGAACTACGCTTGGTCTTAATCCTTATTTTATTGGAAGCTACTCTTTGAGTGCAAAAAATGTAAACGCATAACATCCAGCTATATATAAACTATCATCTAAAATAAAACGGCCTTCTATCTTAAAAAAACTTCCCTTTAAAAGAGGACGCAAAATTACAACTTTCACAAATATATCACAACCTCTTTAGGAAATATTAGCAAAATCAAGAAATCAAAGAACGTTTCAGAACTAAACGATTTAATTATGGAATCAAATTCATAATTAAATATTCCGGACAGATAATATCGATTCTAGAAAATCAGATAATCTATTTAGAAAATCGCACTGCTCTGCAATATGATTTCGTGCATATATCCGAATATGATTTTCATTAGCCTTTTCTTTTAATATATCATTTAGCGGGTAAAAAGAAATCAAGACTGCTCGGGACATACCTCCACCATACGTGTGGCGCACACTGTTTAACTTGTAAATATCTTCTTGAGTAACCGTTCCCGACTTACATTCAACAAATATAAGTTTATTGCCTATATTTATTAATAGATCAATTTCGTTTTTAGGTTCACTTGTTATCTTTTGCCCTTTTAAGCTTCTGGGTTTAAAAACGACATTCTTATACACTGAAAAAGTATAGTTTTGCTTTTTTTTCCATCGTGTGATAGCATCCGCAACAAGTATTTCCCACCATCGACCTTTAAATAGCAATAAGCTACTGTTCGGATGATCTATACAAAACAGGGGAGTCCCTTCTGATTCTATAATACAACCACCACCCTTTATCTTTTTAAGGCATAAACTTGAAGAGTTTACAAAGTTCTTTTGTTGCAATTTTCGATACAACTTAGGATGATTAATAATAAAATTTTTAATTATCAACGAACATTCAACTGCTTGCTCCTTATCGCTTGTTACTTCTTCCTGACGACTCAATTGTTGGCCGTGCAATTCGAAGATTTCCTCTATCCCTAAAGAACAATCGAAAGGTCTTGTCTCAAATGTACGCATAGAAACCATTTTGTTTTCTTGGGAGATATAAATGGCATCCGCCTTATGCTTCATAGCTATAGCATATGCAGCAAAGCTCATCACCTTAGTACCACCTGTTAAGTTATATAGGCATTCAGCCTGAGGGAAAGCTTGATGAATTTTCTCACAAGCCTGTATAATATCACTAGGATCATACGGAATTACTGATTCAAAAGACACCTTTTTTCCTTTCTTAAATAGAAATCGGCAAATTGCTTCTGCGATCTCCTTATTGTCGGAGGTACCAAGCAAATAAATCCTATCTGCTTTGTATTCCCGAATGGCATAATAGCACGGAAGAGGCTCTTTTCCTAAAAGCGAGATGTGAATCTTCATAATTATATTGATGCATTTTTGATATGTGCAAATATAATACTTTTTCATGTTTTGCGGCATGTTTGATTATTTTTTATAGTTTATCTTAAGTTAGTATTCGGAATGTTTATTACATTTGCGTCAGTTAATATCACATCATATCAATGACACCAAAAGTTCGCATACTAACTATCCGATTTAAAAATCCGATTTACAAAGACGAAATCGCCTTGTTACGTGGTGCTGTTATCCAAGCCATGAACAACCAGGCGGATATATTGTTTCATAATCATATAGGTGAACAACTTCGCTATTCATACCCTCTAATCCAATATAAACGAATCAACCGTTGCGCGGCTATTGTATGCGTAAATGAAGGTGTAGATGTAGTTGGTCAATTGTTTTCTTCAGGAAGCACGGTATTTCAATTAGGAAAACGTGAGCTACAAATGGAGGTAGATAAAATACGTGCTTTGCAATATACCATACAGTTGTGGGGCACTTTGTTTACATACCAATTACGCCAGTGGCTCCCTCTCAACCAGGAGAATTATATACATTATATGGAGTTGGAAAGTCTGGCTCAGCGCTCAGCCTTTTTAGAAAAAATATTAGTGGGAAATCTACTGTCTTTCGCAAAGGGTATCCATGTATTCCTGGAGAAGGAAATAAAATGTTCTATCATTCAGATGGAAGAACAATATCCCGTATACTATAAGGGTGTTAAACTATTAAGCTTTGATGTGGTTTTCAAAAGCAATCTTTCCCTTCCTGATTTTGTGGGAATAGGAAAAAATGCCAGTATTAACTGTGGAACAGTAACTCGAATTTATCACAAAAAGGAAGAAGAGCCCTTTGTATCAGAAAACAATGCTGAATATGGAAAATGAAAGAGAACAAATTTACCTTGCCGCCTTACTGCATGACATCGGTAAGTTCTATCAACGGATTGACACTGGTGATATATCTACCAGTAAGTACTTAGGCGATATAGCACAGAAAGCGCAATTGTTTTGTCCTTCCAGAGAAACAGGAGGACAATATATTCATAAGCACGTGCTTTGGACAGCCCGGTTTATAGAGGAGTATTGTCAGGCGTTTCAGAAACAGCGAAACGAAGAGGTGGATAGCCTACTTTATTTAGCAGCATGCCATCACTTAGCAGAAAGCCAGCTGTCCGCATTAGGAAAGATCATCAAAAAGGCTGACCATCTGTCTTCAGGGATGGATCGTGACTCCGAGAAAGCTTTCTTGGACGATGAGGATGAAAACACGCAATGGGAAGCGTACAAGAATAAGAGGATGAGTTCAATATTGGAATTTGTAAAGACCTCACCACAACAGAAGGCTTCCTACTACTTGCCTGTTCATCAGATGCAGCTGTCCAAAACAAGCATATTTCCTAAAAAAGAATATTCAGAAGCCCCTGATTATGAAAAATTATGGCGAGGGTTTATTGGTGAATTGGAGTCTATCCAAACCGGTTCTTTTAGTGCATTTGGCGACACACTGTTAAGCCTGATGTTCAAATATACAGCTTGCATACCAGCAAGTACTGTTCATTTTCAAGACGTGTCATTGTATGATCATTCAAGAACAACGGGCGCATTGGCGGTTTGTTTATATGATTACCAACAAGCCGGATGTGATAATGAATCTCCTTTCTTGCTGGTTGGTGGAGATCTCAGTGGCATCCAGCCGTATATCTATCAAATTGTATCAAAATTTGCAGGGAAGAACCTAAAAGGGCGTTCTTTCTACCTGCGCCTGCTCTCTGATGCGGTAGTACGCTATATATTAAAAGAATTAGAGTTATTCCAAGCTCATGTTATATATAACTCTGGTGGTTCATTTTATTTGCTTGCACCTAATACACCAGCTGCTAAAGATAAACTGGAACGATGTATAAGCACGATTGAGGAAAAACTATTTGCTACCCACTCTAATACATTGTACATGGCAATTGATTGGGTAGAACTCTCTGAGGATGAGTTGATGCATAAGAAAGGTCACTTGCAAGATGCCTGGAAACGACTTTTCGAAAAACGCGACCGAAAGAAGTCTTGCAAGTTTGCAAAACAGATAGAAAATCAATATGAACAGTTCTTTGAGCCTTGGGGAGGAAACACCCTTAGAGACAGGATTACTGGTGAGGAATTTGGTGTAGATGAGAAAAAAATCCCCTTCGAAGGAGGGTATATTCGTCCACTTAACAATGTGCAGATCAAGCTGGGAAAGGCGCTTCGCGAAACAGAATGTATTGTAGTCATTAATGGAGAAGCCTCATGCCTGATAGGAGAGGTGTCTATATGTCCTGTAAATTTAGGATTTACCTATTATTTTCTCAACGCAAGAGAGTTCAAAGAAAAAGCCAAGCATCTGGAATCTATTACAAGCCAGGTGACTGTAATTACCCTGAACGGTAAAAATGGGAATTGTGATTTCTTACATAGTAGTACAAAAGAAATCAACAACAGCAAGATACTAGAATTCTATGGAGGAAATGAATGGGAAGAACAAACCTTTGAGGATATGTGTCATCCGGATGAGGAAGGTGCTTTTTCGCGTTTAGGTGTGCTACGCATGGATGTTGACAATTTAGGTACAATCTTTCAAGAAGGTATTAACCCGGGAAAAGCAACCTTATCGCGTTATGCTGCATTGAGTCGTTCACTCGATATCTTCTTTTCCGGCTACTTAAATACTATTTGGAGAGAGAAGGCTCCTAAGCAATCTCTTATTATATATAGCGGGGGAGATGACCTGTTTATTATAGGAAGCTGGAAAGAAGTTATTTGTTTGGCTAAGCAGATTCGTGAGGACTTCCGTGAGTTCACCTGCAACAACTCTGCTTTCTCCCTATCAGGAGGTGTTGCCATTGTCCAAAAGAAATTCCCTATAATGAAGGGAGCAGAAGAAAGCGCTTTGGAAGAAGGCTTAGCCAAAAAGCATAAGAATGGAAAGAACAAGAACTCCATCTCCTTTATGGATATGCCTTTAAACTGGGAAAAGGAGTTTCCCGCAGTAGAAACTTTAAAGAATGTATTATTAAAAGCTGCGGATGATGAAATTCTTCCGAAATCCTTTCTTTCAAAGATTATGATGCACTGCGCAAATGCTGATTTAAAAGATCATAAAATAGGGAACTTTAAGACCTATTGGATGATGGCGTATGACTTAGGGCGAATGAAGGAGAGAATGAAAAAGGACGAACAGATAACACGTTTGATTGATAACTGCCAGACTGAAGTTTGCGGAACGACCTCTAGCCTGAACGGGAAGTCTATTCAAACGAATTATCATCCCCTTGAATTGTGGAATTTTGCCTGTCGTTGGGCGGAATTAGAATATAGAACGGATAAATAAACTTACAAATCATATTATAATATGGCCAAGCAAGACAATTATACACCTCAAAGCAGAAACGCTAATGGGTCGTGGCAGGGAAGAGATGCCAGAAACAATTATCGAAACGAAGAGGCATCAGCTGCCGATAGAAAATTCAGTGAATTGCAAACTTCATTTAAAAAAGAATGGATCACTCAGGGTGCTGATGAACAGCTAATTACTATAGCTGAGTCAATAGGCGTTTTTTTGGCCCGGAAAGGATTGACAAACTCTAAGATTCGGAGCATTTATGGAGAGATCAAACGAATACAAATGGGTGAATTCGAAAAAGAAAAACCATCATTTTATCTACTACGTCCCAAAGTGGCTTATGCGGTGGGGCGCGATGACAAGAATGACGGTTTAAAACTTTTCAAGAAGGTGTTTGACTATTTTTCTATCAATGTAACGGATCAAAGAACATTTCAAAATTTTTGTAATTTACTTGAAGCTATACTTGCTTATCATAGAGCAAATGGTGGAAAGGATTAATGATTAACTTGTAAATAGGACTGAATATGAAAGCAAAATTAAATAAAAAAATAATCTATACTGGCGAAATTACATTAAAGACAGGTTTACATATTGGCGGTACTAATGCGGCTCTAAATATTGGCGGCCCTGATAAGTTTGTAGTTCGCAATCCTCTTTCAAATATTCCCTACATCCCGGGTAGTTCGCTAAAAGGGAAAATGCGTGCATTGATAGAGCTATTTTATGGATGTTGCGCTAAAGGAAAAAACGGGGGAATAGGACCAAGCGCCGATCCTTCATCTCCTTCTGGCATGTTGTTCGGAGTAGCAGGCGATAGTGAAAATGGTCATCCATCCCGCTTAATAGTTCGAGACTCCGAACTGATTACGAAGGGATTTGATTTTAGTAACACCGATCTTCCTTATACGGAAAGTAAGACGGAAGTTGCTATTGACCGTGTAACTGCTAAAGCAAATCCTCGTACTTTTGAAAGAGTGCCAGCTGGTGCCAAGTTTAAACTTAACATGGTTTTAAATGTATTTGAAGGAGAGGATGAAACAAAACTAAAAGAAATCCTGAAGAAAGCTGTTGAATTACTTGAGGATGACTATTTAGGAGGTCATGGTTCGCGTGGATATGGTCATGTAAAAATTGAATATAAGGAAGAGGATAAAACCTATACCGTTTGATATGGCAAGCACGATTATTAAATTAAAGAATTGGTCTCCATTGCATCTTGGGATAGGGAAGGAGGACTATGATTTTTCGGCTCCTGATCTGCATTCTGATTCTATTTCTTCTGCTTTAGCTGCATTACGAGCGCAACGTGGAAAAACTGATGATATAGAGTCTTTCCTTGATGCCTTTGTGCTTTCTTCTGCATTCCCTTTTTTGGGGGAACATCTCTTTTTTCCAAAAACAATTGGACAAATCAATGTAGAGATCAGCGGAAAAGAAAAACAATCTTCTCGCAAAGAGTTGAAAAAGATCAAGTATATAGAAAAAGATCTGTGGTTACAACTCCTTTCGGGAAAGTGCGTAATAATAGACGAGAAACAGCTGAACGGAGAGTTTCTATTGGAGAAAACGACAGTTGATTTGTTCGTTAAGCCATTTGAAAATCAGGTAACTCAGCGTGTTACCATTCCTCGTGAGGAGGGGCAGGATGCAAAACCGTTCTTTTTCAACTGGACCTATTTTCATGAAAACGCAGGTTTATTTTGTATACTGCAGACTGAAAATGATGCATTGAGAGAAGAAATTGTAGACCTATTTGAAGAACTGGGTGAAACAGGGATTGGATCAGATCGAAATGTGGGAGGTGGCAAATTTGAGATAGAGGAGGAACTTATAGACTTCTTGCCACAAACAGGTGGTAATGCAAGCATGTTACTCTCGTTATATATTCCTCTAAAAGAGGAAATACAAATGCTCAATCTTGAGAAATCCCGCTACGATCTAAAACAACGTGGAGGCTTTCTTGCAGGAAGTAGCGATGAAGAGTTTAGACATTTGCGAAAAAAATCAATCTACGTGTTTGGAGTGGGTTCTGTTTTTCCTACTCGGGAATGCCTGAAAGGAAAAGTCGTTGAATTAACTCCGAAATGGAATGATTCCAAGCTACACCCCGTTTTTCGGAGTGGGAAACCATTTTATGTATCTGTCAATTTGAAAGAGTATGAGTAGAGTGAAATTAGAAACGCTTACAGCTGTTCATGTAGGTTCAGGTACAATATTACAATACAATACGGACTTTGTTGTTTCAGGAACATGTAAAGATTGTTTTATTGATGTTATTGATGAACGAAAAATTCTTCATCTAATAGGCGTTGAACATCTAAATGATTGGGTGTTGAGTATTGAGAAGAAGGAGAGTACTATTGATCTTGTAAGTAGGTATGCCCCCGATAAAGAGCCGGAAGATTACTCCAAACGAGCTTTGCAATGTTATGCAAGAGGAGTGGGAAAGAATCCTACCGAAACATTAAAAGAGTGCATCCATAATGGAATGGGCTTGGCTTACATACCAGGAAGCTCTATTAAAGGAGCTATCCGTACGGCAATATTGGTAAGCTTAATTGATGAAATAAAGGATAAAGAGAATAAAATAAAAATAGAAAATAGAGACAGAAAAATAACAGTCACAGCAAAAAAAATTGAAGAAGAACTTTTTGGAAACGATCCAAACGAAGATATTTTCCGCTTTATACAAGTTGGAGATGCATATTTTGAAAGAGATTGCGAGATAGCTACGAGATTGATAAATATAAACATTCGAAATGCAGAAGACGATCTAAAAGATATTTCTAAGCCACAATTAGTAGAGGCTATTGGTCCGGAATTCCTAAGTGAGTTTGAGCTGAAAATATCTATTGAACAATATGAGTACGCAAAAGAGCATTTCACTAAACTAAGGAAATTTCCTGAAGGAGTAAAGAGCTTACATAACTTGTTTGTTCTGATTAACCAATATACCCATAGAATGGTTCAATCAGAAATTGAATACTGGGGAACCTGCGAAAAGGAAGGAGCAGATGCATACTTAGAGAAAATGAATGATATTCTTGATGCTGTAGAAACCTGTGAGAAAGAAGGAAAATCGTGTATCCTTAGATTGGGGCATGCTTCGGGATGGCGCTTTATAACAGGAGGATGGGCAGAAAATTTATCATGCTTCCAAACGACAGTGGTACCTGCCTCGCGCCCAAATAATCATCGTTATGAAGAATACGACTTTCCAAAAACAAGAAGGTTGGACGAAGATTCCGACATACTTGGTTTTATAAAGCTTTCATACGAATAAACTTAAAAAAAAGCTGTCCACTTTTAAAGTCAGACAGCTTTTCTCTTTATATCTTTTCAAAAAGACTCATGCCTTTTTGCGGTTACCGTAGCGGCTCATGAACTTGTCTACACGTCCGGCAGTGTCAACCAGCTTAGACTTACCTGTATAGAAAGGGTGTGAAGTACTGGAGATTTCAATCTTTACCAAAGGATACGTTACACCATCAATTTCGATAGTATCTTTAGTGTTACAGGTGGATTGTGTCAAAAACACATCATCGTTTGACATATCTTTGAACGCAACCGGGCGATAATTCTCTGGATGAATACCTTTTTTCATTGCTGACTTTCGTTTTTCTTTAATTTATACTTTTATACTATGTCTGGTAACAATAGTGTGTAATGGTCTGATAAATGAGAGTGCAAAGATAGAGCTAATTTCCAAAGAATGAAAACATTCCCCTTCTTTTTTCCGTAGAAGTTCAAAAAAACAAAAAAAGAGGGGCGGTTCTACACTCATATTGAACATTTATTCCTACTTTTGCAGTGATTTAACAATAAAGTAACTATCAACTTAAATTAGAATCATGGTCAATTACAAAGAATTAGGCTTGGTAAACACCAAAGACATGTTTGCCCGTGCCATTGAAGGTGGTTTCGCAATTCCCGCTTTCAACTTTAACAACATGGAACAGCTTCAGGCTATCGTTATGGCTGCTGTAGAAACAAAATCTCCGGTAATCCTTCAGGTATCAAAAGGTGCACGTAACTATGCGAACCAGACTCTGCTCCAGTACATGGCACAGGGCGCT
This sequence comes from Bacteroidaceae bacterium, assembly GCA_031552405.1. Lineage (GTDB taxonomy): Bacteria > Bacteroidota > Bacteroidia > Bacteroidales > Bacteroidaceae > UBA1794. Next base: position 41,362 of record JAVBMN010000040.1, on the reverse strand, counting down.
GTAGAATATGCAAAAGAACTGGGCTGCGCTGCTCCCGAAATCGTGTTACACCTTGACCACGGTGATTCTTTTGAAACTTGCAAGAGCTGCATCGACATGGGCTTCTCTTCTGTGATGATTGACGGTTCACACCTTCCTTACGACGAGAACGTAGCTCTGACAAAGAAAGTAGTAGAATATGCACACCAATTCGACGTAACCGTAGAAGGTGAGCTGGGCGTACTGGCCGGAGTGGAAGACGATGTAGTAGCTGAACACCACACCTATACTAAGCCCGAAGAAGTAGTAGACTTCGTGACTAAGACCGGTTGCGACAGCCTTGCTATCTCTATCGGTACTTCACATGGTGCCAACAAGTTCAAACCCGAACAGTGCACTATGAAGAACGGTGTATTGGTTCCTCCTCCCTTGGCATTCGACGTATTGGATGGCGTTATGAAGGAACTTCCCGGATTCCCCATCGTACTTCACGGAGCTTCTTCAGTTCCTCAGGAAGAAGTAGCTAAGATCAATCAATATGGTGGCGCACTGAAAGGTGCTATCGGTATCCCCGAAGACGAACTCCGCAAAGCTGCGAAGAGCGCTGTATGCAAGATCAACATCGACTCTGACAGCCGTCTGGCTATGACTGCTGCTGTACGCGAAGTATTTGCTAACAGCCCCGCTGAGTTTGACCCTCGTAAGTACCTCGGCCCTGCTCGCGACAGCATGAAGAAACTCTACAAGCACAAAATTGAAAACGTGCTTGGTTCAGCTGGCCAGTTGGCGAAGTAATCTGATACACATATAGTGTTAGCATAAAATAAGGCCACCCCGAATGGGGTGGCCTTATTTATTAAGTTAGACTCAGTTATTCTGGATCTACTACCGGCCAGCCTGCGGCATCCCAGGAAAGGGTGCGGATGATGAGCTTGGATGCGCCATTCTCTGCTTTAATATAGGCATGAGCCACAAGGTAATCCTTGTTGTCAATCTGATGCACACCGCAATGGCCTACACCGGCCCACAGGTCACCACCTTCCAGTAATATAGTACCACCATTCTGATCCATCTGCTTACCTTCTTTATCGAGATACGGGCCTTTCACATCTTTGGAGCGGCCAATGGCTATTTTATAATCGCTCTTATTACCCCGACAGCAGTAGTCAAAGGATACAAACAAGTAGTAATACTCACCCTTACGGTAGATAAAAGGAGCTTCTACCGCCCCGTCACCAGGGTTGGCATCACTCAGGTCGAACGTACGCGGACGACGGCTCAGGGAGCACCATTCCTCAGGTTGGGCCACCTGCATGAGATCAGGCGTAAGTTTCACCATCTTGATACCTCCCCAGAAAGAACCGAAGTTCATCCAAGGCGTGCCCTCTTCATCCACGATGATATTGGCATCGATGGCATTCCAATTGTCACGGAAGGGAACAGACTGGAGCACTTTTCCGTGATCCGTCCACCCGTAATTCGCATTGGAAGGGTCCAGACTGGCAGTAGAGGCATGTCCGATGGCCGATGTATTCTTGGCAAAGGCCGAACACGAATAGAACACGTGGTACCTGCCGTTATGGAAGATTACATCCGGCGCCCAGATATGTCCGCGAAAACCCGGTATGAGATCTACCGCCCACTGGGGGCCACTGCTAAACACTGAAGGCTCTACCTTCCAGGTGATAAGGTCATCGGAAGAAAGGATGTCGATACCACGCCCTGTAGCAAAGAGGTAATATCGCGAACCTTCTTTAATAAGAACCGGATCATGCGCCCCCGGATTTTTAATATCCACCATCTGACGAGGCGGACGCTGACGTTGCTGGGGAGATTGAGACTGCCCCTGCGGAGGCGTTTGCGACTGGGGCTGCTGTGCGAGAACTGGAGCATAACACATGATGACGAACAGCGAAGTCATCAAAGTGCGAATAGGAGTTGTTTTCATGGTGCTATTAAAAAATAAATGGGGATGGACAGTGTCCATCCCCACAAAGATATGCTTTTTCTAAGATTTAATCGAAGAAGTGTTTGAATTTCCGAAAGATTTTCTCTTTCACACCACTACTGGGCTTAAAATGATCCGAATCGCTCAGGCCTTCCAGCATCTCCTTTTCGTCCTTATTCAGGGCTTCCGGAATATATACACTCACATTCACCAGAAGATCACCAGTACCATATCCATTGACACTGGGCAATCCCTTACCCCGAAGGCGCAGCACCTTACCGGGCTGTGTACCCGGATCAATCTTTACTTTCACGCGACTGTCGATGGTTGGTATCTCTACCGCTCCACCCAATGCAGCCGTGGGGAAGCTGAGCAACAGGTTGTATATAAGGTCATTATCGTCACGGATTAATTCCGGATGTGCCTCTTCCTCTACAAGGATCAACAGGCTTCCGGGCATGCCATTATGCTTACCCGCATTACCTTTACCGTCCATGGCCAGCTGCATACCGCCCATCACTCCGGCAGGGATGTGTACGGAGATCGTTTCTTCGCCATACATGATGCCTTCTCCGGCGCAGTGCTTACACTTATTCTTGATGATCTTTCCTTCACCGCCACAGGTAGGGCAGGGGCTTTGCACCTGCATGGTACCAAAGATGCTTTGCTGATTGCGAATTACAGTACCCGATCCGTGGCAGGTATTACAAGTGGAAGTTCCGTCATTTCCTTCGGCACCTGTACCGTTGCAATGGCTACAGGCTACATACTTCTTTACCTTGAATTTTTTTTCGGCGCCGTTAGCTATTTCCTTCAGGTTAAGCTTTACCTTAACACGAAGGTCCGAACCGCGGTGTACGCGTTGCTGCGAACCGCCACGTCCTCCGCCGCCAAATCCACCAAAGCCGCTGTGTCCGCCAAAGATATCGCCAAACATGGAGAAGATATCATCCATCGACATACCCGCTCCTCCGCCAAATCCACCGAAACCACCTGCTCCGCCTGCCCCTGCGGCATGGCCAAACTGGTCATACTGCTGACGCTTCTGCGGATCACGCAATACGTCATATGCTTCAGCTGCTTCTTTGAATTTCTCCTCAGCAGCCTTATCATCCGGATTGCGGTCGGGGTGGTATTGCATGGCCATGGCGCGATAGGCCTTCTTGATTTCGGCCTCGCTGGCTGTTTTGCTCACTCCGAGCACTTCATAATAATCTCTTTTAGTGGCCATATCTATATCCTCTTTCTTTTATCTGATGCATTATTCTCCTACGACTACTTTTGCGTGACGGATCACCTTCTCGTTGAGCTGGTATCCTTTCTGTACACAATCCATGATTTTCCCTTTCAGCTCTTCGGTAGGCGAAGGCACCAGGGCAATGGCTTCGTGGTAGTCGGTATCCAAGGGCAACGCAGTAGTTTCAATCTGCGTCACACCATTCTGATTGAGAATCTTAATGAATTTCTGATAGATAAGGTCCACTCCTTCACGGACGGCAGCTACATCGCTGGCCTTTTCCATAGTGGCGAGTGCACGTTCCATATCATCCAGCACAGGAAGAATATTGAGGATAGTCTTTTCTCCGCCATTCAGAATAAGTTCCGCTTTCTCCTTCATGGTACGTTTGCGGAAGTTATCAAATTCAGCAGACAGGCGCAAATATTTATTTTTCTCCTCGTCGAGTTCCTGACGTGCGGCTGTCAACTCCCGAAGAATGGAATCTTCTTCGTTTCCTGACTCCTCTTTCGAATTACCGTTTTCTGATTCCTCATTTACGATTTCTTCTTTATCAACCTGTTCCGCAGCGGTTTGCCCTTCTTGCAGATCTCCCTCGTTGAAGATTTCATCTTCGTTCGTAGTATCTTTCGATTTCATCTCTTTCACGTTATTTTTTAACTTCGAGATCTTCTCAGCAAAATCTTTGCCAAAGGGGATGCGTGGCATAATAAAAGCGTTTTTTACAGGGTTTGTCAGGAATTGGGAGTATGACAGTCCGTTAGTCCGGGAAAATAGTTTACCAGGTCAGGGTTAGAAGTGATACTCCTTGGCGAGGCAGGGAGAACTGAATGGGGCAGATACCTTCCTTCACTTCCGTCCAGATAGGAGAGGCACATTGTTCCAGCTTTCCGCTACGCTCCAACAGGGCGATCTGTTCGGCCGAAGGATTTTGCGGTTCTCCCATCTTTTTCCATACTTCGTATGAATTGCTATGCTCACTGTCAATGCGGTAATGCGTTACCAATACCTGTTTTGCCGACAATCCTGCGATAGCAAGTTGCACGTCCGCTGCAGGCGCAGGTTTGTCATCATCGTGATAGTTCCATACCATTACAGAAACGCTGCGACCGTCACTGCTTGCCAGGGCATTCACATCCGCTACACCACGCACGCTATTGCGGGCTATATCTTCTGCGGAAAAAGGAGAGGAGGAGCGTACTGCAAGTAAGTTGCCCTTCATCATGCCAAACATGCGGAAGACGTTTAGTACAGGCTTGTCCACTCCATTAGTAGCCAAATCCCTGAATCCGGCAAACCAAGCCTGATCTTCGAACTCAAACGACCAGGATACTGCTCCCAGCAGGTTTACGCCGTGAATCCTTGCCAATTCATATTTACGGGCAAAGGAGGAGGCTGTATAGCTGGAATACATAGTTCCGTTACGATAGGCATTCTGCGGATGATCATTTACGGAGCATGCAGCACAGCCCTCCGGATCGGATTCACCAATGATGATAGGTAAATGTATCAGCTCCGGGAATGAAGCTACCGCTTCAAAACCTCTGGATATATTGCGCAACTGTAGTCCTACGTTCATCCGCACATATTTCTTGTCGATAAGCTGCGGGCCTCCCTTGGCATGGAAACCGATGTAGTCCAAGGGCGAACCAGTCTGGCCAGTGGCATAATTTGTACCTCGTACACAGTGTTCCAGGAAGCGGCGCAAGAAGGTATTAGCCTGAGGGTTACTGGGATCTGTAGAGTGCGGGCCTCCGATACGGGCGCGGGGGAATGCCTTCTTCAGGCCGTCGGCTGCATAGTCATACAATTTGCAATATTCTTCAAAGGTACCTTGCCAGTAGCCGATATTAGGTTCGTTCCACACCTCCCAGTACCAGGAAGCGACTTCACTTTCACCATAACGCTGTACGGAGTGCTTCACCCATTGGGATACCAGTTCCCGCCATTTATCATAATCTTTCGGGGGATACGCCCAACCGGTATAGATGTCATTGTAAGGAGCAGAAGGAGTCCATTTATGCTGATAGGGCTGTGGTTTGGAAGATAACGCTTCGGGCATAAATCCTATTTCTACCAAGGGTTTCATTCCGCGTGCCACAAATGTATCGAAGATACTGTCCACGATGGTCCAATTATACACAGGTTTTCCTTTCTTGTCTTCAGTATAGGCATTGGTTGATCCCCATTTCAGGGCAGGTGTACCGTCGCCCGTAGAGAGCAGGTTGTGTACACGTACATTCACCGGCGTGTAACTGAGCTCCGACAGTTCGCTGAGGAGTTTCTTCCCATCCTTCATGTAGGTATAATTTGGCTCATCATAGCCAAACCAAGCCCAGATGGGTTTCATGGGTTCCAGCTTTTGCTGTGTTTCTACTTCGATACGTACAGTTTGAGCTGTAGTAGGGTTAAAAGAAGCTGCCCCGATGCACATCCACAGGAACAACTGCGTAAAAATTCTCTTCTTCATGGTCAAAATATATTAATAGGTAAAATGGTTCTTCTCAGAAGCATATACAGGAGTGGAGCAAAGATAGGTTATTTCTGCTGATAAATCAATTTATTTTTCTCATTACGGAATAAATCACCACCTATGACCGTAAGTTCCCTTCCGGTAGCAAGCACCGCCTTCAGTCGCGAGCAATCTAAGAATGCTCCCTCGCCAATGGCATTGATATGCGGAGGCAGCACAAGAGTTCCGCCTAGGCGCACGCATCCGCTAAACGCTCTGACCCCTATCGTTTTAAGGGTTTGCGGGAGAATAATCTCCATCAGGTGGCGTTTTTGCGAGAAGGTATAATCGGGCAATGCAGAAGCCGTTACTGCGGCAAGGTTTATAGATACGAGCTTGGGCATGAAATCGCGTATCAACTTAAAGTCGGCTTCATCCAATGTCCCCGTTACAGTCAGGTAATGGATATCACTGGGCTGATTGCCGGTTTTCAACAGTTCATCGCCGAGTGTGCCGGGAGTATTGATCTGTACGGTGGCGCGTACGGGTGTGCCTTCCATTATATTAAACGGTTCCCATGCCTTATGGTTGCGATAGCTGTCTCGGCAGCCCAATGGCACAAAGATTGCTGTGACGCTGTCATTCAGTGCTTCGGGAAATAGGTTAGGGGGCGTTTTCTTGCGTAGCACCAGTACACTCAGGTTCCGGCAATCATGAAATGCATACTTCTCTATATTAAATAGATTGGCAGGGAGCCACACCTCACGCAGGGTATTTTTGCCTTCCAGACTTTCGCCTTTTTTCTTGCAGAAAGCGTATTCGGGGACACACTTGGACACATATACAAAGAAGGTTTCATCAGTCGTTCCTCCCTTACCCGTCATTGCGGCGATATTTACAGTTGAAAGATCCAACACGCTAAGCTCAGGCATACTGTCGCGCATCAGTCTGAAATCCTTTGCATTGATCTTTCCCGTTACTGTAAGGTGGGTAGTGGTTTGCGCTTCCTCTTCGGTCATTTCAGCTTTCAGCTGGCCGGCTTTGGACACATTGAATATATGTTTGGTATCTTGCGCATTGACAACGATAAGCCCTGCACACAAAAAGCTGGTCAGGGAGAGTATAAAAGAGCACTTCTTCATAAGGTTCATGAAATAATTTTCGCAAATATACTTCTTTTTAGAGGTATTTTGCTGGTTTTCTGCATAAAAAAACTCAAAAAACATTTGCTATATTAGAAAATGCTGTATATTTGCAGCGCCTTACTTCAAGGCATCCTCTACTTTAATATCATCATTCTAATTCAGTTAATTACTGAGTGAAATCTCAAAAACAAATACTACTTCTTAAAGTATACGTATGTATAACATTATCCAATTGAACGGGAAAGAACTTCCCGAGCTACAATCCATTGCCGAAAGTTTAGGAATTACCAAAGTGAGCAGTCTTAACAAGACCGATCTGGTGTACCGCATTCTGGATGAACAAGCCATAGTAGGCGCCAATCAGAAGATGGACAAAGAAAATCAGAAAGATGACAAGCGTAATGACCGCAAGCAGCGTAAGAGCCGCCCGGCTAAAGGCGAAGTTTCTGCTGAAACCACTACTACGCCCGAAACCACTGCGGCCACCCCTGACAAAGCAAAACCCTCTTCTTCTCCCAACCCCAAAGCCCCCGCAGATTCCCCAGCTAAAGCAGAATCGGGTGAAGCACAGGTGGTAAAGAAGAAACGGGGCCGCCCTCGTAAAGAGGAGGAAAGCGCTACTCTGAATTTCGAAGAAAGCGTATCAAAGTCACCGGAAACGCCCAGGGAAACATTTCCCGAAGTCCAGAAAGAAATACCTGTGACCCACCAAAGTAAGAAGCAGCCCGAAGCTCAAAAGGCAGAAGAGAAACCGACACAAGAGGCCGAACAGCCTTCCACGCCTGTTTCACAAGAAACGGAATCCGACTTTGTTCCTATTGAAGAGATGCCCGGAGAGAAAGGCGATATCCCCTCCGAGTTGCAGAACAAGTTCCAGATGACCCGCATCCCCCAGAACCCACAGCAGCCTAATACCCCCAAAGCCCAGCCTGCTCCCCAGGGAGGACAGAACAACCCCGCCGCACAAGCTCCGGCACAACCTCAGCCTGCCAACCAGAACCGCCCCCAGCAACAAGGCAACCGCCCTCAGCAGGGAGGACAGAACAATAACTTCCAGCCACGCCAGCCTCGCCAGCAGCACCCGCAACAGGCCCAACGCCAGCAGCGTGCATTCAACAATAACAATCATCCGGACAACCGCTACAACGATGCAATGCCCGAATCTCCGTTATACGATTTTGGAGATACACTGGCTGGAACAGGCGTACTGGAGATAATGCCTGATGGATATGGATTCCTGCGCAGTGCCGATTATAACTACCTGGCTTCGCCTGATGATATTTACGTATCCCAGAACCAGATCAAGTTGCTCGGACTGAAAACCGGCGACTATGTAGAAGGCTACATGCGTATCCCACGCGAAGGAGAAAAGTTCTTCCCCCTTACCAAAGTATCAAGCATCAACGGGCTAAACCCTGAACTGGCACGTGACCGCGTACCATTTGACCACCTCACCCCTATATTTCCCGACGAGAAATTTACCCTCTGCAACGGCAAGTACGAGAACCTCTCGGCACGCGTAGTAGACCTCTTCTCGCCCATCGGAAAGGGACAGCGCGGACTCATCGTAGCACAGCCCAAGACCGGTAAGACCTTGCTGCTAAAGGATATTGCCAATTCCATTGCCGCCCATCATCCAGAGGTGTACATGATCATCCTGCTCATTGACGAGCGCCCAGAGGAAGTAACTGATATGGCCCGTAGCGTAAATGCAGAAGTGATCGCCTCTACATTCGACGAGCCCGCCGAACGTCACGTGAAAATAGCAAGTGTAGTGCTCGAAAAAGCCAAACGAATGGTGGAATGCGGACATGACGTAGTTATTCTGCTCGACTCTATTACTCGTCTGGCACGCGCCTATAACACCGTATCGCCCGCCAGCGGAAAGGTACTCTCTGGCGGTGTGGATGCCAATGCACTGCACAAGCCCAAACGTTTTTTTGGTGCAGCACGTAACATTGAAGGAGGCGGCTCGCTCACCATCCTTGCCACCGCGCTCACCGATACCGGATCGAAGATGGACGAAGTGATCTTCGAAGAGTTCAAGGGAACGGGTAATATGGAGCTCCAGCTCGACCGCAACCTCAGCAACAAGCGGATCTTCCCGGCTGTAAATATAGTATCTTCCAGCACCCGACGTGACGACCTTCTGCAGGATCGTACCACCTTGGACCGCATGTGGATACTCCGCAAGTTCCTATCAGATATGAACCCCATCGAAGCCATGAACTTCGTGAAAGACCGCCTCGAGAAGACTGCCGACAATGAAGAATTCCTGATGAGCATGAACTCTTAACAGAGAGCCCTACCTCTATCATATAGCAAGGAGCTGTCTCAAAAATGAGTCAGCTCCTTTTTTATAGCTAATTTTCTTCCTGTGCATTTCCAACAGATTGAAGACAGTTGCCCAGTTGTTATCTTTGAATCGGCGGCGCCGACTCAAACCCTCTTCGCATCTCTTTCCAACCAGTATGCAGTAAAGTAGTAAAAGTGACAAAGAACCAAAAAAAAAGAATGAAACGTATTCATTTCAGTTATGATTTGAAATAAATACGTTTCATTCGATGCTATGCAACTAGAGCAAGATTCGAAAATAAATGGTCTTAACGTACAAAGCGGAATGTAATCTGTTTTCCATCTGCAGTATATAACACAGCCAGATGATAACCCTCGGGCAGACTGCTCAACGAGATGGTATGGCTTGTTTCTCCGGCAGGAATTGTATATTGAGCCATTATCTGTCCGGGCAGATTAGATACAACCAATTGTTGTGCATGCAACGGTTCCTCCACCATTTCTATGATAAGTTCCATATTGGAAGAGTTGTAATACAAGCTGATTCCACTATTAGCCAAGCCAACTCCTTCACTAATTTCCTCTATTCCGGATGGGATATTAGGCTGACTCACATTATATATACTGTAAATATTGGCCGCTGCATAGCTGATACGGTTCATAAGATACAGTGAATCGCTTCCATCCGGATAACGTCCAAAGGTGTGATCACTACTGTGAGGAGTGTATGTAAGGCGCTCTGTCCACACTACGGCTTCTTGTCCTCCCTGCTCCTGCATACGGGTCAGTCGCAGTGTACCTCCTTCGGCAGCGAGCTTAAAGGGCAGGTGTAACTGCTTCGTGTCTTTCTCCTTATCGGCCCAAAGGATACGGTATCCGCGGGGAGGAATCACCGTAAGCTCTTCAGGGGTAGCAGGAATCTGGTATTGCTTGGGATTATCCGGCTCACGGCTGATATACAATCCGGCAATAGATACAGCTGTATCGGCAGGGTTATAGAGCTCAATCCAGTCTTCGCTTTTGAAGTATTCATTTACATAGATATCGTTACTGGCGCTTACCTCGTTGATGCGCACCGGAGGGGTGGATGCCTCCGGATTATCTTCCTTCACAAACTCTGCCTGCAGATTTAGTGCGCTATTCGCAGTAAATGTGACTTCGGGATCATCATAAGACTCGGAAGCATCATTCATGCTACGCACGATCTGTGCATCAAGATATATATCTGAACTTGTTATTGAATTCTGATGCACCTCTATGGCTATTACATTACTGCCTGAGCGCAATACATTGGCAGGAACGGAGAAGGAAGTCATGTCAGGGTTTCCACTGGCATATGTAGTGGCAGTAGTATTGTAAGTTACTGTACCGGAAGGCATCAGATAACGTCCTATTTCGGTACCGTTGATATACACGATAGCTCCATCATCCACTGTAAGATATAATGTATACTGATCGCTCGCATTCAGAGAAGCCAGATTAAAGTTGTGACGCATATAATAGGTCAACCGCTTGTTGGAGGAGTTATTTCCGTAATCAAGGGTAGTGGCTATACCCGTCTTTCCATAGCCTAAAGGAGCATTGCCCTTACCCCAAGTAGTAGTGTTGTAGGAGGGCGACTGCCAGTTTTGCCCGTCTAATGAGGCGGCATCGTAATAGCTCCATTCAGAACCGTACGGACTAAGAACCACCTCAGCCTGTTGCATCACGTTCCAGCGCTCAAAGCGATAACCAGCCGGTGCTTCGGCTTTTACCCGTATACTTTTCCCTTTGAAGGTAGACCCGGAAGATGCTCCCATAGGAACGGGTATATCGTTCATATAAAGTGGTGCAGAGGGTACGTTGCTGCTAATTGATAAAGACACTGCATCACCCAATGAGAAGTAATTCTTAATGATTTGAATCAACGAACCTGGGCGGTTCTTTGCAAAACTCTTAAAGTTACTAACAGAGCCCTCAAAGCCTCCGGTTGTACCCCATTTTGCCTTGTTATAAGGAATCTCCGGACGTATCATAGCCGCCACGCTGTCGATAACACCAGTCACGCGGTCTGTTTTATATACTGATCCCAGGCAAAGAGTAAAGTAATCGATAAAACGTTGTTTGAAGGTATCGTTCTTCAACAGGTTGCGGAACAAGACTGCTGTATGTACATTATCGCAGGTAGAACTCATTATGCTGTTGGATTCACCCCGGAAAGGATTGTAATTCACGCTTAACCCACCTTCCATATCATATAGTATCCAGCGGAACTTGCCATTATTACGGTGGCGATATACCTTTGTATTGTTCACGGGCCAGTCCCAGTTACCGCTGTACATTTCGGCAACCATATATATAATGAACTCATCTATGTCCATTAATTGTTGTACTTCTTCGTATACAGACGGAATATTTGAGTTAGAGGCTTTATTAACCAACTGATCCAGCGCATCAATAGAGCCGTTATGTATCTCGTAATTACCCTCTGAAGGTGCAATCTTCTCGATCAGATCTAAGCTATCGCTATCGTATCCAAAGTTGGAGTATACGTATTGTTGGTTATTACGCTCACGCAGGTTGATAAGACCATAATACTCTCCGTTGATATAATGTATAGTAGGCTTATAAGCTTGATATTCCACGTCCAACACACCTTCTACAAGGACATGCTGGAAAGCATCCGCCATCATACTATTACCCCAGTCATTACCTCCGTTGCGCAACAAAAGGCTTTTGAATTTCAGAGCGGGCTTACGTTCAAAGAATGAATAGTCGAATTTGTTTTTGGAGTTAAACTTCTTTTCGGCATTGAGTTTAAGCGATTTCAGAGCGTTGGCTCTGGTCCATCCTCCGCTAATGGCTATATCACATTCTTGCGAGAAGAGTTGGGTATTACCCATCAGCAATTCAAAGTTGGCCGGACGCGCCCAGTCCTGATTCCAGTTTACAGGACTGCTTTGTCCTTTACCTGTTTTTCCATTTGTTCCCCTGCAATAGATACCAATTGTATTATCCGTTAAGTTTTTCGGATCAGTCACAATAGAAGTAACGGGAAGAGTAAAATCACGATTTGTAAGTATGTATGTCTGAGTGACTATAGCTCCTGGTATGTAACCTGCTCCCATCAAACGGGCACGTAATACGGTAGTTTTTGTAAAGGCAATGGTACTTCCTAAAGACCATCTGCTGCTGGTTGCGGTAGGTTCAGTACCATCGGTGGTATATCTGATCTCATAACCCACAGGGCAGGTGAGCCTTACTGAGCATGAACTGCTTTTGTACACACCTCCTTTTATATTAAAGGTAGGTTCAGGGCAACGCTCGTAGGCAAAGGTGCTTCCTGCATTTGTCTTCTCGGGGGTAGGAGCAGTACAGAATCCCCAACTGTCACCTCCGTCAGTAAGGCGCGCATAGGAAACATTCTGTACCTGAAGGGGGTATTCCTGGCTGGTTATGAGCGATCCGGCAGTATTGTAAAGGTACAACGTTCCGCCGTCGTAGTTCAGTTTGAAATTAACCTGATCCATAGACAAGTCATTATGGTCAAACCATACAATCATATAGCCCTTGGCAGGAATCAATGTGTTATAATTGGTAATTCTGTACTTCTTGGGCTGCGCAGGATCATCGCTCAAATAATAATTATAGAGTCGTACCGAGGTGGTGCCTTGATTGTAAAATTCCACCCATCCACTATAATTATAAGTAGGATCCAGGAACATGGAACAGTTGCCAGGCATGATTTCATTAATACATATCTGTGCACGAGCGCTACCCCACGTAGCAAATAGAAGTGCAACAAGAATAAAAGGCTTATTAAATAGCCTGATAGGAGAAAAGAGTTGTTTCATGGTTTAATTACACTACAATAATACATATTATTGGGTGTAAAGTTAACCCTTTTCACTCCGTTTCCTCTTATATTCTGGATTTATTATGCATTTTTAAGGTGCAAAAGGTGCAAATCTAATTGAAATACTGTACTTTACCTAACAAATCGAACTGTTATCGGAGCTCTTTCCGGGGCATACAACGTAGCTAAATAATATCCGGAAGGCAATTGAAGCTGCAACGAGTATGTCATTTGTCCCGGCTGAAGGCCATGGCGTTCAGCTACTTGTCCTGACAAATTGCTAATCACTATTTCCATTGCCTGTGAAGCTTCCTTCTCCATTTCGAGTGTTAATTCTCCGGAAGAAGCGTAATAATACATGGTAATCTCGGGGGACCCATTACTTATCTCAGTGCGGATTTCTTCCACATCTGTATAAGGATTGGAGATAGACACATTATAGACACTATAGAAGTTAGAGGCGAAGAAAGTGCTTCGGTTCATCACATAGAGTGAATCGCTGCCATCTGGATAACGCCCGAAGGTATGCTCGCTGCTATGAGGGGTATATGTCAGACAATCAGTCCATATAATGGTTTCCTGCCCGCCCTGGTTCTGCATACGGGTAAGCTGTAGCGTACCTCCTTCAGCTGCCAACTTAAAGGGGAGATGCAACTGATTCGTGTTTTTCTCCTTATCTGCCCAAAGGATGCGGTATCCATGAGGAGGAATCGTTGTAAGTTCTTTAGGAGTGGCAGGGATCTGGTATTGCTTCGGGTTATCTGGCTCACGGCTAATGTATAAGCCGGCAATGAAAACAGCCGTATCCGAAGGATTGTATAATTCAATCCAGTCCTCAGTCTTAAAATATTCATTCACATGGATATTGTTGCTTGCACTGACTTCATTGATACGAACCGGGGAGTAATTCATGCCCGGACGCTCCTGTTTGCTAAACTCAGCCACCAGATCCATAGCTGTGCTGGGGGTAATTGTCACTTCGGGATTCTCGAATGATTCTATAATATCATTTTCGCCACGGGTAATCTTGGTATCAAGATAAATACCGGTACTTGCAGGCGAATTCAGATGCATCTCTATAGCCAGCGTATTCAATCCGGTCTTCAGAAGCGTGGCAGGGATATTCATGATAGTCATATTAGGGCTTCCTTGAACATGTGCAGTGGCAGTAGTATTGTAAGTGACTGTTCCATCTGGCATCTGGTAGCGACCTATTTCGGTCCCGTTGATATACGCTACAACTCCATCCGCCACAGCAAGGTGCAGGGCATACTGCTCATTCTTATTTACCACAGCCATGGTAAAGGTGTTACGCATATAATAAGTGGGGCGTTTATTTTCTGCATTGTCCCCATAGTCAAGGGTAGTAGTTATTCCACTCTTCCCATAGCCCAAGGGTGCATTACCTGTACCCCAAGAGGAGGTACTATAAGTAGATACCTGCCAGTTCTGCCCGTCTAATGAACCGGCATCATAATATTTCCACTGCCTACCATAAGAAAAGAGTACTGTCGCCTTCTTTTGGATGGCATTCCAGCGTTCAAAACGGTATCCCATCGGGGTTTCCGCCTTTAAAGTGATAGCCCTTCCTTTATAGGTATGGCCGTTGGATGCACCCGTTGGTACAGGAATGGCGTTCATGCTAAGCGATGCATTAGGTACATTACTACCTATCGATAATGCGATTGTATCACCTAAGGAAAAATAATTCTTCATGATTTGCACCAATGCTTTTGGGCGCGATTTGGAGAAACTCTTAAAGCTGCTTACATAACTGTCCATGCTGCCCAGTCTTCCCCATTTCGCTTTGTTGTAAGGAACCTCTGCGCGTATCCCGGCAGCAATGCTGTCAATGATACTTATTGCACGGTGGGGGTGATACACAGATCCTAAGCAAAGAGTGAAATAATCAACAAAACGTTGTTTGAACTCCTCATTCTTCAATAAATTACGAAATAGCAATGCAGTATGTACTTCATCACAGGAAGAACTCATCAGGCTATTCGTCTGTCCCCTAAAAGGGTTGTAATTTACATCCAGGAATCCGTTTTCCATATCATACAGTATCCAGCGAAATTTACCATTGTTACGGTGACGGAATATCTTTGTATTGTTCACCGGCCAGTCCCAGTTTCCGCTGTACATTTCGGCAATCATGTACGCAATGTACTCGTCTATGTCCATCAGCTCCTGCACTTCTTTATATACAGCAGGGTTATTGGAATTAGCAGATTTCTTAACCAGCTGATCCAATGCATCAATAGAGCCGCTGTGTACCTCATAATTACCTTCACCGGGTGCAACCTTTTCAATCAGATCTATGCTGTCGCTGTCATATCCGAAGTTAGAATATACATATTGCTGATTGTTGCGTTCACGTAGGTTGATAATGCCATAGTACTGCCCGTTGACATAATGTATGGTAGGCTGATAAGCCTGACACTCCAAATCCAAAACACCTTCTACGAGCGCATGTTGGAAAGCATCTGCCATCATACTGTTACCCCAGTCGTTACCTCCATTACGTAGCAAGAGGCTCTTGAATTTCAAGGCTGGCTTTCGCTCAAAGAAAGGGTAGTCAAATTTGTTTTTTGAGTTAAACTTCTTCTCGGCATTAAGCTTTAGTGATTTCAAAGCATTGCTTCTTGTCCATCCTCCAGCAATAGCTATATCACATTCTTGCGAGAAGAGTTGGGTAGTACCCATTAGCAATTCAAAATTGGCCGGACGTGCCCAATCCTGATTCCAGTTCACCGGGCTATCCTGTCCTTTACCAATCTTTCCGTTTGTTCCCCTACAATAGATGCCAATTGTATTGTCCCATAAGTTTATTGGATCGGTCACAATCGAGGTTACAGGGAGGGTAAAATCACGATCAGTAAGTATGTAGGTCTGAGTAACTATAGGCCCCGACATGTACCCGGCCTTCATCAAGCGGGCACGTAACACGGTGGTTTTTGTAAATGCAATAGTAGTTCCAGACACCCACTTGTTACTAGAAGCGGTGGGTTCGGTAGCATCTGTGGTATATCGTATCTCATAGCCTGCAAGAGAACTGAGCCTTACCGCGCACGAATTGCTTTTATATACACCACCTTTTATATTAAAGATAGGTTCGGGGCAGCGCTCGTATGCAAAAGTGCTTCCCACATTTGTTTTTCCTGGGGTAGGGGTAGTACAAAATCCCCAACTGTCGCCTCCGTCAGTAAGACGTGCATAGGAGACATTCTGTACCTGAAAGGGATATTCCTGACTGGTTATGAGTGTTCCAACTGTATTATAAAGATATAGTGTTCCACCATCATAATTCAATTTGAAATTCACCTGATCAATAGATAGATCGTTATGGTCAAACCACACAATCATGTATCCCTTGGCAGGAATCATGGTATCATAATTAGTAATACGGTATTTCTTGGGCTGTGCAGGGTCGTCACTCAAATAATAATTGAAAAGCCTTACCGAGGTGCTGCCCTGATTGTAAAATTCCACCCATCCACTGTAATTATAAGTAGGATCCAGATACATGGAACAGTTGCCAGGCATGATTTCATTGATACGTATCTGTGCGTAAGCGCTACTCCAAGTAACAAAAAAAAGTACTACAAGAATATACGGCTTTAAAAGCAGCCTGATAGGAGAAGAAAATTGTTTCATGGTATAAAGTACTATAGCAATACGTATTTTGTGTGTAAAGTTAACCCTTTTTAGCTGCACTATTTTCTTTTTCATAGATTTATAATGCAACAAAAGAGGCATAAACTGTAAGTCCTATAAAATACGATGCTTTATCTAACAAAACGGACTGTTGTTGGAGTTTTTTCAGGTGAATAAAGCGTAGCTAAATAGTAGCCGGAAGGCAAATGGAGTAGTAGTGAATATGCTTTTTGCCCCGCTTGGAGAGTATGACGTTCTGCTATTTGCCCAGACAGAGTGCTAATGACAATCTCCATTGCGTAGGATGCTTCTTCTTCCATTTCAAGTGCCAATTCTCCAGAAGACACATAATAATACATGGAGATTTCCGGATCTGCACTCTTGAGTTCTGCACGAATCTGTTCCACATCCGTATACGGATTGGGAACAGACATGCTATAGATGCTAAAGAAGTTGGAGGCCGAGAAGGTGTTCCGGTTCATTATATAGAGTGAGTCGCCTCCATCCGGATAACGGCCGAATGTGTGCTCACTACTATGAAGCACATACATGAGTTGTTCTTTCCATGCTATAGCTTCCTCTCCGTGCGAATCCTCTTCCACTCCGGTCAGTTGCAACAATCCACCTTCGGCAGCAAGCTTGAAGGGGAGATGCAGCTGGGTATCGTTTTGTTGCTTGTCGGCCCAAAGGATACGATAGCCATGAGGGGGGATAACAGTCATTGCCTGGGAGGATTCGGGTATACGATATAATAATGGATTCTCGGGCACATTGCTGATGTACATACCTGCAATAGACACGGCTGTATCGGCAGGATTGTAAAGTTCTATCCAGTCTTCCGTCTTGAAATACTCATTCACATGAATGGTATTGCTGGCACTGACTTCATTGATACGCACGGGAGGAATGCCGGATAGCATCGTAGTTTCCAATTGGCGATACTCTGCGGTTACAGTCAAGGACTTCTCGGCTGTGAGTATGATTTCGCTTTCCGGATAGAATTCCGAGCTGGGTTCTATTCGGCGGGTGATCTGTGCATCCAGATACAAATCAGTACTTTTTAGGCTTTCCTGATGCACTTCGACCGACAGTACGTTCTCACCTTCCACAAGATAGGATGCAGGTATTGAAAACTCTACATAGTCAGGACTATTATAAGAAGGCTTGGACGTGGTACCAAAGTAGATAGTGCTTGTACCTATCAAATACCGTCCTATTTCATTTCCATTGATATATACTACAGCTCCATCGTCGACCATCAGATGCAAAGTATAGATGTCCTCAATATTCAGCGAGCCAATAGAGAATAGATGACGAAAATAGTATGCAGGGTAAGTCGTCGCCTGGGTGTTGGGAGTAGTAAGAGTAGTAACAACGCCCGGAAGGCCAAATCCAAACGGAGCGTTTCCTATGCCCCACACGGACGCCTTATAAGGAAGGGGCTGCCATTTTATTCCGTCGAGCCCGCCTTTATCGTAATACTTCCATTCACTTCCATAAGGACTGATTACAGCTTCATTTTGACGTGCCACTCTCCAGCCTTCAAAACGGTATCCTTGACGATTTTCCGCTTTAAATGTCAACTCCCGGTCTTTGAATGTGTAGAAATTTGAAGATCCCGTGGGTATGGCAATGCCGTTCATGCATAGGGTTGCATGGGGTATATTACTTCCCACAGACAAGCCGACAGGATTTCCCAGTGATAAGAATCCGCCCAAAATTTGCAGCATCTGCACTGGCCGCTCCTTGGCAAACTTCTTTAACCGATTAATTTCAGTAGAAAACTGGTTAGTCACGCCCCATCTTGACATATGATAGGGAATCTCTTTACTTATGTTTGCAGCAAGACTGTCAATCACAGAAATAACCCGCTCCGTTTCAAAAACAGACCCTATGCAGAGTGTAAAGTAATCTAAGAAGCGATACTTAAACTCTTCACTTTTCAGAAGATTCCGGAAGAGCTGTGAGGTATGCGCCTTCATGACTATAGAATTCGCCATGCCGTAATCCTTATCTGTAAAGAAGCTAAAGGAAGGATCATAGAATCCGCCATCCAAATCAAACAAGATCCAGCGGAATTTTCCATTATTCTGATGCCGGAAGATCTTGGTATTGTTGCGAGGCCAGTCCCAGTTGGCACAATAAATCTGAGTCACAAGATAGGCAATAAACTCATCCATATCCATCAAATCCTTCACCTGGTTATACACAACCGGATCTACAGCTTTTTCGGACAGGCTGACCAGCCTGTCCAGCGCATCAACTGATCCATTGATTACTTCGTACCCTTCAAATCCATGCTCGATGAGGTCAATACTGTCGTTGTCATAACCAAAGTTGGAATACACATATTGCTGGTTATTACGCTCGCGCAGGTTGATAATACCATAGTACTGCCCATTTATATAATGAATAGTAGGCTGATAGGGCTGATACTCCACATCCAGCATTCCCTGCACCAGTACATGTTGCATGGCATCCGCCATCATGGCACCTCTGAAGTCGTTTCCTGCATTTCGCAACAAAAGGCTCTTGAACTTTAAGCCAGGCTTGTGGTCGAAGAAAGGGTAGTTAAACTTATTCTTACCATCGTACTTCTTCTCTGCATTGAGTTTCAGGGATTTCAAGGGATTGATAGTGCGGTGAAACCCGCCTCCGATAGCAATATCACATTGTTGGGAGAACAGTTGTTCCGTTCCGCTGAGATATTCAAAATTGGCAGGACGCTGCCAGTCTTGATTCCAATTGGCATTAGCTGCATACGCTTGCTTTCCGTTTTTTCCCTGACAGTAGATGCCAATCATGTCATCCCACAAGTTTTTGGGATCTGTGACGATGGAAGAAACGGGAAGCAGGAGTTCGCGGTTGCTTAGAATATAGCTGTGGGTAATGATAGTACCGGGAAGATACCCCTCAGCCAACACCCTTGCCCGTAAAATCGTAGTGGCTGAGAAAGCTTTTGAATCGCCTGATATCCAAAGTGGACTCACTGCAGAAGGCTCCGAACAGTCTGTGGTATAATGAATCCGCATTCCTTCCGGGCAGGTAACAGATACCTCATACCCGGTGCGATATACTCCACCTTTTAATGAGAACTGAGGTTCCGGGCAACGTTCATAGGCAAATAAGCTGCCTGCGTTAGAACTTCCAGGAGTGGGAGTGAGGCAGTATCCCCAAGTATTTCCTCCTTCTGCAATGCGGGCATAGGAGGTGTTTTGAACTTGTTCGGGATACAAAAGACTTTCCACAAGCTCCCCAGAGGGTGAATACAGATAGAGAGTTGCTCCTTCGCAATCCAGCTTAAAATTTGCCTGTTTCGCCGACAGGTCATGATGACCGAACCAATACACTGCATACCCTTTGGAAGGGATGATGTACTCATTGGGAATGCGGTATTTTTCGGGATTGGAGGGAGTATCACTCAGGTAATATCCACACAGATTCACAGGAGCGTCTCCTTGGTTATAAAACTCCGCCCAACCGCTGTAATTCCATGTAGAATCCATATACATGGAGCTGTTGGCCGGCATAATTTCATTGATACTGATTTGAGCCTTTAAAAGGCTGGCATACGATAATACAATGGCTACACAGGCGATATGCATAATCCATTTCAACTGGGAGAGTCTGTTTTTCATAGGTTCTTGTATATCGGTTCTACACTTCACAGGCAATATATTAAACAGAATAATCACAATAGATCAATGATATTGAATGAAACGACAGGTCACCTGTAGACCGTCAGCACATTGAATAACTGCAATGTAATATCCTTCGAGTTGGTCACTTACATTAATGGTATAAGTAGACAAACCATTTGATATATGATATTGTTTTGCAAGATGTCCTGTGAGATCATACAAGCAAAGAGTTTGCGGAACATCTGAACCTTCTGCGATTTCAATAGTCAACTCCTTCGTACTATTACAGTATCGGACAATTACTCCATTACTATTCTTTTGGTCATTTATAACAATCTCTTCCAAAGAAGTTGGTATAGCTAATGTTGAAACATTATAAATGCTAAATAAATTGGAAGTAGCAAAGCTTGGACGGTTCATGACATAAAGCGAGTCGCTGCCATCGGGATATCTTCCAAAGGAACGATCGCTGCCATGAAGCGTATAAGCAAGACTATCTTTCCATAAAATCGTTTCTATATCAGCAGCTTTGTCATCCATACAGGTTAATTGCAATATTCCACCTTCTTTAGGTAATTTAAAGGGTAAATGTAATTCCTTACCATCTTGTAATTTATCCGCCCATAGAACACGATATCCATGAGGAGGTATTACCGTTAATTCTCCAGAGATATATGGAATACGGTATTGCTGAAGATTTGCCGGATCTATACTAATATAGAGACCTGCTATGGAAACAGCCGTATCAGCAGGGTTGTACAACTCAATCCAGTCTTCTTGCTCAAAAAGCTCATTGACATAAATACCATTTTCTGCACTGACTTCATTTATACGAACAGGAGAAAGGGGTAACTCTGAATTTTCTGGTATTTTACTTAAGACAGCTTCCATATCCATAGCTTCATTAATGGTCAATTGGATTTCCGGATCTAAAAGCCATAAATCCTGCTTGTTGTCTTTCCAGTATTCAAACTGATATCCATAAGGAATTTCCGCCTTTAATGTAAGCTTCTGGGTTTTATAATAGTAGCCATTAAAGACTCCTGTGGGTATAGGGATATCATTCATCCGGAGTACTGTCTGCGAAATATTGCTCTTAATTGAAATGGGAATCAAATCGGGCATATTGAAGAAATCTTTAATGCTTTTCATCAGTACTTCTGGACGTTCTTTTGCAAAGTTCTTAAAGTTCTCTACTCCATCTTCAAACTCAAAGGTAGTACTCCACTTTTGTTGGTGATAAGGTATTTCCGGACGAATCCCAGATGCAATACTATCAATAATATGTGTTACGCGATCCGATGTAAATACAGAGCCTATACAAAGTGTGTAATAGTCAATAAAGCGGTTTCTGAAAGTTGTATTCTTAATTAAGTTACGAAAAATCTGAATCGTGTATGAGTTCTCCCACCAGGGATCCATCACAGCGCTTTTGTATTTTTCAAAAGGATCATTCTCAAATGTTTTAAAACCTAAATCCATGTCATATAGAACCCAGCGAAACTTTCCAGCATTACGATGACGGAAGATTTTCGTATTATTGGTAGGCCAGTCCCAATTAATACAGTACATCTGAGTAATCATATATACAATATATTCTTCGACATCCATTAACTGTGTAATTTCCTGAAACGCATTATCATCATAGGCATCAGCAGACCTGTTTACCAAATAGTTAAGAGCATCCATTGAACCTTTATGTACTTCATATTGATTTCCCGAGGCTATTTCAATGACATCAAGAGAATCTACGTCATAGCCGAAATTCGAGTATACATAATGCTGGTTATTACGTTCGCGCAAATTGATGATACCATAATATTCTCCATTTAGATAATGAATCGTGGGTTGGTAAGCCTGACAATCGACATCAAGTACTCCTTCTATAATACTCTGTTGCATGGCATCAGCCATCATTGTGTCGAAGAAATCATTACCAGAAGGGCGCAACAGCAGACTCTTAAATCGTAAATTCGGTTTTTTCTTAAAGAAGGCGTGATTGAATGTATTCTTTCCGTCGTATTTCTTTTCTGCGGAAAGTTTCAATGATTTCAAGGGGTTCGCACGGGTATGGCCGCCACCAATAGCTATATCACATTCTTGTGAGAATAATTGTTGTTTCTCGCTTAAGAGTTCAAAATTCGCCGGGCGCGACCAGTCTTGGTTCCAATTTACAGGATATTCCGCTCCTCTCCCTAAAATCCCATTTGTCCCTACACAATAGATCCCAATATTATCATCCCACAGATTTTTAGGATCAGTAACGATGGAGCTAACAGGAAGAGTAAAGTCACGATCCGTGATTATGTATGTATGGGTGGTAGTCAAGCTGGGGATATGTCCTTTTGCCATTACACAAGCACGGATAACTTTGGTCGTCAGGAAATATCTTGAGGTTCCTGATATCCACTCACTGCTTTGTTCTGTTGGTTCCGAACCATTTGTAGTATAACGTATTTCCATACCTTCCGGACAAGTAAGACTTACCCGGCATACTCTTTTATACACTCCCCCGGTCAGATTAAATACGGCTTCTGGGCAACGTTCATAAGCAAAATTACTTCCATTGTTCGTTTCACCAGGGCTGGGAGTAATGCAAAATCCCCAAGCGTCTTCTCCATCCATAATTCGTGCATAGGAAGTGTTCTGAATTTGGATCGGATATGAAAGGGATGTAACAATCTCTCCATCAGGCGAATAAAGATAAAGGGTTGCTCCACGAGAATCTAGTTTAAAATTAGCCTGATCAGCAGATAAGTCATTATGATCAAACCAATAAGTCCAGTAGCCTTTTGCAGGAATAGTGCAATCACCGGGGATACGATATTTCTCAGGATCATCAGGATCATCAGTCAGGTAATAATTACATAAATCCACAGAAAGATCTCCGGTATTATAAAACTCTACCCACCCGCTGTAATTCCATGTAGGATCCATGAACATAGAGCTATTGGCTGGCATAATCTCATTAATACATATTTGGGCTTTCAAGGAAGTTGTCGTAAACGATAAAGCAACAAAACATAGCAAACAGAATCTCCATATTGCAGGGTAATATGATTTTTTCATGGTAAACAGCCAAGCAGTTTAAAATATAAAAAAGATATCCAAAAGCGGACGTGTAAATATTTGGTTCAAAGTTAGTACTTTTTCCAAGAAGAATACTATCTTTTTACCTTATTAAATATCATAATTTAGGATAAATCACCACATTCATCCCGCATAGCTGTGCATTCCCCCCAAGAAGTAGTTTACTCCAAAATAGGTCATGAGCAAAGTGGAGAATGCCAGTATCATATATATATGGTATCCGAGGTGGCGGCGGAAGAAGGGTAAACTCGTATCGTGCAAAGGAATGGCATATACAAGGAAAGAGATCAGCGCCCATACCTCCTTCGGATCCCACGACCAGTAATTGCCCCAACTTACATTAGCCCATACAGCACCAATAAAGATGCCCGCACCAAGCAGGAAAGTGGCGGGGTAGAGGAGCAGGCGACTCAACACAGTAAGGCGTTCGACCTCGGCTTTACGCTTCTGCCACAAAAGGATCGGAGCAGTAATACCACAAAGAAAGGTAAAGGCATATAGGGCATACGCCATCATAATAAGCGATACATGCAGACTGAGCCAAGGCGACAACAGTACTGGCATCAGCGGAGTGATCTGTGGATTCATCTGCCCCAACGTACTAACCAGCAGAGTAAAACCCGAAAGCAACAAACCGAAGGTTACTGCAAGTGGCAACTTTTTGCGGAGATACAATGCAAACAACTGGATAACCCAAGCCAGAAACAGCATGGTTTCATACCCATTGCTTAGTGGCAAACGACCAGCTATGTAACTACGCAACGCCACAGTAGCGGTAAGCAGCAAGAACATAATAGTCAGTGCTATGGACAAAGAAAGCTGTGACCTGGCGGCCCACCCGCCCACTGGCTTCCAGATGAGCAATAGAAAGCCAATCAATCCACTGGTAAGGCACAGACGATAAAGCCAAGCAGTAGGCTCAAAGCGGTTGTACATCCGTTCGGCCTGCACCTTCGCATTTGTAAGAGCAGTGGTACCCCCCTCACGGTGCTGATACACAGAAAGTTTATCCACAAGAAGAGAGGCGGTATCATAGTCTTCATTCAAGACGTTCTCATACAGCAAGGTAAACCATCCGCGCACAAAACGTGCCTTATCCGCCGGTATGGAAGGAGGCAAAGAATCCGTGGGGGCATACCAGTTTACCGCTCCGTTGACGCGTACCGGGAAGAGTTTCAGAAGAGACCCGGATTCCAGCATCAGGATGAGTTGTATCTTTTCATCCGTTTCAGTCAGCGCCTTTTTCAAAGGAGAAGGCGCTTCTTCGCGAGGCATACGCCCGGCATATTCCTTGAGTTTGTATTCTTTTCCGGGACCGAAGAAGGCGGTAAGCGGCGCCGGACTGGCATGTCCCAGCATCTCGGCCAGTTGTGTATTCTTAATGGTGATGAGCGGTTCAAACTGCCATTCCTCAGGGCAGAAGATCCAGCCGCATAATACCTGTTCGGGCTGAAGCCCCTTGTAATGCGACTTACCGCTGAGTTTCAGGGTAAAATCGCGTGCCAGCGTTTGCAATGGAGCGGTGCGTTGGCTGTACAACACTTGCAGTGCGCCTATTTTCAGTGCCAGATCCTCAGGGATTACCTTCTTTTTCAGGCGAATGGTATGCGAGGCAGTCACCGATACGGCAGTATCCTGGGCGTGAAGGGAAGCTGTCCCCAAAAAAAGCCCAATCGCTGCCATCATAGCACCACGCAGTGCCGGATGACGAAGCAGCCTCCGAAAACGTCCGCCCGGCTGTATCAACACCCACCACATGGACAGTGCCAGAAGGGCATATCCGGTATACGTAAGGGGCACTCCATACGGATCGTAATTTATACTGAGCCAGGTACCTTGGTTATCAGCATCGAAAGAAGTCTGATAAAAACGGTATCCCTCACTGCGGAGGATGTGGTTCATTGAAATATCGACCGGAGAAGAAGGCGCCCCCCCGGGGCGGGTAAGAGTTACCGTGCTGACATAATCCGCCGGTGCTTCGGTACCCGGATAGTACTCTACCTTAAACTGCTTTAATGTAAGGGCGAAGGGAAGTTTATGCGGCGTGCCGGTCTCTGTATCCTCCCAAAAGCGATGGTGTCGTGCAGTGAAGTAATTCTCGGCCACATCCTTACGCAGATGGATCATCCCATGCAATGCTGTCAGATGTGTAACAAGTGCCCCAAACAGAATCAAGGCCAGCGACAGGTGCAGGGCCACCCCGGGCAGTTTTCCGTTTTTTATACCTCCCCGCAACAAATTGATACATCCTGTTACTGCCGTGACACCCCACAACAGGATGAACCACCAGGAGTGATAATATGCATCAGAAGCTGTTTCCGTACCACGGTACTTTTCCATAAATGTAGCACAAGCCATGGCCATAACCAGTGCGGCAAGTAAGTAAAAAGGGAGTCGCTGTTTCATGAAAAAACACTGCTTAATAAGGTGAAAAAACTTAGGCCTGAAGTTCAGGAAACACAGGCCTAAGTTTTGCAAATCTCAGGCCTGAGATTCATGCAACACAGGCCTGCGTTTTTTTAAGGATTCCGCCCGCTTATACAAAACTAATTATCAGTCAGTTAAAGAGCTGGGTATTCCGGGTTGACTTCCATCTTCACCGCCATACACTCCATCTCGATAAGCCATCCCGGACGGCACACAGGGGCCAGGAGAAACACGGTAGGGATCTGCGGAAATTCCGCATCAAAAAGAGCACGAACCAATGTATAATCAGCCATATCGCGCAGATACACAATGAGGTGGGCCACATCGGAGTATGAGCAGGATGCTTCCTTTAGCAGCATTTCCACATTCTCCCACATACGCTTGGTTTGCAGGGTGATGTCACCCGGATGCATAATCTCTCCAAGGTTGTTGATACTGGCAGTACCGCTGATCAGGGCATGGCGGCGATCGCCATACTTCACACTTACACCGCGCTCGAAGGTTACGTTGTATTCGTAGGTAGGATTCAGGTGGGTCTTGGCATAGAGGAACTGAATCTGACTGCGGTCCAGCCCCTTTACGGAGTAGGCATCCATCAGGACCAGCTCTTTGTGATCGGCACTCTGACCCTCTATGCCGGTGCTGGCAATGTAGTGGGTGGTGGGGTTCATACCCTGAGTCAGGAAATTCTCAGTGCGCCCTTTTACCACTCCGGCATAGTTTACATCCACATCGCGCACAAAGAGCCAGGTACGCAGGCAGTCGCGCTCCAACAGGCAACCCTTCTCTTCCAGCTCACATTCATACTGTTCCAGCAGGGTGCGCATCTGACTTTCAGAATCGCCCTGCGCAAGGGTACGCGAGGCCTCGAAGAGATGTGAATATGCAGTACCGAAGGGTGTGCTAAGATAGAGCCAGAAGGCTAGCTTGCTGCCATCCAGCAAAGGCTGTTGCACTATGGAGAGGGGAGGAATCTCTTCCTGCCCGGCATGAAGCTGCTCCCAAGCCTGGCGCACAGCGTCAGCCTGGTTAGCAGCATCGCTCACAAAGCAACGTGCAAAACGCACCTGTGCATTAGCAGGCAGTTGCTCCGTCGCATACTGCGTATAGCCTGTAATAATAGAATTTAACTGGGAGAGAAACGGATCACATACAGCCTCTGTATGTAGCATCAGATGCCATTCGCCCGTGCCGCCGACAGGGGTATGTGAAGCAGATTCTATGACAACCGGGGATTTCCCGACTTCTGTATCGTAAAGGATTGAGGACATTTTCATAATTTTTGGCAAAAATACAAAATAGGTAGCAAACTTGCTACTAATCAGTGAATGAAGTTAATTATAAAAAACAAGACTCTCTTAGGGCGTCACACGTATCCAGGCTTTCAGCAGGATGAGGTCGTCCTCGGTAAGTGAGGAAATGCTCACACTGTGATCAAAGGGGCGACCCAGGTGCGAAGTGCCCGTTCCATCCAACACATCCAGCAAGAAGCTGGCATCTGTACGACTGGGCTGGACACGCATCTTGGTACTGTAAGTAGCCGGATGGCTTACCAACTGGCCGTAACTTACACCCTCCATCAGGTTCAGCCCGGCCGCTTCGGTACCCTGCGAAGCGCCGTGACACTGCACACACTGGGTAAAGAGCTGCTTCTGGATGCGCTCGTACGGTAACAGGTCGATGGACTTGGTATTCAGGATTGTCAGGTCGTGCTCCGTGGAAAGCACTTCGGATGCAAAGGTATACACCACCTCTTTTGTGCGTCTCTTCACAATGCACAAGGCGGCGGTGGAGGCGTTATCAGGGATTCCATTCAGTGTAATGTTACTCTGTTTTCCCTCCTTTACACGGGGCAGGGACACCGTATCTGCAGGCAGTTCTGCGCCCGGCTGGAACACAGCCAGCACCAAGGAGTAGGTGTCTTCCGGCCATCCTTCGGTACCCGTAACAGTAGTTTGCACATTCACATTACGGGTACCTCGTACTACTTCAGGGTAGATATCACCCTGATCGCAGGCGGATAGGCACATAAATAAACTAAGAGTATATAGAACGGTAATATGTTTCATTCTCATAGGGTTAGAACGTATACTGAAGCATGACACATACGCTGTGCAGGGGCAAGCCATTATCGTCGGTATCACGGTCTATCTGCCGGTCGTGATTGTTCCGGCCCAGATATTGGTACATACCCTGCAATTTCACATTATATTGGGGAAGAAAATAATTGAGACCCACAGCAGGCATGTTCAGCCAGCCGTTCTTGTCGGTACCATTACGATCAAATACATCCCACCGAGCGATAGCCTGCAACTGGTTGGTGCAAAAGTACCCTCCCTGTATGTAGGCTCCCCAGAACGTCATGTTATTGGCATCCTGCATTCGTTCCGTCCAGTCCATGCGCAGCATATAGGCTTCGGCTCCCAGGTACCAGCGGTTCAGAAGCATGGACCATTCTGCGCCGGCACGCCAATCGTTGCTGCTGCGGTCTTCCGCCTCCACATTTAGTGATCCGCTCAGAGCGAACAACATCTTACGATTGTGGAGATCGTCGGGGCGGCCTTGGTGCGTAGGCATTATTCCGTATGGCTGCCAAGCCAGGCGGGCGGCATAAAGCAGGGCGGGGATCTTCCAGTCGTCACTCTGACCACGTGTGGCAGAGTTTACATTGATGCCTGTCCCATTAAATATACCCACCTGGTAGGCCATGCGATCCTGCGCAAAGAGCCCGCCCAACTGCACACCGATATCGAAACCCGTTGCGATAGAAGGATTCACCGCGTTCAGGGATTTGTTCACATTTACAGGAGTGGTGAGGGAAGCAGGGAGTACTGGGAAAAGTGTTTCACCCAGTGTAACCAGATATGCCTGGTTAAAAGGAGTTTTGAACTTACCGGCACGTAATGACAAAGCGCGTTTGAATTCAATATCAAACCATGCCTGTTGCAGAAGCGCTCCACCCGACTGGGCTGCATTCAACGCCAAGTTAAACGTAACCTTCCCGAAGGCACGACCACTGAATCCAAGTATCGCATTGGGAATGGCAAAACCACTGTTTGCCCAATGATCCTGGTAAGAGGGATCCAGTTGTTCGGCATCGTAATAGTTCATCTTACCCTGCGTTTGGATAAGGGCATAGGGTTTCAACAGGAAATCACCCGATCCGGTTTGGATGCTGAAGCCCGACTTATCCGCCGTAGACACCACACCGTTGTCTACATTCAACTCGGGAGTCAGGCGTGTCTTCTGTATGCGAAAACGGGGCCGCAGACTGTCATTCTCTGCATTTGTCTGCGCCGTACTATGTAGCGAAACCCCACACAGAATAAAAGTGAAAAGAGAAGTTTTTAATCTCATTATTCTATTTATTATTAGATTGTTATATTGTTATTATAAAAGTAGTGCTTTATACCTTGATTTACTACAGGCTATTTAGAAAAGCAATCAACGCATCCCGGTCGCTCTTACTCATTCTGCGAAACATCTCACGGCTGTAATTTCCCTCACCACCGTGCCACATAATAGCTTCTGTCAACGAGTGAGCACGCCCGTCATGCAGAAACTGTGTATGTCCGTTCACTACAATTTGCCTTCCGATACCCCACAGAGGAGTGGTACGCCATTCGGCTCCCGTGGCGAGTCCAGCCTTCAGGTGGTCGTCCAGCTCAGGCCCCATGTCATGAAGCAGGTAATCAGAATACGGATGTATAACCTGATTGGCCAGCCAGGGCAGGCGGGTGCCGTTTATCAGGGTAGGGGGATTTTGGCTGGTGTGCAGGGTAGGGGTATGGCAGAGGTCACATTTAGCCTCATAAAAAGCTTCTTCACCCCGTTTCAGAATAGCACGGTTCTCGGCGCTATATTCATCGTAGCGCCGGTAAGGTACACCCAGGCACTGCATGTAAAGATCCACGTCTTCCATGTCTTTTGAAGAGATCTCTATGCCCGCCCAATGCCCGTTGGGGAATTGTGATTGGCCCTGACATATCTCTTCCGGATAGCGGTCGCTGGTGATTCCCATATCGCTGCTGAAGCCAAGCTCCACGGTAAGGTCGGCATGTTGCGCCTTATTACCCGAAACACCTATCTGCAACATGCCACGTTCCGTGATATAGTTAAGTCTTCCGCTGATACCGTAACGGGGATAGTTACTCTGCTGGGCCAGTTTCACCAGCTCATCGCGATCCAGTGCCATCATCTGCCCCATACCCACATGGCGCAGAGGGATACGCACACTTATATATAGATCCTCGGGGGCAATGCTATCTGCATACCACTCCGTGATCTCATAATGTGGAGTACGCAACACATAGCTTTCACCATCCGGAAAGCTATAGGTTTTTTCATTGTACGTGGCACGCAGCTTACCCTCCGGCTTGGAGCCGATCACAGCCTGGTCATGCAGCACACGCCCATATTGCGGGAAAAAGCTTCCATCACGCCGTGTAATGTATATCAGGCACGAAGAAAACCCACTACGCCCACTACCCCCTTCACTGAAAAGAGTGGAACCGGTGCGTCCTGCATTACGGTGACAACTGCCGCAGGAAAAGCCTACGTATACAGGTCCAAGACCTCCGGTAGACTGACTGGTACTACTTTCGCGGGGATCATCATACAATTGATCTCCCAGATTGAAACGGGTGTAATTCTCGCCTGTCACCCACGCCGCAGGCGTATCATACGCCCGACTGGAATTGACGAATACCGTAGCAGTTCCTGCCGAAAGCTCCGTATAACTGGCCAACTTTCCGT
Source organism: Bacteroidaceae bacterium (assembly GCA_031552405.1). Taxonomy (GTDB): domain Bacteria; phylum Bacteroidota; class Bacteroidia; order Bacteroidales; family Bacteroidaceae; genus UBA1794. The sequence goes on along the minus strand of JAVBMN010000040.1, from coordinate 10,901 downwards.
TTTCTTTGGTAAGCAGCAAATCCTCCCGCTCATCGCACGAGGCCAAGAGCAGGAGGGGAGTTGCCAATAAAAATAAGTAGCTATGAATGAGTCTCATTTACCACACCGCCTTTACTTTTGTCAATAGGTTGGACAATGCCACAAGCTGGTTCTGGGCATACGTAATCTCGCTGGTTGCACCTAAGTTATTACGGAAAGGAGCAGGAATCGCACCGATAGCATCAATTGTCTTCGTAATCTGAGCTTTGATCTGCGTATCCAATTCCGGTTTTACTTCTGCCACATAAGCCGACATACTTCTTGAGGTGGGTTCGTCAAGGTCAATCCCTCCATAGTATGAATTCTGAATGCTGCGGATGTTATCCTTATAATCAGCCAACGAATTCCAGCTATACCAACTCTCTACCTTGTATACGGCTTCTTGGGTTTGTCCGGACTTCCACATATCATAAGGGGTACCTATTTTCTGTTCGCCTACTTCAGTGCAAATAGTAGTACAGCCATCCAGAATCTGATTCAGACAGTCCTCAAATGTTTTGTATCCATACGCATTTCCGGTAAGACTTGGTGCTTTAAACCCTTTGGCATAGCCGTTTTGATAGGTCCCCTTTTCTCCCCAGGTAAATGCGGTACCTGTCTTTGTAGCAGAATTATCCCAATCATAGGAATTCTTACCTTCAAGCACCTCTCTGTCACGAGTAGTCAGGCCTTGGTTTCCATTCCATGAAGCCCATAACTGAATTGCATTATCACGCAAAATCTTGGTAATACTGAAAAGATATTGCTTCTTCCTCGGGGTAAGAGTGGATGGATCTGCGTAGACTCCGTTTTCGAATAAGAAATATTCAATGGTGTGAAATCCCTTCACATCGTCTGCCAGTTCCTTTTGCATATCTTCATAGGAAACAGAATTGGAGTTATTAGTCAAGTACTCGTTTATAGTAACCTGATCCAGAGGCCATGAATCCAACGAGGGATCCAAGCCTGCTCCATCCGCCGGCCCAAAGAGAAAAGCTTCACTTTCTTCCCATGGTTCACGCATTTCGCGCCAGGCATCACCACATGCTTCAAAAGCAATCTTTTTTTCTTCAGCACTTCCGGTTGACTCATAGAATGCCTTCATCTTTTCATAAAGAACCCAACCTCTATCTTTCATTTCCTTATAAGTAGGAAGCACAACCAAGTCTACATAATCAGCCACAATCTCTTGTTTTTGCTTTTCGTTCTCAGAACCGCCACCTTCGTTAGGATTAGGATCATCATCACTACTACATGAGGTAAAGGACATGCTGCCTGCAAGCCACAGCATAAGGTAGAAATACTTTGTTTTCATCTTATTGTTTTATAATTAATATTTGATGGTATATATTACTTCTTAAAGAACCAGCCGGTATAGCCAACGGCTAGTCCAAAAGTATTCTCGTCATTGAAATTGCCGTGATCTATGCGGCGATTCTTATAATCAGCCTTTACTACAAGTTGGGGAGTGGGATAATAATTAAGACCAAACGTCCAGGCCTCGCATTTATAGCGGGGGTCAGATGTGATATTGCCTTCCGTTTCCTGCATGGAGTTGTAATAATCATAGCGCACAAACGGGTAGATTTTCAAATCATCTTTAATGAATTGGCCCACATCGTAACCCACTTCACCTCCATACGAAAGTGCATTCTTAGCTACTACTGTACGAGGGAAGGTTTTATCCTTAGGGAATTGAGTATTGAGCACACTGAGTTCTTTGCTGTTGCCTAGGTTACCCCAGATAATATTAGCGCGAGCCTGGATATGTGAAGAGCGAAATTGTGCATCACCAGAAAGGATGGTCACGGGAGTTGTGATACCCGCCATTTTCGCTGTGCGGGTGCTGTTCTTAGCCGTTTCTCCATAATATCCGGAGAAACCGATACGTGTATAGGGTATACCACGGTAATCCAGCCGCCATACAAACGCAGGATTTGTAAACTTGGTCACTTCATAACGTCCCTGAGAAGCACCAGCCACCCATTTGTCGTTACTAATATAGTTCGGATCAAGCCCGCTTACACACATCAGTTGATAAGAGAAGTCGCTTAAAGAGCCACTCAGAGAAACTCCCGTTTCATGCCAGGTAGATGGAATAATCATCGTTTCGCTCTCCGGGCGTGTAGTGCCGAAGTAAAAGATAGGCTCATGATGTGCATTGGTAAGCCCTACGGGGATCACCATGTGTCCGACGCTAAGATTCATCCAACGGGCAAAACGTTTGTTGAAGTAGAACTGCTCCAGCACCACTTCTCCGCCTTTTTCAAATTCATATTCATACTCACCACCTTCATTCTTCGCATCAAACTCCATGGCTGAACCAGTACCGAGGTACTCAAACTCCAACTCTGTATGAAAAGAAATAGAACGGGTAAACTTATAATCGAATGCAAATACCGCACGCGGTACAGATATATTGGAACGCTTATCAGAAGTAGAGCCGGCAGGCGAATCAAAACGGTTCTCACCATAATTCATCTGTTGGAAAAGTATTTCTCCGTATCCTCCAAAACGATACTTGCTATATCCGTCTTCATCAGAAGCGTCAACCGACTGAGTAGCAGGTGACGATACAACAGATTCCTGACCTAAAGAATATTCTTGAGCGTGCATCACTGCAGGCCCAAGAATATATACACTTAACAATAATACTAACGTTTTTTTCATTTTAACTTATGTGCTTATTATGACTTAATACTATCTGCTATTGAAGAAAGATGCATTACTTCATCTTCCGGTTGCAAAGGTACAGGGTCTTAAAGAAGTGTAAAATCACTATAAATAGTCAAAAAGAGAGGAGATACTACTCATTAGTGGGTATAAAACAGACGTCTGCCCAAAATGCCATCGCATTTTGGGCAGACGTCTGTCCCGTTTTCTTCTTGGTCAATGCCTATAGAAGAGGTCTCTTATACCATCAATCTCTATTTCGCCACGTTATCCAGATAGCCGTTCTTGTAGGTACCCCGGCGGGTTACGTTACCGTCTTTGTCGAACTCCACGAAAGGACCGTCTTTACGGCCGCGCTTGAAGAAGCCTTCAAAACGACTTCCGTCTTTTTCCTGGCGGGTTCCTTTTCCGTTTTCCAGGCCGTTCTCAAATTCACCTTTGTACTTAATGCCGTCTTCTTCGAGGATGAGGACACCGGTACCGTTGTAGGAGTCGTTCTTCCATTCACCGTCATAGGAGTTTCCGCTTCCCCAGGTGAGTTTGCCACGTCCGTTGCGCAAATTGTTGGCCCAGTTACCGGTATATATTGCACCGTCGTGGGTAGTTTCGGTACCCAGTCCGTTGCGTTTTCCATCCAGGAACTGACCTTCGTATTTATCTCCGTTGGCCATTTGGTAGGTTCCACGGCCGGTACGTTCGCCACTCAGGTATTCACCTTCATACTTGTCGCCGTCAGCATAACTCAATACACCCTTACCATTCATCATGTCGTTCTTCCATTCACCTTTGTACACGTCGCCGTTGGGGTAGAAGTAGGTGCCTTGTCCGGCACGTATATTGTCGCGCCAATCGCCTTGATACACTGAACCGTCGGCCCATTTAAAGATGCCGTACCCATTTTTACGATCGTTTTTCCAAGTGCCTTTGTAACTGTCGCCACTCTTCCAGGTATAGGTTCCTTCGCCTTCGCGCTTGTCATTCACCCAGTCGCCTTCATACACATCACCGGTGTGATAATACATTTTCCCGGGACCTTGCTGGTAATCGGTATACCACATGCCTTCATAGCGGTTATTGGAGAGGAAATAGTACGTTCCCTTTCCGTGCTGTTGATCCTGAAACCATTGTCCGGTATATTTTTCTCCATCAGTGAAAGTAAAGGTTCCTTCGCCCTGACGTTTCCCTTTTACATATTCACCTTCATACACGTTCCCATTGGAAAACAGGGTTTTACCCTTTCCATTAGGCTTATTACCAGACAATTCTCCGGTATACACCGATCCGTCTTTAAAGGTATGAGTCCCGATTTTCAGTTCTTGGGCACTAATGGCAACAGGTAAAAAGAAACAGATATAATATAATATAATGCGTATATTCATAACTTTCAATGTGTAGACAAATATAAATAACCTAGCAAAAGTAAGAATTCTCAGGGAGACTTCCTGCGTTTTTCACTTTTCTTAATTACTGTTTGGATATTTATTCGGGTTTTTGCAAGCCGGATTTCCATTTATTACTGGCCGGCTACTATTTCAAATACATTCTCTTTCAGGAAGTATTTACGTGCCAAGTCCCTGAGTTCCTCAGCTGTAACGTTCTGTATGGCCTGCATAATCCTCCTTGGATGATCCGCAGGCTGATGGTTTATATCCGCATTGATCCAGGCTTCGGCCAGTTGGAAGGCACCTTCATACGTACGCGCAGTTTCGCCCATCAGGTAGTTACGAACCATTTCCAGCTCATCGCAGGGAATAAGGGTTTCGCGCAGGGTATCCATCTCATGATACACCTCACGAATGAGCTCTTCCACATTTGCAGTAGCTGTTTCGCTGGAGACGATGGCTAACCCCGTATCGGGGAAGTTGCTCAAGCTGGCGGAAATTCCGTAGGTAAGGCCCTTTATTTCGCGGATATTCGACATGAGGCGACTACCAAAGTATCCCCCTAAGACAGTCATCAGCACCCGGAACTTCAAATAATCAGGGTGAGTACACTGCATAGCGTGCCATCCCATGCGCACACTGCTTTGCATAGCATCGGCCTTAAGCAGGTGGGTTCTCTTCTGTGTACTTACATGGATGGAATGGGGCAGGGGCTCTTGGAACGGTTTCACCTGCCCCCAAGGGATGGCACCAAAGGCTTCCTCTACCTGCTTGATCTGGGTATCGGTGATGTATCCCGACATATAGATAGAGCAACTGCCCGAGTGATAATGCTCGCTGTAATAGTCGCGAAGACATTTAGAGGTTACCCGGTCGTAATCCCACTCTTCAGCCGTGGCTCCCATAGGATGCTCCTCACCAAAAGCAGCATGGCGCAAGCCTTTTCCACTGAGAAAAGACACCTTATTCTGATTGACGAAGAAGTGGTGTTTATTGGTATTGAGTACCACCTCCAGCTGTTCTTCAGGGAAAGTGGGCTCTTTAAGCAGGGACTCTATGACGGAAAGGGTGTGCGGAAAATGCTTGTTGAGAGAGTACAGCGTAATCCATGAATGTTGCACCGAAGTATTCAATTCCAGCCAGGAGGCATAATAATCCAGCCGGGAAGCTATCTGCGGGGAAGTGAGTGAACGCGTCCCCTCGCGCAGCATGCGGTTGGTGAAAAGGGCCTGCAGGAGCTGCGTCTGTTGCCACTGCCCCGCACCAATCAAAATATCCAGGCGGATCACTTCCTGAGCACCCTCACGGATTATCTTTAATGGAATGCCATTTTTTAGTATATGGCGCTCTGGGGGAGCCACCACAAAAGGCTCCATGGGTTTACTGTCGGGAGAGAGGGTCCTATTTAATTCCATGTATTTTCAAAAATTGTTCGGCCTGCTCCAGATCTTCCGGAGTATCAATGCCTATAGTTTCCACCTGGCTGATGCCGGTCTTGATACGAAGCCCGTTTTCCAGCCAGCGCAACTGCTCCAGCGATTCGGCCTTCTCCAACACGGAAGAGGGCATGGAGGTAATCTTTTTCAGCACTTCCGCACGATAGGCATAGATGCCGATGTGCTTGTAGAAAGTAGCATGGTTCAGCCATTCCGCTTCAGGCACACCACGCAGATAAGGTATCACAGAGCGACTAAAATACAATGCAAAAGAACGAGTATCCAGCACCACTTTCGGAGAATTGGGGTTGTTCAATGCCTCAATACCGTCCGAGGGAGAGAAAGGTTTCACCAGAGTGGCTATTTCTGTAGCCGCATCCGTGAAACAATCCATGAGGGCTTCCAACTGCGACGACTGGATAAAAGGCTCATCACCCTGTATGTTGATGATTACATCATAATCGCCACCAATCCGGATGTAAGCCTCGTAACAACGATCCGTACCCGATTGATGATCCGGTGAGGTCATCACTACCTTGCCACCGAACGACTCCACCGTACGGAATATATCCTCGTTATCGGTAGCCACAAAAGCCTCACCCAGAGTGCGCTCTACCTGCTCGTAAACACGCTGTACCACAGGCTTTCCCCCCAAAAGGGCAAGAGGCTTTCCCGGAAAACGAGTGGAAGCATATCGGGCAGGGATAATACCAACGAATTTCATTGCTGTAAAAATTTGGTTTCAAAAGTAGCCATTTTATTTGGAAATCTCTGTAGTTTCCCCTTATTTTGTATCAAATTTGTAAGTAATGAATCTGCATACCTGCCACATCAGCCTGGGAAGCAACGTAAGTGCCGCCTACATACGCCTGGCACGCGAGCACCTGACAAGGCTGTTTCCTGATATTGTCTTCGGACAAGAGATACCCACACCGCCCGTGGGACTCTCCAACCCGGCCTATTTCATGAATCAGACGGCCCACTTCACCACCATCCTTACTCCGGAAGAGCTGCGCCCCGTGTTGAAGCATTTGGAGAAACGGGCCGGACGCACCCCTGAAGAGATCCGCAGGGAAATAGTTCGTTTGGATGTAGACTTGGTGAAATACGACCAGAAAGTACTGAAAGAAGCCGAATGGCAACGCCTCTTCAATGAAAAATAACACATGCAACCTGTTTGTAATGATACTGAAATACAATGGATTTTAACAAAGAAAACTCACACCCAAGAGACCAACACATACACTTTGAACCCGAGGGACATACCTATACCGTGCATGAAATGGAATACCTCTCGGTAACCACGTTTATCAACCGCTTCTTCAAGCAATTTGATGCCAACTACTGGGCTGAAAAGAAAGCACCTAAGATGGGCAAGACCCCCGAAGAACTTTTGGAAGAATGGCGCCTCAAAGGTGAAGCTGCCGCTCTGCAAGGAAAAGTGTTGCATGATAATATTGAGAAATTCCTGTTGGGGCAGCCACATGGCGAGGAAGGCAGCTTCCACTTATTCCGCAAGTTTCACCGGGAAAACCCTGCACTTCTGCCATATCGTACCGAGTGGACGATTTATGACGAAGAGCACCAGATATCCGGTACGATTGACCTGCTGGATGGCCACAAGGGCATGTACAGCTTGTACGACTGGAAGTGCAGCTCCAAGCTTATAGGCAACAATGGTGAGGTAATTACCACCAATCCTTTCCGTGAAAAAGGCCTGCATCCCATCACTCATCTGGATAATACCTCTTACCATCACTACGCTTTGCAACAAAGCATGTACCGTTATATCCTGGAAAAGCACTACGGAATACAATTGCGTGCATGCAGCCTGGTGGTACTACACCCCAATTACACCGATTACCGGGTGATTAAGTTACCCTACCTTTACCACGAGATCGCCGCCATGCTGGCAGTGCGCAAATCTACGCTTATCCAACAGGCGTGTAACCTTGGTGCCGAGATTCTTTAATCTCATATCCGGAGTTCTGCATCTGCATTCGTTCACGAGATTGTACCTCATATCGCGTACAATCGTACCTCAATTGGAATACAATCGTACCCCATATCGTGTACAATTGTACGCGATATGGGGTACGATCTCTCGGGAAGCATGGGATTAACATAAGTGGATTACATCTTAACCGGAAACAAACTGCGAGATCTGGCTCTAAACCACAAAAAAAGAGCGGAGGAGAATGATATTCATTCTCCTCCGCTCTTTACTTTTTATCAACTTACGCTTCTGTAGTAGCAGGTACTATTGAAACATAGCTTCTGTCGCGGCTACCTTTCTTGAAGGTTACCACACCGTCAACCAATGCATAAAGTGTGTGGTCACGACCCATACCCATGTTTTCACCGGGGTTGTGAGTAGTACCTCTTTGGCGAACGATGATGTTACCTGCCTTGCAAGTCTGTCCACCGTATATCTTTACGCCTAATCGTTTGCTTTCTGATTCGCGGCCGTTCTTAGAACTACCGACACCTTTTTTATGTGCCATTTCTTGTTACTTTTTAAGGATTAAGCAATAACTTCTTTAATAGAGATCTCTGAGAATTGCTGACGATGACCGTTCAGCTTGCGGTAGCCTTTTCTTCTTTTCTTGTGGAAGATAAGAGTCTTGTCACCTTTTACCAGTGAAGTAATAACCTGAGCTACTACTTTTGCACCTTCTACAGTAGGAGCACCTACGGTGATAGCGCCGTTCTTGTCTACCAACAATACTTTGTCAAATTCCACATCACTGCCGTTTTCCGCACCCTGGATGTGGTGAACGAACAGCTTTTTGCCGGCCTCGGCTTTGAATTGTTGGCCGTTAATTTCTACAATTGCGTACATCTGTATAAATGATAATTACAGGTTTCGTCCGTCGGGTGGGGGCCTCATGCCTCACTTGGTCTACCCGTTTCGGAATAATCGGCTGCAAAGATATGCGTTATTTCGTGAAACTACAATACTTTACATGCTTTATTTCTCCAATTCGCGCAAAGTTTCCATCTTTTTTGTCTCGAGGAACTCATAAATGCCACATAAATGTTCGCGGATGCGTCCGCCTCCGAACTCGTACACCTTGGTTACGAGGCCGTCCAGGAAATCGCGGTCGTGTGATACCACGATGAGCGTGCCGTCAAAATCCACAAGCGCCTGTTTCAGGATATCCTTCGTTTTGAGGTCGAGGTGGTTCGTAGGTTCGTCCAAAATGAGCAAGTTCACCGGCTCCAACAGGAGTTTGATCATGGCCAGTCGGGTACGTTCACCACCCGAAAGTACTTTTACCTTTTTGGTACTTTCCTCACCGCCAAACATGAAGGCGCCCAGCAAATCGCGGATCTTGGTGCGGATATCACCTACCGCCACGTCATCAATAGTTTGGAATACAGTAAGGTTCTCATCTAGCAGTGAGGCCTGATTCTGGGCAAAGTAGCCGATCTGTACGTTATGCCCCACGGTCAACGTGCCGTCATGCTCTATCTCTTTCATGATACAACGCACTAAGGTGGATTTTCCTTCGCCGTTTTTTCCTACGAAAGCCACCTTGTCGCCCCGCTCAATGGTAAGGCCGGCATTGGCAAAGACGCATTTTTCACCGTAGCTTTTACCCACTCCATCCATCATCACCGGATAGGTACCACTGCGAGGTGAGGGCGGGAACTTCAGGCGCAGGGCGGAGGTATCTTCCTCATCCACTTCTACCAGTTCCAGCTTTTCCAGCATTTTTACGCGACTCTGTACCTGCAGGGTTTTGCTGTAGGTGCCTTTAAAGCGTTCGATGAAGTCCTTGGTTTCGGCTATCATCTTTTGCTGTTCTTCGTATTGCTTTTGCTGTTGTTCGCGGCGTTCTCCGCGGAGTGTGAGGTATTGAGAGTAATTGACCTTGTAATCATAGATGCGCCCCATGGTCACCTCGATGGTGCGGGTGGTAATGCTGTCCACGAATTTGCGGTCATGGCTGATTACGATAACCGCCTTGGCACTGTTGATAAGGAAATCCTCAAGCCACTGGATAGACTCGATGTCGAGGTGGTTGGTAGGCTCATCCAGCAGCAATACATCGGGTTTCTGCAACAGGAGCTTGGCCAGCTCGATACGCATGCGCCAGCCTCCGCTGAAGTCGGTAGTAGGGCGTTGAAAGTCGTCCCTCTTAAAGCCAAGACCCAAAAGCGCTTTCTCTACTTCGGCTTCGTAATTGGTGTCTTCGATGGAGTAAAACTTCTCGCTCAGTACGGATACATCTTCAATGAGCTGCATATACGAGTCGCTTTCATAATCGGTACGCGTGGCCAGTTCTTGATTGATCCGTTCCATCTCCGTTTCCATCTGGTGCAGATGGGCAAAGGCTTGGGCGGTCTCCTCAAATACAGTACGCCCATCCTCGGTCATGAGGTGCTGGGGCAGATAAGCGATGACACTATCCTTGGGGGCAGATATCTTACCGCGGGTGGGCTGACGTGCGCCGGCCAGGATTTTGAGCAGGGTCGACTTCCCCGCCCCGTTCTTCCCCATCAGGGCGATGCGGTCTTTCTCATTAATTACAAAGGATATATCGCTAAATAGGGCGCTTCCACCGAATTCTACGGTGAGTCCGTCAACTGAGATCATGATGTTCTGTTCTGATTAAACGGTCGCAAAGATACTAAGAAAGTATCTCTTTTCCGAACAAATCTCAAATATCAGGGGTTTAGAGAGAAAACTATTGCGTATGGACCGATTTTTTGGCACCGTGTTCAGGGGTTATCTGAGCCTTTTATTCCCTTTGATAGTAAGCTTCATTCTATTGGAAAAGCTGCATCACCTGTTATTTCCGCTTACCCAGTGGATTGAGAGCCACCTGCATATCTCCCGACTGCTGGGGGTTGTGGGAGTATTATTGATCTCCATCGCATTGATGGTACTGATAGGTTATCTTTGCGGTTTACTTATCAAAAGTGTATTTCTGCAGAAGAAGATTGAAAAATATGAGACCACCGTGCTGTCCAAGATCCCGGCTTATAACCTGGCCAAGTCCGTATTGTCCAGTCAGCCCGGGGTAGGGATGCAGCCCCATTTCCGCCCTGCGCTGCTTCGCGAGGAAGAGTCCTTCTCCTTGTGTTACGTCACCAGTGAAAGTCCCAATTACTATACAGTGTATGTATCCGAGGGCGGCCTCAGTGGCGGGGATATCCAGATTGTCCCCAAAGAACGGGTAAAACTACTGAATATCAGCCTTGCGGAGTTTACACGACTCGTCCGCCAGTACGGCATCGACTCCGCCCCGCTGGCGGAAACGAAAGAGGATATTGTATACGATAACAAGTAGGGGGGGGTTGAATGCGCCCGCCTCCATAATATGGCATAAGAAAAATAAATATTGACAGCCGGACGGGCGGAGTCAATCCGCCCCAGCTGTAA
>JAVBMN010000059.1:0-32859 GCA_031552405.1 Bacteroidaceae bacterium | reverse complement strand
CACACTTGCCCTACACTCGCAAATCCGTTGTGAGAAAGGCTTTCAGGAGAGGTGAAGGATGTGAATAGCAAAGCACCAAAAGTCATGGGCAGGAGTCTGGAAACCCGTGCCCACCAGTTTAAAAGTGATGCCCACCAGTTTTTCGGCTGATGGGCACGAGTTTCAGAGGAAGACAGGCCTGAAGTTCAGGCAGATCAGGCCTGAGATTTCAAAAACCAGGCCTGCGTTTGTGGAACTGCAGGCCTGGTGGATATACTATTATGTGGTAACACTCATTATCTTAATTGTATGTTTGCAGTATCTTTCATGCGATTGCCTCCTTTGTATATCGTTCTTACAGAACTCATGTGCCTGACGGTGTTTTGTTCCTAGGGCTGCATTCGCTTCGCTCATTGACCCTAGGCTCAACTATAGCGCTCTTTCAGAGCTAAGGGTAAGACATCCGCAGAACTTAAGGGGAAGACATCCACCGGGAAAACCCACTGATCCGAATCTACCCGGCGCATCACTTCTTTGCATTGTACGGTCGGATACCGAAACGATAGCCGGCTGAGATCAGCCCTGTAGTACGTCCACCCAAGAAATTGGTCTCTGCACGAAGTTGCCAGTGACGGTTCAGCTGAAACTGTGCACCCAGTATCATGGCCCAGTTCTTGGTGGGTCGTTTTTTCAGGGTATAGTGAATCTCATCGTCGGCATGGCCGTCCTTTGCCTTCTCCACCAGTTCATCCACCAGGCTCTGCTTTACGGGTGAGAGCGCCTCGTACCAATCGGAGTTCTGGTAATTCGCTCCAAAGTTGGGCACCACATCCGCCAGTTTTATCGTACCTTCTGTCATGCTCGACAGGAATACACGTGTAGTTCCTGTCCATACAGATATATTCTTCTCTGGGTTCTTCTCAAAGTGGAACACATAACCGGTACGAAGCCCCAGGTTTACCACAGAGTTATCATCCTTAAGCCCATCCAGATGCGTCCATATATAACTGGCATCCAAGGAAAAGAAGATGGAACGAACCCCGCCCGTGAGCATACCTCCAAAGCCATATTCATAACCGTGGAAGTTAGCCTCTGTGTTCAAGTCTACAGGTTTATCCATTATATTGCCAATCCCCACCTTTGTCTGCGCAGACAGCATACCGAAGAGGCCGTAAAGATCAAGAAAAGGAAGCAACCACACATCCGTACGTACATTAATATTTTGGATATCAGCCGTCACCTTACTAAATCCCACTGCGTCATCGAGGGATATCATCTGTCCGTCATTGATCCCTATGGCTAGATCAGAGATGGTCACATCCTGAGATCCGGCATATCCATTAATCATCACCCCAATCGGATAAGGAAGCAGGAAGCCGCGCGAGCCCAACTTCTGCCCCCAAAACGGAAGAGAGTAAGGATTACTCAGATTCTTCGTATTGTCATACAACTCCCCTTGCTTGGGCAGTATCCTCACTCCCGCCCCACTCTGGGCATATATTGCAGAGGCCAGCAAGAGGCCAGCCACTACCATCACGAGTTTTATTCTCTTCATATCTTTCGCATTATTTGTTTATTCTTTGAGTAATAAACAAATAACCCACGGTTTAGTTCGGTGAAGGGAGAGATATAAAAAAGATTATGCATCAAATTTGACAACCTAAATACTGCTCCCAGTAACTGGGAAACTAAATAGAAAACGCATCGTCAATTGTTTTAATTCTTTTTAATATGTTATTTATACAAAAAAAAAGATTCCTTCCATTTGCTTTTCTCATTATTTTACTTTTTATTTACCCTCTGTAATTATAAACCCTTTAAAACAAAAAGATTATGAAAAAGAAAAAAGTATGTATTCTATCCGCATCAATAATCTTTCTTGCAAATTTTCTCATGCAAGAGAATGGAATAAAAAGTACAGATTATCAGTTCAACTCTCTTTCATTAGCCAATATAGAGGCGCTAACACAGGGTGAATCGGGACAAGGGGAATTGGGCGATCAAATTCAAGTAGACTCTGTAGATATGATCTACGACACTTATTCTACACTAACCATAGAAGGATGGAAATGTGCAAGTGATATGAAAGATATAAAAAAATACGTAGTCAAATTAACTAGAAGTTGTGGGAATAAGGGACTAATCCCATGTAAGGCTGGCACTTGCCAAGTAGGTGATCTTAAAACAGAAGAACGAGATTGCATACATGTGAGAGAGGTGTAACTTTAACGAAAGAATAATGAAATACAATTTAGGCCTATTAAATAATGCTTGCCTCGTCATTCTACTGATTCCATATTTTTACTCTTGCCAAAGTTTAAAGAAGGGAGAAATTGCATTCTCCGGAGAAGAACTTTTCTTGCAAAAGACAGATCTCCTGGTCAAAGATACGTCTTTATTTAAAAACTGTGAAGTCATTCCGCTTGAATTAAAGGACCTTAGTACAATCAAGGATATAAATAAAGTCCTCTTGTTTGAAGACAAAATAGGAGTGGTAGATTTGGCTTCACGTGCTCTTCTTATATTTGACCGTCAGGGAAACTTCCTGCATGAGATAAAACGTGTGGGAAACGGGCCGGGAGAATATTCCCAGTTATGGGATGTCTGCTTAGATCCAGTTGATTCTTGCTTTGCCTTTCTGACTTCTCACCGCTTCGTTATGTTTTACAGCTATACCGGTGAGTTCAAATATTCCATCAATATTGAAAAGACATTTCAAAAAATGGTATTGAAAGGAGATTACATATACCTGCAATATCCTGACCAAGTCAATTACGACAAACAAGAATATAGTATAATGTCTTTAAATCGGCGTAACGGGAAAATCTGCGATATTTTAGAACAAGGTATACGACCGGTAGAATCCTTATGGGCAGATGGTTATACACTAACACCCGGTAAAGATGCTATATATTACATACAACGTTATACCAATCGCATTTATAAAGTTACAGGAGAAAGCTACACTCCATTATACGAGTTGAATCTTGGAAAGTTTGAATTACCGGACCACTTAAAGGTTGAAGATCTGAACAAAGAGTCCTTCATTAGAGAATTGGCAAACACGTGGTCTGTCTTCAGTCTTACTAATTTCTGCGAATTATCCAATGGTTTTATGCTTTCCTCCAATTTGCCGGGATTTTTTTATTATAACTCACAAACAGAAGCATTGGAACATTTTGACCAGATTTCGAATAAAGAGTATGGAGTCGACTTTTATTCTTTCACTCCCGTTGAACCTGCAGGGAAAAACATTGCCTTTGTTTTGAATGAAGACAGACTTGCTTCTATGAAAGAGCATCGGAAAGAGCATCAGGGAACTCATGAAACCCCTGCATTAAAAGCCTTATTGGATCGTTTACCAAATGAATCCAATCCGGTCATCTTCTTATATTCTATTAAAGAGGAATGAAGAACATAAAGATAGATTCAAGACTATACTAGAAAACCGGAAGACATTTAACAATGATACCTCCGGCTTTCATATTTATTGTACCTGCGCTCTTTCTACTTGCAACCTAAAATCTGCATATCTTCTTCCACCGAAGAGATGCCGCCAATTCCAAAGTTTTGCACCAGCACATCCACAACATTAGGTGAGAGGAAGCCGGGAAGGGTGGGGCCTAAATGGATGTTCTTCACTCCGAGGGATAGCAAGGCCAGTAGTACGATGACCGCTTTCTGCTCATACCAGGCGATGTTGTACACGATGGGGAGGTCGTTGACATCCTCCAGGCCAAATACATCTTTCAGCGCGAGGGCGATCCTCACCAGCGAGTAGCTGTCGTTGCATTGCCCGGCATCCAGCACGCGGGGTATGCCGCCGATATCACCCAGAGGCAGTTTATTATAACGGTACTTGGCACAGCCGGCAGTGAGTATCACGCTATCCTCGGACAGTGCAGCGGCAAAATCGGTATAGTAGCCGCGGGATTTCATGCGTCCGTCGCAACCTGCCATTACTACAAACTTGCGGATAGCGCCGGATTTTACGGCTTCCACAATCTTGTCGGCCAGGGCCAAGGTCTGATGATGGGCAAAGCCTCCTATGATTTCACCCTTTTCAATCTCTTCGGGTGGCAGGCATTTCCTGGCGGCTTCTATCACTACTGAAAAGTCTTTGGACTCTCCATCTTTTCGGGCGGGGATGTGGGTGGCTCCGGCCAGTCCGGCCGAACCGGTAGTATAGATACGCGAGGTATAGGTAGCCGAGGGCAACGGAGGCACAATGCAGTTGGTGGTAAAGAGGATAACCCCATTGAAGTGTTCAAACTCCTCACGTTGTTTCCACCAGGAATTGCCGTAGTTACCGATAAAATGGGGATACTTCTTAAATGCGGGGTAGTAATTGGCAGGCAACATTTCGCTGTGGGTATATACATCTACACCCGTTCCGGCGGTTTGTTCCAGTAATTCTTCCATGTCTTTCAAGTCGTGCCCGCTGATAAGGATACCCGGATTCTTACCCACTCCGATATTCACCTTTGTAATTTCAGGGTTTCCGTAGGTAGAGGTGTTGGCAGTATCCAGCAGAGCCATGGCCTTCACACCACAAGAGCCGACTTCCATTACAAGAGAAACAAGCTCATCAGCTGTGCAATCCGTACGGCATATTTCCGCTAGGGCATGCTGAAGGGTTTCATAAATCGCGGGATCTTCATGACCCAGATTGAGGGCATGCTCGGTATACGCCGCAGCGCCCTTCACCCCATACATCACGAGTTGTTTCAGCGATCGGAGGTCCTCATTGGCTTCGGCCAGGACACCGATTCCAACTGATTTCTCCAAGTATTCCGAAGGCTGGGCGCTAAACCCGACTTGCGGAAGTTCTGATAATTGTACCCCGCCAGCCTGGGCTATCCCAATCAGCTTCTCCTTCATGGCAAGGGCCTTGCCGATGCGTGCTTCGATGGCCGCATTGTCAAAATTGGCATTGGTAATGGTGCAGAAGAGAGCATCCAGTATCTGCCTGTCGGCCTCAGCGGGAGCAAGGCCCTTTTTGCGCAGCGCATCGTTTACTATTGCTTCACCCTGTACGGTGTATAGCAATACATCCATGAGTGCGGAGGTTTGAGGTTCCTTTCCGCAGACTCCCTTGACGGTACAACCCTTACCTTGGGCTGTTTCCTGACATTGAAAACAAAACATGTTCATAACGGTTTGAGTATTTAAAGTGGTATTACATCCATTTCTCACTAATCACTTCCCCTCTGATAGAAAGCACAATGGCCTTGATGGGAATGTGGCGCTCGGCCTGAGTGCGCGCCGCCTCGGCAATCCGCAACAACCCGCCGCAACAGGGCACTTCCATGATGAGTACCGTCAGGGTGTCAATCTGCGCTTCGTCAATCATAGCGGCCAGTTTATCTATGTAGGACTGAGTGTTGCTGTCCAGTTTGGGGCAGGCAATGGCCAACATCCGTCCTTTCAGGAAGCGGTTGTGGAACTCACCGCAGGCAAATGCCGTACAATCAGCTGCCAACAACAGGTTGCACCCCCGCAGGAAAGGCGCATGCGGATTCAACAAGTGCAGCTGCACCGGGAACTGCCGCAACTCAGAAGGCTGAGGACGCAGGCCGGGTCTCCCCACCGACAGCGCAGCATCCGGCGCTTTAATCTCCCGCATCATGGAGCCGGGACAGCCACAGGCCAACGGTTTTTCCTTCTCCTGGAAGTTCACCCGTATCTGATGATCCTCCAGATATTGCAGCCCTTCACGCAGAAGCCCGGTCTCTCCGTGTTCTTTCAGATGGTTCAGGTGTGCCAGAATCACCGCCTCGCCTTTGGTAGCGATACGCTCCATTACCGCCGTTTCGCTGTAAGGTTCCGCTTCCCGTTCCTCCAGGCTGATGGCCCCCACGGGACATTCACCAATACAGGCGCCCAGTCCGTCGCAATACAGTTCACTGACCATTACAGCCTTCCCGCCAATCATCTGCAAGGCGCCTTCATGGCATCCGCTGACACAGGCTCCGCAACCGTTACAGAGCGCTTCGTCTATTTTCAGAATCGTTCGTTTCATATCCTTTATTCCTTTGATTGGTGCAAAGATAGAGTAGGGGAAAATCTTAAACTGTCACAAATGTGACGATCCGAAAAATAATTGTATTTTTGTCGGGTTATACTCTCAAAACACTTATGGAATCTATTTTGTTTTCAAAAATCCCTCTTTTCAACTCCATCCCTGCTCAGGAGCTTGAACAGATCTTCTCTACCCTGCACCTAACGGTAAGCACGTTCAGGAAAGACGACTTGCTCGCCCTGCAGGACGAACCATGCAACCGCTTAATCATACTCCTCGCCGGAAGTGTGAAAGGAGAGATGATAGACCCTTCCGGAAGGATGATCCGCGTGGAAGATATTGAAGCGCCCAACCCGCTGGCCATCCTCTTCCTCTTTGGCCCCAGCAACCGTTTTCCGGTACAAGTCACCGCCCGCGAGGATGTAAAAGCCCTTGTCATCCCCAAGCAAGCCGTACTGCGGATGCTGAGTATGAACGAGGCCTTGCTGAAAAACTACCTGGATCTTTCTGCCACCTTTGCCTCCCGACTCAGCCAGAAGCTGCACTTCATGACCTTTCGCACCATACGCCAAAAATTGGCTGTCTATATTCTGAACCTGTCCAAGCAAAGCCAAAGCGATACCGTCACACTCGACAAGCCCAAAAGCGCTTTAGCAGAATACTTCGGCGTTTCGCGCCCCTCACTGGAACGGGAACTTACCCGCATGAAGGAAGACGGACTCCTCGAGCTCCACAAAAAGAATGTGGAAATCAAAAACCGAAAAGAGCTCACCCGACTCATCCTTCAGGGATAAATAGAAGGAAACCCATAATCGTTAAACATATTTACACTTGCCATATGAAAAAGACAATGTCCACTCTTTTGGGAATACTACTGATGCAACTGGCCTATTCCCAGCATACAAACAAGAATCAGTATATAGAAACCATTGTAGATGCACCCTTCCCTATGGAATTGGTAAAGGAGTACGTTTTCCCGAACAAAGACTTCCACATAAAAAAGTACGGAGCTGTGGAAGGGGGAAATATCAATAACACCGAAGCCATACGAAAGGCCATTACCGCCTGTCACAAGGCAGGCGGAGGACGAGTGATTGTGCCGGCCGGGCAATGGCTCACCGGATCTATCCACTTTCAAAGCAACGTAAATCTGCACTTGGAGGAAAACGCCGTCCTCGTCTTCACCGACAATCCGAACGACTACCTTCCAGCCGTTATGACTTCCTGGGAAGGCATGGAATGTTACAACTACTCTCCACTGGTATATGCCTTTGAGTGCAATAATATTGCCATCACGGGAAAAGGCACTTTGCAACCCCGGATGGAACTTTGGAAAAAGTGGTTTGCACGCCCCAAGCCTCATCTGGATGCACTCAGGATGCTCTATGCCATGGCCTCGACTGATGTACCTGTGGAAGAACGCCAGATGGCAAAAGGAGAAAATAACCTACGGCCTCATTTGATACACCTCAACCGCTGCGAGAATGTATTACTCGACGGCTTCAAGATCAGGGAAAGCCCATTCTGGACCATACACCTTTATCTGTGTAATGGAGCTATTGTACGGAATATGGACGTGAAGGCGCACGGACATAACAACGACGGGATTGACTTGGAGATGAGTCGTAACGTGTTGGTAGAGAAGTGCGTCTTCGATCAGGGTGATGACGCAGTGGTTATCAAAGCCGGGCGCAATCGCGATGCATGGAGACTGAATGCGCCTTGCGAGAACATTGTGATACGCAACTGCACCATATTAGAAGGTCATACCATGCTGGGAATCGGGAGTGAGATGTCGGGCGGAGTTCGCAATGTGTACATGCACGACTGCAATGCTCCGCAGTCAGTCCGCCGGTTTTTCTTTATAAAGACGAATCACCGCCGGGGCGGGTTTGTAGAAAACATCTATATGAAAAACGTACAATCAGGCACCACCTGGAGGCTTTTTGAGATTGACACTGACGTACTCTATCAGTGGAAAGACCTTGTTCCCACCTATGAAAAGCAGATTTCCCGCATCGAAGGAATCCACATGGAGAACGTAACCTGTAACGAAACCGATGCGGTGTACGAACTGAAAGGAGATCCCGAACTGCCCATAAAGAATGTGGAACTAAAGAATATACGGGTTGGAAAAGTGCATAAGTTCTTCAATAAGATTCACAATGCCGAGAATGTGATTGGAGAAGATATACTCATCGACGAGAAAAAATACGAAGAAGTAGCTCCCCTTTAAAACGCCAATTATAACAGAACGGTACTCCCACCTCAAACAGAAGCCGGATGACTCTGAAAACAGGCCTGTAAACTTTCTTCAAAACGCAGGCCTGGACTTCCACAATCTCAGGCCTGCGTTTGGAGAAACTCAGGCCTGAGATTCCCCGACTGCAGGCCTGAGTTTTTGAGGCTTATAGTCAATTGATTTTCAACAACTTACAAACCCGGAAAATTGATGGGCACCAGTTCAAAAATTGGTGCCCACCAATTGACAAACTCGTGCCCACCAATTTTTGAGCTCGCGCGTGCCAATTATTTCAACTCTAAGGCTGCGCTTCCCACTCTTCTTGCCAGGATTGAGAATCAAGGGCCTATTTCCAGGTGGCTTGTCGCGTTAAATTATCATAAAACAAGGCCCGTGTTCGTACACGAATCAAATAATGACTATATTTGCAGCCATAGTTAGGAATTTACGCTCATGAATATTTAGTTAGTAGTAAGTAGAAAGATAAATCCGGCCCAGTAGAGACTGAGCCGGATTTATTATATTCTTAAATAAGAAGCAGCGGCAGAAACTATTTAAGCTTGACTACGGGCTGCACAGACTGGATGTCTCTATAGAAATCCACATTCTCCTTAATAATAATATCCATCGACATGTAGCTGTCACGCTGCGACGGGGGAGTATTAAAGACCAAAGCACTCACCAGGGAGTTGATGCTTTGCAATAACTGGGTTTCGGTATGCTGAGCTATCAAATAATGTACATAGCCTTTCTTTAATCCGGTCACATTCCGTTCCAGCGTATCAAAGCCCACCAATGAATACCCCTCTAAACCTAATTGCTCCAAGCACTCTGCAATCAAATAAATGCGCGAGTTGAAGGTTACAATATGACGGATACCCGGATGGGCGGTAAGCAACTCCTTCAGAAGTTCCATATTATGACCCATGTCATACGGGTGTATAGACTCTGAATAGATCTTTGTATCGGGGAAATGCGTAGCCAGATACGATACAAATCCCTCCCGGCGAAGTTCCGTGGAGTTGTTTGACAGCAGAGTTCCGTGACCTATCTCAATGCAGGCGATCTCCTGAGGCGTGGCATTACCAGATAACAAGGCTGCCACCAGGCAACCGCTCTCGTACATGGGCGTACCGAAATAAGCCATGTATCCGGTATTCTCGGGCTTAGAGTCTATATATACATAAGGTATTTCGCGCTCGCTCAACTGTCGGGTCAGACGCAGGGTTTCTTCACGAAAAATAGGTGCAATTACAACTCCGTGCGCTTCACTGGACAATAATTCTGTAGCGGCCGTACGAAAAGACTGCACATCAAACTGATCAAATTCCAATACATGAATGGATATGTTGTGGTGCTTATTATCCTCCGCAGCACGAGTGATCCCATTACGGATAAGGCCCCAGTATTCTCCTTCCACCATCTTGGGCACTACACAAAAGATGTGATAATGCTTGTTGGAAGCCAGCATGGATGCATAGATATTAGGCTTATACCCTATCTCTTTTATGATATCCAGTATACGCTGCTTGCTCTTCTCCGAAACCTCTCCACGATTATGAAGTACACGATCCACCGTGCCTATGGACACTTCTGCCATACGGGCTACATCCTTTATGGTAACCTTTCTCTCACTCTCTCCCATCCGATATTTGATATTTTAGTCTATCTGTATCTTATTGATATTGACAAAAGTACTCCTATCACCCCAATAAAGCGAGGAGTTAATTGCTAAATATTCTAAAAAATAAACCCGTTACCGTACACGATGTTGAATCTATCAATATATTTGCACAAAAACTAAAAGGAAACTATTTATCATTAAAAACAACTTCAGTATGAAAAAAACAAAATTATTCTTTTTACTAGCTGCCCTTGCAGCATGGTGCAACTTTGTTCCGCTGTATGCGGACGCGATTCCTTACCTGCCGGTAAAGGTAAACCTAGAAGGAACAGCAGTGGATTTAGCCTCCTTTGAATTGCCTTCCGGCGATTTCAGCATGGATCTGCAGTGCAATGCCGGAGCCAGTATCTCCATTTGTGGTGTGTATGAATACACCGCCGAGGGAACAAGCCTGCGTATTGCCAGAAAGAATGAGACGGTAGTGGTATACGAAGGAAATGTATACAAAGCTACATTGTCGGGCACCCTCACTCCCATTGCAGGTATTACCAATGCCACCTCGGCCACTCTCTTTGACGGAGCCGCTTACGGCCAGCAGGTTACATTAGGCGCAGAAGATTATTGGGACATGACTCTGTATGTGATAAACCCGGAGTTCAACAACAGTACCATGGTGAACAAAGCGCCTTTCGGATGGGCACAAACGACTTCTGCCAACACCTCTAAAATCAGTGTGGCGGCAAAAGGAGACGGCTCCGTGATCTTTGCCGATGAAAATCACTGGCAGATCTATAGCGGCGGTAAACTTACCGGTAAAGCGTATCAGATCATCACCGGGCTCCCCTTGGGAAAGTACAAATTCAAAGCGGGTTTGTATGCCGCCATTACCGGCCCTGTACACCTGTATGCCAACAGTGGTCGCTTAGAAGTGGTGAACGACTCTTCGGCCATTTATGAAGTGGAAGGTATTGTAGTAGACGGCACTCTGGAGATAGGTATGGACATCGCTACCACCGGAGGGACCACGCTGGAATTTGACCACATCACACTGGAATATCACGGTGCAGACATGGGTGCGGTAGTCAAATCCTTCCAGGAACTTGTAGAAGCTGCTCAAGTGAGTGCAGCAGAACACATGAACGCAACCGCGAAGGCAAAGCTGAATGCAGCTATCTCAGCAGCAGAAACGATCCTGCAGAACCCTACAGAGGAGGCGATCACTCAAGCATCTCCCACCCTCAGACTGGCCAATGACACTGCGAAACTGTCTATCGCCGAATACGTGAACTTCAAGGCGGCCATTGACAGCTCCGAGGTACACATGGCAATTCACACCGCCCTGTCCGGATATGCAACATACTCTACCGTATTTAATAGCACAAAAGCCGCATACAATGCCGCACAGATACAAGGTGATTCCATTAACAGCCTGATCTCAGCGTTGACAATAGCAGAAGTGGCCTGCCTCCTCACTCAGGAAGCTCCGTATGATGCTACATTCGTGATGGTAAATCCCAGCTTTGAAAACTCCGACAGCTACAAGGGTTGGGTGAATAACGGTATGCAGACGCAGACCAATGCTTCTTTTGAGCTAAAAGTTGGTAACCGCTACGTAGAGAAATGGGTAGCCGACGGAGGTATGCTTGCCAATGCCAGCATTACCCAGACTATTAACAACCTGCCTAATGGTGCGTATGAACTGACCATCGTAGGTTTCTGTACCCAGGGAGGACTTGGAGCGGAAGGCGGATATCTCTTTGCCAACAAAGGAAAGACCCAGATGGGCGAAGCGGGAGAATATACGGTAGAGGCTGTGGTAATGGACAATACCTTAAGCTTTGGTATCAAGACAGAGGACTGTACCGGCAACTGGATTGCGGCTGATAACTTCACCCTTCGCTTCATTGGCTACAACCTTTCAGTAGCTGTAGCTACATTAGAAGAGATAATCTACGAGGCCAAAGACCTCAGCGGAAGCGGAAGCCCCATGTCACAGAGCGCATTTGAGGAATTGGAAACTGCCATAGCTGCAGCTGGTAATGCCTGCAAGACACCTACCGAAGAGGGTATCAAGGCCGCTTCTACCGCCCTGGCAACAGCGATGGACAACGTAGAAACATCCATCCAACAGTATACCGCCCTGATAGTAGAACTGGACAGACTTGCCGACCTCTGCGACAACGGTGCCGAACTGTACCCCGACGGACATGAAGCGTTTGTAGATGTGTACTTTGAAGTAGCCGAGTTGTATGCCGAAGGTTCTTATGATTCAGAAGGTATCATCGCAGCCATCAAGCAACTGAAAGAGGCCGAGTTTAGCTGCTACCTGTCTTCCACTCCTCCTATTGATGCGACTTTCATCCTGAAAAACCCAAGCTTTGAAGACGGTAATGCCAACTGGACTGTGAAATCAGGCGTGCTGAACACCAGTTCTGCAAATTGCCAAGACGGCCTGAAAGCCGGTAATACTTGGAGTGCAACGTATAGGGATACCGACTTCTATCAGGAAATCAGTCTGCCCGCCGGGCAGTATGAGCTGACCGCAGTAATGCGTGTAGGTCTTGTGACCAATCAGTACATCTATGCTGAAATAGGCGGACAAAAATTTAAGTCCAACCTCGTAGAATTTGCCGGATCATGGAGCGAAGCGGGTGACCTCAGCGCCTGGAACGACATGTCATTGACCTTTACTCTAAACAGTAGCGGCACTATACGCATCGGAGCAGCCGGTGAGATAGAAGGATTCAGCGGAGATGGCTATTATCAGATTGACGACTTCCGTCTGACACTCGTCGACAAGGTATCTTCCACAAATGCCATACAAGAGGATCACAACTCACTCTCTGTAGCCGGAAGCAAGGGCGGCGTATATGTGACAAGCCCCGCAAGCTGCACGATCGCAATCCATGCCATAGACGGAGTGTTACTGAACACTCAGGAGATCAGCGAAGGGGAAACCTTTATCACCCTTCCGCAAGGTACATATCTGATCGGGGGCAAGACAGCTATCGTTCTGTAACCCAAGATCAGTTACCAGATTCCTTTAATTAAAAGGCGAACGTTCACTCGTTTTATGCGTGAACGTTCGCCTTTTTATACGAGAAAACTGCATATTTAATGTATTTTAATCAATACCAGTGTTCTATTGCTTAAAAAGAGAGCCTTGGAAAAGAAAATAATACACTATCTTTGCAGGGATTGTCAAGATAGTAACTTAACAAACACTATATTGACGCATTATCATGAAAACCGAATCTTAATAAAATTAAACCATATCAAACGAAAAAGCATGAAGAGATTAGTACCTTATTTACTCTTTGCATTATTTGCGCTAAGCAATGTAGCGGCTACCGTTGCCCAGGAAAAAGGCGATACCATCGCCCTGAATGGCAAGAAATACAAGCTGCTAAGTGATAACAAAATTTCGAACCCTGGGTTTGAAGAAGGATTCACCAATTGGACAGATGGCACCACCACGGCTGCCGAACTCACCTCCGCAAAATTTACACTGACGAAAACAGGTGGTGTAGATAACTCCCAGTATCTGGTAGGAACTACCAATGAGGGATCTGCCGGAGAGGGATCTATTGGTACCGGATGGGCCATAGAGGCCGGGAAGACCTATTGCTTCTTTTATCATGTAAAGTACCAGGATAACACAGTCGCAGCAGGATCAGAACAATACCTAAAGGTTTCACTGACCAACAACAAAACCGCTTCCACAGAACCTAAGGTGATCATTGCCGCTACCCAAGTAAGTTCAGGAGGGAAATGGACACAGAATGTAGTGGAATTCACTAATTCCGGACCTAGTTATTCCTATATCGTAGCACGTTTTCGCTGGTTAAGCAGTCGCTTTGGCTTCGATAACTTTGGACTTTATGAAGTTTTTGAGGTAGCAGACATCAGTGGTTTACAAGAAACGGTTGCCACGGCTCAGGCACTTTACACAGCCGGATCCAATGGTGCAACTGAGTTCCAGGCTGCCATCGCCACTGCCCAGAGTTTCCTGACAGATGCCTCGCCAGCAGAGGTATTGAAAGCCATTGCCGACTTGGAGAAGGCCATCACAACCTACAAATATGCAATTGCTTCGCCTGATAAACCACTGGATATGACCTCCTTCATCACCAATCCTGGGTTTGATGACAACAACGGTTCAGGATGGACAGGCGCAGGTACAGTGAACTACCACGAAGTAGAGTTCTATGAGCTGCTTTTCGACATGCACCAAACAATCAGCGGACTTCCCGCCGGAAAGTACCGGATGACGGCCCAAGGCTTTGAACGTCCCAAAGCCAATGACAGCGGCTCGGCATACAAAGGAGGAAAAGAAACCATATCCGCCTGCTTCTATGCGAAAGCTACCAATTTTTCTGAAAGAAACACTCCTTTCAAATCGCTGTATTCGCACACCTACTCAGGCACCGGATCATCCAATGGGTATGTAAACACCATGGCTGCTGCCGAAACGTCGTTTAAGACTGCCGGTAATTATGAAGCCACTGTAACAGACATTCTGCTCAATGAAGGCGGTACACTCACCATCGGTGCCAAGACCGATTTCAAGCAGACCGGTTACTGGACCCTGTTCGACAACTTCCGTCTGGAGTACCTGGGAGCGTATGATATCAACGACCTGGTAGCAGCCTCCAACGACCGGATCACAGAAGCACAAAGCCTTCTGACGAAGAAGATCACCAATGCAGCCACCGAAGGGTTGAATGCCGGTATTACACAGGTGCAACAGGCACTGGGCATTACTCCGCTTGTACTTGACCAGGTCAACGCCGCAAAGGTCGTACTTGATGAGGCCATCACTTTGGCAAATGCTTCAATCACTGCATACGCCAGCCTGCAAACAGCCATTGCTGAGGCCAACGTCACAATGACCTACCTCGAGAAGCAAGACAAGATCACCAAGTTGGAAACAGCCCTAAGCACCGCCAAGAGCATCTATGACGACTTGGACCAGACAGTCGCACAGATCACAAAAGCGGCTACCGACCTAAAGACTACCGCCAAAAGCGTAGACAAGCAAATCTATATTGCATCCTGGTCGATGGGCGACGTAAACAATGCCGACAACGCCTGGAACTACAGCCGCAGCAAACAATCGAAGAACTTTATCCTGTTTTGGGAGAAGGGATATAATACCGAAGATCCCGATAAGCTGGTGTGTGGAAACTACAAACCCAGTGTAACTCAGATATTGGCAAATGCCGAGATCGCCTTTAAGTTCTACTCGGATTCATTGAAGTTCGTCAAGAAAGGATCATCCAAAACCGATAACTACAAGATGGTAATCCGCCTTCGTTACGAACCCACTGAATGGGAAGCCTCCGGCTCCGGTGTGGATAATACAATCGGACTGCTAACCCTTACCCCTTGGGCGGCCCCCTCAAGAAACTGGCAAACACTGTACCATGAGGTAGGACACTGCTTCCAGTACCAGGTGCACTGCGACAATGGTGACCAGAACGGATGGATGTACGGTTTTGGCGACAACGCCTCAGGCGGCTGTGGCTGGTGGGAGCAATGTGCACAGTGGCAGGCATATAAGATAATGCCCGGAGAACAGTTCACCAATGAATGGGTTAGCGGATATCTGAATAATGTACATAAGCACCCCCTGCATGAAGGCCCGCGCTACGAGAACTTCTACATACAAGATTATTGGAGCTCCCTGCATGGAGTGGATATAATCGGTCGCCTGTGGAACCAATCCAAGAAACCCGAAGATCCTATTGAAACCTATAAGCGCATTACCGGCATTACTCAGGAGAAGTTTAATGACGAGATGTACGATTGCGCCGCCAGGTTTGCTTCATGGGACATTCCTGCCATTAAATCATACGGAGCAAGCAAGATCGCTTCCCGTCCGCAACCTGCAATGACCAATGCAGGTGACAACTACTGGATGATCAGCGCCAGCGTATGTCCCGAGAACTACGGTCACAACATCATACAAGTGAATGTACCCAAGTCTGGCGGCACTGTAATGGCCTTCTTCGAGGGCAAAGCCGGGGCCGACGGATTCCGTAAGATCAACACCTCTTATGCTGGTTGGCGTTATGGATTCGTAGCCATGAAGAGCGACGGAACCCGCGTATACAGCGATATGAGCTCGGCCAGCATGAAGGTGGATGGCGGTAAAGGCACTGCCACCTTTGAATGCCCTGCAAACTGCTCAAGACTGTGGTTCGTGGTTTCGGGCGCACCAAGCACCCACTGGCGTCACCCATGGGATGATAACGTTACGAACGATGAGCAATGGCCCTACCAGGTGAAGTTTGGAAACACTAATAAGCTGGGTTCTGCCAACATACCTCTCCCCACCGACGTGATTCCTACATTTGCAGAGAACATACAGTTGATCTCGGTAGACAACACACTGACCATCTATGGAATTCCATCTAATTCCATGATTCAGATCAATGCTGTATCCGGCCAAATCCTGCTGAACGAAGCTGTAAGCGAAGACACCTTCTCCACCACACTTCCTGCAGGTATTTATACTGTGACCATCCAAACCGAAGAAGGAACCTACAACCAGAAGGTGATGATTCAGTAAACCGTAAGATTATCCCTGTGATAAAATTGTCCAGATAGAAAAGAGGGCTTTATGGCGTAGGCTGTAAAGCCCTCTCTCTATATGCTAAATATTCCAAAAAACGCAATGCCGTGCACGGACACGGGTTGAAAATTTGTATATTTGCAGCTTCTAACCAACTCCGCCGGAGTTATATAGATTATGGATACCATGCTAAAGAAGTTATTTACCCTCGTTTTGTTTTTGGCAGTTGTGCAAGTTGCCGTATGTAAGAAGGCTGCCTCATTCAATTTACAGTCCAGGCAAAGTTTTACGATTGCCTGTGATACTGCCAGCGAAGAAAAGGTGGTTTCCATCGCACTGAAGCTTCTTGCGCGCGACTGCAAATCAGTGCTCTCCGCCACCCCCAGCCTGTCGGCCCGCGAAGGGCAGATCTATGTGGGTACCATGGGGAAGAGTCCGGTTATACAACAGTTAATAACAGAAAAGCTTCTTTCCGGCACTGAGCTGCAAGGAAAGAAAGAGGCATTCCTCATACGCACCCTCCCACACAACGGAAAAACCGTACTGGTGATAACCGGTAGCGACAAGCGAGGTACGGCATATGGCATTCTGGAACTGTCCCGTCTGATGGGTGTATCACCCTGGGAATGGTGGGCGGATGTAACACCACACACTTTACCCGCCTTCACCCTCGAGGGAGATTACCAGAACATGCAAGCCCCCTCCGTAGAATTTCGCGGTATCTTTATCAATGACGAAGACTGGGGACTCATGCCGTGGAGCGGCAAAAACTACGAACCTTCCGACCGGAAAGGTCACATAGGCCCTAAAACTCACGAGCGAATCTTCGAACTGTTATTGCGCCTGCGTGCCAATACCCTGTGGCCCGCCATGCATGAGTGCAGCCTCCCGTTCTTCCTGACTCCGGGCAACAAAGAGGTGGCCGAGGCATACAGCATCCACATCGGTACCTCCCACTGCGAACCCATGCTGCGCAATGCCGCCGGTGAGTGGAGCGTAGAAGGCAAGGGGGCGTATGACTATGTGGGCAACAAAGAATCCGTGTATGACTTCTGGGAGAAACGCGTAAAAGAAACAGCCGGAGGCGATAACGTGTACACCATCGGCATGCGTGGTGTACACGACGGCAAGATGCAGGGTGCACAGACCATTGAAGAGCAGCGCGCCGTATTGGACCGCGTCTTTGTGGACCAGCGCAAACTGCTGCAACAATACGTACACAGTGATGTAACCCAGGTTCCACAGGCATTTATCCCCTACAAAGAGGTACAAGACATTTACGATACAGGTCTGCAGGTGCCCGACGATGTAACCCTGATCTGGTGCGATGACAACTATGGCTACATTCGTCACTTCCCCACCGCCGCAGAGCGCGCCCGCAAAGGGGGCAACGGAGTATACTACCACGTATCCTACTGGGGCCGCCCGCACGATCACCTGTGGCTGGCCAGCACCCAACCCGAACTGGTATACGAGGAGATGACACGCGCCTACCGCTCAGGTATCCAGAAGATGTGGATACTGAACGTAGGCGATATCAAACCCGCCGAGTACCTTACGGAATTCTTTCTAGACATGGCCTGGAACTTTGAGAAGGTAGAAAAAGAAGGCGTTTCGCAGCACCTGAGCAACTGGCTATGCAGAGAATTTGGTGCCAAACAAGGCAAAGAAATCCTCCCTGTGATGCAGGAATACTACCGTCTGGCCCACATCCGCAAACCGGAGTTCATGGGAAATACCCGCGAAGAAGAGCGCGACCCGATATACCGTGTGGTCAAAGATCTGCCCTGGAACGAGAAGGAGATAAAAGACCGCCTGGCATCCTACCAGCAGATTGCAGGGAAAGCAGAGAAGATGGCAGCCAAGGTCTCCGCCAACCGTCAGGACGCCTATTTTGAACTGGTGAAATACCCGGTACAGGCCAGCGCCCAGATGAACCAAAAAATCCTCACCGCCCAACTGGCACGGCACGGAATGGCCAACTGGAACGAAAGCGACGCAGCGTACGACAGCATCGTTCAACTGACCCGCCACTACAACCAATTAGAGAATGGCAAATGGAGTCTGATGATGGATTCCAAACCCCGCCGGCTCCCCGTATTCGAGAAAGTGAAGCGTACCGAGGCTACTACTCCCCTCCCCGCCTATGTAGCACCCCTCTATCTCTTCAACGGAGCAGAGTATACAAGCGCCAGTGGCGCCCCTGCCGCCATTGACGGATTGGGATACGAAGGCAAGGCACTAGAACTGCCCGAAGGACAAAGTATCTCCTTCCGGATGAAAAAACTACCAGCCGACTCCATACGCATCGAAATCCGTCTGCTTCCCAATCACCCGGTGAAAGGCGACAAGCTACGGTTCTC
Organism: Bacteroidaceae bacterium; assembly: GCA_031552405.1. Lineage (GTDB taxonomy): Bacteria > Bacteroidota > Bacteroidia > Bacteroidales > Bacteroidaceae > UBA1794. Next base: position 14,052 of record JAVBMN010000059.1, on the reverse strand, counting down.
CCTGTCTTTGGATGGGAAAGCCTCATCAGTCATTGAATATCAGACCGTGGGCCGCAGTGAGGAATGGAAGGAAAACGTGCTGCGCAATCAGGCCATACGCCGGATCACACTGCCCGTACCCTCCCTGTCCGCACACGAGCTGAAACTGACAGCCATCGACCCCGGTGTGGTGGTGGACCAGGTCATTGTGTACAATGCCAGCGGGAAGTAAGCCTACACATCCGTTGGATATTCTCCCTTCTTCTTAATGAATGTACCCGATTCGAGCTCCTGAAAAGCCAGGTTCAGCTCCTCCCGGGTATTCATTACGATGGGGCCACCCCAAGCCACAGGCTCGTTCAACTGCCTTCCTGCAAACAGGGCGAACCGAATACCGGCCTCACCGGCCTGTGCCGAGAACTCTTCGGCCTTATCAAACAGGACAGCCGTTTTAGCGGGAATCACCTCCTGCCCATTCATCCCGGCACTCCCATCCCCAAAACGGGCGCTTCCTTCTATTATATAGATAAAGAGATTAGCCAGAGGATCTGTCTGCATCCTGAACATAGTGCCAGGGGCCACCTGCACATCCAGCAAGAGCGCATCTACATGGCGCCCTTTGACGCCCGACTTGCCTCCATACTCACCTGAGATAATCCGAATTTCGGCATCCCCGTCCTTCACTACGGGTACCATTTCCTTCCGGATGTCGCAGTAGCAAGGATCTGTCATCTTATCCTTCTGAGGGAGGTTTACCCACAGCTGAAAACCCAGCATGTGTTCCGAAGCCTGAGGCATTTCCTGGTGCATAATGCCACTACCGGCAGTCATCCACTGACACTCGCCGGCATTGATCACCCCTTTGTTCCCCAAGCTGTCTTCGTGTTCTATTTTCCCCTTTATCAGGTAAGTAACAGTCTCAATACCACGATGAGGATGCCAGGGAAAGCCTTTGATATAGTCATTCGGATCCTTGGAGTCAAACGCATCAAGCATAAGGAATGGATCGAAATCCTTCACATTCCGATAACCCACCACTCGCACCAAGTGCACCCCGGCACCATCCACCTGATGCGAACCGGTCACTGTGTTAATTACATTTCGTACAGCCATAATTACCTCTTCGTTTTATTTCATACTACCCTATATACAAAGAAGGCTGTACGAATGTTCTGGAAAAATGCATGGAGAGGTGTGGGAGAAAAGCCCATTTGTAACAATTATTCAACGGCCAACAACCCGCTTTTTAACCCGTGCCCACGAGTCCTTCAACCGGAGCGCACGAGTTGGAAAACTCGTGGGCACGAGTTTGGAAAACGCAGCGCTGAGATTACCGAAACGCAGCGCTGAGTTTTTCCGCTGTAAATCAGAAGTTTAAGAGAATTTTATACTCAAATAGAGAAAACGGCTATTCAGGATCTTTTACCGCTAGTAACAGCTCATAATCCATCACATCCAGCCAACGGCCAAACTTCATCCCCACTTCCTTGAAGTGAGATACCTGTGTAAATCCAAGCCCCTGAACCATAGAAATACTGGCTTCATTACCCTCCGTAATACAGGCTATCAGTGCATGACATCCCGCCTGGCGGCAAGCTTCGATCAACTGCTGCATTAACAACTTCCCAACTCCTTTTCCTTGATACTCAGGCGAGAGATACACCGTAGTTTCCAGTGTATATTGATAAGCCGCCTTCTCCTTCCAGGGATGCACATAACAATATCCAGCCACCCGCCCGTCTTCCGCTTCATACACGAAATAGGGAAAATAGGATGATATCTCCGTAATGCGTACATACATTTCCTCTTCCCGCAAAGGCTCGGTTTCGAATGTGATCACACTATTCAACACGTACTCATTATAGATCTCCGTAATGGCTTTGCAATCTTCTGGCTGTACTTTTCGAATCATAAGAACTTGGTTTTTTCCCTGCAAAGGTATAAAAAGAGTCGGTTCCGGGGAGGATAGTATGCAGCAACTTCTTTGCTGCATACTTGCTGCATACCTTACTGCATACCTTCATCCTACTCATTATCAATAGAATAAACGGGAATCATGCAGTAATGCAGTAAAAATAGCAAAAAAACTTTTTCCAGTTATATTTTATAATACGCTATATACCCCCTTCTTCGTAAAAGTCCTTTTTACCTTATCTTTATCGATAAAATCAACTTTACACCCAGCTGGTATTTCGATTTGGCTCTTTCCTTCTTTTGACAGTTTCAGCTTAATCTTTCCTTCTTTAACCGGGAATTCAATGTGCGCCCATTGAAGATCCATTAATTCAGGATGTATGGTATAATGGTTCAAGTTAGTAGCTGACTGGCTAAACCCTGCTATACCGTTTAAAACAGCAACCACTCCGGGTACTCCGTTTGCTCCGTGACACAAACTCAACCCATACGGGCGCCCATAGAAAACAAGTTGCTCGTCTTTGGATTCCTTGTAGGAGAAGTTTTCCGGGAAACGGCTATGCCCCTGAGCAAGCCAATCACCAAACACCGTAAAAAGGAAGTTCCACATTTCCCTGACCTTACCGGCTTTTGAGTAAGCCAAGAACTCATACCCCTTTTCATAACTTACATACTCTTGATAATAAGGAATCTCAGGAAGCACCTCAAACAGATGATCGTATTGATCCTCCGGAAATAACCCCGCAAGAACAGCCCAGTACTGAGCATGGTGTGAAATCACCTTGTCCGGCTCCCCATTCTTTGCATATCCATTGATGAATAAGCCCTGTTCTTCGTCCCAGAAATGCTTCATGATACTCTGCTTCAAAGCCTCAGCTTTTGTGCGGTAATGCTTTGCAGACTTGGCATCTCCCCATTTCTCCGAAAAGTCCGCACCGATCTTATAGTTGCAGTAAAGCATAATCTGTGCATAGGTAGGAGCACCTTTCTTGTCAGGTCCTCTTTTCGTAGCCCATCCGGGGATAAATCCCCAGTTTGCACCTCCGGCAGAAAGAAAGCCTCGTTCGTCCTGAAGCGTTTCATACAACCTTAGCAATTGTTCAATACGATCCCGGTATGAGAGGATTGTAGTAAAGTCACCATATCTTTGATAATAATGATTAAACCCGATCAAGGCATGCAGCGGATAATCCGGTATCCCTAAATCAGACTGTTGCGGATGTAGCGGAAGCATAGCCACCGAGAGGCTGTTGCGTGAAACTTGCTCATCCCCAAAGACATAATCTCCGGCAAACGTGCTCAATACGGCATCCATCGACCAGGGGAGATAATCTCTTTTGACACCATCAAGGTAAAAGCCATGTGTGCTGGTATGTAGTGAGGCAACCGAAGCATTCCAGATGTTATTCATACGCTCATCATTACATTCAAAGGACATCAAGAAATCAACAGGCCATACTTTGGCTGTAAACTTGACGGAAGAGATCTCACAGTCCTCATCACTGAATAGTTTGACATAACGCAGAGCCCTTTCCGGAAGGATGATCTCGCTCACCTTTTCTGATAAGGGATAGGAAACGATGGGATATTGCTCGAACGCTTTCTCATTCTCGTTCAAGGCTTCTTCCGGACTTTCTCCTACAAAGGCAGTAAGTGTGCCATTTCCTTGCGCCTTGAATGAGACCTTACCCACTTCAATATGAAAAAAGTCGACCAGCACATACCCATTCTTCCGAATCGTTATCTTCTGATTTTCTACTGTAGCATTATGCACAGGCAACACGGAGACAGGGTTGATACACACTTCTATTTCGGGATCATCCAAAGGCATCTTTCCTGCCACACCGAATACCGGGGATGTCTCTGCGGAATTCCATTCAGTATCATTCATGCTTGCTTCCCAGGCATCCGCAGTGACTTGTCCGTTAAAAGACACCTTTATTGCAGGCAGGTTGTCTTCGGTTTCTACCTTGAACAACAAGGTAGATTTCCCTTTTGGCAGTTTTAAGGAGTTTCCTGTATAAGCAGCTTCTTTTCCATTCACACACACTTCCACCTTACCGGTAGCCACCCATTCCATTAGGGTTTCGGATGAAAAGATCATCTCTCTGCGGAAAGAAGTATAGTACACCGGCGCATAGAATTTACCCGGATATCCTACATTTACACAACGTTCTTTCGACTCCTTCAACCTCTTTTGTTGAAGATGCGCACTTAACTGGCCCGGATACCAGATGTATTCGCCATTCCCGTGTTTCACCGATGCATCCGGCACTTCTACAGCGGGGTCCAACAAGGGATCATAGTACACGTTTTGAGCCTGAACCATATATGCAAAAGCGCAAAAACCTAAATAAGCAAATGCTCTCTTCATCTTTATCATTTGATTCGATCTTCTAAATGTATGCCTACTATTACTTCACTTTCAGGATCACTTCTGCTCCCTTCAACCCGTCAGATACTGCTTTGAGCCGAATTTCACCGGCTGTTTTATCAGCCTGTATAAGGACTTGGCAGTATCCGTTAAACGCCTTCCGTTGGCTTGCTTTGTCAGGTTCATGACTACTGGGGTTACCATTTCCGGTTCCGATTATCCGTCCGGGCCCTTCGATGGTGAAGAGCACCAGGTTATCGGCAGTAGGTACTACACGGCCCTTTGCATCCTTTATTGCAATGTTTACAATGGCCACATCACAGCCATCGGCCTTGAGGATATTGCAGTCACTGACTAAATGCACCTGAGAAGGAGCAGTAGTGGTTTCAATGAGTTGCCGGGTCACTACCTTTCCGCCCTTAAAGCCTTTTGCTTCAAGCTTACCCGGCTTATATTCCACTTCCCATTCTAAGCGGTTGAAAGGGGTTACTTTTTGCTTACCCTGACTCTTTCCATTGACCAGAAGTTCCACTTCTTCGCAGTTAGTATATCCCATCAACCGAATCTTTTGTCCGGTCTTCTCAGGCCAGTTCCAGTGAGGGAAGATGTGTACCAATGGTTCCTCTCTCCAGGCTGCCTTATAGGCATAGTAACCATCTTTAGGGAAGCCACACATGTCCATGATTCCGAAGTGCGAGGTGACACTGGGCCATTGGTAAATGGGGGTAGGTTCACCGCGATAATCAAATCCTGTCCATGCAAACTGCCCGCTCAGATAGGGATACTGAACGATGTGCTCCCAATCCTTTCCGGGCAACATACCCCAACCTATACCGTTCCCCAGATTAGAGACATACCCCTTTCCCTTATTATCTTCGTACTCACCACGTGTGGAAACAAAGCTGGTTGTTTCTGTAGCAATCATCAGGCGTTGCGGATATTGCTCATGATCCTTCACATACTGCATCCCTCTTTGGCCATAATTATATCCTACCACATCCAGTACCTCACTATATCCGGCTTCGTTCCAACGGCGGTTGATAGCCGCAGTGAGTTGTCTTGAAGGATCCAGTTTGCGGGTTACATCTGCCAGGGACTGAAGGATCCGGGTTCCTGTTTTTGTCCCTTCAATTGATTCCTCATTTTCCAGACACCACATGAATACAGAAGGGTGATTGCGGTCTCTTAAGATCAATGTTTCCAAATCTCTAATACCCTCTTCAGTACTTGACAACATACGATTTTCGTCCATGACAAGCATTCCGAGCCTGTCACAGATGTCAAGCAACTCCGGCGTAGGAGGGTTGTGCGCAGAGCGGTAGCCGTTACAACCCATTTCTTTCAACAAGTTGATTCTGTACTCGTTTATCTTATCAGGAAGCGCCACTCCAACTCCTGCAAAATCCTGATGGTTGGATGTACCCTTTATTGGATAATGTATTCCGTTCAGGTAGAATCCGTCGGCTCTCACCTCAGCAGTTCGTATGCCGAAGGTGGTTTCATAGACATCCACAGTTTTCCCGTTTTCCTGCACTTCGGTCCATACTTTATAGAGGTTGGGGATTTCGGGCGACCATAACAAAGGTTTGGTCACAATTCCTTCCTGGCTGATTTCCGTTTCTCCAAAGGCATCTATTGCACAATGTGAAATTCGGGTATCCAGTACCTGTCCACTGAGATCCGCTATCCTTGAAACAAGCGTCACGTTTTTACGGGTCTTATATTCATTTTTGAGGGTTGTTTCAATATGAATTGTAGCTTCTTTTTCTGAGATCTTGGGGGTTGTGACATAAGTCCCGAATCGTTTCACATGAAGCTTGTCAGTCTTCACAAGCCATGTATGGCGATAAATGCCACAACCTTCGTACCACCAGCCTTCGTATTCTGTGGCATCCACTTTCACCAGGATCACGTTTTTACCCTCATCCCCATAGCGTAACACATCCGTCAAATCGTAAAAAGAAGGAATATAGCCGCTTTCATGGCTGCCCAACAGGTGCCCGTTTACCCACACTGTGCTGTGACGGAAGATTCCATCAAACTCTATTGAAATCTTCTTTCCTTCCTCACTGGCAGGTATCTCAAATTCTTTCCGGTAGAAACCGATGCCTACCGGAAGAAAGCCATGTGACACCAGCCCCTCAGGTGCTCCGTCTGATCCCGTCAAATCATCCTTTGTAAATTCACCTTCCACACACCAGTCATGAGGAAGTGACACTCCTTCCCAGTCTTTGCGATTAAACAAGGCTGCTTTATCTTTATCATTATAAGCTATTGTCATAAGGTCCACTTCCTTCACATTGATATCCGTTAACCCACCATATTTTCCGGCTTTTACGGCACGGCTTATCGGGATATCCCCTTTATGGAACATCCAGTTAAAATCAAAGTTTTCCCGGCTTCTTCCCGACTGGGCCACACAGAGGGTGTTCAAAGACAACAACACAAAAACAAGCCCAAAGGCACGCTTTAAAATTTTACGATTCTGATTCATACATTATTCTTTTATGTAGTTTGAATTTTAGCATTCTCAGGCTGCGATTTCCCGCATTATTGATTTTCACAGACAAAAATAGTCAGATAAAAGGGGCGAAAAGGGAAGATATTCGTATATTAAAGTACAATATTCGTATTGGAGTGTGTATAAACTTAATTTGGATGATATGAAAGATCTGCATTCAGACAAAAGAAATGAAATCAGGAAAGCATGCCTGATCATTCAGCTATTTCTATTGATGCCTGTATTTGCATCCGCTCAGCACTTCAAGGTGATACAAACCTCGGACGGGCTGCCTAATAATACAGTAAAGGCTATTGCGCAAGATAAAAATGGGTTTGTCTGGATAGGAACCTTTGACGGGTTATGCAGGTTTGACGGAAAAAACTTTTCCGTATTCAAGCATCACCCGGAAGACAGTCTGTCTATAGCCAACAATCATATATCTGCCATACAGCCTGTCCGGAATGGACTCTGGGTAGGCACAAATAAGGGGCTGAACTTTTTCTCTTTCGATAAGAATTGTTTCTATCCAGGCAACCAGCTTCTTCCGACAGGAAAGACAGCCCCGATAACCGGACCAATAGTACATATAACGACTGTACAAAAGACTATATATGCCTTGACTGCAACCGGAGAGTTATATGCCCTCCGGAATGGACTCCTTTGGGAGCGATGTGTCTATGCCCCGGAGATGAGATGGATCTCTATTGCCGAATACAAGAATAAGGCATTATTGGCGTATTCCTCTAATGGTATTTATCTTCTTGACCCGAAAAGCAAAAGGATCATCAGTCAATATCTGTATAAAACGACAGGAGAAGGCATTATCTATTACAGCAAAAACCAAGATGTGGTGTATATTGCCTATGGACTTGGCAGTACTACTGATGCATTTAAAATAGATCACAATCTACGTTTCAAAAAAGTAAGCCCCTCCGTACCTTCCGGTGTAAAGTCCATTGTTGATTATAAAGACAATACGGTATTTGCGACTGACGGGAATGGGTTAAACTACCTAAAGGGTAATGACATAAAAGCCGTAACCCCACAAAACAGTACTCTCAGTAGCGATGCCATTTTCTCCCTGTTCGTGGACCGGGACTCGAATCTTTGGGCCGGGACTCACAGAGGGGGGCTAAATATTTATTCGGACAGGAATGATCGGTTCACTTCTTTGACAATGGGTAAGAAGCAGCTGACACATAATATGGTATCCGCACTACTGATCAGGAACAACCTGTTATACATAGGATTAGATGGAGGAGGCCTCAATATATATAACCTGGTTACAAAAGAGACTCGTGCATTTACAACCGCAAACAGCGCTATACCAGGCAATAATATCTTATCACTATCCGATGACGGAAAGTATATCTGGTTAGGAATTTACGGAAAAGGGATATGCCGCTACTCACCGCACGATCACTCCTTTAAGAGCTACAGCCTTCCTCTTGCTGAGAAACACACAAATAATTTATGGAGACTCTGTGATGCCGGGAACGGATATATATGGATTCTCGGAAACGTATGTTATGCGTTTAACAAGGAAAAGGAAGAGTTTATTTACATAGACGCACTGAAGGACGTCCCGGTTTCTCACATCGTTCAGGATGGCAATAATGTGTGGGTTAGCTCAGCAGGAAAGGGATTGTTTAAGTTAGACAGGGAAACTTTCAACCTTAAAGCCCACTATTACAAGGACTCGCCTCACACCCCTATCACCAGTAATACGGTACAATACTTTTTCATTGATTCCAAGCAGCAAATATGGTTTTCAACTGCACAGTCCGGACTATATAAACTGGAAGAGAAGACGGGAACAATTACATCCTATTCCACTCCAAACACATGGGTTGATTTGAACATTTCGGCTATTCAGGAAGAGGGTAATCACCTCTGGATTAGTACTTCCAATGGATTGTTCCGTTTCAACACCCTCACAAGGGCTTTTGTGTATTTTGGAGAGGAAGACAATATACCTTCCGCACATTTCAATTATCAGGCCTGTGCAAAGCAACACGGCATCTTTTACTTTGGCACCACAAAAGGAGTTGTGTCCTTCAGTTCGGGCGCCATAGGAAAAGAGAAACAAGCTAAAACCGTTTGCTTTACAGAGCTTGAGCTGATAAGCAACGAAAAGAAAACAATCAGCCTGTATAGTGACCACCCCAAAGAAATACGTTTGCCCTATAATCAGAACTTCTTTACGATCCGTTTCTCTGTTCCCGAATATATCGCATCTGAGAAGATACATTTCTCATATTATATGAAGAACTTTGAAAAGGAATGGAGAGATATTTCCAAGAACAGATCCGCCACATATACCAACATCCCACCGGGTGAGTATGTCTTCTATGTCAAGTCATCCGATGGCGAAGGGGGCTGGAATGAGACTCCGTCCTGTATACGCATCGTCATCATGAAGCCCTGGTGGACAACCTATTGGGCTTTGTGCATCTATGTAATGATAGCATCAGGAATTCTATTCGTTATCTTTTGGTTTTACCGGCACACATTGAATATAAAACACACGCTCCAATTAAAGGAAATAGAGAAGAACACCGCAAAAAGCATTCACGAGGCCAAGCTCAATTTCTTTGCCCAGATCACACACGAGTTACGTACTCCCATCTTTCTGATCACCGCGCCACTCGAAGAGTTGTTATCCTCAGGCAAGTATCCGGTCACCCTATCCAAATCGGGGTTATCCGCCATGTACCGGAATGCGATGCGGCTTAACAAGCTGATAAGCAGAATCATTGACTTCCGAAAGATTGAATCAGGGAAGTTAAAGCTGGAGAAGCAGCGACTAAATGTAGTATCGTTCTGCAAGAGTCTGATAACCGACTACGAAGCATTATGCCTGCAGAAAGAGATTGTGTTTCTGTATCACCCGGCGAAAACAATCATCCAGTTAAATTGCGACCCAGAAAAGTTGGAGATGATACTATCAAACCTGGTTTCAAATGCGTTCAAATACACTCCCGAAGGAGGAAAAGTCACTTTATCCATTGATGAAACGGATGCGTTTGTGGTATTCACCGTCCAAGACAACGGAGTGGGAATAAAGAAGGAACATCATGAAATGATATTCGACACCTTCTTTCAAATCAATACCTCCGGTACTTCGAGGACTGGAGATGGGATTGGCCTTTCTTTTGTGAAACACCTGGTGGAGCTGCACGGAGGGCAGATCAGAGTAGAGAGTGAAGAAGGAAAAGGAAGTGATTTTGTATTGTATTTTCCAAAAAACAACGATGAAAAGGGAGAAATTGAGGTAGAGGAGAGTGTGATTATGGAGAGTAACACAAGAAAAGAAAGTAGTACAATCCAGTCGCCCGCCAATGTATGCACCGTCCTGATTATTGACGACGAACAAGAAACGGTAGACCTGTTAGAACACTCCCTAAGCCAAGATTTCAAGATAGTAAAGGCTCACAATGGCATAGACGGGCTGAGCTTAGCCCAGGATGCCTTGCCTGATATTATTATTTGCGACCTCATGATGCCTAAAATGGATGGAATGGAATTCCTCTCTCACATAAAAAGCGACAAGAAGACCGCCCATATCCCAGTCCTGATGCTCACGGCAAAGACTTTCGAGGAAGATAAAATAGCAGCTTTCGACTTAGGAGCAGATGCGTATCTGACCAAACCCATCTCTTTAAAATACCTCAGAAAGCGCATTGACCACCTCCTTGCCCAGCAGGATTTCTCCCAAAAGGCACAGCTACCCACCCTGGGAGAAAAAGGATATTCGAAAGAAGAACAGCGTTTCCTATGGAGATGCCGGGAAGTTATTGACGACAACTTAGCCAATGCAGACTTCAGCATTGCCTTCTTCACAGAGCAATTAGGCATGAGCCATTCCGCCGCCTATAAAAGAATAAAGCAAATCACAGGCTTGTCCATCCTTGATTTTATCACTGAATACAAGGTATTCAAAGCCGTGCAATCATTCAAGGAAGGAGAAACGAATATAAATAATGTAGCTGCCCAGTGTGGATTTAAAGACACCAAGTCTTTCAGAGATGCGTTCAAGCGCAAAATGAAGATGCTACCCACACACTATGTAAAGCAGCTATAAGTAGTATAATTTACCATTGCAAAACTGCCCGCACTTACAATTTGTAAGTACATCCCCTTCCCCCGCAATCAATACAGCCAGATGGCGTAGGAGAATGCCTCTTCCCTTTCCCCGGGTTTCACTGAGCCTGGTCGGTACCATTGTCCAATATTGGAGAACGGAGCTAACACAGCATTTACTTCTTTATTCCGGTAAAGTACCTTTGTCTGGTAAACCGGACCCAGCATATTTGCATCCGGCTTATTGATAAGGGTAAGCGTACTGCTTGTATCCACCTGAATATCTTTGCCCAGGTCGGCCTTGTCATTTCCTATTTGTCCGTTCCACACCATATCCAATGCATAGACAATAGGGCCGCGAAGCAGTGCATAAGGTATTTTCTGGGCAGGCACCTCTGTGTACATGATCTCGCCACCGGGCAATCGGCCGGATACATAGTCACTGTGATGTTCCCGTTTTACCCATTGCAATTCCATGGGGAAGGTAATCGCAATCCGGTCGCCCTTCGCCCACTTTCGGGAGATCTTCAGATAGGTACCGGATTGTACGCTTTTCACTTTGACACCATTTACTGTTATTTTCGGGGCTTTACACCAGGATGGCATTCGTAGGTAAAGGGTTTTCTTCACGGCTTTATCAGAGGTAACGGCCAACTCAATATGTTCTGACTCCGGGTACTGTCCCTCTATCCGGAAACTAAAATCCCTCCCTTGATAACGCGAAGCAATGTATTGATTGACATAGAAATCAGTCCCCCTCTCCGCATACATGAATGTAGGCAATAAAGAAATGACACGGTGACCGCTGGCCGAGCAGCAATCCGGCGCACGGAAATACCCATCCGGTTTTGCGCCATTCGGGGAGGTATGGTACCTGCATCCGTCTCCGTCACAGGACTGTGCGGCAAACACATGGTTTATCAGGAGGCGTTCCATGGCATCCGCATACTTCACATCTCCGGTCAGTTCCAACAGGAACTGGGTAAGCTGCATCCATGACATGGTAGCACAGGTCTCCACAATATTCCCGGAAAGGGGTTTCACATAGTCATGCTCATAATGTTCCGCCACGCTCACTCCTCCGGTAATATACATCTGCCGTTTGTAGATGTCGTCCCAGGCTCCCGCCACTTTGCGCAGGAGCGACTTGTCTCCGGTAATGCGATACAGCCGCAGGAAACCCATAAAGTTCATGTGAAAAGTATGAGAGTGTACATAAGGCTGCAACTGATCCACCCCCAGCGTACCATCAGCCACGGAGTCTAGACGGGAAAAAGAATCCCATCCACTCCACTCGTCAATGTGTTGTACCACCCACTCACTCCAGTCCAGGTAGCGCCGCGTGCCTGTTTGCTCGTACAAGCGCAGGATGGGATCTGCCAACAGAGAGCCCTCCCATGCATAATGCACCGAGTGCCCGGCTACGAGTGACTGCCCGTCCAGCTTCTGATGACGGTTTTCCGGAGCCCGCAAATTCGAAGGCCAAAACTCCACCTTCCCGGGGCCGATATACCTTATAATATAATCGCAGAGCTTTTCCGCAGCAGTCAGTGCTTCCTTGTTCCCGGTTTCTTCATAGACCGTGATAAAAGCATGGATCACAAAATAAAGTTCGTACGCATCCATCCCTCTCAACGGTCTTTCCGGCGAACGAAAACTTTGTGCAGTAGCACCCACATAACCGCCTTCTTCCTGCGAAGCGATGATACGGTTCAGGATGGAATCTGCCTTTGCCCGTAAGTCTTTGTCACCGCTCTGTATGGCCGACAGGTAGGCTGATTCAATCCACTTTCCATGTTGCTCAGCCTTTGTCCAGTCCCATGCACTATGCTGTCTTTTCTCTATAAAACTCACATAGTTCTCTATGGGGAAGCTCTTAATATAGCCTTCTCTGTTCAGTGCCATACGGCGGCCAAAGAAACCTTCTATATCCCGGACGGACTGCACAGCCACCGGATTCTCCACAAGATCTATTTTATCAGTTCCATTTTGTGCAGATACATACGTACCAATAAGAGAGAGCCACAAAATGAAAGGATAATAAGTACACTTCATAATTATTTGTTTTTGTAATTAAATATTGCCCCTACGGAAACCACTGCAAAGAAAAGGAAAACAAACACAACATACGGGTTGGTTTCTCGGCAAAAAGGGGGTGCATTCCATTCACTCTCCTCCAATTGGTAAATACACACCCCTTTTTGCTAAAAAACCCACTAAGGCCTTATGCTCATTTTACTTTTCTTTGCAGTGAATTACCACAAATGGACAATGGTAATAGTAAAAATTCAAATTAAATCATTTATCATGAAAAGAACTTTTTTTAAAAGAACGTTCCTTCTGATTGCATGCCTAAGCACACTGCTGGGATATGCACAAACGCAAGTGAATGTAGCTTTGGACGCATCGGTCCGCAGCGCACATTTCACCGCAAGCTGGAACAACCTGAATGCTATTAATGATGGCATCACAGGGTATGGAGAATTAGGTAACACCCAAACCTGGGGCACATGGAACCAGGATCGCCCCGAATCCGGTTGGTTAGTGTATGAATGGAGCAAAGAATACACTATCATCGGCTCTAAAGTGTATTTCTGGACGGATACCGACAACGAAAATGCCGGCAACGGAGTTGCAGTACCCTCCGAATGGAAAGTCCAGTATTGGGACAAGACAACAGAAGACTGGGCTGACGTAACTTTGCTTGACGGAGAATCCTATTCCCGAGACCGCCTAGCCCCCAACGCCGTAAGCTTCTCTCCAATAACCACCGACAAAATACGTTTGTATATGAATGCCGCCACAGATGGCAGTACATATGCTGCACTGGGTGTTACTGAATGGGAAGTCTATTCGCAGATTGCCGAGCCGGTAGTGAAAACCAGCGTGACCCAAATCACTTTGTCAGATTACCTAAAGAGTCTGACCACTGCTACATTCAACGTAAAAGGAGTTAACATTCCGGAGCAAGGTATTACCCTCTCCTTAAGTAACAGCCTGCAAGGCGTTCAACTATCCGCCTTGAATATTACAAAGGCCGATGCTGAATCGGAGAATGGTGGAAAATCCGTTCGAAGTTGCCCCCCACTCGCCAATTCAAAGTGATCCCCTTCGCCAACGGAAATTGACCCCGTTTGCCGATTAAAATTGACCCCGTCAAAACAAGTACCTGAGTAATTGTTTGTAAGCCGTCGCAAAG
>JAVBMN010000063.1:0-12924 GCA_031552405.1 Bacteroidaceae bacterium | reverse complement strand
ATTGCCACCACCATTAGCATAATTGCCGATCATGGTATTATAACTACCTGTGCCATGATAGCGAAGTGCATTATCACCAATAACGGTGTTATAGCTGCCTGTTTCATTATAAAAGAGTGCTTCAGCGCCTATAGCAATATTACCTCGGCCTGTCGTGTTATTATAAAGTGCCTCTAAGCCGTTAGCCACATTGTTATAACCAGTTATATTAGAACAAAGTGCTCTCGTACCGATAGCAGTATTTCCCGAATAATAAGAGGAACTGCTATTTACAAGAGCCTCATATCCAAAAGAAACGTTGGCATTATTATGGCTCCCTGTAAATCCTGATATAGTATTGTTTACCAAAATCCTAAAAGGGCCTGAATGACTAACAGTTCCAGTAGTAAGCTCCGATACGGAAAAGTTCGAAGCCGTAAAATTCGTAGCAGAGAGAGTCCCGGTAGTAAGGCTGGTAAAATAACCACTCCCAACCACATGTAATTTGTACGAAGGATTTGTGGTTCCTACACCTACTGACCCAGAAGATTTAACTACAAGCTGAGCGGATGCATTCGCAACGAAAGCGAGAACAAAGATTGCCGAAATAAGATGTTTCATGATGTTAGAAAATTTAGTTTAACCTTGTTTTATTAATAACGGCAGCAATTTATGTAATCATTTTGACAACAGCAAAAAAAACAACATGTTATACAACACGATTTTTAATAACATAAAAAAAACACTAACAGGCTCATTATTGATTATTTACCTTTACAACTAGTGCACACGAGTTGCACATTTTGTGCCCGCCAGTTCTTCAACTCGTACGCTCTGGTTATCCAGTTCGTGCGCACGAGTTCAGTGATGAAAAATTTGTATTTTACAATGTGAAAATTACCAGCAACAAGATGGTTGCTTTACACAGAGACACTCTGCTTCTTACGACGCAGGTCGCGGCCCTCAAAGGCCGAGAAGGCATCCTTCCATTCCTCCGGGATCTCCACAGCATGCTGGGTGGCTATCTCGAAAGCCACCATCGTGGAGAAGCAAACGCATTTTACTTCCTTGGTTTCGCTGTTAATAAGGCGCTGCACCAGCTTGAAGCTCTTATTGCCCACTTCGCTTACGGCTGTCTGTACGGCAACCGGCTCCTGCGCCTTCAGGGGCGAAAGGAAATCCACGTCGGCATGAGCTATCACAATGCCTATCTTAATATCCTCTGGATCCCACGACATGATATTCTGCAGGTAAGTAGTCTTACCCAAATCATAAAAGGTGAAATAGATGGAGTTGTTTACGTGACCCTGAGGGTCTACATCATTAAAACGGATCTGAATAGGAAGCGTGTGTCTATATTCGATTTGATTATCCATAGCTCTTTTAAATTTCCTGCAAAAGTAGGTTTTTTATTTTCAATTGGCAACAAATAACAGTTATTTAATGCGGATCTATTACGAGGATCCCTTTATTTTTTGTACATTTGCGGCATTCAATAAACAATTTTAGTAGAATGGCCAAAATAACAAAAGAAGCGGCTTTGCGCTACCACTCGGAAGGCAAGCCCGGAAAAATCGAGGTGGTTCCCACCAAACCTTACAGTACACAGACAGACCTCTCCTTAGCCTACTCTCCCGGAGTGGCGGAACCTTGTCTGGAAATAGAAAAAGATCCCCAAACCGCGTACGATTACACCGCAAAAGGAAACCTGGTAGCCGTGATTTCCAACGGTACAGCAGTGCTGGGACTGGGTGACATAGGCGCCCTCAGCGGCAAGCCCGTAATGGAAGGTAAGGGACTTTTGTTTAAGATCTATGCCGGAATCGACGTATTCGACATTGAAGTAGACGAGAAAGATCCCGAGAAGTTTATTGAAGCCGTTAAAGCCATAGCCCCCACCTTTGGAGGTATCAATCTGGAAGACATCAAGGCTCCCGAATGTTTTGAGATCGAACGCCGCCTGAAAGCAGAGCTCGACATCCCCGTGATGCACGACGACCAGCACGGTACGGCTATTATTTCCAGCGCCGGACTGCTGAACGCCCTGGAAGTGGCAAACAAGAAAATTGAAGAAGTAAAGATCGTAGTGAACGGAGCCGGTGCTTCCGCTACCTCATGTACCAAGCTGTACATCGCCTTGGGCGCACGTCTGGAAAACATCGTAATGCTGGACAGCAAGGGTGTAATCCGTAAAGACCGTGAAGGACTGGACGAAAGCAAGAAATACTTTGCTACCAACCGTACCGACATCCGTACACTGGAAGAAGCCATCCAAGGCGCTGATATATTCCTGGGCCTCTCCAAAGGCAATGTACTGACACAGGACATGGTACGTGGCATGGCCGCCAATCCCATCATCTTTGCACTGGCCAACCCCACCCCGGAGATTCCCTACGAAGAGGCCATGGCTGCACGCCCCGACGTAATCATGGGTACCGGTCGTTCCGACTATCCCAACCAGATCAATAATGTAATCGGATTCCCCTACATCTTCCGCGGTGCACTGGACGTACGCTCCAGCGCCATCAACGAAGAAATGAAACTGGCTG
Source organism: Bacteroidaceae bacterium (assembly GCA_031552405.1). Taxonomy (GTDB): domain Bacteria; phylum Bacteroidota; class Bacteroidia; order Bacteroidales; family Bacteroidaceae; genus UBA1794. The sequence continues at coordinate 10,396 of JAVBMN010000063.1, read as the reverse complement.
CCGTACGCGCCATCGCCGCTCTGGCCAAACAGCCCGTGCCCGATGTAGTAAATGAAGCATACGGCGTGAACGATCTGACCTTCGGTCCGAAATACCTGATCCCGAAACCCGTGGATCCTCGCCTCATCACCGAAGTATCTGCTGCCGTAGCCAAAGCAGCCATTGACAGTGGTGTAGCCCGCAAAACCATCGAAGACTGGGATGCCTACAAGCACCAGCTCCGCGAAATGATGGGCTACGAAACACAACTCACCTCGCAGCTCCATGACATGGCGCGCAAGAACCCCAAACGTGTGGTCTTTGCCGAAGGTACACACCCCACCATGCTGAAAGCAGCCGTAGAGGCAAAGGCCGAAGGCATCTGCCATCCTATCGTATTGGGGAACGACGAGCGTATCGACAAACTGGCCAAAGAGCTGGATCTCAACATGGAAGGCGTGGAAGTAATCAACCTTCGCCACGACTGCGAAGCCGATCGCCGTGAACGTTACGCCCAGATCCTGACCGACAAACGCTCTCGCGAAGGATACACCTACGAAGAGGCTAGCGACAAGATGTTTGAGCGCAACTACTTCGGAATGATGATGGTGGAAACCGGCGACGCCGATGCCTTCATCACAGGTGTATACACCAAATATTCCAACACTATCAAGGTAGCCAATGAGATCATCGGCATCCGTCCCGAGTACAACCACTTCGGTACCATGCATATCATCAACTCCAAGAAGAAGGGAACCCTCTTCGTATGCGATACGCTGATCAACCGTCATCCGGATGAGAACACATTGATCGATATGGCAAAGCTGGCTAACTATACGGTGAACTTCTTTAACCACACCCCGGTAATCGCCATGCTCTCCTACTCCAACTTCGGTTCTGACCTGACCGGAAGCCCCAAGAAGGTACATGCCGCCGTAGAGTATATGCAGAAGAACTATCCTGAACTGGCTATCGACGGTGAGATGCAGGTAAACTTTGCGCTGGACAAAGACCTGCGCGACAAGAAGTATCCCTTCACCCGCCTCAACGGTAAGGATGTGAATACCCTCATCTTCCCTAACCTCAGCTCTGCCAACGCCGGATACAAACTCATCCAGTCGCTGAGCCCTGACTGCGAAGTAATAGGCCCGATCCAGATGGGACTCAACAAGCCTATCCACTTCACCGACTTCGAAAGCTCCGTACGCGATATCGTAAACATCACCGCTGTAGCTGTGATCGACGCTATTGTACAGGAAGCTAAAGGCAAAAAGAAATAAGAAGACAGGATTATCTTACTATGCAAAGAGGGGCGCTTCGTTTGAAGCGCCCCTCTTTTTACTAATTACCAATCACACTATTTTATTCCTATTTGCACACTCTATATCATTTGCCCGAGGATCCTTTCTCAATATCCCCTAACGATATTTCTTCACCTACAATCCTTATTATCAAGCACTCACTGGAGCTATCAATTATCATAACCAGTTCATCAAACAAATCTTTCCTCTTCTTATTCTTCTGGCCATAATATGCAATATCCTCATCCTCTTCTTTCACCCTCATCACCGTGGAGTAGGATTTATCATCTCGAATAGACAATGCTACACTTTTCATTAATTTTCGAGTCGTTTTGTTCCCCTCATCTATGGGGGTAAATATCTCTATGTATTCCAATTTATCCATAAGGTTCCCCACGTTCAACCCGGACCTATTCAGCATATTATTAATTCTTCCAGAAAATCTACTTTTCCCTGAAGATAATATTGCCTTTGAAATCATCACGTAAGTAATGTCCTTATTATCAGACATTCGATTAAAAGCCACAGTTTGTGCCTGAAGCATGCACGTATTGAATATCAACACCAGTGCAAGAATTGTTTTCTTCGTTCCCATAATCACTTATTTATTTAAAGGTTTTCTCTAATATTTTATTGGTTTTCTCCATGCTATTAGCAACTATCGATAGTTTTTCTATTCCCCGGTTATAGTTTGTACAGAATAACAATAATGCTTTTTCTGCTTCGGCATACGCCTGCTCGGGGTCAGTAAAGGTATCCTTGTGAGGGGCTTGTCTAGCAAGATTCTCCTTCTCCTTATTACCCGTATGCACATGCAGCCCTACCGAAATCATCAGAATTGCACAAGCTGCTGCACTACCTATCCACACCCAAAGCGGAACCCTCTTCCTGGCAGGTTGCTTCGTTTCGCCCTTTGAAAGTGCATCGATCAAGTTTGAAAGCTTCGATTCCAATCCTGCGGGAACATCCACCTCCTCTGTTTGATAGAGACGAAGAAACAATTCCTTCTCTTTCCTCAGCTCCTCCGATAATTGGCTATTCTCAAAATAGTCCAGAAGAAACTGTTCTTCCTCTACAGTGGTTTCGCCGTTGTAGAAGCTATTTAGCAATTGTCTTATAGGTATTTCTGTTTTCATCTTCTTCAATCTTTTGAAATTGTTCTTTAATAAATCTGCGCGTTCTGGAGATAATCATCTTGATGTTTCCCCGGGTCAAACCCGTGATCTGTTCGATCTCTTCATCCGAATACCCACCCCAATGCTTAAGTCGCATTACTTGCTGATGGGGTTTCGAAAGGTTCATCATCAGACTTTCTACCAATTGCAATGTGTGTTGATGCTCTATCTTTACAGACAATGACTCTGTAGAGGGAACATTCATATCATACTCAGATGAGCTTTCGCCTTCTTGCTTTCTCTTCTTCAGATAATCAAGGCAGGTGTTCTTCAGGACCGTTACCGCAAAACTCTCGGTGTCTCTGAGAGACGTACACTCATCCCGCTTTGTCCAAAGTTTGATGTATGCTTCCTGGACTGCATCTTCCGCGTCTTCCGCATTCTGAAGAATACGATACGCCAGGCGGTATAACCGCTGATGGTATTGTAAGAAGGTTTGTTTAAAGGTTTCAGCATTCATCTCCTTTTGATCTTTACATTCCTGGCGTATCAGGGTGTTACTGCCTCCTGAGGCGTTCCAACCAGTATCGCTTCTATAAGATAAGACGATAATATGAGAGAAAAGGTAACACGATAGTGAATATTTCTCGGTTCCTTGTTACTTTTGATGCAATTAATCTCGCTCCAATGCTTAATGGCCATCCATTTGGAAGCCCCTAAGAACCGCGTATGCGGTTCTTAGGGGCTTCCAATTTTTCTTATTATTCGTAAAAAAAGAATCAGCTGCAAGGCTCTGTGCCTTGTAGCTGATTCTCTATGTATGATAAATATTCCGTTTCTTAAGGCTTACTTCATCTCAAGATACGTGATGTTATCTTTGTCGTTGTAATCCAGATTCTCACCGGCCATACCCCAGATAAACATGTAGTTGCTGGTTCCTGCGGCGCAATGTACGGACCATTCGGGAGACATGATGGCCTGCTCGTTCTTCAACCAAACGAGGCGGTTCTCCTGCGGTTCACCCATGATGTGGCAGATGGTATTGCCTTCGGGCACGTTGAAGTAGAAATAGGCTTCTACACGACGGGTGTGGATATGGGCAGGCATGGTGTTCCATACGCTACCGGGCTTCAACTCGGTAAGTCCCATCTGCAACTGGCAGGGTCCTTCGGTCAACACGCCCTTCACGATCAACTGGTTGATCACACGGTCGTTGCTCTCTTCCAGCTTACCGGCTTTGATTACCTTTGCCTTATCGTAGGTAATGTGCTGAGTCTTGTACGACTTGTGCGCAGTGGCCGAGTTCAGGTAGAACTTAGCAGGCTTGGAGGCATCCGTGCTCTTGAAGGTTACCTTCTGGTTGCCGCTACCTACGTAAAGAGCTTCTTTGAATTTCAACGCATATTCTTTGCCGTCCACGGTAACCACACCGTCGCCACCTACGTTGATTACACCCAACTCACGGGCAAAAAGGAAGTAGGGAGCCTTCAGCGGGTCAATAGTATCCAGCGTCAACACCTTAGCTACAGGCATGGCACCACCAAACATCAGGCGATCATACAGTGAGTATGTAAAATTGATCTCGTCCGGAGCCATTACTTTCTCCATTACAAAGGCATCACGAAGGCGTTTTGTATCGTACGTCTTCACATCCTGCGGGTTGCAAGCAGTCTGAATCGTGTAATTCACCTGGGCAGAGGCCGCCAGAGAGGCCACTCCGCACATCATTGCAATTGCTAACTTTTTCATCTTTCTCAATTATTGATAAATATTATTCTTGATTTGCTGTTTTCTTCTGATGCTTCTGGATAGCCATACGGTTCCATATCATCAGCGCTAAAGTAATAAGTACCAGGATACCTGCGCCTACATATTTAAATGTATAAGTAAGGTGGAAAATCACCCAGGCAAAGGGGCTGGAAGCAAAGTCGAGCGCACCACCCTGGAAACCTTCGGGGATGTTCACCGCAGCATCTTGGGTAGCTGCATACACATCCTTGGCAGCAAGCGTAAAGTAAGGCGCCAGGTTGGTCACAAAATACAGTCCGATGGTCAACACCACCAAACCGATAATAAAGGTCTTTACCACATTACCCTTTGTGATGGGCAGTACCAGGGGGAACAGGTAGAACATTCCCGCCAGCGAAGCCAGGGGAAGAAACTCATTACCCGGCAGTACTACGGCCAGCAACAAAGTTACGGGGATCAGCAACAGGGATACCACCAGCGTAGCCGGATGGCCGATTACCAATGCCGGGCTCATACCGATGTTCAAGCCCACACTGCCTTTGAACTTCTTGGCAATGAGCTGCTTGGTAGCATCGGAGATAGGCAGCAACCCTTCAATAAACAGACCGGTAATACGGGGGATCAGCTCCATTACGGCACCCATCTTGATACCCAGTCCCAGGAGGGCAGGAATCTCATACTTGGCCAGGAAACCGATACCACAACCTACAATGATACCAAGGAATAAAGGTTCGCCCAGCAGGCCAAACTTCTTCTTCATACCCTCCGCATCAATATTCAGTTTGTCAAAACCGGGAATCATATCCAGCAGTTTGTTGATAATCAACGCAAAAGGAACAAAGCCCTGGCTGAAGGGCTGCGGAATGGAGATACCATCCATCTTATCATAGAACTTCTGAAACTTAGGCGCCGTATAGTCGGCCATGATCAACGTGATGATGTAGCAAATGATAGCGGCAAAGAAACCCCACATAATGCTGCTGCTGGCAAAATACACCACCGCACCGATGAAGGCAAAGTGCCAGTAGTTCCACAAATCGATGTTTACCGTACGGGTAGTCTTGGTAAGCAACATAATGATGTTAACACCCAGACACACCGGAATAATGAACGCACCCACAGAGGTATTATACGCTACGGCAGCCGCAGCGGGCCATCCCATATCAAAAATTTTAAGGTTCAGGTCGTAGATCTTCACCATGTCGGACAGTGCCGGGCCTAAGCTACTGGTCAGCAACCCCGTGATCACCGATAAGCCCACAAAACCTACACCCACAAGCAAACCGCTCTTCAGTGCCTTAGGCAGTTTAATACCAATACATACGCCCAGTATTGTAAAAATAATAGGCATCATTACCGCTGCTCCCAGCCCAATGATATAACTAAATACTGCTTCCATTTAGATGCTTTAAATTCGCGTTAAAAGTTTATATACTATCTATTCTGCTTTCTTATCTTGCTTTAATCAGGGCATTCTGCACATCGCCCCACTACACCAAGATGCGCAAAAATAAGAAATTTTATCATCCCTGCCAACGAAAGCCCTCATATTTAATGATTTTACAGTAAAAAGCGCCCCTTTCTTTACATATCTTCTAATCTTCCTTGGAACAGAAAGGAAGAAGATTGTACCTTTGCAGAAGACTTATTTCACCGCGCATGGATACTTTTGCCTCACCGCCGCTTGTTGAGCAGCACCCCCTTCCGCCTTTTCTTCCGGGAAATGCACGCCTGCTCATGCTGGGCAGCTTTCCACCGCAACGAAAGCGCTGGTCCATGGATTTCTTTTATCCTAACCTGCAGAATGACATGTGGCGGATTTTCGGCTTCATCTACTTTAATAATAAGGAACACTTCCTGCTGGAGGAAAAAAAGGCGTTCCATAAAGAGCGCCTCGTGGAGTTCCTGCTCCGTCGCGGCATCGCACTGTACGACACCGCCACCACCGTGCGCCGTTTACAGGACAACGCCTCCGACAAATTCTTAGAAATCGTACAGCCCACCGACATCGCCTCCCTGCTCCGCCAGATCCCCGCCTGCATTGCAATAGTCGCCACCGGGCAAAAGGCCATGGACATCCTATTGGAACAATTCCCCGCAAAGGAACCTCCCGTGGGCGGTTTCTCCGAATGCACCTTCGAAGGCCGCACCCTCCGCCTCTACCGCATGCCTTCCTCCTCGCGCGCATACCCCAAACCTATCGAAGAGAAAGCACGCTACTATGAAACCATGCTGCGTGAAACGGGGTGTATCCCGGAGTACGAAAAATAAGTCCTTATTTCAGGATGTACTTTACAAGCACATCACTTCCTTCCTGCAGATGCTCCCGTATATCGGCGGGTAAACCGGAGGTCATATTTTCCTTGTCCCACAGGTTAAAATAGGCGTGGTCATACATGGAATAAATGGTATCCTTTTCCACAAGCAGCGGGCAGAAGAGAAACCCGGACAGATGCTCGGTTGAGTAACTGTTCTCACCAAACACAAGCTCCTTATCGTACTTATATATGTACGGGCCGCGTCCAAGGCTTTTGCTGCGGTGAAATGTTCCTATCATATACCTGGAGGATATAGAGGGGGCATCATAGAAATAGGTGTGCTCCGTCAACACCTCAAAATCATTGTAACATTCCCTGGGAGCTTTCTTGGACCCGAAATCAAAATGCTGTACGCTGTACGCATCCGAAGGGGATTTGCGGTCAAAAAGTACCACAGAGTCTACAACCAGCGGATGGAAAATAAGATGGTCTTCATTCTCTTTGAAACAATCCATCTGCCAGGTAACGGCACAATCGTCCTCGCGAAAAGGAAACAGGCGGTGTTTGATTTTCAGATCAGGCGAGGTGATGAATACATTGTATTCCAGGGAATCAGGAATTGCTCCCTTTTCGGTGTGTAATTGCTGCTGGGCGAACAGAAAATCTCCGTTGTCTGCTACAACCAGGTCGTACAGATAAGCAGGTCGAAACAGCTCTTTCTCTTCCACAAAAGTCCCGTCGCCGGCATTGTAAGTCTTCATCTTCTGTGCTATTTCGTCAATCAAGTACAACAGGTTGCCTTTGACCGTAAAAGCCCTGATTTTTATGTATTCGCCGGGCCCTTCTCCCCGTGAGCCGATCCGGTACAGGAAGGCTCCTTTCCTGTCGAACACATTGATCACATTCTCTCCGAGGTAATCAAAGATGTAATATTTATTATTGTGAAGAATCAGCTTGTCGGCTTTCTTGAACAACCCGTCCGGATGATCCTCTATGGGTGTGTATTCAACCCGCTCGAAGAGCGTGTAAAGCTTATCTTCACTATAATTCCATTTATAAACGGCGGATCCTCCAGATGTATCTTCCCCTGAATGGGTACAAGAAAGGAGAATCATTAACGCACTCATTATGCATACGATTTTTTTCATGATATAGCAGGTATTATTTATAGTTTACAAAGATAAAGAATATAGTTTGAACTACAAAGGGCTAACTACACCAAAGTATCCACCCACAGACTATATCCTGCATTATTCATACTCTATCTACTGCGAATGCCAATTACCTGCGTTTCAGTGCAATGCTCGCTTTTCACCACTTGAATGTAGCTCGCTACATCCTGCGTGCTTCATCGCTGTGCTCACACTGAAGCACAGATACTTGATATTCTCGCTACGAAAGAGTATGAATAATGCAGGATAAACAGAAAACCATATAGGCAGGCAGAGGTAGCTTTTGATACAGCAGAAATCCACCTGAGAACTATCCCTCAAACCGCGGATGCGGTGCGTCCCAGGTAGCCCAGGGCGTGAGCCCTGGGTCTATGGAGGCATTTACCAACAGAGCTGCTGCGCAGCGAAATCTGGGTTATACCTCTATCCTCTCGCCCTGAAAAAGATGAATAACCCAGATTTCGCTGCGCTGCAGCTCAATACTGTGAGCGCATTGTCTACCCAGGGCTCGCGCCCTGGGCTACCTGGGACGCACCGCTTCCGCGGTTTTGACGCAGAGTACAATGTAGGGCGATGCGGTGGATGATGCAGATGCGATGCGCGGATACGATGATGCAGATGCGATGCGATGATGCAGATGCCACAGCCTGCGGGAGTGGTCTGGAAACAATGAGCCCCGCAAATCCGATGTCGTTTGCGGGGCTCCAAGCGTTTTTTTGTACAGGCATAGGAAGTACGGGCATAGGGCAACCTGATTCCGGTGCTTACCGGGGGCATCTATCCCATCTTGCTATGTAGGTTTGTTTCCTGCAATCGAGGGAGATTGGCAGGAGGTACATCCTCGGGGTACCTGGTTATCTGCTCCAGAAGTTGGTATCAGGGCCGCTGTTGTCTTCCTCTGACAGGGAGCCTCTGGATTTGGCAAAGCTTTGCGAAGTGGCTATCACTGCTTCCACCTCCAGTTCTATCACTTCGACAGAGGGGGCTTGGTATTGGGTCTTTTCCATATCGTTCATTTATTCTTATGGGATGAATATACTGTGATTATTGTACGAAGAATTTCTGTCCTTCGATAAAATATACGCCGGTGGGCAGGTTGCCAACCGGGTTGCTGCCTGCTTCGAGTGTCAGGTATGACACCACGATGCCCATTGCATTCTTGATGGCGGCCTTGCCGGGGGCGGAGGCCAGGATCACGACGCCTTCGGGGGTGGTGAGCACCTGCAGGGTGGCAGAGGTTTCCTGCTGCTCGTCCAGGGCGGTGGGCAGCTTGTTGCTGATGAGGAGGTGCGGGAAGGCTTCTTCAACTCCGGGAAGCTTGTTGGTACGGAAATAGGCATAGAAAGGCTCGATAAGGGTGCTTTCTGTTACTTCGTCAAACTGTGCGCCTTTATTAGCGTCATTCAATATCCACCCCTGGGTGATAGCCTGTTTTTGGTACATGCCGATAAGGGAGTGAGAGTCTCCGTCTGTAGTCTGATTATCTGTGGCGAGTACCTCCGCATTACTTGCGGTGAAAGTAATGGCTCCTTCATTCTGTAAGGAGTTGTCATTAAACTCTGCACCCGGGAAGGAGATGATGTATGGGGTATTGGCTTTCAAGGTTCCATCTGCTGTACTTTCGAAAGTGACCACACCCTTCTCGGCAGTGGCGAGTGAGCGCAGCCAGAAGTTGCCGCCAGCTTTAGGATCTGTTGTTACAGGGGAGATCTTTTTATCACCTCCAAACCCTATTTCGGTTTCATAACCCGTTGCAGCAAAAGGCAGCACGATAGTCTGCCAACCGTTGGAGAGGGTGCTTGCATACACTTTGGGGGTGCGGGTGTAGCTGATTGTAGTGGCTTTGAACTCTTCCGGACAGTTGAAGTCATAGCCATCAATAAGGGTGATGTTTTCAGCGGTCCATGTGTCAGTTCCTTCCGCTTTGCGAATTACATTCCTGCCTGAGAGTGCTTCATTTTTATCGTTTTCCAATGTATAGATAAGACAGTTGGGGTTCAGCCCGTTCAATGTTTCCTCTGTGACAGCCGAAGCGGTGGCACCTGTCAGGTCAATGGAGGTTATTTTACCCGGCGTCAGTGCGTTCAGGATCCGGGAATAATCCGCTTCGAGTACATCTTTGGTAAGAAACACATTTTGTTTGCTGTCGCAGATTTCGACGATGGTACCGAAGTACTTCGCCCAGTTCGTGCCATAACTTTCCTTAGCCTCTTCTGGGACATAAAGAATAGGAAGTTTAGGAGAAGTTGGAAAGATAGAAGAAGAAGTAGAAGAAGAGATTGCAGTAGATAGCGAAATCACAGAGGTAAGGCCAGTGCAGCGCCAAAAAGTCTGAGTCCCAATATTCGTCACACTGGCAGGGATTGTCACAGAGGTAAGGTTTGTACAACCATTAAAAGCAGAATTCCCAATACTCGTCACACTGGAAGGGATTGTCACAGAGGTAAGGCCAGTACAGTTATAAAAAGCCTGATTCCCAATACTCGTCACACTGGAAGGGATTGTCACAGAGGTAAGGTCAGTACAGCCCCAAAAAGCATTATTCCCAATACTCGTCACACTGGAAGGGATTGTCACAGAGGTAAGGCCAGTACAGCTAGCAAAAGCATTATTCCCAATACTCGTCACACTGGAAGGGATTGTCACAGAGGTAAGGCCAGAGCAGCCATTAAAAGCCTGCTCCCCAATACTCGTCACACTCTCAGGAATGGAATACTCTCCCGTTTTACCTGCCAGATATTGGCATATAATACTCTTGTCTTTGTTAAACAATACCCCATCTTCGGAAGAATAATTTCCGTTATCTGAATCTACCTTTATTT
>JAVBMN010000049.1:0-35023 GCA_031552405.1 Bacteroidaceae bacterium | reverse complement strand
ATTGCCACCACCATTAGCATAATTGCCGATCATGGTATTATAACTACCTGTGCCATGATAGCGAAGTGCATTATCACCAATAACGGTGTTATAGCTGCCTGTTTCATTATAAAAGAGTGCTTCAGCGCCTATAGCAATATTGCCTCGACCTGTCGTATTATAGTGAAGTGCCTCAAAGCCATTAGCCACATTGTTATAACCTGATGTATTAGAACAAAGCGCTCTCGTACCGATAGCAGTATTTCCCGCATAATAAGAGGAACTACTATTTACAAGAGCCTCATATCCAAAAGAAACGTTGGTATTATTATGGCTTCCTGTAAATCCCGACATAGTATTGTTAACCATAATCCTAAAAGGATCTGAATTACTAATAGACTCAGCAGTAAGATTTGATACAGAAAAGTTCGAAGCCGTAAAATTCGTCGCAGAGAAACTCCCGGTAGTAAGGCTGGTAAAATAGCCACTCCCAACCACATGCAGTTTGTACGAAGGATTTGTAGTTCCTATACCTACTGAGCCGGAGGATTTAACTACAAGCTGAGCGGATGCATTCGCAACGAAAGCGAGAACAATGATTGCCGAGATAAGATGTTTCATGATGTTAGAAAATTTAGTTTGACCTTGTTTTATTAATAACGGCAGCAATTTACGTAATCATTTTGAAATCAACAAAACAACCCAACATGTTATAAAACACATTTATTAACCTATAGGAATGCGAGCAGGTTCAAAATCGATTATTCATTATATGCCTCCACGTTCCATTATCTTCCGAAACCCCTTGACAGAAATATTCGAAGTAAAAAAGAAGGAAAAAGGGTAAAAGTCAAGGATGTGAAAGAATGGGCAGACAACTTTTTGGGAATTCATCTAAAGAGAAGGAGGATTCTTTCTTTGTTTATTTGATAAATGCGAAATTTTGACTAGTTTTGCAAATGCTCATATAATAGCGATAAACATATGAAAAGTGAAATAAATGATAATATACTATCACTTATAGGGAAAACACCTGATTTATTAATGTCGGGTATTGCCCAGCGCCTCAAACAGAGACGCCTGGAAAAAGGATGGACACAAAAGGTGCTTGCTGCAAAGTCAGGGGTTTCGTTCCCTTCTTACAGGCGTTTTGAGTCGTCAGGGGAAATATCCCTGCGTTCATTAGTAATGCTTGCTTTCGCATTGGATATGACGGATGAATTCGAGTCCCTTTTCAGCAGTAAAACTTATCAGAGTATTGATGATATAGTAAAAGCGGAGCAACCTAAACAAAGAAAGCGAGGCAGTAAAAATGAGTAATACTTCAATCATAGAGGTTTTTATATCCGACAGGCGCGTAGGACGGATGGCTCTCACTCCCGAAGGATTGTGCGGTTTTGAATACGACACGAACTGGATACAGAACGGATTCTCCATATCTCCATTCTATCTGCCGTTAAGACCAGGACTGATGATAGCCAAGCGAGACCCGTTCGCGGGAAACTTTGGAGTATTCGATGATAGTTTGCCAGATGGCTGGGGTAATCTTTTGCTCGATCGCTATTTACAAGAGAAAGGAATAGATCCGTATAAACTCAATATTTTGGAACGGTTGTCGCTCATCGGCTCTACCGGGCGTGGTGCATTGGAATATCGCCCAGACAAAAGTGTTGGAACGGATAATGAGTTCCTTGGCTTTGATCGCCTGGCGAAAGAAGTGGAAAAGATACTAGAAAGCAAAGAAAGTACGGGATCGGTAGACTTACTTTACAAATATGGGGGTTCGTCCGGTGGAGCGCGGCCCAAAGTATTTGCCAGGATAGATGGCCAGGAGTGGCTGGTAAAGTTTAAGGCAATGAATGATCCCGTCCATGTGGGAGAAATTGAATACAGCTACTCGATACTTGCCAAAGAGTGTGGCATCCGGATGGCGGAAACCCGCTTGTTCGACGAACGTTATTTTGGAGTTGAACGATTTGACAGAACCCCTCAGGGTAAGATTCATACCATTAGTGCAGCAGGATTACTTCATGCCAATTACCGGATTCCGAGCCTTGACTACTCTTTGCTACTAAAACTGACGCTGAATCTAACCAAGGATATGGAACAGGTGACTGAGATGTTTTGCCGGATGGTATTCAATGTACTTATCTCAAACCGGGATGACCATGCTAAAAACTTCTCTTTTCAATGTGTGAATGGAGCATGGAAACTGTCACCTGCTTATGACCTTTTGCCAAGTAGTGGTTTTAATGGCTACCATACTACGACCATAAATGGCAAAGGAGAGCCTACGCTTTCTGATATGACTGCGGTAGCCGCCGAAATAGGACTATCCAAACAGTCTGCGAGTCAGATAATCGAAGAGCTGACTGAGAAATGCACTACGAGAAAGATGGCAAAATTCAGAATGACGAAATAGATATTCTATAGAACGTTCCTCATATATTTGGATGGGATGACTTCACAAGCCTCCTCCACTAACTTACGAAACCCCTTTCCACAAAGGATTTCAAGGTGTAGACCCGTTGTAATATCCCCCTTCCATAAGGAGGATCGGAGGGGTTGGTGGAGGGGATCAAAATGCAGGCCTGCATTGAGGAAAACACAGGCCTGAGATTTGAAAACACAGGCCTGGCTTTAAGCAAGCGCAGCGCTGTAGTTCTGGTGCGCACAAGTTAAAAGATTGATGCGCACCAATTGTTGAACTTGAGCGCACCAATTTCTGAGGTATGCCGTGTGTCTCAACCAATTTATTTTCATACCTTTGCACCCGAAACAAGTGGCAAGGGGTACAGCGATGTAGCATTGCCACGCATTTGACAGAAAATAATGAAATCATTTTTTATAGGAAATCTTGAGGTAAAGCTACCCGTGATCCAAGGAGGAATGGGTGTAGGAGTTTCCTTGTCGGGCTTAGCCTCGGCAGTAGCCAACGAAGGCGGAATCGGTGTGATCTCGTGCGCCGGGTTAGGTTTAATCTACAACAAGTTCCCGGGTGATTATGTAACTAAGTGCATCTCGGGATTGAAAGAAGAAATCCACAAAGCCAAGGAGAAGAGTAAAGGTATTATTGGTGTCAACATTATGGTGGCGCTGAGCAACTATGCCGACATGGTGAAAACATCGATTGCCGAAAAGATCGATGTCATCTTCGCCGGGGCGGGGTTGCCTTTCGACCTGCCTTCGTACCTGACCAGCGACAGCACCACTAAGCTGGTGCCCATCGTGTCCTCCTCGCGTGCGGCAAAGCTCATCTGCGACAAGTGGAAGAACAACTACGGCTACCTGCCCGATGCCATCGTAGTGGAAGGCCCCAAGGCCGGCGGACATCTGGGCTTCAAGATAGACCAGATTGAAGACGAACACTACTCACTGGAGCAGCTCATCCCCGAAGTGGTAGCTATAGCCAACTCTTACAAGGACGAAAAGCACATCCCCGTGATTGCGGCAGGAGGAATCTCCTCCGGAGAAGACATGCTTCGCTTTATCGAGATGGGAGCCGAAGGCGTACAGATGGGTACAAAGTTTGTGACTACCACGGAGTGCGACGCCTCCGAGACCTTTAAGAAAGTCTTTGTAAACGCCCGGCAGGAAGATGTGAAAATTATACAAAGCCCGGTAGGTATGCCGGGACGCGCCATCAACGGCGAGTTCATTCAGAGCGTGGAAAGAGGCGAAACGAAACCTCGCAACTGCCCCTTTCACTGCATCAAGACGTGCGATTACACCAAGAGCCCTTATTGCATCGTACAGGCTCTGTACCAGGCCGCTAAGGGTAATATGAAGAAAGGGTATGCATTCTCGGGCGTAAACGTGCACCTCTCGCGCAAAATATCCAGCGTAAAGGAGGTGATTGCGGATTTGAAGACCGAATTCCGGAATGCGGAACGCCTAAGAAAATCATAATCTAAGAAGAGCGTGTATATGCAGAAAGTTATCGCATATCCCCTTTCCGTTATCTACTACCTGCTGTTCGGAAGCAGCCTGGCATTCTTCCATGTGGTGCAATGGGTGTGTTTCAACCTGTTTGGTTACACAGCCCACAAGAAAAGTGTGGATGTACTCAGCTTCTTTCTGGTGGCCAACACCTATGCGCTAGGCACACGGTACACCATAAAGAATGTGGACAAGCTGCCTGTGGGCGTGCCCCTTATTGTGGCAGCCAACCACCAGAGCCTGTACGACATTACCAGCATCTGCTGGTTTATGCGGAAGATACACCCCAAGTTTATCAGCAAGATTGAGCTGGGTAAGGGAATCCCCAGCATTTCTTATAATCTGAAGCATGGAGGATCGGTGCTCATCGACCGCAAAGACGCCAAGCAATCCCTCTCCGCCATACGGGAAATGTCGCAATACATAGAAACCCACAAACGTACCGCCGTAATATTTCCCGAAGGCACAAGGAGCAGAACCGGCAAGCCCAAACCCTTTGCAGAGAACGGGCTGAAGATACTCTGCAAATACGCACCGTCGGCCTACATGGTACCTTTGACCATTAACAACTCGTGGAAGATGACCAGATGGGGAGCCTTCCCACTGGGGATAGGGAACAGAATTGAGCTGATCGTTCACGACCCGATCCCGGTAAAAGGGATGCCCTTCCCGGAACTTTTTGAGAAAACGGAACGGGCAGTAACGCAGGATATCCGTTGACACTCCGCCCGATAGAGCGTGAATAAGGTTAAGACTCGAAAGGTTTTTTCATGGGGATCGTAAACCAGAAGGTAGAACCCTTGCCCTCTTCGGAGGTAAACCCGATCTCTCCTCCCATACATTCTATGATCGTTTTACAGATAGAAAGGCCCAGGCCTGTGCCGCGTATGAAGGAGTTGATCTTCACAAAACGCTCGAAGACACGCTTCTGTCCCTCTGCCGAGATACCGATGCCTGTATCGGATACGTACACGCGGATCATCTCTCCACATGGCTCATAGCCTAGGGTAATGCTCCCTTCCGAGGTAAACTTGAGTGCATTGGAGACAAAATTGTTGATTACCTGCTGGATGCGGTTTCGCTCGGTATGGATCACACATTGGGAAAGGCCTTCCTGGAGAATGATTTCCACGTTCATCTCCCTTGCTTTCAGCTTTGTAGCCAGGAAGGCTTCCTGCATCACCCCATTAATGTCGACTTGGGAATAGGAAAAGTCGAGGGTGCCCGCCTCTATCTTGGCAAGATCCAATATGTCATCTATCAGTTGCAACAACAGATCGTTATTACTTTCAATAATTTTCGAGTATTCCTCCCTTTCTTCCTTCAATTCCGTATCTTTCAGGATCGAAGAGAAGCCCACGATGGCATTAAGCGGCGTACGTATCTCGTGGCTCATATTGGCAATGAATGAGCTTTGCAGCTTACTGCTCCTCTCCAGCGTTTCCTTTACCCGCAATGAGTCCTGAAGCTGTTTGTGCTTATACCGGATAAACATGAAGAGCATACATACCAGCAGCAATACAATGATAATGAAGGAAATGATGAAGGCTTTATTCTTTTCAAATCTGTCGACCGGTTTCTCATAATAAATGGCATCCTTCGGGTATAATCTGGCGGGGATATGATGCAGTTCCAGATTTCGGTAGTTGAGATATCCCTGCGCTCCGGGCACCTCGCATATTGGCAGGTCCGACGCCTTCGCCCCAAGAAGAATTTGTTTTACATAACTATTGAGTTTGTCGCCAATTTCTGTGATAGTCGGATAGTATCCGCCTGTAAGGAAACCATCTTTTACGCCAGAATCATAAAGGGTAAATATCGGGGAGTGGGTGAGCCGTCCCAGCATAAGTTTCATGCTATTGGGATAGTTCTCCGTCTCAATAACTATATTCGGCAGGTACCAGGAGTGGTAGATAATGCCGGTTTTGGGATCCAGCTTCCGGATGGTATCAATGAGTTGCTCCGTAGATAAATCGGCCATATTCAGATCAATCAACTTAAGCGAGGGGTACTCGTCGCGCAGTGTCTGCTTTACTTTTTGATTCACCACCCTGCCTATCTGCCGCGTATCCGTAATCAGAGCAATGCGTTGCATGCCGGGCAACAGCTTACGCATCAACTGAATCGTTTCTTTGACATGAATGTCATCATACAGGATGGTTGCATTCATCCCCTGGCGGGAATCGGACAGAGCAATTTTTTCCTGTGCAAAGAAGGGCGATCCCGAGAGATAGCTTTCCATTGTAAGAGTATAATTCCCTGAGAAAACGGCCACGGAAGGATCTTTCTTCCACTGCGGGGCAAGGAAAGTACGATAGAATATCCAGGCATCTTCCCCAAGCAGGATGACTATCTTATCTTCCCCCGTATATTTCTGCTCTATCTCTAAGGCTTTGTGCTGGAGGAGATCCAGGCTCATCTCGGGCGACATGTTCAGATATTCAATCTCGATCGCCAGATGCTCTGCCTGAAAATAAGAAGAGAAGTTTCGTTCGATAAGAAACGACCATTCATTGGATATGTTGTACGAGCTCAGTATCAGCACACGAGCAGACTGATTCTCCGGCAGCGAGAAAGGAGGTGGTATCGAATGTGCAGAAAGCCTGGGCAATAACAAACACAAGAATAACAGTACTATACGAACACAATATTTACACATAGATCTTTCTTGACAATAATAGGTGTAGCAAAGATAGAAGAAATAATCAAAAAATAAAGCTACAGGTGCTATAAAACGCTCGGATGCACCAAAAAAAAAATCTGAAGCAGAAATTGAACCGCTTCTTAACAAGGAAGCGGCGGAATCTCCCGATACCACCGCTTCAACCATATTACTCTTTCTATTTACTCAGTGCACCGTCACCATGGTAGCGCCGAAGCCGTACTCACGGAACGAGGCATCCTGATTCTGGCAGGATTTATACTGGTATTTCAAGGTTTCAAGAATCTTCTTCCGAAGCACACCATCGCCCTTTCCGTGGATAAACACGATCTTTTGGCCCTTTTTGTCCTTGTATTTCTGCATGATTTCATTGAACACTTTCATCTGATGTTCCAGAATATCGCCCGCTGACATGCCCACACTGTTGTCGAGCAGCTCGTTGATGTGAAGATCCACCTCCACAAGGTCGTTCTTCTTTTCCTTTGCAGGAAGGGGCTGGATGCGGGGACGATCCTCGCGTTTCTTCTGCATCAAAGCATCTTGCAACTCTTCGGCATTTATGTACATCTGCCGGGAGGGTACGTCATTACGCACTATGTCGTAAAGCAAGGAAGGTTCTTCAAAATAATCGGACTCGCGGAAGGTATGAAGCTTGTAAAATTTCACTGTATCCAGGCGTAGCTCCACCTGGATGGCAGACTTCAGGGCAAACGCTTTCCCGGGCTTATAGGCAATGGCCTGGATGGCCACATGCTCCAGATCGTTCAGGCTGCTCTTCTCAAACTCTTCCAGGAACACTTTCGTATTTGGCTCGGCTATTCCGCTAAAGCGGGCATGCCAGCTGCGGCCCTCGGCAGAGAGGTAAGAAAACGACAGGGTGTAATTGCTGTCATTCACCAGGTAACATTCAAAAGGGGTGGTCACCATCTGCTTGAGGTCTACAGGGACATAGGCCAGGAATACATTCAACGCATCGCCCCCGGGGCGGTCGGCAGGGCGGTAGGTTACTTCTTTCTCCTTTTCCACAACCGGGGTGGGCTGAACTGCCGCGGGCTTGGGGGTGGGCTTAGGGGCAGGCTTGGCAATGTTATACTCGTTGGTTTCTATTACCACGCACTCACGCATCAGCATGGGTATCTCAAAGCCGTCGGCATCCTGTATTTTCACCTGATTTTTACCGATAAACCCAGTCACTACGCCTCCGCCTACCTCATTGAGGAAGCGAACCTTATCTCCTATTTTCATTGTTTTCATTTATTATTCCCGCAAATATCACTATTTTTGCGCAGAATTTCAAGAGATAATGGAAGAAACAAGACATATCCGTATAAAAGAATATCATTACGACCTACCGGACGAGCGCATCGCCAAGTATCCCGTCACCCCACGCGACGAAAGCAAACTGCTCCTCTACCACAAGGGAGAGATCCGCGAAACGCGCTTTTACAACCTGCCCGGACTGCTGCCCCAAGGTGCGCTGATGGTGTTCAATAATACCAAAGTCATCCAGGCCCGCCTGCTCTTTCGCAAAGAAACGGGCGCCCTGATCGAGATCTTTTGCCTGGAGCCACACCGCCCTGCGGATTATGCCCTCTCCTTCCAGCAGCGGCAACAGGTAAGCTGGCTGTGCCTGGTAGGCAACCTCAAGAAATGGAAAGAAGGCGCACTGGAGCGCTGCTTCACTATCCACGGGCAGGAAGTAATCCTGCGCGCTGCACGCGGCGAGGCATGTGGTGCCAGCCATAGCATCACCTTCAGCTGGGATGCTGCCGGGCTGACCTTCGGTGAGATCCTGCAAGCAGCAGGCGAACTGCCCATCCCTCCCTACCTGAACCGCTCCACAGAAGAAAAAGACAAAGAAACTTACCAGACAGTATACTCCAAAATAGAAGGCTCTGTAGCCGCCCCTACCGCCGGACTACACTTCACCCCCCGCGTACTGGAAGCGCTGGATACCCACGGCATAGAGCGTGCAGAACTGACCCTGCACGTAGGCGCTGGCACCTTCAAACCAGTAAAAAGCGAGGAAATAGCCGATCATGAGATGCATACCGAATGGATCTCCATCGACCGGAATATGGTAGAACAGCTCATCCGCCACGATGCCCAAGCCATTGCCGTGGGCACCACCTCCGTACGTACACTGGAGAGCCTCTATTATATAGGTGCTACCCTTCTTCGCAACCCGGATGCTTCCGGCGAGGAATTACGCGTGACCCAGTGGCAGCCGTATAAGCTACAGGAAGAGATCCCCCCGCTACAAGCCCTGCAAAGCCTGTTGGAATACATGAACCGAAAAGAAATGAACGTACTGCACACCAGTACGCAGATCCTAATTGCCCCCGGATACAACTACCGCATCGTAAAAGCCATCGTAACCAACTTCCACCAGCCGCAAAGCACCTTGCTGCTCCTTGTATCCGCCTTTGTGGGAGGCGACAACTGGAAAACCATTTACGAATATGCCATGCAGCACGATTTCCGCTTCCTGAGCTACGGAGACAGTTCCCTGTTAATCCCCTGACAAAAGAATGATATGAAAGATAATAACGACGAGATGTTCCCCATCGTAGATGAAGACGGAAACATCATTGACGCCGCCACCCGCGGAGAATGCCACAGCGGCAGCAAACGGCTTCATCCGGTAGTGCACCTGCACGTATTCAACTCCCGCGGAGAGCTCTACCTACAAAAGCGCCCCCAGTGGAAAGACATACAGCCCGGCAAGTGGGATACTGCCGTAGGCGGACACATCGATTTGGGCGAACACACCGAACAGGCACTTCTGCGCGAAACCAAAGAGGAACTGGGCATCACCGACTTCCAGCCCCATTTCATTACCAAGTACATCTTTGAATCCACCCGTGAACGCGAACTTGTCTGCACCTACTTTACCGTATACGACGGTCCTATCTGCCCCAGCCAAGAACTGGAAGAAGGTCGATTCTGGAGCAAAGAAGAGATACACGCCAACTTGGGAAAAGACCTCTTCACCCCCAACTTTGAGAGCGAATTGGCACGGATCGACTTGCTGAATCTGAAGCTCGACGCATTTAATAACTCACCGGATAATAAATAGAAACCAATTTATTTAGCAATACTTCACCTATTATAAAAACGAAACGGATGCCGATAATCAGCATCCGTTTCGTTTTTATATCACTTAGACTTATATTAGTCGCGAGGTTCCGGTTTCAACGGGTTATCATAGATATTAGCGGGGCAGATCTCAAAGTAGTCGAACATCAACTCTACTTCTTCGAAGCTCGTAGCATTACGAGCACGTACATAAACACTACCGTCTTTCTGCAAGTTTACTACACCCATGATATAACGTAGGGGAGAGTGACCTTTTCCGTCTGCATATTCTGTACGACGCAAACTACGCGTACCTTTACCGTTGCTACACAACCATGAATCAGGCCCCTTCATCCAGCCACCCGCACGCATGATCTTATCTACATCATAATCAGCATCTGTATAAGTATCATCTACAAATCCATATTTATCCGAAGTCTGTGTTAAATCCACTGGAATACCCGTAGGTATCAAGTTATCTTCACTTGTACCAATATAGAACTGGGCACAACCACGAGCATTAGATGCAGAGAATCCAAGACGTACCTCATACTGTCCGGCAGGTACCGGCGGCAAACGCAAGACAAAGTCATAAGAGTTATATGCAAAGAACTCATCACCTTCGTATCCGTTATAACCACCACCTGCATTGGTATTAGGAGAGATCATTAAGATAACAGTTCCCTTAGAAAGCACCTTAAGATTAGAAAGGTATCCATTCGGGAATACAATTCGACCCTGAGTTGTATATTTGTAACGGAAGTTGTTCGTCATAATTTCCGGGAAGAGGGAGGATATATCCATACGGAAACGCATCTTCTTAAAGTCCTTTCTTGGATAAGTCAAGATACTATTGATTTCATGGAAGAAACCACTCGCCGTCTCCTTTGTAGGAGTATTGGCAAGAATCACCCCATCCTTAGAAGGATATGTCCAGTCACGATTTGAAACACCTGTAGAATTTTCATTATCCGGAGAAGGATTCAACTGCAAAAGATCCGGATCCTGCATAGAGTTTCCATTCTTTCCTGCCGACATGTATACCATCTGGTTCGGAGCAAGTGTTTCCGCATATTCCTTAAGGCGTGCAAACATGGGCTCCATACCGATTTTATAACGACTAAAGTCAACCTTGTCTATTTTCTTATTTACAAAGTGATAAGCTACAAACCTATTGAAATAGTTTCGCGGATCATTAATCTTGTACGTGCCGTTTCGTGCCGAATCCACCTCAGCCGACACATCCGAATATGCATCACAGAACCAGTCAAGAGCATATTTTTGGAGCAGCTTCAATGTATCAACAGTAGTTGTAGCACCCTTAATAGCAGGAATAGCTTCTTCGTATACGGAGTTAGGCTCAACAAAACAGGTAAATGCCAATAATCGTTTTAAGGGAACCTCAATATGCAAATCATGCTTCTGGTATCTACTATAGTCTGTTTCATCTTTTACGAAGTCATAATCCTCAGAAATCGTATTCAATCGGTCTTCCACTCCTGTAGCATTCAGAGCTACACGGAAGATAGAATACTGGGGATTTTCATTGAAGAAGTCAGACAATTTCTTGTCAGAAGGTTCCAAAACCGTATTCAGACGGTGTACCACACCATTATGTACCTCAATATCTCTTTCCGAGATTACTGACATTCCATTGATCTCATACGTATCATTATAAGGCTCTACATAGATCACCTTTCCATACATGTTTTCATCTGGAATTTTACGCACAAAGTATTTACTTTCATACGCAGTAGTATTTTTTGTAGAGTTGATTATATGCATAAAACCAATCACACTGATAGCCGAGTCTGTCATCTGATCTACAGATTCGAGGCCCTCTTTATGCAAATAAGCTTTAACGGCGTCATTATCCGGTGCAAATACCGTATAATACCCATACGATGAAAGCAAAGAATTCAGAGTTGCCCTCTCTCCATTAGATGATTTGGATTTGAGTTTACAGCGCTTTATAATCTCATTATAAAGGCTGAAGTTTTCGTGATTCTTCAAATAATCAGCAGCAGTCTCGCCTACAAAAGTATAATAACTTTCGGAAGGGATATCGTCATTCTTACATGACGAAAGAGCGGAAGCACATCCTACTGCCACCACAAACAGCAGTACAGACCATAATTTGATTTCTTTTTTCATGCTATTTCCCATTTTTATTTCAAGGTTTTGTTACTTTTATCTCACACATGTTTTTAACTTCTTTATACCACGAATGCATCCTTCAAGAAAGGCTATTTTAACATTTCGCATTCTTTATCTGCATTTTACGTTCCAAAGGTATGAAGAAAATTATTCGCCTCCAAAAAAAACTCAAATAAAAAGTGTATTTTCTACAACAATCCGCAAAACGTTTTTCTATGAGACCGGTTAGCGAGTCAGGTTAAACTTCATACTAGCCCCGAAATTAGCATTAGTAACGGGGTAGGAAGAGGCCGAAATAAGAGGCGTATTCCGTTGATAATCATAAAATAATCTCATTGTAAGCTGTCGAGACAGGATGTAATCTGCCGACAAGGCCCACTTAATCGTTTTATTCCCACTGGTGGGTTGGGTAAGTCCCGTCATAATATCCCGGTTCAGCACCGACTGATTGCGGAATGAGATATCAAAGCGAAGATTCAAGTCGTGGCTGATCGTAGTAGTTGAGTTCCGCGAAGAGGTGGAGGCAGGGGTGGAAGAGGAACTATTTTTAGCATTCTTTCCTTTCATTTTAGGAGCGAAGGGTTGGAAATCAACAATTTTATACCCTGTACCTATCACAAAATCTTTTGAAAGATTCTCTACAACCTGCAACGCCGTCACACTCATTGTCAGCACACGGGTATGCTTGTATTCCAGTTTTCCGGTGATGCCATTCAGGAAGGTCATGTTCAGTCCCATCAGCGGAGAGAACGACTCGTTGATGGACACCGTGCTTATATCATAAGGTGACGACGGGATGGGATTGCCGGAGGTCACATCGGTAATAAACCCGAGGTCGCCCATGTAACTCATGTAGCTGGAGAACGAATTATAGGACCCTACGGTATAAATACTCTTATAGCCGTGCGTAATATCGAACGTGCGGAACCACTTCTTCATGGCTTTGATCTTGGAAAGTCCGCTGTACGTCACATTCCAGTTGGGAAGCACCGAGGCCAGAGAGGGGAAGAGATCCAACGATACCTTCTCGGCTTTTTTGCCCGAGTAGGCGGAGAGGAAGGCCGGGATCATTACATCAGCAGAGTACATGTTCACCTCTCCATTAACGGGGTCATACGGCTTTCCGGCAAAGTCGGGCCCGGCAGTAGAAGGATAATACGTCCCGTCATATTGTGCCTGTACACGATTGCGGACAGTACCCAGATTCTCCAGAAAACGGTCAAAGGCACTGGAGCGATAGCCGTTCCCCTGTCCGCTGGATTCAAAGGCGGTAGAAATGGTCACCACCGTCATGTTAAAGTTTCCGGTTTGCGTGGTGGGCATACCCTCATACATAAACTGGATGCTCTTACTGGCCGTCTTCATGCGCGAGGCATTCAGGTCCACTTTAAAGTCGCGGAAGGGCTCCAAGGTCATCTTTAGCTGGATATCCTCCACCGCACTCGTGGCGGCCGAAGCAGCATAAAGCGAGTCGCCGCTCAGCAACCACCCCCTTTGGGTAGCTTTCTGGATATAGCTGTCATCGGCAAAACCGAAGGCGAAATCAAGTCCGGGAGCAAACATGCCATTCAGACTCTTCTGTCCGAATATATCCCCGATCTCGGGCATGAAACCGGGCAGGGTCATAGCATTCGTATTACGATAAGTAATAGAGAAGCTTCGTGCCATCATAGCAAACCGTGCAGCGTACTGCGCATATTCATACCACGGCTTTTCTTCCGGTTTTATACCCGGGCGAACCGTCAGCTTCACCTTTATAGTATCCATGGTAAGGATCTGGATACTGTTTGCATCCTTCACCTTGTATTTTACGGGATAGCGACTTCCGTCGGGACGAATGGCGCTCACCCTGGGGTTCTTCGACGCCATGCCGTGCGCCACATCGGTAAGGGTATCTTTGTGGAGTTCAATCTCCTTCTCAAACTTCTTAGGCTCTACCTTCTTCTGTGTAGCAGAGGCTGTTGAAGAAGAAGAAGAAGAGCTGGAAAATTTCTTATTCGTATTACGCAGAAAGACAGACTTGTTATACAGTTTCTCCAGTTCCAGTTTGCCATTTACCGTCCAGGCAGCCTGGTTGGCGATGGTATTACCCAAGGAAGTACCATCCGCAAGATCCATTCCGCGATCCCAGGTGTATGACGAGTTGTAGGTTATGCTCGACGTCATCCAGTTGAGGGCCGGAATCTGATCAAACGGCACCTTGTACCCCGTGGTAAACGACTGCTTATAATCCAGCGGGCGCCCCAGACTGAGCAGGCTGTGCCGCACCGAGTCTTTCCACACGGAATATTCATCCGGATACAGTGCCTTGTTCACCACACCCATGGGTTCTTCTATTTCGGCTTGGGTGCCGGATGTAAAGGTCATCTGCAGGTTCTTTGTCAAGTCCCAGCGCAGGGTGAAGTCGCGGTTCCACAAATAGTTCTTTGAAACGGTGACAGGCAGGTCGTTTCCTGAGGTCTCGATATTGCGGAGCTGCGTTTCCTGGTAATACCGGCTGATATCCGAGTTAAAGCCTACATTCTGCGGCAGCCAGTTGACGCTGATCGACTTAAAGAACTTCATGGACGAACTCTTGCTCTTGGAAGCGCCGAAAGGTGCCCACGGTTTGTACACCGGAGAATAGTTATATCCCAGAGAGAACTTCCAGTTTGTTTCATTCTGATAGCGTGTAGTGGTACCGCTGTTTTCCCGTTTCGAGAAAGAATAGCCGAGGCTGAGGTTAGCCGGATCCCAAGGCATGGGACGCTTGCTGGCTATATCAAACTTCACGTTGCTCAGACTAAAGTTGCGATAAGTAGAAACCGTCTGGGCCACATCCAGCACCGAGTCACGTTGCTGCTTGGTGCTGTAGGTATCCAGCACGTCGTCCAGCTCAAGATCCTCGTTCACCGGGTCATACTTGGGCGACAGGATTTCTTTGGAGAAAGAGTAATATAGAGGTGCACGCAGCTTAAGCGCAGCAGGCAGGAAGCGTCCCGCATCCACACTGGTGGTTACGCTGTATTGGTAGTAGTTATCCTTACGGCGCTGGTTCACGCTCTCTTCCAGTCCGCCAAAACCAGCTGTTTCCACGTGTCCGGATACAGCCACATTCCCCAGGTCGGAGAGCTGCATGGTAAGGTTACCCTGGGCTGCCCATCCTCCGGACTCGTCAAAGTCCTGCAGACGCAGTTCATTCACCCACACCTCCGCTGAGCGGTTAAAGCTTGACAGGTTGCGCACACCGATCATTACCGTCTTCACATTAGCCAACGAAGGATTACCCACAATGGTGATAGTATTGTTCGGCTTGCTGTTATCTGCACGGTAAAAAGGAGTGGTATAGGGCACCTTCAGCTTGTTGCGCAATTTTTTCAGTTCAGTAAGTATGGAAAAGTCGATATCCAACATGTTCTCCTCCGGCCATACTGCCTGGCAGCCGCTCAGGGTAGCCCCGTTGTAATTGCCGGCGGGCGTCACCTTCAGAGGGATCTCATACTCGTAATAGTTGTTGTTAAAGTCATTTCCCAAACGGATAAAGACTGCCACCTCTTTATTGTTAAGAGAGGTGTGGTTGAGGGCGGAATCCGACAGCGCCTCAGCGTGTGCAAACATCTGGATGTGATTATACTGCCGCACATCCAGATTCATGGTTTTATAGATAGCCTTTGCATCACCACTCTGTATATTTGTTACCTTCATGGAGATGGCCTGTTCATTATCCTGACGCAACTGTGGCTGCGAGGGGTCTATCACACGACTGATACCCGGAGGCATTACGTAGTTTACGGGGACTTTATCCGTATTCTCTTCTATGTTTACGGTATACAACTCCATTCCGCCGTTCAGCGAGGTGGTTCCGCCATCTTTCTGGCGGAGGGCTTTGTCGTATACGCGCCAGTCGGCACGTACCAGATCCAGCTTGGCAAAGCGCAACACTACAGAGTCGGTAAAGTTGGTCATATACATTCGCATAAACCGGATGGAGGAGAAGTCCTGGATGGTACCCACCTTCGAGGTATAGTTCTTCACAGGCACCTTAAACTGGTACCATTTCACGTTTTCGGCAGTGGTACCGTTACGCAGCTTCACGGTGGCATTACGCACGTCGGTCACATACGGGTCACCCACTTTCATATCGGGCTTGAGGTGGATTTTATATTCGTAATACTTCTCGTTCTCGTTCAGCGTAAAGTCCTGGTTGATATCTTCCACATCGGGCACTGTCTTAGAGGAGGTAGCGTAGCTCTCCGGCGAG
Organism: Bacteroidaceae bacterium; assembly: GCA_031552405.1. GTDB lineage: Bacteria > Bacteroidota > Bacteroidia > Bacteroidales > Bacteroidaceae > UBA1794. Next base: position 18,968 of record JAVBMN010000049.1, on the reverse strand, counting down.
TCCTGCGAAGTGACAGAGTTTCCTTCCGTATTATTATAGCGCTTGTAGCGGGTAAGTATCGAGGCCTTTACGTTGTCATAGTCGCCACCCCGGTAGTAATGGTAGGTATCATTAGCCGGGTCATCGTCAAAGGGAGCCATATTTTGCACCCCATTGGCGCGCAGTTGCGACAGATAGTAGCTGTATGCGGGGTAGTTGCGTTCTTCTTCGGAAGAGAGTCCGTTCAAACCTACGTCCTGCTTCTTGCGCGAGTCGGAGTTGGTGTCGAAGGCATATACCAGACTTCGGCTGTTGGGCACTTTACCCCATGTAGTGTAATCTACCGTAGCATCGCCACTGACGGGCAGTCCGCTTTCAAAGAACTTTTTACCATCCTTCAACACATCCTCGCTCACCTCACCCAGATTGATGTAGAAGTCGCCACCCGTGCTACCCGGATCATAGATAAAGGGGTCCAGCATCCAGAACTCGACATACTCTACATTGGCGCTTTCAAAGTCAGGGTTATCCATCTTGCGCATCACTCCCCCCCAGCGTTGGGCGGGGTTGGGCAGGGTTCCGTCGGGGTTCACCTTTGGATCCAGATTGTAGGAGCCCCTTTCTTTGGGGTAGTATGCCAGGTTCAGTATGTTGATGGTGGCCGATTCCTGGTAGGTGGTTTGTTTGTTGGGGAATACCTCGCTCTGATACACCTCGCGCACGTAATGGTTACTTAACTGATCCACATCGCTCTTGATATGTGCGGGAGTCAGTGAAGAGTTTTTATTAGTAAACAGCGGATCAATGTAGTACCATGCCAGCAAAGAGCGGTTGAAGCCGTAACGCACCGAGTCCGTGAGTTGCGACTCCGGGAATTGGGAGGGCGTACTGCTCAGCATCCAGCTCACGGGCGAGCGCAGGTCAAAGGAGAGCTCTGCCGATTCAAAGTCGTCAATGTACGAGGCATTACCCTGCAAGTCCGACGAATGTCCCGGTATGAGCTGCGCAAACTCCGCCGTAAAGTTAAGGTTGGAGGGTGCGGTAGCTGTTACGAAGGGGAGTTTGTTTACCATATTGGTAAGCCACTGGCTTTCCTTCTTCCAGGCCATGTTCAGCCCCCAGATGGTGTTCTTGATGGGTTCATCACCCATGGATACTTTGTTTTGGATGGGCTGCTCGGAGAGGTGCATCACGCTACCACCCAGTGTAAAGTTCTTCGACACTTCATACTGGGCATTCAGTCCCATCATTGTCTTTCGCTGCATGTTGAAGGTGGAGCTGTTCTCCAAGCTCACCGATACAGACGTACCGGCATCGATAATGCTCTGATTGAGGATGGTCACTTTACCGGCGCCGTAGTCTACTATATAGTCGGTATTTTCCGTCAGCGTCACTCCACCGGCCTTTACCACTACCGATCCGCGGGGCACGTTGGAGGCTCCCAGACTGATTTCCGAGTTCTTAGAGGCCTGGTATTCACCGCTCATCTTAAACTTATTCTTCTCCGCCATCTGTTTCGCATAGACCTTAGTCGAGGTATACAGTGAATCGAAACAGTATTTATCGGCAATGGCGTCGTTCCCTATTTGTGTGCGCAGCCATGATCCGAAGGGTTCGGTTACGGGAAATATCACACGTCCGTTGTCGGTGGTGATGGTGTATCCGGATACAAAGTCGAACACTCCGTCGGGATTCACCTTGTTATTCTTGTCCAGGCGGTCCAGGTTCATCACGCGCAGCAGTATCTGCCCGGCCACATTTCCTTCGGAGATGTAGTTGAGCGCTGTTCCGGCCGAGTCGCTTTCATAGGCCACATTCAGTATGAAGTTGTCCTTCTGTATCTGGGTAGCCTTCAGGGAGTAGATGTTCTTCATCATCAGGTCCCATGCCGGGAAGATGGGCGAGTTGGCAGAACTCTTCAACAGTTTTACGAAAAGACACTTGCTGTTGTCCGTAATATCGGTAGAGAATTCTCCCACCTGATAGGTAACGCCCATGTAGGTATACTCAAACGCCACGCCCAGTATTTCATCTGGATTGAGGCGTGTGCGCAGAGAGATGTATCCCAAGGCGCTGTTCAGCGAGTATTCCGAGCCGGTGAGGAGGCGGGCGCTCTGTATCTTTTCATAATCTATACCGGGGTTCATGCTTTGCAGCGCAGTATTTACCTGCGAGATATCGCGGGCGGCGGCATAGGTGGTAAGGAGTTCGGAGTATAGGGGGTTGGCCTTGTTCTGGGGCACGGCGGAGCCGGTTGTCTCGCCCAGCTCGGTAAAGGCCACCACGTTACGGGGGTTGTCATAGTTGCCCGTTTTATTGGTTACCCACACCTCCACACGCTTGACGGTGATACCGGAGAGGATATTGGGCAACTGGCTCATGTTGCGGTTGAATGAATTCCGGAAGTAGTTGGCAAAGAAGAAGTGCTGGTTCTCGTCATAGTCCACTGCCGTAAACTCGAAGGGAGTGGTTTGCACGCCGCCCTTGCTGCTTACGGTCTTCGATTCGGTGCGTTGCTGGGAGAGTACCGTCTGGAACTTCCACTTACCGAATTGAAGGTCGGCCCGGATACCAAACAGCGAGCTGGCCCCTTTTATCAGGGACGAGCTGGCGGGCATGGATACATCTCCGGCTTCCAGCAGCTTGATGATCTCATCTTCCTTTCCTTCGTATTTCAGCTTGATCTTTTTGGAGTCGAAATCAAAGGTGGCTTCCGTGTTGTAGTTCATGTCCAGGTTCATCTTATCGCCTACCTTTCCGTTGACGTTGATGTTGATCTTCTCGTCGAAGTCAAAGGCCATTGTTTTCCGGGTACGCTCTGACATGGAGGGGTTCTCCACATGGGTGTACTTCATACCCAGGCTCATCTCTGCGGATCCTTTTGTCTTGATCTGCACGCCGCCCTTTCCGAAGATCTTCTCGGCAGGGCCCAGGTCAAACTGCAGGTTGGTAAGGTCGAGCTCCTCGCCATCCTTCGTCAGCAGGCTGCGGTTTTTCTCCCGGTAGTAGCTGCTCATGGATTGCTTCAAGCTCCACTCGGTGTATTCCTGCGGAGTAAGGATGAGGGGCACTCCTATCTCGGAGTTGCCGGTTTTAGTATAGATGATGTACTGGTCGGTATCCGGATCATACTCCACTCCGGAGGTCATATTTTGCGGGGTACGCAGGTCAAGGGGCGAAGCTTTCAGGTCTTTCAGCTCCAGGGGTACCGTTTTTTTTACCGAGTAGCGTATCTTGGAGGAATCGGCGGGCGCCGCCGTCTGCACCCTTTGCGGCTGGGGATGTGGCGCAGGTTCGGGCAAAGCCGAAGGCATGCCGGGCAGGGCAAAAGCCGTAACTGCCACCAGGGACACACACCCTGCCAGAGCAAGCAAAAACGACGATATATGATTCCTTTTCTTCAAATTATCTTTTCCGGTATGCGAAACTCGTTTTGATAATATAATAAGGTATAACCCTTACAGGTGCTTGAATGCCTGCTTTATCACCTTCTCTACCGGAGCGTCCGGTTCTTCTTTCAGGATGGCTGCAACTACCTTCTGCGAGGCTGAAGGTACGAATCCCAGCATGACAAGTGCCTGTACCGCTTCTTCCTGCACGGCGGATGCCTGCGAAGACACCGCCGCAGAAACGCCCCCGGAGGAGGATGTGCCTAGTAGCACCACCTTATCTTTCAGATCCACAATGATGCGCTGGGCGGTTTTCAGGCCGATGCCTTTCACGCTTTTCAGCAGGTTGGCATTTTCGGTACTAATGATGTGCACCAGTTCATCGGGAGAATAGGCCGACAGGATGGTACGCGCCGTTCCCGCCCCTACACCCGATACGGATATCAGAAGGATGAACAACTCGCGCTCCCTGCGGCTCACAAAGCCGTAAAGCAGGTGTGCATCCTCGCGAATAGCCTCGTACACATAGAGTTTCACCTCCTTTTTTTGCTGGATGGCAGAGTAAGTATTCAATGAAACAAAGAGTGAATACCCCACTCCTCGCGCCTCAACCACAGCAAAGGTAGGGGTAAGTTCGGCCAGTTCGCCCTTTATGTAATCTATCATTTGTGCCCTTTACATTATTAATATGTAAAGTTGTAAACGAACCTTTCGCCTTGTTTATTGTGCTTTTTTCAATATATTAAGCCGGTGGAACGGCATTTTTCAACATGAAATAGCTACTTTTGCGCCGATATACGGAAGAATACATTTAAACTTCAAGTTAAAAATGAAAAAGATTAAAGCCGCCATTATTGGCTATGGAAACATCGGAAAGTACGTATTACAGGCGCTTCAGGCTGCGCCCGATTTTGAATTGACAGGTATCGTGCGCCGGAGTGGAGCTGCCAACAGCCCCCAGGAACTGGAAGGATACCGCATTGTCACACACATCTCTGAGTTGCCTGGCACAGAAGTAGCCATCCTCTGTACCCCTACCCGCAGCGTAGAGGCATACGCCAAAGAGATACTGGCTATGGGAATCAACACCGTGGATAGTTTTGACATCCACACAGGTATCGTACCCCTGCGCCGCGAACTGGGCGAGGTAGCCCGCACCCATAATACCGTAGCCGTGATCTCGGCCGGATGGGACCCCGGAAGCGACTCGGTCATACGCGCCCTCATGCAGGCCATGGCACCCAAAGGGGTTACCTATACCAACTTCGGACCGGGCATGAGCATGGGACATACCGTAGCCGTAAAGGCTATTGCCGGCGTAAAAGCCGCTCTCTCCATGACCATCCCCACCGGTACCGGCATACACCGCCGCATGGTGTACATCGAACTGGAAGAAGGCTACCAGTTTGAAGAAGTAGCAAAGACCATCAAGGCCGATCCTTACTTTGTAAAGGATGAAACCTATGTGCAGGCAGTACCCTCGGTGGATGATGTGATAGACATGGGGCATGGCGTAAACCTGGTACGCAAAGGCGTATCCGGCATCACCCAGAACCAGCTGCTGGAATTTAATATGAAGATTAACAACCCCGCCCTCACCGCCCAGATCCTGGTAAGCACCGCCCGTGCCTCCATGCTGCAGAAACCCGGCTGCTATACTATGCCCGAGATACCTGTGCTGGATCTGCTGTATGGCGACTGCGAGGAGCTGATTAGTCATTTAGTGTAATTATTGCAATAAGATATGGAATTAAGTGCGATTGTATGGGATGTGGATCCTACCCTGTTTACCCTGTTCGGCAGGGAAATACGCTGGTACGGATTATTGTGGGGTATCGGCTTCCTGGGAGGATACATGATGGTAGACAAAGTGTTTAAACACGAAAAACTGCCCGAAAGCTGGATAGAAAAACTCTTCCTGTACACCATCCTTTCTTCCATCATAGGCGCCCGCCTGGGCCACTGCCTGTTCTATGAATGGGGCTATTACAGTCAGCACCCGCTCAAGATACTGGCCGTATGGGAAGGCGGACTGGCCAGCCACGGCGGTGTGTTCTGCCTCATCCTGGCACTGATCGTATACTCCCGAAAGGTGACACACCACAGCGTGTGGTGGCTCTTTGACCGCATGATACCGGCCATCGGCTTTGCCTGCGGCTGCATCCGCCTGGGTAATCTGATGAACTCCGAGATCTTCGGTTTCCCTACTACCCTGCCCTGGGGCTTCCTCTTTGTCCGCTCCCACGAATGGCAAGCCCTGTACCCGGGACTCCCCTGCCACCCCACCCAGATCTATGAGATGATGTACTGTATCGTAGCCATGTGTACTGCCATGCTGATGTACTGGAAGTTCCATCTGGAACGGAAAACAGGGTTCATCACCGGCATCTGCCTCATCATCTTCTTCCTGAGCCGATTCCTGCTAGAGATGCTCAAAAACCCGCAGGTAGAGCAGGAATTGAACATGACGCTCAACATCGGCCAATGGCTCAGCATCCCCCTCATCCTGCTGGGAGCATGGCTCGCCATCAGCGCTTGGGTAAAGCCGGATATCAAACGGCTGGTATAATATAGCAATTGACTTAATCCTTTTATAAAACTGGTGCGCACGAGTTCTTCCACTCATGCGCACCAGTTTTTTTTTCGCGTGCATCAATCTTTTAACTCATGCGCGCCAGTTGAAGAAACACAATACTGTGTGAGGGTTGCCACAATATTGTTCCTTTTCTAACAAAAATCAGGTCTTTTTCTCCCATAAGTTGGTTTTTCTGTGGGTTAAACACTACTTTTTTTCGATTTTATTTGTACTATTGGAAACAAATGCCATATCTTTGTGCCGACTTCGGAAGTATAAACCAAACAAACGAGGTCAACAAAACAACAATTTATTTATAAACTAAAAACAAGAATTAGTTATGAAGAAGATTATTTTATCAGCAATGGTGTGCGCTATCAGTGCAGTTTCTTTTGCCCAGCAGGGAGTATTTGAAGTAGGTGGTGCAGTAAGTGTAAACACTAGAAGCGAAAAAATCAATGATGGAGAGAGTGTTGACCAATCAGCTTTCAGCGTTGTGCCTTCATTCATGTATGGTATCAGTGACAAGATCTCTATCGGTGCTGGCATCGGTTTTGCTTATCAGAAAGATGCAAATGAAGACAAGACTTCTCTTTTCCTCTTCCAGCCTACTGTAAGATATACACTTCCTATTACTGAGAAATTTGCATATGCTCCTCAGTTCTATGTGGGTGCAGGTTTTGGCTCTATCAACTACAATGATGAAGATGAGAATTCTGACATCTTCGGTCTCGAAGCTGGTTTCAACCTCGTTCGTTTCAGCTATGCTTTCTCTCCGAAAATTGGTGCTTCTTTCTCTTGCGGTGACTTGAAATACCGTTACTCTAAGATCTCAACTGGTAACATTGATGAGAAGACCAACTCTTTCAACCTGGGCATTAACCTTGCTCCTACTATCGGTTTCTACTATAACTTCTAAGATATAGAACCCATTTATCATAAAAAGCACGATCCACTGCGATCGTGCTTTTTTTGTTTTACCTTTGCTCCGGAAAGAATTCTGCGGAGAGGGCGAAACCTCAAAATACATTAAAAGCATCCTCCAGCAGAACTTTTAGAAGTGAATAAACGTTTTATGAAGTACAATTAACAACAAAAGAAATGAAAAGATTATTGAGCCTCCTTGCACTGTGCGGGTTACTTATCACCTCCTGCCAGGCACAAGAGAAAAAAGGAGAAAACGAAACCAAGACTCCGGCTGCCGCACCAGCCAAGGATGTGGTTCCTGAGTACCTTACCCAGGCCGATTTCAAGCTTAAGGTAGCCGATTATAACAGTGACACCTTCACCTACCTGGGTGAAAAGCCGTGTGTGATCGACATCTATGCCGTGTGGTGCGGCCCCTGCAAGGCTTTGGCGCCTGTCCTTGAGAAACTGGCAAAGGAATATGAAGGCAAAGTACAGTTCTATAAGATAGATGCTGAGAAAGAAACCGATCTGGCCAGAGCCATCGGTATACGCAGCTACCCCACCCTATTGTTCATAGCCAAGGGCAAGAAACCCATCCTGGTAGAAGGCGCGTACCCCGAGGAATCACTCAAAGAGATTATCAACACCAATCTGCTGGCCCCGGCCCCCGATAAATAAAAACCGTACCCACATGATGACACGAACTCTCCTTTCAGGCATACTCCTGCTGCTATGCTGCACACTCCATGCAGCAACCTCCACCCCGGAGGAGCAGCCTTACCCCTCATCCACAGAGGAGGATCAGACATCGTACAGTCCTACAGCAGAGTTCATTGCCCCGCCCCTGCCTGCCATACCAGCTGACAGTACTGCAAAAGTCCCCTTCCTACGCAGAGGATGGGACAAGCTCTATAACTACATCGCCCATGCCAACGTGGATAAGACCCAGACCAAGAAGCTGGACCTCACCATCCTGGGAGGGCCGCATTATTCCACTGAGACTCAGTTCGGAATAGGTATCGTGGCTGCAGGATTGTTCAGGCTCGACCGCAGCGACTTGTCTATCCCCCCCTCCAACGTATCCCTCTTTGGCGACCTCACCACCACCGGGGCCTATGTGCTGGGAATACGCGGAAATACCTACTTCAACGGAGGAAAATACCGGTTGGACCACGCGACCTCCTTCTACTTCCGCCCCAGCAACTTCTGGGGAGTGGGATACGACGGTGGGCACGACTCTACCAGCTGCGAGATGGACCGCCAGCAGATACAGACCCGCATAGACTTCCTGTACCAGATATTCCCCAAATGGTACATCGGCGCAAATGCAAGCTACCAGTTTACCAGGGCGCTCGACATTGAGAAACCCTGGTACATCCCCGAAGGAGAAGACTCCAAATACATCAACACCGGAGTGGGATTCTCCGTCTCGTACGACTCGCGCGACGTGATTACCGATCCCTATACCGGCTTCTATTTTAAGATAGACCAGCGTTTCTTCCCTAAATTCCTGGGCAACAAAGACTACTTTACCAGCAATGAGCTGATTGCAGACTACTACACCCCGATATGGAAAGGCGCCATCCTTGCCACTGACCTGCACGGTCTGTTCCACCGCGGCGATGTGCCCTGGACCATGTTGTCGCTCATGGGAGGCTCCTCGCGCATGAGGGGTTACTACGAAGGAAGATACCGCGACAAGGACCTGCTGGAGCTTCAGGTGGAGCTACGCCAGAAACTGTACAAACGGTTCGGCGGAGTGGTATGGGTAGGAGTGGGTAATGTATTCCCCGACTTCAAAAGCTTCGACATCTCACACACCCTGCCCACCTACGGTCTGGGACTGCGATGGGAGTTCAAGAAACGCGTGAACGTGCGTGTCGACTGCGGTTTCGGCGAAGATACCGTAGGCTTTATGTTCAACATCAACGAGGCGTTCTAGCTACGAAAGAGTAGGAATAATGCCCTTCCAGATATAAAACAGTACGCTCCGGCATTGAAGTTTTCTTCTATGCCGGAGCGTAGTTGTTTACTGAGTTCTGGAGTTTACTTTACACGTGTATAGCCGTATACAGCTCTCTCGCCCAGTTCTTCTTCGATGCGGAGCAACTGGTTGTACTTAGCCATGCGGTCTGAGCGGCTCAGTGAACCGGTCTTTATCTGGCCGCTATTGGTAGCCACTGCAATGTCGGCAATGGTGGCATCCTCCGTTTCGCCGGAGCGATGTGAGGTTACGGTGGTATATCCATGCCGATGGGCCATCTCTATGGCATCCAGCGTTTCGCTGAGAGAGCCTATCTGATTCACTTTAATGAGGATGGAATTGGCACAACCCTCTTCGATACCTCGTGCCAGGAACTTCACGTTGGTCACAAACAGGTCGTCGCCCACCAGTTGGCAACGATTGCCAATACGGTCGGTAAGTTTCTTCCAGCCTTCCCAGTCGTTCTCGCTCATCCCATCCTCTATGGAGTCAATGGGGTATTTGTCAATCAACGATTCCAGATAATCTACCTGCTCCTCTGAGGTACGCTTCTTCCCTTTTTCACCTTCAAAGATTGAATAGTCATAGATGCCATTCTTGCAAAATTCGGAAGCAGCACAGTCCATGCCGATCATTACATCCTTGCCTGGTTCATAGCCTGCCACCAGAATGGCCTGTATAATGCTTTCCAAGGCATCTTCCGTGCCTTGCAATGCCGGGGCAAAGCCTCCTTCATCGCCCACTGCCGTACTCAGGCCCCGGTCGTGAAGAACCTTCTTAAGGGCATGAAACACCTCGGCACCCATGCGCAGTCCCTCACGGAAAGAGGAAGCTCCTACCGGGCGAACCATAAACTCCTGGAAAGCAATCGGCGCATCGCTGTGCGAACCCCCATTAATAATATTCATCATGGGCACAGGAAGCACGAAGGTATTTACACCCCCGATATACCGGTATAGCGGCAAGTCAAGGTACGCCGCTGCCGCCTTGGCCACAGCCATCGAAACGCCAAGGATGGCATTGGCACCCAGGTTTGATTTGGTAGGCGTACCATCCAGCTCCAGCATCTTACAGTCGATACTCCGCTGTTCCAGCGCCGACATGCCCTTCAAAGCGGATGCGATCACAGTGTTCACATGCTCTACCGCTTTCAACACTCCCTTGCCTCCGTAGCGTTTCTTGTCGCCATCCCGCAACTCAAGTGCCTCGTTCTCGCCCGTCGAAGCACCTGAGGGCACTGAGGCACGGCCTGTCACTCCTGATTCCAACACTACCTCTACCTCTACAGTAGGATTTCCGCGTGAGTCCAGAATCTCACGCCCCTGAATCTTTTCTATTCTCATAAAGACGTTTTATTAAATTACACATGATTAATAGAAACAATCAAAGAAGGATTATTGTTCGAAGTACCCTGATACGGCGCGTCAGAATGCATAAAAACACGCTAATAATGCACCTCTAAAGAGAATAATTCCAGTGCCCAAAACCCTAGTTTTTAGAGGGTAAAATGCCAAACTCATGAAATTGTCTCCTAAAAAATGTTTCCGTCGGACATTATTTGCTGTTTTTATGTTAAAGACATGCCTTCTCCGCCAAATTTAACACTTACCCTGTTGGAATATTTATTATAAGTATTACTTTTGCCACCAATTATTACAAAACAATAAGTGCTTACGCTTAGAATTAACAATTTAAGATACAATTAATAACAATTATTGCATTATTCATTTTTATTTTTGAAAGGTATGAGAATTAATTTTAGAACGGTTATTCACAAGCAAACCGCGTTGATAAGTGGCGCCCTCTTTGCGTTAACCTTCACCAGTTGCGTAGACCAGGAGTACATTGGCGGCGGCAACAACAACGGTACAACTTCCGCGGTAGAGGAATTCTTTGACTACTCTACAGAAAAGGATGTAACACTTACCATCCAGTACACTTCCACCATCGGAAAAGTTCCCTTCGAGGTTTTCACACAGGACCCTATGAAAGCCTACAAGCCTGATGAAAGCAAAGACGATGTTCTTTACACAAGAAATCTTGAAGTACGCCCCGTATCCTGCGGCGTTACCGACAAGAGCGGTAAATTCACCGGTAAGATTAAGCTGGCTTCTTCAGTAGAAAAGATCTATGTGTACACCAACTCCATTGGTGCTCAGCAGTCGTTTGAGATTGCCATCAGTGGCAGCTATGCATCAGCTACCATCTCAAGCCTTCCGGGAGTAAGAAGTCTTAAGAGAGGAACAGAAACACTGACAGCCAACTTCTTTACCACCAACCCCCAATCGGATAAGATCTCTTACCTATACGGAAACGGGAAATGGTACACCAACGGAGCACCTGCCGATGAAGCACGCACCATTGAGCCCATGAACACAAGCATCATCGAGGCTGCCAATGCATTGAGAAACAACTCCGTAGCCGGGAACCCAGGAATGGCAGGAAAGAGCAAAACAGCTGAGTTCCTGAACCGGTTCCTGCTCAAAGAAGACTTTACCGTAGCAGGAAATGGCGAAGTGGTACTGAACGTATTAAGCACCCAGTGCGCCCTTCCCAGCACCCTGGCATACTATGTATATGAAGAAGGTGACATCAACCCAAATGATCCCGCCAGCCTTACTACACTGGAAAATCTTCAGAAATACATCATACTGCCTCTGGCCAGAGCACAGGATGCCGAAATGGGCAACCCCAAACCTCTGACCGGCATCGCCGGAGATGGAAATTCAACCACCATCAAGCTTATCAACCCGGACAACCAGAACGATCCTGATACGAAGTACAACTTCAAGGCCGGTACCAAGATTGGTTTTGCCCTGTTGCTGGCAGGTGATATAAGCGACCTCAGCAACTACTACCCCGAGCTTATCAAGACCAACAAGATCAGCTACACTACTGCAATTGCCGGAAAGAATGCCTTGATCGTTCCTGAGAATCCTACCGGGAACTGGGGTATTACCTATAACTATCACAACTACCCCTGCCAGATGGCTGTGTCAATCAAGGTTCCCGGACTTACCGACTTAAACGGCAAAGCCCTTCCCTACGAAGTATTCGGCTTTGAGCATGACAGATGGCAGTCTTGGCCCGACTATGACTTCGATGATGTAATCTTCGGCGTATCCAACATCAAAGGAACCGAAAAACCCATCGTGGACCTTCCCGAAGTAGAGCTGAACAAAAAAGGTATGCTCCTCTACGAAGATCTATGGCCTTCAAAGGGCGACTATGACATGAACGACCTTGTAGTGCACTATGACATAATCCATACTGTAAATGCCGAGAACACCCTTCTGCTGAAGACCGAATACAACTTCAAATTGCTGTGGGCGGGAGCTACTTTATATAACAGCTTCGAGATACAGCTGCCCAAATCAGCAAAAGACATAGAAGACCTGTGTACAAAAAGCATCGCCGGTTATGAAAACGGTGTAATAGTAAGCGCTCTGGAACAACTGAACGCCACCGACAGGGGAAGCGTCATCCTCAAAGTAGACAACCCCAATATCAGCGCTACAGAAGGAAGAATTGTTCAGATATGCAAGGACATACCCGTCCTCTTCAACATGGGCGGTCCGCTGATCCCGGGAGTAGAGGAAGCCAATTACAAGTTCGTGGTTACCTACAATGACAACACCCCTGCCACTGATGCCAACCACTTCAATCCGTTCATTGACGTGAAGAACAAATCACGCGAGGTGCACTTGATAGGAGAAGCTCCCACCAGCCAAAACCAGGGAAGCGACTCGTTTGATAAAGACAACGACCGTTCATACACCGCACAAAGCGATGGTAAGAAATACTGGTATGCAAGTGCAAACTACCTGCCCTTTGCCATCAATGTAGTAGATCCGGGCGACAACAGTGTATTGGCTCTCGACTTCTACAAGACCAATGAAAAGGTGTTTATCAGCGATGTATTCCCCGACTTTATCAAATGGGCAAGCAAAGAACCCGGGTATGAAAGATGGTGGGATAATTATGTTCCGGCATCGTCCCTCCCCGCCGTAAGCAAAGGCTCAAGAACCCTTGAATAAACTGCTCCCTGGAGCACTCGAATTACCAGCCGTAAATGGTTGCATATAAAAACATCTGGAAAGGGGAGGGTTTGCATAACCCTCTCCTTTCTTGTTGTTCAGAGCTGTTCATGTCAAGATCCTTCCGGTTAAAAGACCCGTCCGAACACTCCTGCCATATATAGGCACATAATTAACATTTGCAACGAGTCGTTTATAAAAAAAACGTTTATCTTTGCGAGAAATTTAACAGAACAAGCATTCCCTATGCTTATGTTGTATCTATGAACAATACTATAGATAACCAACATTCTTTTTCGGCTCTCCAAGAAGCGTTAAGAATGGGGTTGTGGTGCATCAACGTACCACAAAACACCATTACTTTCTCCTCATTCCTGGCAGATTTGCTACAGATCAAATCATGCCATATACCTGTGGATGATTTTTTCAGATCACTACAGACCGTCCATAAAGAAACCCTGCTTTCTTTGGATGAGTTAATGCTGCATCCGGATAATTACAATGAATATTTTCATATCACCACTCCAGATCACAACTCCCAATTCATACAATTTAAAACAAGCCGGATTTTCGTCAACAAAAACAACGAGAAGATACTGGAAGGCTCTATACAATGCGTGAAAGAAGAGGATATCTCATCCAGAGAAGACAGCTATGCCGAAATACACCTGAACCATCTCCTGAAATGGCAACGTTCCATCAGTCATACCCTGCTAGGATTACTGAATGACTCCAGCGACGATCAGACCATACCATACCTGCTGAACCTCATCCGTGAGAACTTCGGAGGATCAGGGGCACATATCTTTTCCTATTCTCCCAAAACTCAAATATTCGATTGCGCATACGAGTCTGTGGCCCCCGGCATGCCCCCTCTAATCCATCTGTTGCAGAACATGCAACTTTCTGAGGAGCAATGCCTTGCCCCCATACTAGACAAAAAGCCGGTTTTCAAGAAAGCAGAGTTGGACCACAAACCCACTGAAAAGATCGACATCTGCAACACCCATAGTATGATGGCCAGTCCCCTCCTGTCAAAAGAAGATATTTGGGGCCTCATCCAGGTGGAATCCCCCGACCCTGACAGAGAGTGGACTCCACTGGAACAAGAATTATTCATTGCTGTATCCAACATCATCGGAGTATGCCTGGCCCTAAACCGCTCAAAAGACTACGCAGTACAAAATAGCGACTTCCTGCATAAGCTATATGGCAATATGCCTTTGGGGTACTTCAGGTTGAATATCGAGCTGAATGAAGAAGGGCTTGTTACTGATTATGAATACCTTGACATCAACGGAAAGTTTACCGAGATGTGCGGCAAAAGCCGTGAAGAATTAGTGGGAAAGATGCACTCGGAGATCGGCCCGATCTTTGTCAAGAAGCTCGACGTGCAACTCCTGGCCGGCGTTGCCTACGAAGGAAAGGTACTCGAAACGATAGGGCAGATGAGGTACGACCAGCGATTCTACAGCACCACGATATACTCGCCCTGCAGGGGAGATATCGTAGCCCTCTTCTCTGATATTACAGATACCATACTCACCACCGAAGCTCTCCGGAAAAACGAAGAAGAGCTAAGCAAGCTCTATAAAAACATACCTGTAGGTATTGAGATTTACGACAAAGACGGCTACATGACCGAGGTCAATGACCAGGAAGTAAAGATACTGGGAGTGCCCAACAAAGAAGTCCTGCTTGGGCTTAACATCTTTGAGCACCCTTCCCTGCCAAAGCATGCCTACGACCTGCTGAAAGAAGGAAAAGATGTAACCTTTGACGTAGACATGCAAGCCATGACAGACAACCGTGCATACTACGGAGAAGCCAGCAAAGACATGTACTGCTATCTGACCATCAAATGCACAATCCTCTTCAACACCCAGGGGGAGCTTGAGAACTACCTGCTGATCATCATTGATAACACCCAGATATACAACACCTCAGCCCGACTGAGGGAATTTGAGTCCGCATTCAAGTCGGTAGCCGAAATTGCCGAAGTAGGATTCTTCCGCTGGAACCCGCTCACAAATACCTATTCCGCTTCCGAGCAGTTCTACCTGAACATGGGAATAGACCTGAAGAAACCCCTCCCACCCATCTTCGAGGAATGCTGCGGCTCCATCCACCCCGATGACTACAAACCCCTGACTGATTTCATTGAGAACAGCACCAAAGGGCTATTGAACTCACTGACCTACGAACTCAGGGTGCGCAACGGCAAAGACTGGAAATGGCTGCGTGCCACCTATTATGTAACGGAATACGACCCGGATCGTCAGGTACTGCAAATAATAGGACTCAATTACAACATTGATGAGATAAAGAAAACCGAGCGGAAACTCATCGAGGCCAAAGCCAAAGCTGAAGAGTCCGACCGCCTGAAATCCGCCTTCATAGCCAATATGAGCCATGAGATCCGTACGCCACTCAACGCCATTATAGGCTTTACCGACGTATTGGCCGAAAGCTCCGACCCGGAAGAGAAACAGCAGTTCATCTCTATCATAAAGAAGAATAATGACCACCTGCTGAATCTGATTTCAAGCATCCTCGACCTCTCGGCTCTGGAGTCCGGAGGCATTGAGCCTTCCTTTAGTGATATACTTGTAAACGAGTTGTGCGAACAGGAAACCAATACACTCTTCCTGAAAGCACCCAATAATGTAGACCTGAGATTTATCAATACCAACGGGCTGAAAAGCCCCATCCTGCGAAGCGACGCCAAACTGGTAGCCCAGGTTCTTTCCAGCCTTCTTAACAACGCCATTAAGTTTACCTCCAAAGGGCACATCTGGCTTAGTTACAAGATACTGGACAACGAGATTGAGTTCTCCGTAGAAGATACGGGAATAGGAATGGAAGAAGGAAGCGACCTTCACATCTTTGACCGTTTTGTAAAGCTTAACGACTTCATACCCGGCACCGGGCTTGGCCTTACGATATGTAAAAGCATTGTCGAAAAGCTCGAAGGGAACATTGGTGTAGAATCCACAAAAGGGGTAGGATCCCGTTTTTGGTTTACTCTGCCCATTACTAACGGGCAATAGTTATTATAGTTCAAAGGCAGATGTAATATGAATCATAATTTAGACAGCCAGTTTTCATTTCATAACCTGCAGGAAGCCGCCCACGCAGGGTGGTGGCAGATCAATATCCCCCAAAAGACCATCACCTTCTCTTCCTATCTCATTAGCCTGCTTGGCCTCAAGGCAGAAACTCTGACCTTCGAAGCGTTCGCCGCACTACTCTCCCCTGCTTCCGGATATACGGATACAGCAAACCTGCAAACGATCGGTTTCCCCACCACCTCCGTAGAATATGATAAGGAGCTGGAGATCTTTACCCCCAAGGGATATCTACAAATCCGGGCAAAGAGTATCCGCCAGCATACCAACGATAAAGGAGAATCCATCATCGAAGGATTCATACAATGCACGGATTACTCCTACCAGAAAGGTGCCAAAAAGGCAAAGATCCATCTAAACCAACTGGTAAACTGGCAGAAGTCCTTTACCCAGATGCTTTTAAAGTTGCTTGGCAACACTCCCAGCCACCTTGTCATTGAAGAGTTGCTGTCCCTCATCCTCCAGAAGGCGGAGGCCGACTCCGTTCGCATATTCTCCATGAACCATCTACACAAAACCTACTCCTGCGAGTATGAGATAGTGGCCGATAACAAGTATGCCTGTAAAGACGCATTGCAAAAGAAACCTATCACAGGCAAGAGAGGTTACGAGCTGTTGATGAAGAGGAAAGTGGCATTTTACAATCAGAAAGACCACCTGATATACGTAGACGGCGCCAGCCCCGAACAGTATCTGAACCGGGTTCAAACATCCCTGGTAATTCCCTTGTCCAGCAAACAGGAAGTATGGGGATTCATAAAGATAAACATACTGGATAAGACGAAAAGGTGGACTCCCTTTGACATTGAATCCCTCGTCACCGCCACCAATATCATCTGTGTATGCCAGGCATTAAGAACCTTTGAAAGTGAGATTACCGAGAATGGCGACTTCCTGCACAAGCTGTTCCATAACATGCCCATGGGCTATTTCAGGTTGCGCATTGAAATGGCCGGAAATGGCGAGGTGACCGACTATGAATATCTGGATATAAACACCAAGTTTACCGAGATGATAGGCAGGAATAGAGAGAATATCATCGGGAAGCTAAACTCCGAAGTAGGCCCCATCTTTACCAATAAGCTCGATCTTCAAGTCCTTGCCGACGTAGCTTACAAAGGCAAAATCTTCCAAACCCGGGGACAGATGCGCCACAACAAAGGCTACTATGACACCACCATCTACTCGCCCCAGTATGGCGATGTGGTGGCCCTGTTCATTGAGGTAACCGATACGGTATCAGCCTCCGAGATTCTTAAAAAGAGAGAGATCGAGCTGCAAAAAATGTACAAGAACATCCCCCTCGGCATAGAGATATATGATAAAGACGGGTTCATGGTGGATGTAAACGAGCAGGAGCTTAAAATCCAGCAAATATCCGACAGAAACGTACTGCTGGGCCTGAACCTCTTCGAGCACCCCTCCCTTCCTCGTTTTGCATACGAAGAACTGCGCAAAGGAAACGATGTGGTATTCGATGTCAACCTTGACAATATGAAGGTCAACCGCCAGTATTACGGCATCGATTCACAGGAGCAACTACGCTACCTCACCATCAGGGCCAACGTACTTCACAATGCCGCAGGAGAGATTGAAGGATACCTCCTCATCATAATTGACAACACCGAGTTCAATGAAACCTCCAACAGGCTGCGCGAATTTGAATCCGCTTTCAACTCGGTTGCAGAGATTGCAGAGGTGGGATTCTTCCTCTGGAACCCCCTCAAAAACAGCTTCTTCAGCTCCATCCAGTCCAACCGAAACATAGGAGTATCCTCCATGCTTGTGGATGAGCTTGGCATAGAAGCCTACAACCAATGCGTACACCCGGACGATTTCGGACAGATAGACACCTTCTTCCAAAAATCCGCCGCAGGAGAAGAAAAAGAACTCACCTGCGAATTCAGGATACGCTACAAAGGCCAGTGGAAATGGCTGCGCGCCAAGATCTGTGTCACCGAATATGCCCCCGAGCGCAACAGCATACAGTATATCTGCATCAACTATAACGTCAACGAGATGAAGCTGGCCGAACAGAAGCTCCTTGAAGCCAAGAACAAGGCCGAAGAGTCCGACCATCTTAAATCCGCCTTCCTGGCCAATATGAGTCATGAGATCCGCACCCCCCTGAATGCCATCGTAGGCTTTGCCGATGTACTGGCCGAAACCGACGACGAGGAAGAGAAGCAGCAGTTCATCGAGATCATCCGCAAAAATAACGAACATCTGCTGAACCTCATCTCCGACATCCTCGACCTGTCGCAGATCGAATCCGGAGAAATCGAGTTCCACTTCAGCGAGATCGATGCCAACGACCTGTGCGAACAAGCCATCAGCCCTCTCAGCATCAAGTTCCCCGAGCAAGTAGAGCTGCACTTCCGGCACGACAGCCGGACGGAAGAGAACATCACCTTCCGCGGCGACTCTAAATGGATCAGTCAGGCTCTGTCCATCCTCATCAACAACGCCATCAAGTTTACCCCCGAAGGCCACGTCTGGCTCAGCTACAAGCGACAGGAACAAGGCATCGAGTTCAGCGTGAAGGACACCGGAGTAGGCATGACCGCCGAACAAACCAAGAATATCTTCGAACGCTTCGTCAAAGTCAACGAGTTCATCCCCGGCACCGGCCTTGGCCTCACCATCTTCCAAAGCATCGTAGAGCAGTTTGGAGGCACCTTCGGCGTAGAATCCGAAGCAGGCGCAGGCACACGCTTCTGGTTTACATTACCGATCTAACCTGCATTATTCATACTCTATCTACTGCGAATGCCAAGTACGGGTCAATCCTAAAAGTAGGTTGCATTGTTAAATTCATGCTCATACTTTACATAGTCTAACAATGAAGATAGCCCGCATGGGCTTCAATTTTAATAACCCCCAGTAGTGCGTAACGAAGTGAAGCTACTGGGGGTTATTAAAATTGACTCTCTCCTTGGCAACCCCGAAGTGGGTTGAACAGGGGCA
>JAVBMN010000053.1:0-57948 GCA_031552405.1 Bacteroidaceae bacterium | reverse complement strand
CAAGATTACCGTTCCCGTAACCAGCGATGAGTTCCAAGAATATACCGCCAGCCTTACTACGAAGGCCAACACCAAGCAGATCAAGGTAGAGTTCTACATTGAGCGTGCCAAGTGGGGTGCCAGTGTATCTGCTTTTGTGATAGACAATACAGTACTGAATGGCCGTGCCCGTACGTTGGATCAGACTATCGGTTTCTCCAACCAGTTCTCTAACGTAGATTACTTTACGTATGACCAGACAGGTGCATACGCTCCGCTTGTACCTACTCTTGCTGTATCTTCTGAACGCATGAAGATCAATGGTACAGGTGCTACTGAAAGCTTTACAATCAATGCGGAAAATCTTCCAAATGAAACAATTTACCTGAGTGCAACCTCTGGTTTCGAGGTAAGCCCTGCCAAACTTACAGGTGCTACCTTAAAAGATGCACAGGTGAATGTCACATTAAGGAGTACGTTGAATACCGCAAAAGGTAAGATTATTATGCGTAGTGGCGACTTCTATCGTTACGTAAACCTGACAGGTATCGGTACTCCTCTGGAGGCAAAAGATCTTTCTACCAATCCTGTGTATACAGTCGCTGCCGGTGAAGATGCAGACGATGAAAAGAACTTCACCGATTTCACTCCCACCGCTTCTGGTTATACCGTGGAGATGCGTGTGAAGACTGACAATGTGAACAAGTTCTTCTATCCATATGCCGTGACTAAGGAAGGTGCTGGCTTCAAGGGTTACGTAGATGCTGCAGGTATGGGTCTTTACAACTCATTTGGCGATTACACCAGCCAGAAGGCTTTGTCTAATCCTGCGACTGCCGAGGCAGGTGGTTTGAGCCGCTTCTACAACAATGACGGTCAGTATCATACCTATCGTTATTCCGTAACCAGCGACCAGCGTGTATTTGTGTACCGTGACGGTTTGTCGATTGACACTGTTCGCGTGGCCGACCTTGCTCTGCAGCCCGAGTTTGCAACCGGTGACGGCAAGTACGTAGCCAACCTGTTGAAGAACCCCGGTTTCGAGGGTGAATACAACCGCAGTGGTGAACCTGGTGACAGTACTACCCTGATTCGTCGTATCGAAGGCTGGAATGTATATCCTTTGGATCAGTACAACTCTACTCAGGAGATTATTCCTTTGCAGATAAGTAATGATCAGGACTTCAACAACCACGCCCTGAAGATGAACCGCTACATGTGGAGTGATGGCTGGTCAGCCGGTCAGATCTCTCAGATCGTGAATGTAAGCCCCAATGAGGTATACGACTTCAAGTGCCTTGCCAAGGGTGGTATCTGGAAGGACAATGCTCCTAACGGAAGCATCCGCATGTACGACTTGCAGAATGCCGATAACAAAATCACTGTTCCCGTAACTAGCGATGAGTTCCAGGAATATACCGGTAGTCTTACTACTAAGGCCAACACCAAGCAGATCAAGGTAGAGTTCTACATTGAACGTGCCAAGTGGGGTGCCAGCGTATCTGCCTTTGTGATTGATGACGCTGTACTGAACGGACGTGCCCGCACTCTGGTCCAGAAGGTAGGTTTCAGCAACCAGTTCTCTAACGTGGATTACTTTACGTATGATGCCACAGGAGCCTATGCACCTTCCTTCGTGAATCTTAAGGTGGATGACATCCGTTACCTGACTGGAATTGATGAAGAAAAAGCAGACCCGAATGAACTGACCGGATATGTAACCAACGGACAGCTTTACCTGAGCAATGTGACCGAAGGCTCTGCGGTTCGTATCTATACCAAGGATGGTGTTTCTGTGTACATGACACGCAACTTTACTCCGGGCATGAGTATTGCTTTGCCGGGAAGTGGAATGTATATCTGTATAGTATCCGGTGTGAACGGTGAGCAAACTGTAAAACTGGAATATTAAACTAACCCAATTCCGGGAGAGCAACTCTCTGGTTGCTCTCCCGGTAATTATAAAACAAAGGAATGAAAAAGACTGTTATAACTCTCTTAGTAGCCCTGTTTATAAGTAGTTTTAGCTATTCAGCTACAAACTTTACTCCCGGTAAATCGTGGAACGACACAGGTGGCGCACATATCAATGCTCACGGCGGATGTGTGGTGTACCATGAGGGAGTATACTACTGGTTCGGTGAAGACCGTACCGGATCTAAAAGTAACGGTATCAGCTGTTACAGTTCCAGTGACCTGTACAACTGGAAGCGTGTAGGGTTGGCATTGACCACTACCGGCACAATGGGTGATAAGGCTACAGGAAACGATATTGCCCCAGGACGTACCTTGGAACGCCCCAAAGTAATCTATAACGCATCCACCAATAAGTGGGTTATGTGGGTGCATTGGGAAAACGGAAGCGACTACGGTCAGGCCAGAGTATGTGTGGCCAGCAGCGACAAAGTGTCCGGCCCCTACGTATTTCACAATACATTCCGTCCCAACGAGCGCGACTCGCGCGACCAGACCCTGTTCCTTGATACGGACGGGAAAGCATACCATTTCTGCTCTACCAATATGAACTCCAATATGAACATTGCACAGTTGCAGGATGATTTTTTGAATACAAGCCCCAACGAGGTATTGACCTTACTGGGCAAGAAATACGAGGCTCCCGCCATCATTAAGCTGACTGATATGTATTTTGGCGTGTTCTCCGGATGTACAGGATGGGACCCCAATCCCGGACGCTATGCATACTCTTACGACATGCTGAGCCAGTGGACATACGGTACAAAGGATAAGCACAGCGATGGCAGCGTAGGAACCAACTTTGCCGTGGATGACTACGGCACCACCTATCTGGCAAATACCACTTATAAATCGCAAAGCGCATACGTGTTCCGCGTAGAAGGAAAAGAAAATGCGTTTGTATATATGGGCGACCGTTGGAACTCCGGCAATGTAGGAGGCTCTGAGTATGTATGGTTACCCCTCTCCATGCGTTCCGGCTATCCGGCAGTACGCTGGTATGACAGTTGGGACCTGAGCGTGTTTGACGAGATGTACCGCTTCAGGAGAGCCAAAGAGATCGTATCCGGAAATACCTATTCCTTCCTGGATAAATACTCAAACCGCCTAGTGGCCAACACCGCCAAGGGGCTTGCCATTGAGAATGATGACAAGGCGCTTAGCATGAAACTGATCGCTACAGAAACACCCTACGTTTATAAGATACAGAATGCCGACGGTAAATTCTGGTCGGTAGTAGCCGGAAGCTCCATCCGCATGATGGCCGATGAAGACGAAGAGTACGGACAGGAATGGTACTTCGAGTACGAGGAAGACGGCTATTACAAGATCAAGAACTTGGCCTGTGGCGATTACCTCTCGGTATCCTCCTCTTCTACATATGCTGGAAATCCGGTGTACCTGACTAGCCTTGGCAAACAGTTCTCCCAGAGCTTTGCGGTGTATTTTGACTCCAAAACCAATACAGACTATGAAGATGTGGACATCTTCTCCAACGCATATCGTGCAGATATTGCCGAACGTATGGCGGAGCAGAAACGTATCGTAGGCGTTTCGGAGATATATGCTTCCGAGGAAACATTCGATCTGTATCCTACACTGGGCAATGGTGTTTTCACGGTTGAGACTGTAACTGAGTATCAGGGCGCAGCTGAAATGGTTGTTTCAGATATGAAGAGCGGATGTGTTTTGTATACGGAAAATGTTAACTTTGCAGGTGCAGCGCTGTCATTTGACCTCTCTGATAAGCTCATCAGTGGTACTTATCTGGTTCAGTTTATCACGGCCGAAGGCACTGTCACAAAGAAACTGATTGTAGAATAGTACCTATATAACTGATGTGCACCAGTGTATAGGAACTCTGAGAAAAAAGTAAGATGAAGAAGAACGCTAAAGAAACGGTAAAGGGGCAGTTGCGAATCCCTGAGTGGATAATCCCGGTGGGAGTGGGGCTGTGTGCGCTGCTGCTGGTGGGGCTGACCTATTACCTGACTGCATACACCAATTACAACTTCCTGATAAAAACGCAGGAACAGTCGCTGTTCCTGTATACCTCCGACTTCTTTACGGAGTGCATGCAGCGGGCAGGCGGGTTGTTGGTATATGTGGGTTGTTTCTTTACGCAGTTCTTTTATCATCCCTGGCTGGGAAGTACATTCTATGCAGCTATACTGTTGCTTATTGCGTTCTTAACAGCAAAGGCTTTCCGGGTTCCCCGCCCGTTTCTTCCTTTGGTATTTCTGCCTTCGTTCTTCCTGTTATGGTCGTACGTGGATCTGGGTTATCTGATCTTTGTGTTGAAGTCGCCGGGATATGTGTTCTCCAATCCGCTGGGCATCGTTACGGCGCTGGCCCTTTTGTGGGCCTATCGGGTTATTCCCTCCTGGATTATGCGGGGAACTCTTATCCTGTGGGTGGCGGTGTCTTACCCGCTGTGTGGCTTTTATACGTTGTATGCCGGTGTGCTTTGCGTATTGTACGAGCTGATTACCACTTTTACGGGCGAGAAGAAAGGTCGGATCTATCCGGCCATCGTAGGCCTGGTGGCCATTGGCCTGGTTCCCTACATCTACTTTGTACAGTGTTACACACGGATGTTGGAGAAGGACCTGTACATTGCGGCCCTGCCCCGTTTCTACTTTACTGAGGCAGAGCTTCCCCTGTGGATGCCCTTCATCTGGTTGTTCATCTGCTTGTTGCTGTTCCTTGTCTTTACGGGCTTTAAATTGGGAAAGAAGCAGAAGGGTACCATCTGGATGTTTGGCATCAGCTTGCTGGTATACTGCATCAGTGCTTGGAATGCATACTCGCACACCTTTCAGGATGAGAACTTCCGCACGGAGCTGGAGATGGACATAGCTGCCTCTGAGGCCGACTGGAACCGCGTACTCGAAGCCTCGGCTCGTCTGGAAGGTACACCTACCCGTCTGATCGTGTTGCATACCAATCTGGCTTTGCAAAAGCTGGGCATGGCAGGCGATAAGATGTTTCATTACAAGAATGGTTCGCAACCTTATAACTCCCCCCGTGCTTCGCGCTATCTGCAGAACATAGGCGCTCGTCCGCTGTACTATTATTATGGCGATGCTAATTTCGCCTATCGTTGGGCTATGGAAGATGCCGTGGAGAATGGCTGGCGCGTGGATTACCTGAAGTACATGGTGCGTTGCGCTCTGATGAACCAAGAGTTTCCTTTGGCACAGAAGTATATCAACAGGTTGAAAGAAACCAAGTACCATAAGGCATGGGCTGAGCAGCAGGAATTTTATGCACACGAGCCCCGCAAGATGGACTTGGAGCCTGCATATAGTCAGATTAAACCCTTGATGGAATACGGGGATGTGCTGGATGGCGACGGTGGAATGATAGAGGTATACCTGCTCAATAACTTCGCTCTTATGGAGGGAGGTCCCTTGGAATTGGTGGAGCTTTCGCTGCAATGTAACCTCATCCTGAAGGACATAGCCCGCTTCTGGCCGCGCTTCTTCTTGTATGTACGTAACCACCCCGGGCGCATCCCTACCCATTATCAGGAAGCTGCTGTCATGTATTCCTACTTGGAAGGCAAGGTAGACATAAGTGGCCTGCCCATTGATCCCGACATTATGGCTCGTTTCAAAGAACTGATCCGTCTGTCTGAAGAGTTCTCCGACAAGGGAGAGGAGTACTGCAAAGTAGCCTTTGGCCCGTCCTACGGCAATACCTTCTGGTACTATTACTTCTTTGTAAAGGGGTTGAAAACCAGTTAAACAAATTATATAACAAGTATTTATTAAACAAATTATTAACAATCAAAACAATGTAAGTATGAAAAAGATTCATTCTTTCTTCTTGTTGCTGATGGGTATGCTGCTAAGCAGTGTATACGCTCAGGCGTTGCAGACCCCCGTGGCGGGTGCTCAGTACACAGTGGTGCACTCCAGCAACTATGTGTTGTCAAGTGCCTCGGCAAATGCGAAAATTGTGAGTCCTACGGGAGGCGATGATCAAAAATTTGAATTCGTTCCAGTGGACGGACAAGCCGGAGTGTATAACATTAAGAGTATCGCTCTTGGAAAGTACCTGGGCTTGGATAAAGCCGATGGGTATACGAGTGTATGGGCTGACGATGCTTCTTCTGCTCTGGCTCAGTTTACTATTGAGCTGGTAAATGCCACCGAGATTAAGTTCAAGAATGTGACTACCGGTAAGTATATCGGAACGGATGCCAATGCAGCCAATTCGGGTGTATACACTGATAAGAGTGGTTCAGACGGTAAGCATTACTGGTTCTTGATGGATGCTTCTGCCAACCTGGCTCAGCAGTTCCTTCAGGAAACGATTGATGCTTCCAAGGAATTTGTAGCCGGGATTACTGCCGGTCCAGAGGTAGGTGAGTATCCGCAGGAAGCTGTGAATACCATCCAGTCTGCCATCTCTGCGGCTGAGGCTGCATTGAGCGGCTCAACAGATGAACTGGTTGCTGCCCGTGAAACTCTGAATACAGCAATGAATGTATTCAAGGGTGAGAGAATAGCCTTTAAGATTGATCCCAATGCATCGTATTATATTATGCATGCACCGGCCAGCGCATTCTTAGGTAATACAGCCAACAGTGTAGTGCTTACCGCTCCTTCCGGAGCTGAGACCCAACGTTTCAAGCTGGTAGCCGTAGAAGGTGAAAAGGCAGTATATAATATCCAACTGGTATCCGGTGAGTACCTGACCAAGAGTGGCTCATGGAGTTTGGTGTGGGGAACTGATGCGAATGCTAATGTGGCCAAGTACAAAATAGAGTTGATGGCTGATGAGCATCTGGCATTCAAATGTCTGGATAATAATGCATACGTAGGTACGGATGCTACTGCAGTAGGCGAAGGCGTGTACTCCAACAAGGGTAGCGGCGCAGAAAACAGCCACTGGATAATTGTAGAGTATGATCCTAATCAGTTGTTGACTGCCTATCTGGAAATAGTGATTGCTCAGGCTCAGAAACTGATAGATAATTCACCCGTAGGCGACAAAGGTCATCAGTGGCCGCAAAGCGCCGTGGATGAGCTGGCTGCTGCCGTAGCTGTAGCCCAAGGAGTCCTGACCAACGCTACTGCACAGGCTGACGTAAATGCAGCTGCAGATGTACTCAGTGCTGCCATTACTACCTTCAATGCCGCTAAGATCACTCCGATGCTGAACCCTGCTGAGGGAGACAAGTTCCGCTATGCAGTAGGTAAGTATGCTACCAAGTTCCTGAACTACAACGGTACCGATGCCAAGACTACCGCAGAACGCGTAGTAAACGGTGAGAGCCAGCTTTGGGAATTTGTGAAGGTGGCTGGTACTACCAACAAGTTTATCATGAAGCAAGGTGACCTTGCATTTGATGCTACTGACGGTGCTACAATGAGTGCCTTCAATGCTGAGACTTCTGCTCAGATCACGCTGACTTATAACAAGACTGAGAACGGTGTGGACTATTACGGTCTTACCCGTGAAGATGGCAAAGTGTTGACATTCAGTAGTGGTAATACTGCTGCGTGGCAGGCATACGTGACTACCAACAATGCACACTACGGTATCATTACCCGTGCCAACCTTCCGCATGACCCCACTATGGGTACATTGGTAACCAATACAGCCAGTGCCCGTACGCTGGTAGCCAGCAAAACTTATGGAGTAGGTGAAGGCCTGTGGCCCATATTCTACGGAGATTCTTTGACTACTGTCATCAACAAGGCCCAGCTTATCCTGGATGGAAGTGGTAGTACACAGACTGAGGTAGACGCTATGGTGACTGAACTAGCAGGAACCGTGAAATGGTTTAACGAGCCTCCCAAGGCTGATTATACAGCTTTAGAGGCTGCCATTGCCGAAGCCGAAGCTGCCAAGGCTGCTGCTGTAGTAGGCAACAAGGCCGGACAATACTACCAGTCTACCATCGATGCCTTCGTAAGCGGTCCTATCGCTGCAGGTAAGAATGGCCTGAAGCTCAGTGTACAGGATGATGTAGATGCTGCTGCTGTTGCAATGGCTGCTGCTACTGTAGCCTTTAAGGCTGCCGCCCATACTGCCGATGTAGGCGTAGAACAGGTGCTTGCCGAAGCCATCACTGCTGCCAAGGCGCTGCTTGCCGCTGCACAGGTAGGTATCGAAAAGGGTCAGTACCCCCAAGCTGTGAAGGACGCCTTCCAGGCTGCCATTACTGCTGCCGAGGTAGCTCCTGCTACAGACGCTAAGCTGGAAAATCTCCAGGAGGCTGAGGCTATCTTTAAAGCCGGTGTAATGGCCATTGACCGTGCACCTCTGAAGAGCCAGATAACCACTGCAAAAGCCAAAATCCTTGACACAGTAACAGGTGCTTGTGACGGACAGATTGCTGAGATATACAAAACAAATCTTCAATCAACGATTGATGGAGCAGAAGGATTCTATAATGATCCTGCTTCTACACAAGAGAAGATTGATAGAGCTCTTGCCACATTGAAGACTGCCGTAGAAGGCTTTAACAGTGGGATTGTTAAGATTGACTTCTCTTTGCTGAAAGCAGCCATTAAAGAAGCTGAAACCACAATCACTACTCTTACTCCTGAGAAGGGAGAAGGCGCTGGTACTTATCCCTCTACGGCATTTGAAACCCTTCAGGGGGAAATTACAATAGCCAAGGCTGTGGATGGTAGCAAGACCGTAATTCAGTCGGATGTAACAGCAGCTACTGCTAAGATGAAAAGTGCTACATTGGATTTGGTTACTTCACGTGTGCCTAATTATTACAGAGCTCTTAACAATAAGATAAAGGAGGCTAACTTGTATTTGGACTGGACTCCTGTGGGAACTGAAGCCGGACATACTACCCAGGCCGCTCTGAACACCCTGGAATCTGCTATTGCAACAGCGGAAGCCCTTTGTAATTCTACCAAGCAGCTGGATATCGACAACGGAGTTATTCGTCTGAACAAGGAACTTGCCATCTTCAAGGGAACTATTGTGGAAGCTGATGTAACCGCTCTGAACGCTATGATCACTGCCGCCCGTGCCGCCATCAGTAAGAATGGTATTACCACAGGTGATGAATACGAGGAGTTGATCTGGCAGTTGGAAGAAGCAGAGGCGTATGTAGAAGAGCCCATTGAAACGCAACCTGATACAGATCAGAGGACTAGCGACCTCAGAGTTGCACTGGATGCATACAATGCACTCACCGGAGTAGATGAGATTGCAATAGCTGAGGTATCTGTATATGCAGTGGACGGAACGCTCTATGTGAAGGGTCTGCCCGAAGGTGCTGTAGTATCTGTATACACTACAGGTGGTGTGCTGGTGAGCAATGCAACGGGTGATGCTACTCTGAACCTTAGCCCTGCCACCTATATCGTGAAGATGCAGTTGAATGGTGCTGAGAAGTCCATCCAGGTAATCGTGGAATAACAAGCAAGCGGTTCTCCTTCCAAGCAGCACAATCTTTGTAACGTCCTGTGATGGAGGCGTTAAAAGAGGAAGGAGAACCCTTGTATAACCTTAGAAAAACTCAGGCCTGCGTTTTAAAATCTCAGGCCTGAGTTTCTCAAAACTTAGGCCTGAGATTCTTCAACCTTAGCCCTGCGTTTTTTTAGTCCTCCGATAGCCTTTTTTAAAAGCAAATGTAGGACTGCTTCTCCTGAAAGGGAGTATCTTTAACACCTCGCGGCAGAGAGGAACGCATCCGCCCCTCCGCCCATTACCGAATAAGGATGCAAAAATAAAGCTTTATGAACAGACTGACCAGTTGCGTCCTCGCATTGTCCCTCGGAATACTAAGTGCCTGTACTCCTTCGCTGCCCGATGAGGCGGCTCTGCAAAGCCATGAAGTATCCGTATATCCCGATTATACCCGTACGGTAATACCCTGCAACATAGCTCCCCTTCACTTCAAAATCAATGAAGAGGCACAGGAATATCGTACCCATATCTATGGTGCAAAGGGCGAAGGGATGATACTCTCCGGACAAACCGTGCAGATGGATACCGACGATTGGCACACCCTGCTCACCACCCTCAAGGGCGATACCCTGTATACCCAGATCTACTTGAAGAAAGACGGTCACTGGCTGAAATACCCCCGCACCTGGTGCGTGGTAGCCCCGGAAGAGATAGATCCCTATATCTCATACCGCATGATAGAACCTTCCTACATCAGCTATGAAACAATGACCATCAACCAACGCAGCCTTACCGACTTTCGTGAAAAAATCATCTATGAGAACTCCCTTCTGTCCGATGGCGACAATGGCCAGTGTGTAAACTGCCATTCCTACCAGGACTATAACAAAACCGGAAACATGCAGATACACCTGCGCCAGAATCTGGGCGGCACACTCATCGTAACCGGAGGTACCAATACCCAAAAAGTAAACCTCAAGACTCCCCAGATCATCTCCGCCGGAGTATACCCTGCCTGGCACCCTGCGGCCCTGTATATCGCCTATTCTGTAAATGCCACCGGGCAGGACTTCCACACCCGGGACGCACAAAAAATAGAGGTGCTCGACTTTGAGTCGGACCTCATCCTGTACGACGTGGAGAAGAATGAGGTAATGAACGTGGCCAATGCCAAAGACGAATTTGAAACCTATCCCTCCTGGAGCCCCGACGGAAAGATGCTGTACTACGCCTCGGCGCACTACCAGCAGCAGTCGGACAACATTGACGCCGAACTCAGCGTAAACTACCAGGAGCTGAAATACAACCTGTACCGCAAACCTTTCGATGCCAATACCCGTACCTTCGGGGCTACGGATACTGTGTTCAAGGCCTCTGCCTACGGCAAGAGTGCCACCCTGCCACGTATCTCGCCTGATGGGAAATACCTGCTCTTCTCTATGGGTGATTATGGCAACTTCCACATCTGGCACAAGAGCAGTGACCTGTATGCGATGGATCTGGCTACAAAAGAAGTAAGCCCGCTCAAGGAAGCCAACAGCCCCGAGGCGGAAAGCTATCACTCGTGGTCCAGCAACGGACGCTGGATCATCTTCAGCAGTCGCCGGGACGACGGCTCGTACACCCGCCTCTATATCGCCTATTTCGACAAGAACGGCCAGGTGCACAAGCCCTTTATACTGCCCCAGAAGAACCCCGTGTTCTATGACCGCCTGCTGAAATCCTACAACGTACCCGAGTTTATGGTGGCTCCCGTGCAACTCTCGGCCAATGCCCTGATGCGCGCCATCGAGAAAGATCCCGTACAGGCCCAGTTCCGTGGTGCAGGCGCCCAGGAAGAGAAAGAAACAAAGAGTGAAAAAGGAGACTTCTACGAATAACGACCTATTATATGAAATGTACAGTGAAGTTGCGTAACCGGATATACATACTCCTGCTGAGTATCGTATTTATGAGCCCGTTTGTAGGGCTGCACGCCAAGATGAACAGCATAATCTATGATCTCAAGTTTGAAACGCCATCCACCATTAAAGGCCTTTCCAGCAACGATATCCAGAAAATGCACTTAGATCGTGACGGTTTATTGTGGATAGCCACACGGTATGGCTTATACTCGTATGACGGATATGAAATCGAATCGTATAAGTCGAACCTGTTTACCCCCGGCCTGCTCACCAACAACGTCATCCTGTGCCTGACGGATGATAACAATCACAATCTGTACGTCGGTACGGAGCGCGGACTGAACATATTAAATAAGAAGACCGGCAAGGTGAGGAAGCTCATCATCCCCCACATCTCCAACAACATCGTATCCTGCATCCTGGTTACCAAGAATAATAAGGTATGGGTAGGCACGGACTCCGGCCTCTGCTCCTACGAGCAGGAAACGGATTCTTTTACCGTGTATGAGAATACACGTACCAACAGCGCCCTGACCACTACCGCCATCAAATCACTCATCGAGGACTCGAAGGGAAACATCTGGATTGGTACCTGGGACAAGGGGCTGGTGCGCTATGACCCTAAACAGCAACGTTTCTATGCTTATCCCCGTATGAACGACCGCAACTCGGCGCATGTCATATACGAAGACCGTTACCACAACATCTGGGTAGGTTCATGGGGAGCGGGGCTGTTCATGCTAAAGGATGCCTGGGATGTAAAGAAGGTGTCCTGGGATCATTACCCGCACTTGGCGGGTAATCCGGAGAGCTTGTCGGACAATACCGTCTACTCCATCTCCGAGAACCCTACCACAAACAGCCTGTGGGTGGGTACACGCAGTGGGTTGAGTATCATGGACTTGGATGAAAGAGCGGGTTTTGTGAACTATCAGCCCGCTGCCTCTCCTCATTACCTGCCTTTTAATGAGGTGAGCACCATTGTGTGCGACAGGGTCAATGCCATGTGGGTAGGTACTGCGGGAGGAGGGGTGTTCCGAACCGGTATAGGGAAACCCTTCTTTGAACTGTGCAGGCCTAACTTCCGCGATCACGAAGTACCCACCAAGTCGATCCGCCGCCTGCAGGTAGACCACGAGGGAATGGTGTGGATGGGTATCAGCGGATACGGGATAGGACGGTGCGATATCAGGGGCGAGAATATAGCCTATTACAAGGATATACCCGAGTTTTCCGGCATAAGCAACATCTCTACCGTGATGGCCATGATGCAGCGTCGCAACGGCGAGATGTGGTTTGGTATGCTCAACGGCCTCATCTATATCTACGAGAAAGGAAAGAAAGTACGTGCCATAGAGTACCAGAAAACCCCCTACATGAAGTCGTACTACATACTCTCCCTCATGGAGGATGCTAAGGGCAATTGCTGGATAGGCACGCGCGACGGTCTGTCTGTACTATACGCCAACGGAGGCGGCTACCTGTTTGAACACTTCATGGTGGACGGCAAGGGCCTGGGAGCCATACAGATCCTGACACTCTTTGAAGACAGCGACGGGGTGATATGGCTGGGCACGAAGAGCAACGGTATCATCGCACTGCGTGGAAATATATATACCCCGCAGAAGCTACAATTTAAAGGGTATAATGCCGAGAATGGGAAGTTCTCCTCCATCTCTGTCACGTGCATGGAGCAGGATAAGATGGGACGTATCTGGGTAGGTACCGAGGGCAACGGGTTGTATTTGTATGACCCCCAGAAGGATACCTTTGAAAGCGTAAACCAGAAGTATAACATCTTTGCCGATGTGGTAAACGGTATCCAAGTGGACGACTACGGAAGCCTGTGGATGAGTACCAACGAGGGTTTGCTAAAGCTGACCGTATACCCCGATAAGGAGGCCGTGACACATGTGTACACTCGTGCCGACGGGCTGCAGAATAGTTTCTTCACCACAGGAGCCTCCGATTATTACGACGGAGGAATGTTCTTTGGCGGAACGGATGGGTTCAACGTGTTTTACCCCACAAAGGTGGAGGAGAAGTTTATGGATCTGCCCGTTATACTGACCGATATCCAGATCTATGACCTGCCCTTCGGTAAGCTGGATGAAGAAACCCAGAAGTGTGTCTCAAAGGAAATGCCCGCTTTTACACGGCACATTACCATCCCGGCGGATTGCAACAATTTCTCTCTGAAGTTTTCCCTGCTTAGCTATGACAAATCGGCCTTGTGCCGTTATGCCTACAAACTGGAAGGCTTTGATCAGAGCTGGCAGTATACCGACGGCGCCCGCCGCACCGCTTACTACAACAATCTGAAAGCCGGCACCTATAAGTTCCTGCTCAAAGCTGCTAACGCCAACGGCATCTGGAGCAGCGAGGTAAAAGAGATTACCGTGGAAGTGCTGCCACCGTTGTATGCCACTTGGTGGGCCTTCTGCATCTATATCCTGATAGCTGTCATACTGGGCTACTTCCTGTTCCGCTTGGTAAGAAACCGCATGGTGCTGCAAAACCAGCTGCGCCTCAGTAACATGGAGCAGGCCAAGAGCGAGGAGATGAACCATGCCAAGCTGCAATTCTTTACCAATATCACGCACGAGATCCTCACGCCGCTTACCATCATCTCCGCCGCCGTGGATGAACTGAAGCTGCAAATGCCCCTGCACAAGGAGTATTACTCTGTGATGAGCAAGAACATCAATCGCCTGATGCGCCTCATACAGCAGATACTGGAGTTCCGCAAGGCCGAAACCGGTAACCTTAAGCTACGCGTGTCAGAGGGCGATATCGTGCCCTTCGTGCGCAATGCCGTGGAGGCCTTCCGACCCCTCATACGCAAACGAAAGCTGCATTTTTCCATAGTGTGCGATCCGGAGCAGATCCATGGATACTTTGACATGGACAAGCTGGACAAGATCCTCTACAACCTGATCTCTAATGCTGCCAAGTATAGCAACGAAAACGGATTTGTGCTCATTGACCTGAGCCTCACCGAGGACCGAAAGCACATCCGGCTCATTGTGAAAGACAACGGAAAGGGCATCTCCAACAGCGAACAGCAAACCCTCTTTACCCGCTTCTACGAAGGCAATTATCGCCGTTTCAACACCATCGGCACCGGCATCGGACTGGCGCTGACCAAAGACCTCGTAACCCTGTGGGGAGGGACCATACAGGTGGAAAGCGAAATGAACAAGGGCACCCAGTTTATCGTAACCCTGCCCGTAGACCGCTCGGCCTTTACCCCCGATCAGATCGATGAAGAGATACAACTCCCCCAACAGATCATCTCCGGAATGGAAGAGGTGACCGAGGAAGAAGCTGAGATGAACGGTTCCGAACCCCACAAACCCTGTTCCGTACTGCTGGTGGAGGATGAAGAAGAACTCCTCAATCTCATGGTAAAACTCCTCAGTAACGACTATAATGTATTCTTTGCCTCCAACGGAAAGGAAGCCCTTACCATCATGGAACGTGAAGAGATAGACCTCGTAGTGACCGACGTGTCCATGCCCCAGATGGATGGCATTGAACTGTGTCGCGAAATAAAGGGAAAGCTCGAATTCTCGCACATCCCCGTGTTGATGCTCACTGCTAAGACCGCTGAGGAAGACCGCACTGCCGCCTACGAATCGGGTGCCGACGGGTACATCACCAAACCTTTTAACCTCTCCGTATTGCATGCCCGCATCAAGAATCTGCTTCGTACTAAGGAACGTCGTGCGCGCGACTTTAACCGCTCTGTAGTATTCGAGATACAAGACCTCAACTACACCAGTGTAGACGAAGAGTTCCTGAAGGATGCTATCGCTTGCGTCAACAAGCACCTGGACGATGCCGACTTTGACCAGCCCCAGATGGTGGACGACCTGGGCACCTCCAAGTCTACCCTCTACAAAAAGCTCAAAACCCTTACAGGCCTCAACCCCTCCGCCTTCATCCGCAACATCCGCCTGAAGGCTGCCTGTCAGATCATGGACGAAAAGAAGAGCCTCCGTATCAGCGAACTCGCCTACGCCGTAGGCTTTAAAGATGCCAAATACTTCAGCTCCTGCTTTCGCAAAGAGTTCGGTATGCTTCCCCGAGAGTATATGAACCGCTACGCCGCTGACGGCGAAGTAATCGAGGACACCGAGGATCCGGAAGGATTGTAACCTGGTGTCTGTATTGCAGGGGGCTTTTGATTCAGCTATTGATTGCGTTCGATGGGATATTTGGTAAACTTGTGCGCACGGGTTTTTAGACTCATGCGCACAAGTTTCTTTGCTTTTACCCGATTCTTCTATTTATTGAACTTCCTTTGCTATATTCTTTGTCCTATTTTCTATAGTTTTGTTTCTTCCAAAGCTCTGGGCACAACAGTCAGTGTACAGACTTGGGCACAGGAGACAAATGAAGAAGCGTGCAATTATAGTATATTCATTGTTAAGCAGTCTGTCTTTTTATCTGCCGGCGCAGGTGACTAACAGTCTGGGGATGAGGCTGCTTCCGCTGCCTGAGGGCACTTTCTATATGGGAGGCCAGGGCACGGGCGAGGATTTTGATGAGGCGCCTGCACATCAGGTAACTCTCTCCCGTCCTTTTTTGATGGGGGCTACGGAGGTAACCAATGAGCAGTATGAGACCTTTGCCCCCTCACACAAGCTGCTGCGGGGAAAGGACGGAGCCTTCAGCGGCGCAGATGAAGCGGTGGTAAATGTAAGTTACCAGGATGCCGTGGATTTCTGCCAGTGGCTCTCGCAGAAAGAGGGCAAAACCTATCGCCTGCCTACCGAGGCTGAGTGGGAATATGCCTGCAAGGCGGGCTCGTACTCCCGGTTCTCCATGAATGATGCTCTTCCGGAGCTATACCAGAAGAAGCAAAATACAGTGTGGGGCGTTGAAACGGGCATTAACCTGCGCGTGGGGCAAACGCCGCCCAACGGCTTCGGCTTGTATGATATGCATGGCAATGTGGAAGAATGGTGCCTGGACTGGTATGGCCCTTATACCCCTCAGGTGCAAACAGATCCGGTGGGGTATGCAGACGGGATATGCCGCGTAACCCGTGGCGGAAGCCACAGTACCCCTACCCGCTATCTCAGCTCCGTGAACCGCATGGGCATGCTGCCCCAAGATAAACACTGGCTTACGGGCTTCCGTATAGTACAGGCTGCGATGCCTGAAACCCGCCCTTTGGCACCGCCGCAGGATGAGTATGCTTCCACCGTATCCTCCGCCTCCTTTGTATGGGAAGGGCCTGATACAACACCCTTCTTCCGGGAGCCTGTGCCTTATGTGATACAGCCGGATTGTAACCGGCAGGTGCCCTTCTACACCCATCACCACTGTCCGGCTGTGACGTGGTGCAGGAATGGGGATTTGCTGGCCATCTGGTTCTCCACCAATGACGAGGCGGGCAGGGAAATGACCATCCTCTCCAGCCGCCTCCGTGCAGGATATACCCAGTGGGAACCTGCCCGTGAGTTTCTTCGCATCCCCGACCGTAACCTGACCGGCTCCTCCCTCTTCTACGACAAGGATACTGACATCCTTTTCCATATCAACGGGATGGAAATAGCCGGAAGCTGGCAAAAGCTGGCCATGATACTGCGTACCAGTACTGACAACGGTGCTACCTGGAGCCATCCGCAGCTCATCGCACCTGAGCATGCCATGCGCCACCAAGTGATAGCCGGGCTGTTTAAAAGCCATGAAGGATGGCTCGTACAGTCCGCCGATGCCACCCCGTGGGGAGACGGAGGTACAGCCCTCCACATCAGCAAAGACGGGGGAAAGACCTGGGAAGACGGGGGAAAGGACATCTCCTCCGACTTCACCCAGGGAGGTACGGGAGGAACGATTGCCGGGATACATGCCGGAGTGGTGCAACTGCGTAACGGCAATTTCTTGGCCCTGGGCCGTGGCAATGCCATCAAAAATGCCGAGGGACTGGAGTGCATGCCCATGAGCCTCTCTGCTGATCATGGCAGGACGTGGACTTACACCGCCTCAGAGTTTCCGCCCATTGACGGTGGTCAGCGCTTGGTACTGTTGCGCCTGGCCGAGGGGCCTCTGCTTCTTGTGTCATTCACCAACCACCCGTACCGGCTGAAGAATAACCGCAGGGGGATGACATTCCGCCACCGTGACGGAAAGGAATATACAGGCCACGGTATGTTTGCCGCACTGTCTTTTGACGAGGGTAGGACATGGCCCGTTAAAAAACTGCTGACCGATGGCAAGAGGCGCTTCCTGGACGGTGGCGCATGGACAGGATTCTTTGAGATGAATGATACTCTGGCCGAACCACGCGGATACCTGGCCGCCACGCAGTCGCCCGATCAGACCATCCATCTGCTCAGCAGCAAGAATCACTACCGCTTTAACCTGCCCTGGCTTTTGCAGGAGGCGGGGTATTCCATTAGCGAACCACCCTTGGGAGCCGTAGAGCTTGCACCGGGATTTTGGAAGCAACGCATGGACCTGAATGCTCATGTGACTCTTCCTGATGTGTTGGAAAAGTGTGAAAGCTTCGGCCGGATACGCAACTTTTCCGTAGCCGCCGGGTTACAGGAAGGGAAATTTACCGGTGGCGCCTCCTGGGATGACTCCGACCTGTACAAGGCTCTCGAAGCCGCTTCCTTTCAGTACCGCCTGCACCCGCAGGAAAGCCTCCGCACGTATATGGATTCTGTCATTTCCCTGATAAGCCAGGCACAGGAAGAGGACGGATACCTTGTCACCGTGATGCGTATCAATAAAGAAAAAAACCTACCTTGGAACATCCGCTCCCCGCGCTTTTCGTATCTGATATGGAGCCATGAACTGTACAATTTCGGCCATCTGTATGAAGCGGCTGTAGCTCACTATGAAGCTACCGGGCAGAGCAATCTGCTGGACGTGGCCTGCAAGAATGCTGACTTGCTGGTACACACCTTCTTACAAGCAGCCCACCCCAACCAATGGGTAGACGGGCATCCGGAGGTGGAAAACGGCCTCCTGAAGCTATGGTTGGTCACGGGGAAAGCCGAGTACCTGCAACTAACACAAAGACTGATGGAACTGCGTGGCGACTCTACCACCCACCCCCTGTACTTGGGGTATGATGACGGACGCAACCCACACTTCTTCCAGGACTACCAGTCTGTGGAAACATTTGACCAGGCCTACGGGCATGGGGTACGCGCCCTCTACCTCTATGCCGCCATGGCCGACTTGGACGCCTGCACCTCAGGCCACAAATACACACTTGCCCTGACTCGCCTGTGGGATAACATCACCGAACGGAAGATGTACATCACCGGAGGCATCGGGGCACGCCACAAGGGTGAAGCCTTTGGCCAGGACTACGAACTGCCCAATGCCCAGGCATACAGTGAAACCTGCTCATCCATTGCTGATATTATGTGGAATTACAGGATGTTCCGCTCCTCGGGAGAGGCCAAATACATAGACATCTGTGAGCGCATCCTGTACAACGCCTTCCTGGCCGGATGGGGGCAGAACGGACAGGAATATAACTACGTAAACCCCTTGGAGTCCGACGGGGAAACGGCCTATAACCACGGTGCCAACAAGCGTCAGCCCTGGTTTGAAACCTCCTGCTGTCCTACTAACATAACCCGCTTCATACCCCAAATATCTAATATGATATATGCCGTATGGCAAAACAACCTGTACATCAATCTCTTCATACCCAGTACATCCGTTATTCCCCTGGAGGATAACGAGGTAAAGATCACCACACAAGGTAATTATCCATGGACGGAGGATCTTACATTTACCGTTGCCCCCAGTCAGGAGAACCGTGAGTTCAGCCTCCGCATCCGCATCCCGTCGTGGACACAGAACAGGCCATTGCCCGAGGGAGACCTGTACAGCTATCTCACCCCCTCTGCACAGCAGGTACGCATCCGCATAAACGGCCGAAATACCCTCTTCACCACCGAAAACGGGTACGTAACGCTCCAACGGAAGTGGAAACGGGGCGACCGTATCAGCCTTCACCTGCCCATGCCTGTACGTGGTGTAACCACTCACCCCAAGGTAGAGGATAACTCCCATAAAGTGGCCCTCGAAAGAGGCCCTGTAGTATATTGCGCCGAGAAGGCGGATAATCCTGCTCTGGAAACCATGCAACTGTCGCTGCCCCTGAAGCCCCGTTATTTTTATGAGGAGAACCTCTTTGGAGGAATCGGCACGCTTACCATTGGGGGCTGGAAACTGATACCCTATTACGCCTGGGGTAATCGCGGCAACAATGCCATGAAGGTATGGCTTCCCCTACAGAAATAACCATTTAAAAATAAGAACCATGAGAAATCTGTATCTCTTTTCCCTGATCCTGCTGTTGTCCTGTACAGGCCTCAGCGCGCAATCCTTGTATCCGGGGGTAATGACGGAAAAAACCACCGTTGACATAACCCCGCACTCTAAACTCTTGTCCTTCAACCTGGCCGATGTGCAATTGGGAGAAGGTGTATTCTACGATGCCATGGAGGCCAATCGGAAATGGCTCCTATCACTGGAACCCGACCGCTTTCTGAACCGTTTCCACCAGTATGCCGGACTTGCCGTAAAAGGACAGATCTATGGCGGATGGGAGAGCCAAGGCGTATCCGGACATACACTGGGGCACTACCTCTCAGCCTGTGCCATGCAATATGCCTCCACGGGTGAGGCTGAGTTCAAGACGCGTGTGGATTACATCGTCAGCGAACTGGCTAAATGCCAGGCTAAGTATAGCGGTGTAATGAAAGGTTATGTGGGCGGAATTCCCGAGCAGCAACGCATCTTTACGGAGATAGCATCGGGGAAAGTAACCTCTACGGGCTTCGATCTCAATGGGGGATGGGTGCCCATCTATACACTCCATAAACTGTATGCCGGACTGGTGGATGCTTATTTGCTGTGTGACAACGAGCAGGCCAAAACAGTAGTCATCGGTTGTGCCGACTGGCTTATTGCCGTTACCGCCAATCTGGACGAAACAAAGTTCCAGCAACTGGTAAGCTGCGAAATAGGCGGAATGAATGAAGTGCTTGCCGCCATCTACTGCATCACAGGCCAGCAGAAGTACCTGGATATCGCCCGTAAGTTCTACCACAAAGCCGTACTCGATCCACTGGCGCAGGAAAAAGACCAACTCAACGGATTGCATGCCAATACACAGATACCCAAGGTGCTAGGTTGTCTGACGGAATACCTCGCCTCAGGAAATGAAAGCAGCTATAAGCTGGCTGATTTCTTCTGGGATCGTGTGGTATGCCATCATACCTATTCCATGGGAGGCAACAGTAACGGTGAGCATTTCGGCGAACCTGATCAGCTCTATGAACGCCGTAGCAGCTCCTCGGCTGAGACCTGTAATACCTATAACATGCTGAAGCTGACAAAGAAACTGTTTCAGATCAACGTAGATCCTGCCATGATGGATTACTACGAACGCGCCCTGTATAACCACATCCTGGCCTCGCAGGATCCTGCCACGGGTATGGTGTGTTACTATGTCAATCTACAGAACGGACTGTCCAAGGTGTTCAGCAAACCCTTTGACGACTTTTGGTGCTGCGTAGGATCCGGCATTGAGAATCACACGAAATATACCGAAGCCATCTATCTCTATGATAAGAACGATCAATTGTATGTCAACCTTTTCATCCCCTCTACGCTTCAGTGGAAAGACAAAGGTATCACCCTGAAACAAACTACCGAGTATCCATTCGAGGCTACGACAAAGCTTGAAATTACTAAGGGCAATGCCTCCTTTAACCTCCAGATCCGCCGTCCGGCATGGGCCACATCCGGTTTTGAGGTCAGGGTGAACGGAGAAAAGACAGCTACCCCTATTGTAGCTCCCGGCAGTTACCTTTCTATATCCCGTACGTGGGCTGCTGGTGATGTGATAGAGATCAGCATGCCTTTCTCCTTCCATACCGAGGCTACTCCTGATAATGCGGACTGCCGTACCATCCTTTATGGTCCCCTTGTAATGGCTGCCGACTTGGGAACAACGGGCACCTCATTCTTTGATATCCCGGTTATTGTGAAGGATGAAGCCATTCAGGATCAGGATTTTGAAGCAACAGACCAGCCACTCATCTTCCATACAAAGGAGATTGCCCAAGCCCGCCAGGCCCAGCTTATTCCCTTCTTCCAGGCCAATAAAGACCCGTATGCCGTGTATATGGACTTTTTCAATACCGCCCAATGGGATGAAAAGAAAGAAGAGTATTATGAAGCCCTGAACCGGGAGGAAGAACTGCGCAAGCGTACTACGGACGTGATAGCTCATGAAATGCAGTCTGAACGCGATCACAACCTTCAGGGAAGCAATACCGAGGCAGGTGTTTTTAATGGGTACAAATGGCGCCATGCTACAAACGGAGGATGGTTCTCCTTTGATCTGGCCACCCAGCAGGATACTACCGTGCAGCTTTACGTGAAGTATTGGGGAAGTGATGCGGATAGCTGGAGAAAGTTTGACATCATGGTGGAAGGAATCCGCATTGCCACCCAGCAACTTACTAAGGCCTGGTTCCCCAATGAGGACTATGAAATTGTCTATGATATTCCCTCTCGTCTGCTTCAGGGCAAAGATAGCATTCGGATCAAGTTTCAGGCACATTCTGGTTGCACCGCAGGAGGTTCATTGGGATGCCGCTTGGTGAAAAAGACGCCTCAGGAGGTGCTGATTTACGGAAATACGATTGATCAGGTGCAGCCGGGTGAAACCCAAAGCGAGACGGCTCATACCTTTAAGAGCAGTTCCGGAACCGGTAATGGTGCCTTTCTTAATAAAACGTATCGTGATGCCATAGGGGAAAAGTGGTTCAGCTACACCCTCAAAACAGATCCTGCAGCGAAGAATCTGTTGGTTTGCGAGTATTATGGTGGCGAAAATTCCGGTCTTAGGGAGTTCGACATCTATGTAAACGGACAGAAGATAGCCACCGAGCATATTCAGTGGAACTACCTGCCGAAACAGTTCTATTTCGTGACGTATGACATTCCCCAGTCTCTTACAGAAGGGAAGGGAAGCGTGGAAGTAAAGTTTGCAGGTTCAGCCGATAAATGGGTGGGAGGTGTGTTTGGAGTACGTACCGTACGCGTGCCTTCTCCTGTAGCGTTGACTGAGATCTCTTCTGAGGAGGGTGATGTAGATTTCTTTTCGCTGCCTTTCTCTGCATCTCCCCTGAGTGATTCTGTGGTGATGTTCTATTCTCCATCCGGACAGTTGCTTTATACATGTGCCGGCAGTGAGGTGAATCGGGAGCGGATCTCCGCTCAGCTGACAGGAAAGGAACTGGCTCTTTTCCAGATCGTATCCGGAAATAGGATTCTGAAAAAGGGAAAGATCAGTATATAACTCCATCGCTTTTTTTAGTAGAAAAGAGGGCAGACTGCTGTCTGCCCTCACACATAAAACATTTAATCACGCAATGAAATCACTTCATCGTATAGATTAAACGCTACTAGTCACAAAATGGTTCACTCCATATAAAATAATTCCGGAAGAGGAATGGTAACAGGCGAGTTGTCTGGGTTTACTTCCATGATATCTGCCATGTAATCCCACCATTTCTGCACGATAGGGTTGGAACCCATATCCTGCGAGGACTCCGTGCCCTTTGTCTTCTGACAG
Organism: Bacteroidaceae bacterium; assembly: GCA_031552405.1. Lineage (GTDB taxonomy): Bacteria > Bacteroidota > Bacteroidia > Bacteroidales > Bacteroidaceae > UBA1794. The sequence goes on along the minus strand of JAVBMN010000053.1, from coordinate 35,067 downwards.
GCAAAAAGGATGTTGGTGTCCTTGTCCCAGTAAATAGAATAGTCATACACGCCATTGTCGGAAAGCAACTTTCTCAACTCGGGCCAGATCGCATTGTGGCGACGTTCGTATTCTTCCTCGAAGCCGGGCTTGAGGAACATCTTAAAAGCTTCACGTTTCATGATAATCCTATCTTATTTAGGCAATTTGAATACCACGCTCATCTCGCGCATCTGTTCCTGACTCATACCGTCAGGTTCAAAACCCATGTTACGGGCATTGATGTAGATCTGGGCGGATTTACTGAGTACATCTAATTGGTCGAAGGCGTCCATGATATCCTCACCTACGGCACAGGCACCGTGTTTTTCCCACATCACCACGTCATACTCATCCAGTTCCTTGATGGTGGCCTCGGCCAGTTCCACTGAGCTGGGCAGCTTGTAAGGGATGATACCCAGTCCGCGCGGGCAGAAGGCCTTTGTTTCGGGGATCATGCTCCACAGCAGGTTGGTCAGCACATCCTTCTCCAGAAAGGGCTTGTGGTGCGACATGGCGATCAGCTCAATGGGGTGCGTGTGCAGGGAGGCCTTGTAAGAAGAACCTTTGCTCAGCAGGTAGTTGTGCATGCTCAAGTGAGCGGGTAGCTCGGAAGTGGGCTGTACCAACTCGTCGGCAATGATGACATAGCTGGCGCAGTCGTCCAGAATGCGAATCACGGAACCGTTCTTCATAGGCCAGCGAGCCAAGTCACGCATGCGCATGTTGGTACCCTTGCAGTAGAAGTAACATCCTTTGAGACGCGGCAGTACGGTACCGATGAGCTTCACATCGCTGATAGCGGGCATAGCGCGGATGGCATCGTCCACGTGCTCAGTAATATTGATGGTAATGTTTCCACCGTTGCGTTCTGCCCATCCCTTTTGCCAGAGGTATCCGGCTACTTCTGCCACCTTGTTTACTTCGACCTCCAAGGCAGGGCGGTTGTCTAATATTGATTTCATATTTATTGCTTTATTATTTTGTTTAATACTTGTCGCCGTAGCGTTCATGGGTGATCTGTTCCAGCGATTTCTTGCGGGTATTGGGTGCCCAGATCACACCGATCAGCAGGGCTACAACCAACAGTCCCACCATGATTTGCCCGGCGGTATTGAAACCGTATTCACTGTATATGTAGGTAAATCCGAACGACCAGATAGCCGCGCCTCCGCGCACGATGAAGAACATCAGTCCTTGTGCCGCCGCTCTGTAACGCGCTGGGAACAGCTCCGAAGCCCACAGGGCATAAAATGCCTGCACGCCAAAGCCTGCATGTACTCCCCACAGAATTACAAATGTCCACAAGGCTACGTAATTGGTAATACCCACATACGTTAATATCGCCCAAGCCACTACTCCCAGCAGGGTTCCTGCAAAGTAAAGCATGCGTTGGTTCACCTTGTCGGCCAGCTTGGCAAAGCCGAAATAGGTGACGAATGCAGTGATTCCCCACAATACGGCCTGCAACTTATTGGCATCTTCATTGGAGATACCTCCTGCCGTTTCGTATACATGCGGCATAAAGAAACCCATTACACCGGCTACCAGATTCCAGGTTAGATAAATACCTACCAGGTAAAGAATGGTTTTTACATTGACACGGTTCGTAAACAATGCTTTGTAGGAATTCTCCTTTTTGCGTTCCTGCTGTTTCTGCGCCCGTGCCTCTTCCCAGGCTGCCGATTCGTTCAACTGGCGCTGAAGCAACCAGGCGATAAAGGCTACCACAAACAAAGTACCGAAGATAATACGGTTACCCATCAGCCCGAGCGGAGCCAGCCACATTCCCAGAAGGAAGATGATAGCGGGGCCGATGGACCAGGCGAACTGGGAGATTCCGATGTTTCGTCCGCGGTTCTCGATTTCCGATGTTTCTGAGATATACGTCCACGAGGCTGGAACGCCTGCCCCTACCGAAATTCCGGTGATCAGGAATCCGGCCAACAGCATTGGGAAGTTCACAGAGAACATAATAATCGCCACTCCCACCATATACACAAGCATATTGTAGGTATAGATGGTTTTCCGGCCATAGCGGTCGGCCAGATAACCTCCGATAATGGCGCCCAGCGCTGCTCCGAAACAGTTGGCACTGATGGCATTCAACAGTCCGAGGTGCATCTCCTCCAGTCCCAGATAGGCCTGCCAGAGAGTAAGGCCACTGGCTCCGGCCACGATAGAACCGGCATCCAGGTAGTTCGTCAGAGAGACCGCAATGGTGCTCTTCAGACTTTTATTACTTGCTTCCATGTAGTAAGGAAAAGGTTAATTACGCTTACCCGTTACTTCTTTCTCGTATTGCTGTACCTCGGCAATGTAGCTTTCCCCTACGGGTACATTGTTCTTCAGGCAGAACATATCCCATACGGCATTCCAGGGCAGACTCTTGCATTCTTCGAGCAGGGCGAGGCGCTCAAAACCTTGTCCGTTTGCTTCGTACTGACGCAACAGGGTAAGCGGCTCAAGCAAAGCCTGCATGAAGCATTTCTGTGTGGCACGGCTACCGATCACATAGGCACCGATACGGTTGATGGAGGCATCGAAATAATCGAGACCAATATGTACGCGATCCAATGCATCGGCACGGATGATTTCCTTGGCCAGATCCAGGGTATCGTCATTCATGGTAGTCACGTGGTCACTGTCCCAACGGATGGGGCGGCTCACGTGCAGCATGATTTCGGGCGTAAAGAGCAGCAGCGAAGAAATCTTGTCTGCTACACTCTCTGTTAGGTGGAAGTGTCCGGTATCCAGCGTCACCATCTTGTTGTTCTTGGCACCGTAGCCTAGGTAGAAGTCGTGCGAACCTACCGTATAGCTTTCAGCACCGATACCGAAGAGTTTGGATTCGATGCAGTCCTTCATATTCTTATAATCGGTCGCAAAGATCTCATCTAGTGAGTCTTTCAGAAGCTCACGATATGCCAGTCGGTTCACGGTCACATCCTTGCTGCCATCATGAATCCAGAGGTTCATGATACAGGGATCGCCCTGACGCTTACCCATCTCTTCGGATACGGCGCGGCAACGCTTGGTGTGTTCAATCCAGAAATTGCGGATCTCCTTATCGGGATTAGCCAGTGTGAGGCTGCCGCTTTTGGGGTGTGAAAAAGAGGTAGAGTTGAAGTCGAGCTTCATGTTGTTCTCTGCCGCCCACTGCATCCAGCTATCGAAGTGAGCAGGTTCCACCTGGTCGCGGTCCACGAATTTACCACCGAAGTCGCCGTAGATCTCGTGCAGATTCAGGCGGTGGGTACCGGGGATGAAGGAAGCGGCTTTCTTCACATCGGCACGAAGTTCCTCGATATTGCGGGCCTTGCCGGGGTAGTTACCTGTGGCTTGGATGCCTCCGGTGAGCTGTCCGTCGGGGTTCTCAAATCCGGTTACATCATCCGCCTGCCAGCAGTGCAGGGAAAGGGATATCTTCTGCAGTGAAGCCAGTGCCTGTTCAGTATCTACGCCGATAGCGGCATAGCGCTCTTTGGCAATCTCATACGATTTCTGTGCTAATTCTTCTGTTTTCATAAACGGGTTTTAATTTATAATTTAGGTAAATATTGTTTTGGGTAGGGGCGGACCTGTGTGCCCGCCCTTTGAATGCGGTTAAAGATCGTCGCGATAGATGCACTGGTAGGTTTCGTATCCCTTTTTCCATACCTCATTATCTGCAGGCAGGAAAGAGCGGAGCTCTATGGAAGAAAGAATCAGCCGGCGCATGGTGGCCAGTGAATCAGCCATTCCGGCTGCTTTGGCCTGTAGCATGACGTTACCGATAGCAGTAGCTTCGGCAGGACCTGCGATCACCTCTATACCTAGGGCATTGGCAGTAAACTGATTCAGTACCTCGTTTTGCGAGCCGCCGCCTATGACGTGCAGCTTTTCGATGGGGAAGGGAGCAATGTCCTGCAGGCGGGCAAATACCTGGCGATAGCGCAAGGCAAGACTCTCAAAGATGCAACGCGTAATAGCTCCGTGCGACTGGGGTACCGTCTGTCCTGTTTCATGACAATAGCTGCGGATAGCCTCTATCATAGACGAAGGATTGGCAAAGCAAGGAGAGTCCGGATTGATGAGGCTGGCAAAGGCGGGAGCCTGCATGGCCTCACTGATCAGTTCAGGATAGGCATAGTCATTACCTGCTGTGCTCCACTCGCGGCGGCAGCACTCCAGCAGCCACATGCCGCAGATGTTCTTCAAGAAACGTACCGTACCGTCCACCCCGCCCTCGTTGGTAAAGTTCAGACCGTAGCTTTCTTCGTTGATTACAGGGTCTTGCAGTTCCACACCCATCAGCGACCAGGTGCCGGAACTGAGGTAGGCAAAGCGGTCGTTTTGCGCCGGAATGGCCGCCACAGCTGATCCGGTATCGTGTCCTGCTACGGCTACCACGGGGATGTCACCCAGTCCGGTTTGCCGTTTTACGCTCTCGGTCAGGGTACCTATCAGTGCACCCGGATATACCACGGGACCAAACTGATTGGCTGTAAGCCCCACGGCCTCCAATAGCTCAGGCTCCAACTGTTTGGTACGCGGGTTTAGCATTTGCGAGGTAGAGGCAATGGTGTATTCTGTGACTACATTGCCGGTAAGCATGTACGATAAAAGATCGGGTATAAACACCACTTTATCTATTATCGGATATACGGAGGTTCCCGCACGGCGGATGGTATCCAGCTGATAGAGGGAGTTGAAATTCATGATCTGGATGCCCGTCAGTTCATACACTCGTTCACGGGGTATACGCTTAAAGAACTCGGCTGGAGCACCCATCGTGTGGGTATCGCGGTAGGAGTAAGGCTGGCGGAGCAATTCTCCGTCTTTGCCCAGGAACCCGAAGTCCACCCCCCAAGTGTCAATACCGATGGACTCAATGGAGATATCCTCCTGAGCCACCTTCTTCAAGGCCTTTATGATTTCATTATAGAGAGCGTATATATCCCAGTAATAGTGCCCGTTGGCTTCGATGATAGGATTAGGAAAACGGGTCAACTCACGCATCTCAAGCGCACCGCTGCCCAAAGTTCCGAGGATGGTACGCCCACTTGTGGCTCCCAAATCTACGGAAAAGAAGTTCTTTGTATTCATGGTTTTTCAATAAACAAGTTGTTCATAATGAGCCCCTCTCAGGGAATGTGAAGCAAAGATATGGAAAAGAATCTACAAGAGAGTTGAATGCATGCGAAAATGTGTAAATACAAAAAATATTATACGAAAAGTTGCCGTTTAGAAACGAATGACTACTTTTGTAAGGTTTTTCAAGTGTACCCTATGAATACTTCCCTACGCAATGAATATCTCTATAGAAAATGAATACCTACGAAGGCTCTCCACGTTAGAAAAAATCGGATGGTGGGAAGCTGATTTTACTACGCAGGAGCTGATTCTCTCCAATTTTATCCGTGAATTGACCGGACTCAAAAAAGAATCACTTACCTTTCAGGATTTTAATATCCTGATTCGGAAGGATTATTATCCTCGCGTTACACGGGAGTTTCTTTCCATGCTCGAAATAAACGGGTATGAGCAAACCTTTCCGTTGGAACTCAATGAAACCTCCGTATGGATGCGTATGCGTATGGGGGACAAAAAGGTGGATGCCAACGGACATTCCATAGCTTTTGGGTCTCTGCAGTGTGTGGAAAGTCCGGAAAATAGAAAGAAGGAATATGCTACACAGCACATCAATGATTTACTGTACCGGCAAACATCTGTATCCCAATCTCTCTTACGTTTCCTGAAGGATGAAAGCATTGATACCTGTATCAATGAGGTGTTAAAAGATATCCTGCATTTCTTCAACGGAAGTCGTACCTACATCTTTGAATATGATCAGGAAAAGAAGTTTGCCTCATGCACGTATGAAATGGTGGCTGACGGAGTGACTCCTGAAATAGAGCAGCTGAAAGATATCCCCATTGAATTCAATGCCTGGTGGAATTCGCAGCTTTTTGCCAAGAAGCCCATTGTACTTGAAAGTCTTACGGAACTGACAGAGGAGGATGCCCGAAACGACTTTGAGGAATTAAGCCGTCAGGGAATCCTTTCCATCATGGTATTGCCGCTTACACTAGGCGATCATGTATGGGGATATATTGGAGTGGATTTGGTGGATCGTCATCACAAATGGACTGATGAAGATTACCAGTGGTTTGCCCTGCTGGCCTACATCATCAGCCTTTGCATTGAGTTGCACCGTACAAAGGATGGTGTTCTTCGCGAACGCTCTTATCTGATGAAATTATTTCAGTACATGCCCATGGGATATGTACGCCTCAGTACGGTGAGAGATAGCCAGAAGAATATACTGGATTATAAAGTGACTGAGGCTAACGATCTCAGTTCCGACATGATGGGATGGCCCAAAGAGAGATATCTGAATAAGATGGTTACAGAATTCCATTCACCGGAAAACGCTGAGAGGCTAAAGAAGACTATCGAACTGCTGGACGAAAAGAAATATCACGATTTTGGGTTCCGTTTCCCCCATAGCAACCGTTATGTACATTGCATCCTGTACTCGCCCATGCAGGATGAGGTAGTGATGCTCATATTGGATCAGACCAAACAAATAGAAAGCCATCGTGCCCTGCAGCGCAGTGAGAAACTGTTCCGTACTATTTTTGACAATATTCCGGTGGGAGTGGAGCGGTACGACCAGAATGGGGTACTCTTGGATTTAAATGACAAAGATATGGAAGTCTTTGGCGTAAGGAAGAAAGAGGATGCCATAGGGCTCAATTTCTTTGAGAATCCGAATATTTCAGATTCCATTAAGAAGCGTGTCCACGAGGAAAACGTGGTAGATTTCCAGGTTCAGTACACTTTTGAGGTAGCGGACGAGTATTATCCCACCTTATATAAAGGTTACATAGAACTCTATACCCGAACCTCAAAAATATATGATGAAGACGGTAATTTCAATGGATACCTGTTTATCAATATTGACAACACCCAGCTTACCGAAGCCGTAAATCAGCTTCATGACTTTGAGAAGTTCTTCAAGATTATTTCCGATTACGCTCTTGTAGGCTATGCTAAATATGACATTATTAACCGAAAGGGCTATGCTATCAGGCAATGGTTCCTCAATATGGGTGAGGACGAGAATGAGCCGCTAGAGGATATTATCGGAGTATATCGCTTTATGCACCCTGAAGACCAGACCCGAGTACTCCAATTCTTTGATGCTGTCAAAGAAGGTAGTCAGCGTGACTTCCGTGGTGAACTTCGCGTGCTTCGGCCTGGTACTATAGATGAATGGAATGTGCTCCGCTCGTATCTGCTTGTATCCCGTTTTGAGCCGGAGAATAACATCATAGAGGTGATAAGTATCAATTATGACATTACCGAGCTGAAAGATACGGAGGTAAAACTTATTCAAGCCAAGGAGAAGGCTGAAAGGGCTGACCACCTGAAGAGCGCCTTCCTGGCCAATACCAGCCATGAGATACGTACTCCGTTGAATGCCATTCTGGGGTTCTCTAATCTGCTGGCCGAGACGGAGGATGCGGAAGAAAGACATGAATATCTGTCCATTATCCAGCAGAACAATGAATTGTTGCTACAACTTATCTCCGACACTCTGGATCTGGCGAAAATAGAATCGGGGACCTTTGAGTTCAGCATGACGGAGTTCGACGCCAACCAGCTCTGTGAAGGGGTGTACTCCTCCTTGCAGGATAAGGTGAAGCCCGGGGTCGACTTTGTCTTTGAACCGCAACTGGATGAGTTCTTCTTTGTGAGCGATCGTAACCGCCTGTTTCAGGTGGTGGCCAATTTTGTGAATAACGCCACGAAGTTTACCACTTCGGGAAGCATCAAGGTAGGGTATAGACTGGAAGAGGAATTTATTAAGTTTTATGTGCAGGATACCGGCATTGGCATTACTCCCGAACAGCAGGCTCAGGTCTTTGAACGCTTTGTGAAGCTCAATTCCTTTGTGCAGGGCACGGGCCTGGGGCTGGCTATCTGCAAGAATATAGTGGAGCAGCTTGGCGGACAAATCGGAGTCGAATCGGAGCCTGGAAAAGGATCGTGCTTCTGGTTTACCCACCCGCTGGACAAGAAGGCGGATGAAGAGGAAACTTCTTTTATGGATATGATGGAAGAGGACGAATAGCTGTTTTCCTTCCTAAACTGGTGCGCACCAGTTAAGAGACTGTTGCGCATGAAATAAAAACTGGTGCGCACGGGTTCTTCAACTCATGCGCACCAGTTAGTTAGGGGTGTATCAAAAAAGATCCAGCTTACGTGACCTGGCTTCTTCAAGGGGCAGGAGGGTGTCTTCCTTTGCGGCGTATCCGGTACGCAGAGCTTCTTGTTGGGTAAGGATTTCGGTGATGTAAGTATCCTTTGTGGCAGAGCCCATGAGACGGGAGGAAGCAGTGACGTTCTGTGCAGCATCCTTCATCCACAGCACGGGGCCATCGTATTCGGGGGCTATCTTCAGAGCGGTGTGCAGGGCCGAGGTGGTGGCTCCTCCTATCATGACGGGGGTGTGTAGTCCGGCGGTTTTGAGCTGGCGTACTACATGTACCATCTCGTCCAGTGAGGGGGTGATGAGACCGCTCAAACCGATAAGGTCGGGCTTGCAGCGGAGGGCTTCGCGTACGATGTCTTCAGCGGGTACCATGGTGCCCAGGTCAATGATCTCGTAGCCGTTGCAGGCCAGCACGGTGCTTACAATATTCTTCCCGATGTCATGTACATCACCCTTAACGGTGGCTATGAGGTAGCGGCCCGTGGAGGTGGCGCCTGCCTGTTTTCCTGCTTCGAGGGCGGGTTGCAGGATAGCTACAGCCTGCTTCATGGTGCGGGCTGTTTTTACTACCTGGGGCAGAAACATCTTGCCGTTGCGAAACAGTTCACCCACGTGGTTCATACCGGCCATGAGAGGACCCTCAATGATGTCCACGGCTTTGGGGTAAAGGGTTAGCGCTTCGGCCAAGTCCGCATCAAGATGCTCGCTAATTCCTTTGGTCAGGGCGTATTTGAGGCGTTCCTCTACGAGGGTGTCTCGCCAGGCATCACGTGTTTCGGCAGAGGTAGCTTCGGAGGTTTGGGCTTTAAGCCCGGCAGCGGCTTCAATAAGGTGTTCGGCCGCCTGGGGGTGGCGGTTTAGGATTACATCTTCCAGCAGTACAAGCAGATCGGCAGGGATGTCACTGTACAGCACGGCGGTAGAAGGGTTTACAATACCCATGTCCATGCCCTCGCGGGTAGCGTGGTACAGGAATACGGCGTGCATGGCTTCGCGGATATACTCGTTGCCGCGGAAGGAGAATGACAGGTTGCTGATACCTCCGCTGACATGTGCGTGGGGGCAATTACCACGTATCCAAGCGGTGGCGCGGATGAAGTCGGCGGCGTAATTATCATGCTCCTCCATGCCAGTAGCAATGGCCAGTACGTTGGGGTCGAAGATGATATCATGGGGGTTGAAGCCAACCTCTTCGGTGAGGAGGCGGTAGGCACGACCGCATACCTCGATCTTGCGTGCATAGGAATCGGCCTGTCCTTTTTCGTCAAAGGCCATGACTACTACTGCAGCGCCATAGTGGGATATGGTACGTGCTTTCTCGAGGAATGCTTCCTCACCCTCTTTCAGGGAGATGGAGTTGACAATGGCTTTTCCGGGGATCACCTCTAGTCCGGCCAGTATGACTTCCCATTTGGAGGAATCCACCATAAAGGGTACGCGGGCGATCTCTGGTTCGGAGGCCAGCAGGTTGAGGAAGGTTACCATCTCGTGGCGGGCATCCAGCAGGCCGTCGTCCATATTGATGTCGATAACCAGGGCACCGTCTTCTACCTGCTTGCGGGCAATGGTGAGGGCTTCATTGTATTTTTTTTCGTTGATGAGGCGCAGGAATTTGCGCGATCCGGCCACGTTGCAGCGCTCGCCCACGTTGATGAAACGCACCTCCGGGGTGAGTTCCAGACGTTCCAGTCCGGCCAGTTGCAGGTACTGGGGTTGAGGCTGGGGCAGGCGGGGGGTAGCTCCCTCGACCAATGCAGGGTACTCTGCGATGAAGGCATCGGTGGTACCGCAGCATCCGCCCAGGATGTTAACCAGTCCCTCGTCGATATATTCCTTTACCTGTGCGGCCATTTCCTGCGGGGTTTGGTCGTACTGTCCCAGGCTGTTGGGCAACCCGGCATTGGGGTAGGCCGAGATATAACAGGGTGCCTGTGCAGCAAGCTCCTGCAGGAAGGGCTTCAGGTCGCTGGCTCCGAAGGAGCAATTCAGCCCGATGGAGAAGGGGCGTGCGTGCAGTACGGAGGCGAGGAAGGCGGTGAGTGTTTGCCCGGAGAGGATACGCCCGGCCTTGTCGGATACGGTAGCCGAGATCATCACAGGCACTTCGCGTCCCTGGCTCTTCATGGCATCCTGTGCAGCCATAAGGGCGGCTTTGGCGTTGAGGGTGTCGAAGATGGTTTCAATGATGAGGGCGTCTACTCCACCTTCCAGCAGGGCTTCCATCTGTAAGGTATATGCCTGACGCAGGGCAGTGAAGGTGAGGTCACGCGCACCGGGATTCTCCACATCCTTACTCATGGAGCAGCTCTTGTTGGTAGGGCCTACAGAGCCTGCCACGAAGCGAGGCTTGTGAGGGGTACGCCGGGTATACTCGTCGGCCATCTCACGGGCCAAGCGGGCAGCTGCCAGATTAAGGGCGTATACCTGATCCTCCACGTGGTAATCTTCCATGGAGATGGCATTGGAGCTGAAGGTGTTGGTCTCGATGATATCGGTGCCTGCCTCCAGGTATTTGCGATGGATGTCCTGTACAATATCCGGACGGGTAAGGCACAGGATGTCGTTATTGCCTTTCATTTGTCCGGGGATGTGGCGGAATTGTGAACCGCGGAAGTCATCCTCCGTCAGTCCATAGCCTTGAATCATGGTGCCCATTGCGCCATCCAGGATGAGGATGCGTTCAGCGGCCAGTTGTTCGATGCTTTGCATACCAGAATGTAATAAGATGAAGATATGTATGGGGCCGGCCACTTCTGCCTTTGCCGGCCGGGGTTTAATGTTTCATGAAACGATCCATCTGCCGCTTGTCGTCGCGTTCCTTGATGGATTCACGCTTATCGTACTCCTTCTTGCCTTTGCACAGGCCGATAACTACCTTGGCCAGTCCCTTCTCGTTAATATACATGCGCAGGGGTACAATGGTGAAGCCGGCATTCTGAGAGTCGCGTTCCAGCTTACGCAGTTCCTTACGGCTGAGCAGAAGCTTGCGCTCACGGCGGGCCACATGGTTGTTATACGAGCCGTAAAAGTACTCGGAAATATTCATGTTCTTCACCCACAGTTCACTGCGGTTGAAGTAGCAATAGGTGTCTACCAGACTGGCCTTGCCCAGGCGGATGGATTTGATCTCCGTCCCGGTGAGCACAATTCCGGCGGTATATGAGTCAATCACCTCGTAATCAAACGAGGCGCGTTTATTCTTTATATTGATGGGTGATAGTTTCATCTCAGTTCAATGCATTTGTAAATATCCTGAAAAGAAGACTGATGGCCAGCGGAATCACCGTCAGTACTACGGCCGTAAGGATGGAAAAGCTGAGGCGCGCCTCTTCCTTTACGGTGGTTATTCTTTTGACTCCCTCCCATACTATGTATAATGTATAGAACAGGAAGATCCATTTGAGCAGCAGGAAGGAAGAGAAGATCTCTGCCAGCGTTTGCAGCAGGATGGGGATGGTCATGGAGTATCCCGTGAGTAGGGGCAGCCAGCTCCCGTTTGTATCAATGTCGAGTATCTTCTCGCTCGTTTTGCGGATAAGAGCTATGGCAAAGAAATATCCGCCCAAAAAGGCGATGAACACCTCGGCAGAGTCCATCAGGGCATTTTGTACCATCAGGCTTACGGGGGTACCCGTTTCTGCCATCCACTGGTCAAAAAAGTGTACGCCGAAAAGCGCCAGTCCACAGAACCCGATCAGCGGATAGAAGTAATCGCTGAAGAAGTTCCTGTCCTTGTCTTCGGTAGCAATGGCGTCCCAGGTTTTGGCCGGAGAGGTAACGATGCGCCATACGCGCTTAAAAAACCATTTATAATTCACTGTTCCGTTACTATTTTGGCAAATTCGGTGATATGCTCGTCTACATACATGGCCACCGTTTCGGTGAAGGTTTCTTCTTCCTCGATGAAGGTTTCTTCCAGCTCTTCAAAACTCTCGAACTCTTCGTACATGGCCATAAACTCTTCTTCCGTACACTCGCGTTCCAGCGCCGTAGTGTGCTCGTCATAGATCTTACGGGCGGCATAGATGAGTTTGGAAAGCTCCTTTAGCCCCCATTCCCGTATCACGCGTGCAAAAGGATTGTGGAAGATGTAACTGCCGTACCCGTTCTGGATGAGCTGTATGAAACCACCCTCCATAACCTCATCCCTAAGGATGCGGTAGGCCAGCAGTGTATGCTGGCTCACATTCAGTAGCTCCATGCCTTCGGCCGTGAGGCTTCCGCCTGCCACTTCCAGGTAGCGGTCGGTAAAGAGGCCGATAAACGCATCCATCCCCTCACCGGCTGCACGCCGTAGGTCCTCATCGTATAAGGTAATTTCCGTAGTCATTTCTTCCTTCATTTCTATAATCTGAACGTGCAAAGATACGGGATTATTTCATATCTGCTGAATAACAGGTTTAAAATGTGGGCTAATTGGCTACTGTAGCCCTGCAATAAGTGGAAAAAACACAGGCTTGGAGTTCATCAATCGCAGGCCGGTGGTTTGAAAACGCAGGCTTGATATTGTTCAACTCCAAGCCTGTGTTTTTCTGAGACTCGCGCACTCACATATTCCGCATAGAGCATGGCTTATTTTGGCAAAAGCCTTATCTTTGCAGTTGCGTTAACAGTCGGTAGTAATGAAACAAGCCTTTTTTCTTGTATGCTTCATGTGGCTTCTCTTTTCCTGCGGGAAAGGGCAGAGGCAGGCTGTGCAGGAAGTACCGGGAGATAGCCTGCCTGTGCAATATGCCAAAGGTTTTGCCCTGATACAGCACGAAGGATACCTTGCCGCGGTGGTGTACAACCCCTGGCAGGAAGGTAGTGTATATGCCCGGTATTACCTGGTAAAAGATGCGGCGGTACAAACTCCTGCGGATGGTGTGAAGATACGCATTCCCCTGCAGAAGTTAGCTGTGAACTCGGCTACGTACCTGGAGAGCCTCCATCGCATCGGAGAGTTGCACACCCTTGTGGCCACCGGCAATACAGCGTATATCTACAATTCGCAAGTGAGGGAGGGAGTGGCCAGTAGGAGAATTGCCGACTTGGGTGACTCTTACAATATGAACATCGAAAAACTCATGATGCTTCACCCGGATGCCCTCATGGCTACAGCCTACAATACGCAGGATGAGAACACCAAACGCCTGGAAAAATGCGGCATACCTCTCATCTATAATATCGAATGGCAGGAGACCACACCCTTGGGCCGTGCGGAATGGGTGCGTTTCATTGCAGCCTTCTATGACAAGCTTCCGCAGGCCGATTCTGTATTTAGTGGCGTAGCCACGCGCTATGAGGATCTGTGTTGTAAGGTGGCCCATGCCACCCTCAACCGGAAACCCTCCATACTGGCCGGGCAAGATTATCGCAGCTCTTGGAGCATGCCTTGCGGCGAGAGCTTCAACGCCAACCTGTACCGGGATGCAGGAGCCTCCTACTTCTACTCCGCAACGAAAGGTAAGGGAAGCATAAGCACCACCATCGAAGAGGCGCTCCTTCACTTTAAGGATGCCGACGTATGGCTGGGCGCCCTGGCCGAGACCTACCGTGACATGGCGGCAATGAACGGAAAATACACTCTGTTCAAGCCCTACAAAGACCGCCATGTATATAATTTCAATAAACGTGTAACCCCCACCGGAGGCAGCGACTACTGGGAAGGTGCCGTGTTGCATGCCGATCTCCTGCTGGCCGACCTTGTGCGCATCCTGCATCCCAACCTCCTGCCCGGGTATGAAACCACCTATATACAACCCTTGAGAGAACCATGAAAACCCGTTTTACACTACTCTCTCTGTTTTTGCTGCTGGCCTTTGCAGCGGATATTATATGGGGTAGCGCCTCGCTCTCTCTATGTGAGGTGTGGACAGCGCTTACTTCTGGAGGCGAAGAAGATATCATCCGGCAGATCATACTCAACTACCGCCTGCCCAAGGCCCTGGCCGCCATACTGGCCGGAGCCTCGCTTTCCGTGGCCGGGCTGCTCATGCAAACCCTCTTCCGCAACCCCCTGGCCGGGCCTGATGTGCTGGGTATTACCTCGGGGGCTACCCTGGGAGTGGCCTTGCTCACACTGGGCGGAGGGGCATTGCCGGGCCTTGCCTTGAGCTCTTGGGGGCAGAGCATAGCCGCTGTGCTGGGAGCCGGGCTGCTGATGCTGGCTGTTCTGCTGGTGTCCCTACGCGTGGCGCATACGGTGACATTGCTCATTGTGGGTATGATGCTGGGGTACTTTACGGGGGCTATGGTCAGCATCCTGCAAAGCACCAGTAATCCGGATACACTGAAATTATTTATCACCTGGACCTTCGGCAGCCTTTCCTCCGTAGGATGGGAGCAGTTACAGGTATTGTGCCCCTTGCTGGGGGCGGGTTTCCTCATAGCCTTTGTATTGCACAAATCCCTGAATGTACTGTTGCTGGGTGATCACAATGCCGTGACGCTGGGCGTAAGCGTATTGCGTGTGCGCTGGCAGATCGTGCTGGCCTCCTCGCTCCTGGCCGGAGCGGTGACAGCCTTTACCGGCCCTATTGCCTTTGTAGGTGTTACAGTGCCTCACATTGCCAGGGGTATCTTCCATACAGCCGACCATCGTATACTCCTCCCTGCCTCCCTGTTGACGGGCAGCTCCATACTGCTCATCTGCGACCTGCTCTCGCAACTCCCCGCCCAGCCGCTGCCGCTGAATGCTATCACGGCACTCTTCGGCGCACCGATTCTGATCTACATCATCCTGCGCAGGCAGTAAGAAGTGCTGAGAAAACTCAAAACAGCTTCTATGCAGTCACAAAAGGATGCTGTCCCGTCATTTTACCATTCTGTCTACTCTTTTGAGCCTTTTCCATACTTTTGCTCTCGCTTTTATTCCTATTTTTGCAGGGTATAATACCATGATATATTATGAGTCTATATTTTAAACACATTCTGTGTATCTCTTTCTTTCTATTGCTGAGCGCCTTGGCGGTACACAGCCAGCAGATACAATATACCGTAAACCCTCAAACGGGTGCCATGAAGAGTCTTTCCATCCGTGAGGACAACCGTGCCATGAACTGGATTCTGGAAACCGACGGCTCGCAGTATAAATGGGTAGGCCAGGAGTATGGCTGGGGGCTGGGCAGTTTCTGCACCCTGTCGGGAGAGGATACCCTTACCCACACCTGGAATACCCCTGTGAAGATAACCACCACCCCGGGAAGGATGGAGGCCGTCTATGTGGCCGGCGGCGTTCACATTACCGTAAAGCGCACCTTATATAAAAACAATCTGCTGGAGGAATTTGTCTTCCAGAACAACGGAGCGCTACCCATACAGCTGTTTAACATCGGCATCAATACCCCGTTCAACGATAACTACCCCGATGCCGCCACCTGTTACAAGGCACGCACCAATGCACACATATGGGCAGGCCAGAGCGCTGCCTACGTCAATGCCATGCACATGAGCGGCAGGGCACCGCACTTGGGGCTGGTACTGACCAAAGGATCCATCCCCACCTATGAAATAAAAGAGCGGGGACGGGAAAAGGATAACTCCAACACCCGTGGGGTAATTGTCCTCAATCCGGAAGATATCACCTTGCTTCCCGAACAGAAATATACGCTCTCATGGAGGATCTTTACCCACCAGGGCCCCAACGATTTCGAGCGCAACCTCCTGCTATACGGATCTGTGATAGGCCGGAGCGGTAAGTATGTATATCAAAGGGGTGAAGATGCCCATGTCGTGTTTGAGCACCCTGGCACCGTAAAGAAGGCCGTCATTACCCTGAACGGCAAGATCGTGCCGCATACCCTGCACAGAAATACCTTTGTGGTGGATGTCATGATGCCCAAGGAGGGAGAGGCGTGCTTTGAGATGAAGTACGACAAAGGGAAACGCACCTCCCTGCACTGCCTGGTGATCAGCAGCGAAGAGAATCTGATCCGTGAGCGGGCCAATTTCATCGTGGGTCACCAGCAGATGAACAACGAGAGTGACAAGCGTTATGGTGCATATATGGTGTATGACAATGAGCTGGACAAGATCTACCTGAACGACACCCCTAACTGCAACCCCGTGGACCGCGACGAGGGCCGCGAGCGCGTAGGCATGGGCGTACTCTTGGCCATGCTCTATCAAAAGAATAAGGATGAAAATCTGAAGAGCTCCCTTCTCAGGTATTCTACCTTTGTACATAAGCTGCAGGATAAGGACTATAACACTTTTTCCAATACCGACCTCACTGGATGGAACCGCAACTACAACTATTCCTGGATAGCCAACTTCTACTTTGAAATGTTCCATGTAACAGCCGATAAGCAGTATCTGCTCGATGGGTACCACACTCTGAAAGCCCTGTACCGCAACTTCGGGCACGGCTTCTATGCCATCGACATGCCCACAAAAGGATACCAACTGCTCAAAGACAACGGATACCCTGCTGAAGCCGCCTCCTTGTTAGACGACTTCAGGCAGATAGGTGATGCTTACCTTAAAAATAGCTACAACTACCCCGTGAGCGAGGTAAACTATGAGCAAAGCATCGTAGCCCCCTCCGTAACCCACCTGCTACGACTGTACCTCCTCACCAAAGAACAGAAGTACCTGGACGGCGCCAAAGAGCAGCTGCCCCTGTTGGAGTCCTTCGGCGGCCGTCAGCCCAGCTACCATCTGCACGAGATATCCATCCGCCATTGGGACGGTTACTGGTTCGGTAAAAGGGAGTTCTGGGGTGATACCTTCCCCCACTACTGGAGTACTCTCACCGCCTTGGCTTACGACCTTTACGCCCAAGCCACCGGCGATACATCCTATCGCGAGCGTGCCATACACATCGTGCGTAACAACCTCTGCCTCTTCTTCGAAGACGGAAAAGCCTCCTGCGCCTTCATTTACCCTAATAAGGTAAACGGCCAGAAAGCCTCCTTCTACGATCCCTACGCCAATGACCAAGACTGGGCACTCGTGTACTACCTGATAGTAAACCCTGATCAGACTCTGTCCCGTCGCCGTTTTGCCCGTTAATTTGGGCTTTCCGTTTCGAATGCTAATCTATTTGAGGTTGTCCACTTATCATCCCATTCATTTGCGAAGAGGTGTATTCCGGTTGGAACATCACGGCGCTTACGCTGGAAAGCTACTTCCAAATAAACACTGGCTTTTCTTTCTTTAGTCGCAATATTACGGCGGTCAAAGACAAATCTTAAAGTTGGATATTTCATGCAACGCAAAATTAAATAATCTGCAACGCATTTGCAACACAAATCGGGGCTTTCTGTGGCATTCTGTGGTCTTGTGGGGCATCCCAACGATGGATGCTTATCATTCTAACTCGCAGAAATTCAGTTTTTTATCTTGTAATCTGCTGATATGATGCAAAAAAGGCAGCTCATAAAGAACTGCCTTTCCGTGATCCGCTTGGGGCTCGAACCCAAGACCCCAACATTAAAAGTGTTGTGCTCTACCTACTGAGCTAGCGAATCTTGTTTTTGTTTTGCGGTGCAAAGGTACGGACTTTTTTGGAACCTGCAAATGTTTTGCATACTTTTTTACGTTTGGGTGGGGAAAAGGAGTATAATATAGGGGCTAGGCTTGCTAATAATAGGAGATCAGGCTTCCTCTTGATCCTTCTTTTGCTGGTATACTTCGTCTTTGTGGAGGCGGTAGCGGCGGTAGTAGGAGAGGAGGAGGGAGGTCAGGGGGAGGGCCATGATCATGCCGGTGATTCCCAGGAGGGAACCCCAGATAGAGAGGGAGAGCAGAATAATGGCGGGGTTGAGGCCGGTTATTCGGCCCATGATCTTGGGTACTAGGAAGGTGTCTTCGATAATTTGTACGACGGCCAAAACGATGAGCAGAAAGAGCATTAGCAACCAGAAGCTTTGTCCGGTATTGGCGGATTTGAGGACGATGAGCAGGGTGGTAGGGACGAGCGCTACTACTTTTAAATAGGGGACAAGGGTTAATATGCCTACAAGCAGTCCCATTGCTATAGCCATGGGAAGATCGATGATGAGAAAGCCGATGCAGGTCAGTACTGCTACACACAGGGCGATGAGTGACTGTCCGCGGAAATAGCGGTTCATGGATATTTTCACATCGTTCACCAGACTGGTCATTCCTTCGCGGTGGCGGGAAGGGAGCAGTTTGATCCATCCTTCGGAAAGTGCTTCGTAATCGAGTAGGATGAAACACATGTATAATAATACAATCAGTGAGGCAATGATATTGAACAGGAGATCCATTGACTGCGACAGGAAAGCCCAGAAACGGGGTAATATGGTCTTGGTGAGATTAGCCAGACTTTCTTCGCTGAGGTATTCGTTGACCTGATGCAGGTTGATGTGACGATTTATGAAACGGTTGATGGCCTCGGGTAGGGTGGTAGCCTTGGAGCTGCCGCTCAGATATTTGGAAATCAGGTCGCTGGCTTTCCCTAACTCATCAAGCATAGGGGGGACTACCAGTTCATACAAGCCGAAAAGAACAGCAAGAACTACAATCAGGGTACACAGAATAGAAAGGGGCCTGTTGTGTACTTTCATCTTATGCTGGAAAAAGTGCACCAGAGGGTGAAGCAGATACGCCAAGAGGCTTGCGATACAGAACGGAAGCAATACTTCGCTCAGTAGATTTATGATGTAGAAAATAGCCACAATAAGAGCGGCGGTAAACAGGACACGCGCAAAGCGGTCGAAGGTGATGGGCTGTTCAAACATAATTTTCTGTTATTTTTGATCGTACCTACAATGGGATTTTAGTAGCCTGTTTTTCGTAAATAAATGCACTGATGTCTTTATTGTTCACAAAAATAGCGTATTTTTTATGAATGGCTTTTATTTTATTTCTACTTTTGCATAAAAAGTTTCAATAGAGATGGGAAAACTCTTTATTGTGCCCACGCCTGTGGGTAATCTGGAGGATATCACATTGCGTGCCATACGCGTGCTGAAGGAGGCCGATTTGATATTGGCGGAGGATACACGTACCTCGGGGGTGCTGTTGAAGCACTTTGAGATAAAGAAGCCGATGTGCTCGCACCATAAGTTTAATGAACATCAAACGGTGGAGCAGGTGGTGCGGCGTATTGAAAGCGGTGATACGGTGGCGCTTATCTCGGATGCCGGCACTCCGGGCATCTCCGATCCGGGTTTTTTGGTGGTGCGCGAGTGTGTAAGGCAGGGGATTGAAGTGGAATGCCTGCCTGGTGCCACGGCTTTTGTACCGGCGCTCATTGATTCGGCCCTGCCCTGCGACCGTTTTGCTTTCGAAGGTTTTCTGCCACAAAAGAAGGGCAGGATGACCAAAATGCAGTCTTTATCGGAAGAAACCCGCACCATGATCTTTTATGAATCCCCCCATCGGGTGGTAAAAACTCTGACTCAATTTATGGAATACTTCGGCCTGGAGCGGCAGGTTTCTCTTACACGGGAAATCTCGAAGCTGCACGAAGAAACCTGTCGGGGCACCTTGCAGGAAATGGCAGATCACTTTACCCGGAATGAACCTCGCGGCGAGTTTGTCATCATCCTTGCCGGAAAGGAAGAGTTGCGTGCTTCGGATAAAAAGCGCAGAGCCGTACCACTTTTGGAAGCAGAATGAGAACAATATCCTCAGTATGATTGTATTATGAATCAGAGAAGGGTATAGCCTGATATTCGTATGATTGATATACAAAGTATATGTAGCATGTAAATGAACTAATATAAAACGGAAAGATGAAAAAGATTTTAATGGTATGCGCCGGGTTGTTATTGATGGCCTCGTGCAATGAAGGAACAAAGCAAGAAAATGCACAGTTGCAAGCTGCAAATGACTCGTTGCGCACGCAATTGCAGAATCGCGACAGTGAGATGGATTCCGTCCTTTCAATTTTTAACATGATCCAGGAGGGTTTCAGCCAGATAAACCAGGCTCAAAACCGCGTAACCCTTTCGCGTACAGGAAGTAATGAATCTAACCAGGCTGCCCGTGAGCAGATACGTACCGACATGGAGTTTATTGTAACTACCATGAAAGCCAATCAGGCACGTATTGCCGACCTTCAGGCGAAAATGAAGAAGAGCAATCTGCAGTCGGCCGAGCTGGAGAAAACTCTTCAAAGCATGCAGTCTGAGCTGGAACTGAAGAACAAGCAGCTCGAAGATTTGCAGACTGAACTGGCTCATCGTAACATCGTAATTGAAGGTATGGACAAGAGTATCAATGATTTGAATACCAACGTAGAGAACCTTGCCGCCCAGAACGAAGCCAAAGCCAAGGTAGTGGCCGAACAAGACAAGAACCTCCATACCGCCTGGTTTGCCATCGGTACCAAATCGGAACTGAAGGAAAAGCGCATCCTTATTGACGGTGAAGTGCTGACCGGCAACTATGAGAAGGACTACTTTACAAAGGTGGATGTGCGCTCTCTGAATACCATTGCCCTGATGAGCAAGAAGGCGGAAGTGCTGACCAACCATCCTGCAGGTACCTACGAGCTGGTAAAGGGTGCCGATAATATGCTTACACTGAAAATCAATAATGCAACCAAGTTCTGGAGCATCTCCAAGTATTTGGTTATTCGGGTGTGGTAAGAAAGTATAAATCCGTATTTTTTGATCTTGATGATACCCTCTGGGATACTGCCACCAATGCGCGTGACAGTTTCCTGGAGGTGTATTCTCACTTTCATTTTGACCGCTTCTTTCAATCATTCGAGCACTTCTATGGTATCTATACTGTTAACAACGAGCAGCTTTGGGTAGACTATGCTGCCGGACTGATTGCGAAGGAAGAACTTAATGAGCGCCGTTTCTCTTATCCCCTCCAGCAGGTAGGGGTGGATGATCCGGGTTTGGTGCATGACTATTCCGGGTACTTCTTCTCCATAGTACCGTTCAAAGAAAAACTGGTGCCTTCTGCCCGTGAGGTCTTGAAGGTGCTAAAAGAACGGGGATATCGTTTGTACATCCTCTCCAACGGCTTTCGCGAATTGCAGGACCAAAAGATGCAGTCGTCTGATATTCAGCAGTATTTTGATAAAGTAGTGCTCTCCGAAGACATCGGGCTGATGAAGCCCAATCCGCAATTGTTTTACTTCGCCATGTCGGCTACGCAGAGTGAGCTGCATTCCTCCCTGATGATTGGTGATAATTTCCATACCGATATTACCGGCGCTCACAATGCCGGTATTGATCAGGTATTCTTTAATCCGAAACAGCAGAAAAAAGTATCCTTTAAGCCTACCTACGAGGTGGAGAAACTGACAGAGGTGCTTGATATACTGTCCTGACTTATATTCCCTTTATTGCCTTTAAACGCCTGGTTAAATCTACGGGCGGGTTTGTTGAGTCGGCGCCCTCGACTGGCTAGTCGAGCCCCTCAACTCGCTAATTGAGCCCGCCGACTGACCAGTCGGGGGCGCCAACTCATTCGTGGTTGCACTATGCAGCAAAACTGTTGCTGCATAGTTGCTGCATACCTTGCTGCATATTGTCAAGCTGTTGTGTGTCAGTTGGATATATGCCTTTTATGCAGTAAATGCAGTAAAATTCGCAAAAACATTTTTTTCGGGGGTAAAAACCCGTTCTGCTTCGTTAGTTTACGATGAACTTAGCCTCTTTCCATTCACCCGTAGCCAGTAGCAGCTGTACCAGATAGGTTCCCGGTTGCAGGTTTCCGGTGGGGATCGTCAGCTCTTCCTGATCCCATGCTCCTTTGGTATGCTTGATGCACACTCCGTTGTAATGGAATACTTTTAACTCAGTAACCGGTTGGGTGGGGCGGAATGTGATGCCTCCGTCCGAGTAATAGGGGGTTATTACCTCTTTGGTTGGAATAGGAGAGGGGATGTCGGACAGGATGGATTCACTAACCACTGCAAACGTAAATCGGGTTAGCCCGGCGGGCTCAATGCGTGAAGCGGAGTTGGATGGATCATACATGCTTACGCTGTAGACGCTTTCCGGAAGGTTGTGCGCGAAGCTGAAGGTGCATGTGACAGTATCCTTTGTATCCACAAAGAGCGGTTGCATGTGGCTGGATACGTTGTAGGTGTCATTGTAGTCGGCGTAGAAGATCACGAAATACAAACCCTTGTCATACGGGGCTCCGTCATTGGTGAATGTGGCTTCGCCCTGTAGTATCCCGTTTATTCCTACTTTATGACCGGAGGCGGGGAGTTTGGAGCTCAGGCATTTCAGGTTGTAAGTTCCTGCGGGGGCGGGCTTGACGGTGGCAGGGGTGCCTTGCAGACTTAACACCTCCCATTTGCCGCTCTTCAGGTAAAGAGGGATCAGGGTGTATTCTCCGGCGTTGAGATTCACAGTGGAGGAGAGGGGGAAGGTCCTTGTTTCACCTTTCTCCAGACTTCCTATACATTCGGCAATTACGGTGTAGCTGTTGCCGCTTCTGGCACCAATGCCTATGGAGCCAAAAAACTCATTGTCGCCATTGGTCAGAGTTAGCGTATAGTCTCCCTGTTTTCCTTTATACAGGTCGTGGGTGGCTTTTACTTCGCCGCTTAACAGGCTGAAGGTGGTGGCGGGGGTAAGTATCAGGCTGTCGGCCGTAACCCGTGCATTGAAATAGCTGGATACGGTGGTCAGGGAGTGTGCGCGTTGCCATTCGGATTCCCGCTTGTCTTTTGCCATGATCTGCAGCTGGTATTGTCCGGCAGGGACGGTGGTGGGCACCAGGCAGCTAAGGTTCATACTCTTGGACTGATCCATTGTGAGCTGGATGGCATCGGCGGTTTTCAGTGCATATTGCTCTCCGTCCTGGCTTATGAGCATCGCAGTATATGTTCCGTCAAAGGCTCTTCCCTTGTTGATAATTGTAGAGGTCACGGAGAAGGAGGCTGTGCGTTTCAGTTTGGTGGCGGATGCGCTCAGGTCTTTGTTCAGGATGATGTGCGACAAGAAGCTGATTTCTTCCGTAGGGGGTTGCACGCCGATGTAGATATGCTGATCAATGTTGAATCCATTGTTCGAGGAGGCGCCCGCTCCAAACTCATCCGGAGTGATAGCGGTGAGGTGATAATATCCGTTGGACATACCACCCCATCCGAAGTCGAAGTGTATCAGCCCGTCGGCATCATACCCGTCGGCCAGGAACAGGTGCCCTAAATTGAGGGATTCTCTGCCGCAATAAATCACGGGACGTCCGGCCGAGATCTCTTTTCTGAGTATGTCCAGCCACTCGCAGCGGGTGAAGTAGGTGCGGTATAGTACTTGTATATTAGGGTCGTATGAGAAGTTGTTGATAAACGAACTGGGTAACAACTGTGCGGTGTTGGTGCTGGAGCTTGCATCGATGCCAAAGTTCATTTTTATCGAAGCAGCCACATCGTAACATAGTTTGGCCACTTCTTTTCCTTCTTCCGGAGCGAACAGGCCCTCTGATTTGTCGGTATAACGCACGGCGGGATACCTTCCGCGAATCTTGTCCCACTGGTAGTAGCGGGTAGAAAAGTTGCTTAGGATGGCCATCCCGTTCCATGTATAGCTCACAGAGCCTTTACCTTGAGACGGGTATTTGTAATAAGCCATGACACTGCTCATTGCGGTAGCCACGCATCCCACAAGGGTGGATTTACCGTTGATCTTAGGGCAGTCCTGGTTGAAGGGATAGTCCTGCGTCCATGCAATGGTATCCAACAGGGGTTTCTTTTCCAGGGGTAAGCCGGATGTAGCGGAAGGGTCTTCCTCCATCAGGAAGGTGGTGCTTTTTGTGAGGCTGTTCGCCATGTCCTGATAGGACGACAGCAACATGCGCAGCCCGTCGGGCATGGAGTCGGCGGGGAACGTACCGCTGTCGGAATACCCCAGCACCTCAGGCATCCGCTGATCGGAAGAGAGTATCACAAATCCGTTTCCATTATCTGTATATACATAAAAGGATTCCTTCGATGCCTCGGGCAGGAAATCGGATGATCCACCCAACAGGGTGGGGCTGTCCGTATCATCGGCCAGTTGCAGGCGCGAGGGGGTATTGCGTGGAGAATGGCGCTGGAAATGAGCTTTTGCTATCTCGTTTAACTCTTCTTTGTGGCGTTCCTGTGCGGTTAAGTTTACCTGTAACAGCAGAAATAGAAACAGTATGGAAAGAAAATGCTTTTTCATAATTAGTGTTATAGTATGCACGCAAAGGTATGTTTTTTTTGTGTGTAAGCAAAAGAAGAACGAGAAAAACCGCTATATTTGTGACCTGTAGTAATATAGGAACATCAAATGAAAGAATTTGTAATATCCGAGGCACAGACTGAAACTGCTGTGCTTGTTGCGTTGATCACACAGATACAGGATGAACGAAAGACGAATGAATATCTGGATGAGCTGGCTTTTCTGGCCGAAACAGCCGGAGTGGATGTGGTGAGGCGTTTTACGCAACGCATCGATCAGGCCCATTCCGTAACGTACGTGGGAAAGGGCAAGCTGGAGGAAATCAAGGAGTATGTACATGAGCATGAGATAGGGATGGTTATCTTCGACGATGAGCTGTCTCCCAAGCAGCTCCGTGTGATAGAAGCCGAACTGAAGATAAAGATACTGGATCGTACGTCGCTGATCCTGGACATCTTTGCGATGCGGGCACAAACCGCACACGCCAAGGTACAGGTGGAACTGGCGCAGTATAAATACATGTTGCCCCGACTGAAGCGCCTGTGGACGCACCTGGAACGACAGCGTGGAGGTGCTGTGGGCTTGCGTGGCCCCGGTGAAACCCAGCTGGAAATGGACCGCCGTATCATCCTGAACCGTATGTCGCTGTTGAAAACCCAGTTGCAGGATATCGACCGGCAGAAGTCGACCCAGCGCAAGAACCGTGGTCGTATGATACGTGTGGCACTGGTAGGGTATACCAATGTAGGTAAATCTACCCTCATGAACCTGCTTGCCAAGAGCGAAGTCTTTGCCGAAAACAAGCTTTTTGCCACGCTGGATACCACTGTGCGGAAGGTGACAATCGAAAACCTCCCCTTTCTGCTGAGTGATACCGTAGGTTTCATCCGCAAACTGCCTACCGATCTGGTGGAGTCTTTTAAGTCGACACTGGATGAAGTGCGCGAAGCCGATCTGCTGGTGCACGTGGTAGACATCTCGCATCCCGGCTTTGAGGAGCAGATTGAGGTGGTGAACCGCACCCTTGCCGATATTGGCGGAGGCGATAAACCCGTCATCATCCTTTTCAATAAGATAGATGCCTATACCTTCATAGAGAAAGCAGCCGATGATCTTACTCCGCGTACCAAAGAAAACATCCCCCTTGCTGAGTTGATGCAAACGTGGATGGCCAAGATGGATCACAACTGCCTCTTTATCTCCGCCCGTGAGCGGGAACACCTTGAAGAAATGAAGGAAATGATGTACGCCAAGGTGAAAGAGCTGCATGTGCAACGTTTCCCGTACAACGATTTCTTATACCCCATTACGGATGAGGCAAGTGAAGACGAGTGAATACCGCGCGTTAATGCCGGACGAAATAGCTGTACTTGAAGCGCAGCGTTGTACCTGCGGAGATTGGAGTTCCGTGCTAGTTTCTACCGCCTTCTCCGCTGATCGTGTGTGGGATACCTGTTTTAGTGGCGAGATCCGCCTCGGCAGCTTTCGCAACACATATCGGGATCCCGGAGGTGTGCCGCATCCTGCAGGGGTCTATCGTGCCCGTCTGCACAATGTAACGGTGGGTGATGAATGCCGCATTGCTGATGTATCAGGCTATATTGCCAACTATCACTTGGCGAAATCCGTGCGTATCGAACGCATTGAAAGCCTCTATGTGGAGAGTGCAACGACCTTTGGGAACGGTACTCGGGTAGCGGTGCTCAATGAGGCCGGAGGGCGTGAGGTAACCCTGTATGAGGAACTTTCCGCTCAGACGGCGTATCTGCAATGCACCTTCCGCCAGGAGGAAGCCTTGCAGGAATCTCTTCAAAAGATAGCTGCGAGCTATGCCGCGTCAAAGATTGGAACCTGTGGACAGGTGGACTTTTCGGCCGAGATACGTAACTGTGGCCGCCTTTGCAATATTTCTGTAGGTGAGGGAGCCGTGATTGACGGAGCTGAAGAACTGGAAGAAGGTACTGTGTGCAGCGAACTGGGAAGCCCTGCCCGCATGGGCCGCGGGGTTACCGCCCGCCAGTTTATACTGCGGCCCGGAGCCCGGGTGCTTGACGGTGCCCGCCTGACCCGCTGCTTTGTGGGCGAAGCCTCCTGTGTGGCAAACGGGTTTACCGCCACTGATACCCTGATCTTTGCCAATTGTCACTTTGAGAATGGTGAGGCCTGCGCACTCTTTGCAGGCCCTTATACCGTGAGCCACCATAAGTCTACGCTGCTCATCGGCGCCATGACCTCTTTTATGAATGCCGGATCGGCTACCAACCAAAGCAATCATGCCTATAAACTCGGTCCTGTGCATTACGGCATCCTGGAGCGGGGCTGTCGCACAGGCAGTGGCTCGTATCTGCTGTGGCCTGCACGTATTGGTGCATTCAGCACCATACTGGGAACGGTCAAAGCGCACATTGATACTTCCTCCCTGCCTTTCTCGTATGTAATAGGCGAAGGAAGCAAAACCTTCCTGGTGCCTGGCGCCACACTCCGCAGCATTGGTTGCTGGCGGGATGAGGATAAATGGCCCAAGCGCGACGGGCGCAAAACTGAACATCCGACGGATGTCATCCACACCCCCATGTTCACGCCTTATACAGTAAGCAAAATGCTTCAGGGCATAACCCAGCTTCGGAAGCTGAAAGAGGAACAAGGCAAGGGTCTTGCCGAATATACCTTCCAAGGGGCAGTAATACGTGCTTCTTCCCTGAAACGCGGTATTACGCAGTATGAACAGGCGGCCCGTTACTGGGCAGGTACAGTGCTTCTTTCAGCACTTCATGAGGGGGGAGAAGTGGAATATACGGCCGACAGGCTTTTACCATCCGACTGGGTGGACGTGGCTGGCGCCCTGCTTGTACGCGAGGATTTGAATGCGATTATTCAGAAAATAGTTTCTGGTCCACTCACCAGCCCGCAGGATATATGCAACGCTTTTAATGAAGCGGGGCAACCAGAGTATGCCCGCAAGTATTCCCTTCGCATGGCTCTGCACTCGGATATATGGGGAAAAACGCTTCTTTCTATAGAGGATATTAAGACGGCTCTCACAAACTGGAAGCAGGACGCACTGGCTTATCTGGACAGTGTCATTGCGGATGGCGAGAAGGAATTTGCTCCCTTGATGCGGGTTTCCAGTGGAATTGATGCACTTGGCGAAGAAGAGAAGCAACAGGATTTCGAACGCTCCGGCGGATGTGCATCCAGTTACCCCTTCCTCTCTGTATTGGAGGAGAAAAAAGAAAGCATAGCGAACCGGATTCCATAGCCTGATAAAAATATATAAAAGGAACGCAGAGTGAGAAATAATCTCTACTTTTGCGTGTTTATTATACACAAGATACCAATAATATTGAAATAGTTTTTATGGCAACACCTCCATTTATGTATCAAAAGCCTTTTGAACTGGGCAAGGACGATACTGAGTATTATTTGCTTACGAAGGATTATGTATCAGTAAGCGAGTTTGAAGGACACGAAATCCTGAAGATAGCCCCCGAGGGACTTACCGCTCTGGCTAATGCCGCCTTTCGTGATGTGTCTTTCCTCTTGCGCCGCGCTCACAATGAGCAAGTGGTGAAGATACTGAATGATCCTGAAGCAAGTGAGAATGATAAATACGTAGCACTGACCTTTCTGCGCAATGCTGAAGTTGCTGTAAAAGGGAAGCTTCCTCTTTGTCAGGATACAGGTACCGCCATTATCCACGGCGAAAAAGGCCAGCAGGTATGGACGGGCTATTGTGACGAGGAGGCGTTGTCGAAGGGTGTATACAAGACGTATACCGAAGAAAACCTGCGTTATTCTCAAAACGCACCCTTGAATATGTACGACGAGGTGAATACCCGTACCAACCTTCCCGCCCAGATTGACATCGAGGCCACGGAAGGAATGGAGTATGAATTCCTCTGTGTAACCAAAGGTGGCGGATCGGCCAATAAAACCTACCTGTACCAGGAAACAAAAGCGCTCCTGAACCCCGATACTCTTGTGCCTTTCATGGTAGAAAAGATGAAGTCATTGGGTACAGCTGCCTGTCCCCCGTATCACATTGCTTTCGTAATCGGAGGTACTTCTGCAGAAAAGAACTTGCAAACAGTAAAGCTGGCTTCTACTCATTATTACGACAATCTGCCCACTACGGGGAATGAGCATGGGCGCGCCTTCCGTGATGTGGAACTGGAAAAACAGGTGCTGGAAGAGGCCCACAAGATAGGTCTTGGCGCACAGTTTGGTGGAAAATATCTTGCGCATGACGTACGTATTGTTCGCTTGCCGCGTCACGGTGCTTCCTGCCCGGTAGGATTGGGTGTAAGTTGCTCGGCCGACCGTAACATCAAAGCCAAGATCAATAAAGAAGGTATATGGATTGAGAAGCTGGACGATAACCCCAGCGCGCTGATTCCTGCCGAATATCGTAAAGCCGGTGAAGGTGAAGTTGTGAAAATCAATCTGAACCAACCCATGGCCGAGATACTGAAGGAGCTGAGCAAGCACCCGGTTTCTACCCGCCTGTCGCTGAATGGTACCATCATTGTAGGTCGTGACATTGCCCATGCCAAACTGAAAGAACGTCTGGATCGTGGTGAGGATATGCCCCAATACATGAAGGATCATCCTATTTACTACGCCGGTCCGGCCAAGACTCCCGAGGGAATGGCTTGTGGTTCTATGGGGCCTACTACGGCAGGGCGTATGGACTCTTATGTAGACCTTTTCCAGAGTCGTGGCGGAAGCATGATTATGCTGGCTAAAGGTAACCGCAGCCAACAGGTAACGGACGCCTGCCAACAGTATGGCGGTTTCTATCTGGGTTCCATTGGTGGCCCTGCGGCTATCCTGGCGCAGAACAATATAAAGAGCATCGAGTGTGTAGAGTACCCTGAACTGGGTATGGAAGCTATCTGGAAGATTGAAGTAGAAGACTTCCCCGCCTTCATTCTGGTGGACGATAAGGGGAATGATTTCTTCAAGCAGATACGCCCCCGTTGCTAAGAAGTTGTTTCTTTTTGCCTCCTTTTGTGTGGGTAGTATTTGAAACCTTTCCCTAAAAGAGGAGAAAAGAAATGGTAATGAATGAGTATTAATATCTAAAAGTAAGAAGTATGAAAAGTAAAATTGTAATGTCGGTAATGGCAGTTATGCTCTGTGCAGCTTTTGCTTTTGCACAAGACCCTAAAACGGATGGCGCCAAAGGTGACTGCCCTAAAACTTGCTGTGTAGACGGTTGCAAGAAAGAAGATTGTGGAAAATGCAAAGACGGTAAAGCTTGCTGCGACAAGTGTAAGACCGATAGCAAGTGCTGCAAGAAAGAAGCTTGTGATGACGGTGCAAAGAAATGTACCGCCCCCAGCAAGGATAAAGAAAAGAAGTAACGTATCACGTGAATGGATAAGGGTATCCCCAAAACAGTTTGGCGTAATAACCGGCTTGTTTTGGGGGTCCTTGTATTATGGATTGAAATGAAGGATATAAGTTTGGGCTACTGATAATTGGCCGTTTGGTAATTCTGAGTGTATCCTTTATCTGGATGAGCGATTTTGTTTAAAACCCTGAAAGAATATTATCTAGTGCTTAATTTCTGCCAGAAATCATTTCCATTGGAAATGTCTTAAGTATATTTGTATCCGAATGGAGTACTAATCTTAGAAAACATAAGAAAGAGATGAAGCATATAATCGTAGGAGGAGTAGCCGGGGGTGCTACTGCCGCGGCCAGAATCCGCCGCGCAGATGAATTGGCAGAAATCATTCTGTTGGAAAAAGGCAGGTTTATTTCGTATGCCAATTGTGGCTTACCTTATTATATAGGTGGAGTTATTGAGGATAGGGAACGCCTGTTTCTCCAGACTCCGGAGTCTTTTGGTCGCCGCTTCCGGGTTGACGTGCGGGTGGAAAATACAGTAACTGCGATTGATCCTGTGGCTAAAACGGTGCATGTTTGTAGGGCGGATGGAAGTAAATATACAGAGAATTACGATAAATTACTCCTTTCCCCGGGTGCTTCGCCTGTACGTCCGCCGTTGAAGGGGATTGATTCAGAGGGGATATTTACCCTGCGCGACGTGTCGGATACAGACCGTATCAAGAATTACCTTTCCGCTCATTCTGTGAAAAGAGCGGTAGTAGTCGGGGCCGGGTTTATCGGTCTGGAGATGGCCGAGAACCTGCATCATGCCGGAGTGGAGGTGTCCATTGTGGAGATGGGAAACCAGGTGATGGCACCTGTCGACTTCTCCATTGCCGCCCATGTACACGCCCATCTGCAGCAGAAAGGGGTAAGGCTTTTCCTGGAAGAGGCTGTAGACAGCTTTGAACCGACAGGAAAAGGACTTACCGTATGCCTGAAAAATGGTACGCAACTCCCAGCGGATCTCGTGATCTTGTCCATCGGGGTGCGCCCCGAAACGGGCTTGGCGCGTGAGGCGGGACTAAAGATTGGCGAAACGGGAGGTATATGGGTAGATGAGTTCCTGCAGACATCTGCAAAAGACGTGTATGCTGTGGGGGATGCTATCGAGTATCCTCATCCGCTTACCGGAAAGCCGTGGCTCAATTATCTGGCCAATCCGGCCAACCGCCAGGGGCGCATTGTGGCTGATAATATGGTTTCGGGCCATGTGACCGCATACGAGGGTGCCATCGGTACGGCGATTGCCAAAGTGTTTGATCTGACTGTGGCTACTACCGGATTGGCAGCCAAGCGACTGAAGATGATGGGGATTGCCAGCCAAAGTTCTACCACCCATTCCAACTCGCACGCCGGATATTATCCGGATGCATTGCCCCTGACCCTCAAACTTACGTTCGATCCGGTTACCGGAAAGCTATATGGAGCGCAGTGTGTGGGGTATGATGGGGTGGATAAACGCATTGATCAGCTCGCCCTCCTCATTAAGCAAGGTGGAAGTATCTATGATCTTGTGAAGCTGGAACATGCCTATGCGCCGCCATTCTCTTCTGCAAAAGATCCCTTGGCCATTGCCGGATATGTGGCATCGAACATCCTGAGCGGAGTGATGCCTGTGCTCTCCTGGCGTGAAATGCAGGCGGTAGTGCAGGATGGAGAAGCTGGAAAACCATTGGTTATTGATGTAAGGACTCCCGAAGAATATGCCTTTGGTGCAATTCCCGGAGCCGTGAATGTTCCGCTGGATGAACTTCGCGATCGCTTGGCGGAAATTCCACACGACAGACCTCTTTATGTATATTGCGCCGTAGGGTTGCGCGGGTATCTTGCCTTGTGCATCCTTACTGCAAAAGGCTACACAGACGTAAAGAATCTCTCCGGTGGTTATAAAACCTATTCTATAGCTACTGCGCCTGTGCAGCGCCCGGCAGTGTCTGCGCCAATTATTGATAAAGAGGACGTAGCAACTCCCTCTAAAACTCCCCAAAGCATGAAAACTATCCGCATAGATGCCTGTGGCCTGCAATGCCCTGGCCCTGTCCTAAAACTGAAACAGTCCATTGATTCCATTGCCGAGGGCGAATGTATTGAGATAATTGCTACCGATGCCGGCTTCTCGCGTGACGCTGCTGCATGGTGTAACAGCACCGGAAACCGGTTGGTATCCAACACCGAAGAGAAAGGCCGCTATACGGTGGTGGTAGAAAAGAGTGTACCTCAGGCTTGTTCTGTGCTGGGTGCATCTGTAGCGGGTGAAGGAAACAAAACGCTGATTATGTTCAGTGACGACTTGGATAAGGCACTGGCCACCTTCGTGCTGGCTAATGGTGCGGCGGCTACGGGAAAGAAGGTGACTATCTTCTTTACCTTCTGGGGCCTGAACACCATCAAGAAAGTGCATAAACCCAAGGTGCAGAAAGATGTTTTCGGCAGGATGTTTTCTATGATGCTTCCCTCCAGCTCTTTGCAGCTTAAGCTTTCAAAGATGAGTATGCTGGGTATTGGCGACCGCATGATGCGATACATCATGAAGCAAAAGGGCATTGAATCGCTCGAAACTCTCCGTCGGCAGGCCATTGAGCAGGGTGTAGAGTTTATTGCCTGCCAAATGTCAATGGATGTCATGGGCGTGAAGCGTGAGGAACTATTGGATAATGTAACTGTAGGCGGAGTAGCCACCTACATGGAACGTGCCGAGAAGGCAAATGTAAACCTCTTTATTTAAGTATGTATGAATATGGAACCATTGTGTAAAATACGTGATATATATCGTGCGATAAGTGAGTTCGAAGAACAGTTTGAGAAGGTGTATAACCTGTGTCTTAATGAGGGCATGCTGCTGTGCAGCCTCTTAAAAGAAGACATGATCACTTCCGGTGAGCTTGCACTTCTCCTGAGTCTGACTCATTCAAACACCTCTAAAGTGATAGCCTCGGTAGAGAAGAAAGGCTTTGTGAAACGTATTCCTGATAAGGTGGACAGGCGTCAGATGCGCCTGACGCTTACCCCCGCAGGCCGGGCTCGTATTGAAAGTATTCACTGTAACCCGCCGGAATTACCCGAGATGCTGCGTACTCTTCTTTCTGAACCGACGAGCCAACAATAAGGCTGGTATGGCATCTGTTGTAAAAGGGTATATTGTAGATATTCATTGCCGCGAGATCTTCAAGGGATCGGTAGAGGTGGAGAATGGGGTGATTTCTCGTATGAACCGGCATGATACGCCGGAGGAGGTGTATATTCTTCCCGGCTTTGTGGATTCTCATGTGCATATTGAGAGTTCCATGCTTACCCCGTCGCATTTTGCCAGTCTGGCAGCTGCTCACGGCACAGTGGCCGTAGTGGCCGACCCGCATGAAATAGCCAACGTTTGTGGCATTGAGGGGATTGAATACATGATAGAGGAGGGCAGGGATGCGCCGCTCAAGATCTTCTATACCGTACCCTCGTGTGTGCCCGCTACTCCTTTTGAGAATGCCGGTGCCCGCCTCGGCGTGAAGGAGGTGGAAAGTTTGATTGCCCGTACTGAGTTTGTGGCATTGGGTGAGATGATGAACTATCCGGGCGTGCTTCATGAGGATCCTGAAGTAATGGGAAAGATTCAGGCCACATTGCGTTGCGGAAAGCCGGTGGATGGGCATGCTCCCATGCTCTCCGGCGAGTGGCTTGAGAAATACATTGCTGCGGGAATCAGCACCGACCATGAAGCTTGTACCTTGAGTGAAGCGGAAGAGAAAATTCGAAAAGGCATGAAGATACAAATCCGCGAAGGAAGCTCTGCAAAAGACTTTGCGGCTCTTATGCCTCTGTTGGCTGCCTGTCCTGATCGGGTCATGTTCAGCAGGGACGACTGGAAGGCTGTGAATCTTCTCGACAGTCACATTGATGGCATGGTAAGGCAGGCACTCAGCGCCGGTTATGATCTTTTCAATGTGTTACGCGCCGCCTCGCTGAACCCGGTGGAGCATTACAACCTGCCGGTAGGCTTGTTGAGGCTTGGAGATTGTGCCGACTTCATTGTGGTGGATAATCTCACAGATCTTCATGTGGAGGAAGTGTGGAGTAACGGCGCGCGAGTGAATACCGGTAAGTGGAAAGAAGCTTCGCCCAGGATTATTAACAGCTTTGAGGCAGATGAGATAACCCCCTCCCAGCTTGGCCTGCGTTATGAAGAAGGTGTACAGATACCGGTGATCGGAGTCGCTGACGGATCGATTGTGACACGCAAAGAAAGCGCTATATATATTCCTTCCTCTTTTGCTGCCCAGGATGTTTGTAAGGTAGTGGTATTGAATCGCTATGCGGCTAAATCGTGTCCGGCAGTCAGCTTTGTCCGCGGCATGGGGCTCCGTGAGGGTGCAATAGCCAGCAGTGTGGCCCATGATTCGCACAATATTGTGGCAGTGGGAACGTCCGACGAATATCTTGCCTCAGTGATCAATCTCCTGATCCGCCACAAAGGCGGTATCGCTGCCAGGAACGGTGAAAAAATGGCATTTGCCGCGCTACCCGTTGGTGGCATTATGTCCACAAAGACTGGAGAGGCATTTACAAAAGACTACCACGCTGTAGAACAGTTAATTGCCCGGATTGGCACAAGCCTTTCTTCACCCCTTATGACTCTTTCATTCCTGTGCCTTCCTGTGATCCCCGAACTGCGCCTTACCGATCGTGGCCTCTTTGATGTGACCAGTTTCAGCTTTTTATAACAATCCAAGGAGTGCGGACTTGTTAACCGGGAATAGCCTCTGTTACCAATGTATTTCCGTTCCTTCCATAATATACAGTCCGCCCGTTATCCAAATGGTTGTAGCTTGTTACTCCTATCCCAATCAATTCTTGTATATATGCAGGAAAATCAGCGCCACTCCTTACCTTGGAGTGTATAGCTTGTATTTGTTGTATTGTAAACATATCGTTTTTTAGGATCGGCGGATTTTTCCGGTGGATGGTAGTCCTCAATAGTTCGGAAAAGCCCCATCCCTGGAAGGGATGAATTTTGGTAACCGGGGGTTAGCGCAGCGTAACCTCCGGATAACAACCTCTACCTCTCCTCCCTTCCCTGAAAGGGATAAACCGAGGTTACCCAAAAAAGCGAAGATCAAGATCAACACCCTGCTCCATCATCAGAGCCACAAGTTCTTCTCGGAAGGAGATTGTTTTGTGGTGAATTTCCTGGTTCTTGATATAGTTTATAATCCCATCTTTCTCCCGATGCGAATATGTCAAAGCCGCATAACCTTCACCCCACCCGGAGAAATAAGGGAACAGTCCGCTCTGCTTTAGCCATAGCGATGTACTTCTTTTTAGGTC